>CACMCA010000046.1 GCA_902612005.1 uncultured Prochlorococcus sp. | reverse complement strand
ACATCAAATCGACGATATCAGAAAATTTTATACAAATGATATTAGATTCTTAGAACAGTTCTAATAGTATTTAATTCCTAAATTAGGATTGTCCAACAAATTAGTTTAAGATAGTCATAGCTTTAATTTTTTGATTGGTACGTAAAGCAGGACTAATCGTTAATGATGGGAAGGAACTAGCTGTTCAAACTGCAACTTCTGTTCAGAAAAAATTGGAAAAATCTAATTTTGAAGTTGTAAGAGTTAGTAGCTCTGGAGGTATGGTTGGTTTCGCAAATCCTGATCAACATGTTCGTCCCCTGGGATATACGAATTGTGTTCCCGAGGGGTTTGATTCATCAATGGAATTTGCAATTGTTCTTGGTGGTGATGGGACTGTGCTTTCTGCGGCAAGGCAAACTGCACCTGCTAAAATTCCAATTCTTACAATAAATACTGGTCATTTAGGATTTCTTGCAGAAGCTTATTTATCTAACCTAGATGAAGCTATAGATAAAATAATTGCTGGAAATTGGGGTATTGAAGAAAGAACTTGCTTTATTATTAGTGTAATGAGGAATGATCAGAGGAGATGGGAGTCTCTTTGTCTTAATGAGATGGCTCTTCATAGAGAACCTCTAACAAGTATGTGTCACTTTGAAATTTCTATAGGGCGGCATGCTCCTGTGGATATTTCAGCTGATGGAGTAATTTTATCTACTCCAACTGGTTCTACTGCATATTCTCTGAGTGCTGGAGGACCAGTTATTACGCCTGATTGTCCAGTTGTACAATTAACTCCAATTGCGCCACATTCGTTGGCATCAAGGGCATTAGTTTTTAATGATTCAGAACCAGTAACTGTTTTCCCTGCCACTCCTGAAAGATTAGTAATGGTTGTTGATGGAATGCTGGTTGTTATGTTTGGCCTGAAGATAGGGTTTTGATAAGAAAAAGTAAACACTCCGTAAAGTTTATAAGACTTGAAGATCATGAATTTTTCCAAGTTTTAAGAAATAAGCTGGGTTGGGGGTTGCCCCATGTGGCTAAACCTGATAAGTAACAATTACTTAAATTTATTTTTTCCCTTTTAATAGAAAAATAGGATTATTTGGTTCTAATCTCATTCCCCTAGCAATACTTAAGCTTTTATAGGTCTGAATTAAATTTAAATTTGTTTTGAAATTTTTATCTTCTAATTCCTCTTTCAACTCTTTAATAGTTTGAATGTCAACTATTGGGATAACGATAATATCTCCAATTCTCATGGCCGGAGCCATGGTATTGATAATTTGAATTTTAGTCTTTTTATCACATCCTCCAATTACTAATCTACTAGTTTTTTCAAAAGAACTTAAATTTCTCGTATTCAAAGTTTTAATTATGTCTTCCTCAAAAATAAATTTTGGTTTTACGCCAAGTCTTTTCGAGTTTTCAAGTATTAATGCTTTTGATCCAATTCTTTTATCGATACAAAACAAGTCTAAATCAGGCCTTAATTTTAATGCCTCTAAACCAATTGATCCACAACCTGCTCCAATATCCCAGATGACACCATTTTTAGGGAGTTCTAAATCAGCTAAGATTTGAACGCGAACCTCTCTTTTAGTTAATAAATTTGGCCTATCATCAAAAGTTTTAAAAATTCTGTCATTGATCCCGAAAAGAGGGATATCATTATTAGCAAAATTTTTCTTTGTTTTTGTAAGAACAACAATGTTTAAACTTGATATATCTGAGGGGAATGACTCATTAAGATTTAATTTGCGTATATTTTCATTGTCATAGCCAATCTCTTCACAGAGCCAAAAATCATAGAAGTTAATCAGATTTAATTCTAATAAATGATTTTTGATTACTTCTAAACTTTTTGTGTGTGAATCTGTAATAATCGCCAAACTTGAAGGCCTTGGTTTAAGAGCCTCAACCAACCTAGTTGAATCTCTACCGTGAATGCTTACATTAACAGTATCTTGCCATGGGATCTTTAACTTGCTAAATGCTATTTGAATGCAAGTATTTGAAGGATAAAAACTTAATTCATCTTTTGAAA
>CACMCA010000045.1 GCA_902612005.1 uncultured Prochlorococcus sp. | reverse complement strand
TCATAATAAAAGGTATATTTTGTTTAAATATAGCCTTTTTTATTTGATAAACTAATATTTTTAACAAACATGCTAAAAATATATATTAAGTAAATATAAAAAGAATATAAAAATATTAATACTAAAAGCTTTTGAATCATATAAAAAAAATAGATGTATAACTTATATGGAAGTCAAAAAAAAAATTGGTAGTTCCAAGACTCTTGATTTTTTCTCTCAAGAGATGATTATCACAAAAAAATCACTTAACGAGAATCAACTCAAATTTACATATCAAAAACAGTTAATTTCAGATTTAGATGATAAGCACAAGGAATGGTCAAAATCTATTGACAATAAATCTTAAAAGCTTTTGTTGATTATATTTAATAGTTTATTTCGTTTATTTGTATTTCTCTCTTCCCAATTAAGTGTTACTTCATCATTAAGGATAGGCTTTGCTTCATAAGCTAGATACCAAAGAATAAATCCGACGGGAAATATTAAAATATGCATTGCAAAATTAGTTGACTTAAATCAAATATAGTGCAACACTTGTGATGTGCAAGTGTGACACTAATTTTTTTTATTTTTATTTTTATTTTTAATTATGCCCTCCCAGAGGAAAAGAATTGGTTTTTTGCCAAGTGAAGAAGTTCATGAAATTATTGAAAAATTGTGCACAGCTAATGAATTTAGTCAGTCAAAAGTCACAGGATTATTGGTTGAAGAAGCGTTAAGGTCTCGAGGTGTATTAAATGAACCACCTGCTCAAAATAAAATCAACAAAGTGGATTCAATCAATTTTTCTTTTGATCAAAAAACATTCTCTGAGAATAATAAATTTCCACTTAATTTGGACGACTATGAAGTTAATAAAAAAGTATTATCTGATAATATCAAAATGATGCATGAATTTATCGAGTTTAAGTATTTTAAGAAAATTATGAAGCAAAATAAAATAATTATTGAATAAATAGTGTCACACTTTTAATGTTGTACGAAATTGCTGATCAATTGAATTTTGAAATTAAGCTAAGATATATATTTTTGAATATTTCTAATCAACTTCTTAAAGAGGGATCCAAAATAAATTGAATCTTTAAAAATTCAGCGGACTAAATCCTCGTGGAGATATGAACCTTAGCCCGCTTTAAAAAAATAGCAATAAAAAAATATAAATACAATAAGTATGTAAATTTACTTTTGATTTAAGATTGGAATATAAAAACTCAAAATATAAATGGCAGTAAGTGAATTAAATGAAGATACACAGGATCAAATATGTGATCTTCTTGAAAATCTTCAGCAAATAGAGAAACTTAAAAATAAAGATATACGAATTTTGATTGATAAGATAGTTAGAAAATATGGAGGAAAAGTAGTAAATAAATGAAAAGGTTATTAATCCCACTATTAGTTTTGCTTACTTTACCAAGTGTTGTTCATAGCTCCCACTTGAATAATCAGAGAGAACTTTCAGTCACCTCAGAAAGTACTAGGGAATCTATCGAGTTGGCAAAATACCTTAAAGATAATGGTGTAGTTAAATATTCAGCATATTGGTGTCCTAATTGTCTTAATCAAAGTGAATTATTTGGTAAGCAAGCTTATAGAGAACTTAATGTAGTTGAATGTGCAAGAGATGGCATAAATAGTCAAACTCAATTATGCATTGATAAAAAAATTAAAGGGTTTCCCACATGGGAAATAAATGGAAAACTTTTTTTAGGTGTACTTTCACTAAAAGAGTTATCAAAGTTGACTGGATTTAAGAATTAAGGAATATTTAAGTAGATTTATGGCTAGATATTAAAGGTTATTTCTTGAGTCTCTTTCATACAACCTCCAGCTGGATAATAAATTACTTTTTTTGATATTAATCCAATACTTATGGCAACTATTCCAATAGCAAATACAGCCCTGGATCTTTTGCTTGAGATGAGATATTTCATTGGGTGTTTATAATAATTAAAACGTAGGGATTATGAAATTATAAAGTGGATTTTTTTTGTTTAAAAATAAATAACAAGTAACCTTAAATCTATAATTTTTTTAAATAATTTTTAAATACTATATACCTTGAAAATCCCTAATATAAATGCTCATATATCTTTTTTTTTC
>CACMCA010000044.1 GCA_902612005.1 uncultured Prochlorococcus sp. | reverse complement strand
CCGGCAATTTTCTAATTTATCCTTTTTAAATAGACTTAACACCTCGGATTCATTACAAAAAACTATATCTACATAATTATCAATTAATTCCAAGAAACTCTCTTGATGTCTTTCTACACAAAATGAATCAGACAATGAAAGAATTATTTTTGTATTAGATTGTTTTGCAATTTGTGCGGCTTTAATAAAAGCTTTTTTAGCTAATTCGCTGTCCCATAAATATCCTTCTAAATATAAGTATTTACTTTCTTTAATTACAGTAAAGTCAATGTCTTTTGGTTCAAACTCTACAGATGCTCCTAGGTAAGTGCACATAGTTCTTTGTGCATCAGGTGTAACCAAAATGATTGAATGAGCTGTTGGAGCACCTTCAATAGTAGGTGGAGTATTAAATATAGTTTTACTTTTTTTTATATCGTCAGAAAAGAAATTTCCAAATTGATCATTTTTCACTCTTCCTATAAACTGCACATGATTGCCTAATTCTGCTAAGGAAACGACGGTATTTGCTGAGGATCCACCTGAAATTTGTTTGATCACTTTGCAATTTTCTAACAATCTCTGAGATTCATCAGGATTAATTAGATTCATTGATCCTTTATCCAGATTATTTATCTCAAGAAACTCATCTTCAATATTTACAATAATATCTACTATTGCGTTCCCCAGACCAATGAGATCAACTTTTTTATGTTCAAAATGCCTAAAGGATTCCTTCATTAATTTGGAACTAAATTACCTTAGCAGTGCTCTTTTAGGACCATGAATTGGGTCTTCAATTACTATAGTTTGATCTCTATTCGCCCCCAAAGAGACAATAGCAATTGGTACCTCCATTAATTCAGCTAAAAATCTTAGATAATTCATAGCATTCTCTGGGAGATCAGATAGTTTTCTGCAATCTGCAGTTGAACATTGCCAACCTTTTAATTTTTTGAAGATTGGCTTACATTTTTTTAAGTCATCTGAATTTGTAGGAAAGTAGTCTATTTCCTCTCCATCGAGATCATATGCAATACAAACTTGGATCTCATCTAATTCATCTAACACATCTAGTTTCGTAACGGCTAAACAATCAAGACCATTTACAGATACAGCATATTTACCAATAACTCCATCAAACCACCCACATCTTCTCCTTCTACCAGTAGTAGTTCCAAATTCACTGCCTCTATCACAGAGTTGATCATTAATACTCCCTTGCAATTCCGTTGGGAACGGCCCCTCTCCTACTCTTGTGGTGTAAGCCTTTGCAACACCTATTACTCTATCAATTAAAGTTGGACCCACTCCAGCGCCAATACATGCACCTCCTGATATAGGGTTTGATGAGGTAACAAAAGGATAAGTCCCATGATCTAAGTCAAGTAGAGTGCCTTGAGCACCTTCGAAAAGAATATTCTTCTTGTTTTTAGAGGCTGCATGTATAGTCCTCGTACAGTCAACAACATGCTTTGATAATCTTTCCCCATAGTCAAGATATTCTTCAAGAATATCTTCTAATTTAAGTGGTTCAATGTCATAGATTTTTTCTAGTAGACCGTTTTTTTCTCTTAATGGAATTTCGATAACATCCTTTAGCCGTTCCTTATTGAGCAAGTCTCTTATTCTAATACCATTTCTTTGTGACTTATCTGCATAAGTTGGTCCAATACCACGACCTGTTGTTCCTATTTTGTTTGCCCCTCTATCAGCCTCCATCACTTCATCTAAAATTCGGTGGTAGGGCATTGTTACATGTGATGTTGATGAAATTTTTAATCCTGAGATATCAATTCCATTATCAATTAACATGTCAATCTCTTTAAGCAAGATTTTGGGATCTACCACAGTTCCCGACCCAATAAGACAAGAAGTATTTTTATAAAGTATCCCTGAGGGAATTAAATGTAATTTTAAGACTTTATCATCTACAACTATAGTATGACCTGCATTTACTCCACCTTGGTAGCGAACGACAACATCTGCCGAACGACTAAGTAAATCAGTTATTTTACCTTTTCCTTCGTCACCCCATTGGGCTCCGATTACAACAACATTGGCCAATTTTAGAAGAGCATTATTTTTGTGCGAATATTTAATATATTCAAAAATCTTGGTTTACTTTTAAAAAGTAAATGAATTGTATCAACTTTCTCTTAGAACCAT
>CACMCA010000043.1 GCA_902612005.1 uncultured Prochlorococcus sp. | reverse complement strand
ATGGTCAAAAAATAACTAAAAATGAAAACGAGAAAATTTTTGAAAAAGGTTTTAGAGGATCTGCCGCTAAGAAAAAGGACGGCACTGGTGTGGGACTTTTTTTGGCGAGGAAATTGGCAAAACAAATTGGAGGAGATTTGAGATTGCTGGAAAATAACTCGATTGATATTACTGAGAAATTAAAAAATATTAAGAAGAAAAATATTTTCTATTTAGAACTACCTATAAAAGAATTGCATGAATAAACATCATTGCAGTTTCAACTAGTAGAATACTTGCACCGCAGGCATCTCCATTGAATCCTCCAATTTTATTACCCAGTATGTTTGGGATAAAATAGCTTACAAAAATACCAATCAAAATAAGAATTAAAAATTTAATTAAAATTGCTTGGGATGTAATTGAAACTAATTGGTATGCAATGAAAATTAAAAGAAAAATAATGGAGATCAAAGATTCTTTTTTAAATCCATTCCAATACTTTTTGTGACTAATAGATTTTTTCTTATAACTCATATATTTAAACTTTTCTATAAAAAATAAATTTGAAAATCTTCCCCAAAATAAGCATATAGGTAAAATAAAAATTATTTGGTTTTGAATTTTCAGTATGCAAGCAATTTGAATTAAAGTTATAAATACTAAAGCTTGAACGCCAAAGGACCCAACCTTACTGTCTTTCATGGCTTTTAAACGTTTCTTTTTACCCGCAAAAATACCATCGAAAGTATCCATTAAACCATCAATGTGTAGACCACCAGTAATTAAATATCCTGAAGCCAAACAAATTAATGTAGATGCATTAATTGACCAAGAGTTTGTTGTTAAAAAAAGAAAAATATAACTCTGTATAGTTCCAATAAAAAATCCTAAAGGCGGCGCAAATTGTGCAATATTTTTAAATTCTGGATTAATTAAAGGAATCTTTGGAAATGTCGTATAGAAAATCCAAGATCCTGCAAAATTTTTTATTAAATATTTTTTGATGAGATAAAAATAGATTCAATATTAAATAATAGGGTAGATTAATAAAAAAGGATCAAAAAATTTTATAAATTATCGTGTTTGAATTTGAAATTACATCGAATTGTAGTAATACAGGGGCAAGAACTGGTATTTTTCATACACCAAATGGTCAGGTAAACACACCAAAATTTATGCCTGTGGGTACTTTGGCAACGGTTAAAGGAATTTCATCTAAGCAGTTAAACTCTACAGGGGCAGAAATGATTCTCTCAAATACCTTTCATCTTCATTTACAACCCGGAGAAAAACTAGTTAAAGAATCTGGCGGAATACATAAGTTCATGAATTGGCCTAAGCCTATCCTGACTGATTCAGGAGGATATCAAGTTTTTAGTTTGGCCAAATTAAATAATATTTCTCATAAAGGTGTGGAATTTAAAAATCCAAGAGATGGGAGTCATGTATTTTTATCACCTGAAAAAGTAATGCAGATTCAAATGGATCTTGGATCGGATGTTGCGATGGCTTTTGATCATTGTCCTCCGCATACAGCTAACGAAAATGATATTGAGGACTCTTTACAAAGAACTCATTCATGGTTGCAAAAATGTGTTGAGACTCATCAGAAATCCAATCAAGCATTATTCGGCATAGTTCAAGGTGGTAGGTATCCGAGATTGAGAGAATATAGCGCAAAATTTACTAGTTCTTTTGATCTGCCTGGAATAGCAGTGGGAGGTGTAAGTGTTGGTGAGGCAGTGGAACAAATACATAGTGTAATTAATTACGTCCCGAAATTCTTACCAATAAATAAACCAAGATATTTAATGGGAATTGGCTCTCTAAGAGAAATTTCTTTAGCTGTTGCTAATGGATTCGATATATTTGACTGTGTTTTGCCTACAAGACTTGGAAGACATGGAACTGCATTATTTAATGATGAAAGATTGAATTTGAGAAATGCTCGATTTAAAAATGACTTTGCTCCGATTGATAAAACTTGTAAATGCGAGACCTGTAAATCCTATTCTCGAGCGTATTTGCATCATCTAATTAGAAATGACGAAATATTAGGCCTAACTCTCATAAGTTTGCATAATATTTCTCACTTAATAAGATTTACTAATGCAATTTCTACTGCAATTAGAGATAATTGTTTTACAAATGATTTCGCTCCTTGGAAAACATCCTCTATTGCTCTCCATACGTGGTAACGTCTTATCATAATTTATTAAATTATTAAAAAGGTGCTCACTCTATTTAATACATTCGCTGAATTGCCAGAGGCATACAAAGCCTTTGCTCCAACTGTTGATGTTCTTCCACTTATTCCTTTATTTTTCTTTTTATTGGTATTTGTTTGGCAAGCTGCAGTTGGATTTAAATAAAATTCTTTTAGTTGAGATTGTTTGAATTAGAAGGGATTTTCAAGTAAAATGGCATCGCCAGAATTATCGACAGCACTCTCTATAAAGTCAGCAATTTTTAATGCTCTGGAGGCTTGCACACCATCTACCTCAGGTGTTTCTTTACCCTGAACGCATTTAAGAAAATGTTCAAGTTCTGCATAAAGAGGTTCAATGGAGGTTGTGCTAACTTCTTCTACATATCCATCATTT
>CACMCA010000042.1 GCA_902612005.1 uncultured Prochlorococcus sp. | reverse complement strand
TGTATTGATGTCTCCACTTCTTCTGAAACCAAATTTAAAATTAGCACCTACAGAAATGTTTTTTGCTTGTAATTGATTTATCAGAATATCTCTCACGAATCTTTCTGCACTTAATTTCGATAGTTCTAAATCAAAAGGAATCAGGACTAACTGTTCAATTCCCAGATCTTCAAGAATAGATAGTTTTTCATAAGGGAGATCTAGTCTAAGACGCGTCTCTTTGTAAAGAACTTCTCTGGGATGAGGCCAGAAGCTTGCAATTGTTGGAGTATATTGATTTTCTTCGACTACACTTTTTATTAATTGTCTGTGGCCAGCATGAAGGCCATCAAAACTTCCAATAGCTATTGAGGTGGGATTCTTAACTTCAGATGGCGATATTAAAGAGATCAAAAGATTACGTGCAATTTTATGATTTTAGTGGCAAATTTGGATTGATTACAGTTTATTCAATCAAATGAATGTCTGACAAAATTGATTTTCAGTCCCTTTCATTTGGAATGCGGCGCATTGGATGGATACGCTTTTGGGTTCAGTCCATTTTAGGTGTTGTTGTAGCAGCTGTTTTGCTTTTTTCAAATGTTGTAAATAACAGCGAAGGACAGCTTGGGTTAGCGCCTGGTCTATCACTTACAACCATATCCCTGATTTTACTACTTTTTAGTCTTTGGCAAGGTTGGTTAATAGTTAGAACAGGAAGAGCAATCGCAAGCAACGCAAGACCCTCAAGAGGACAAACCGGTAAATTGATAAAACGAGGACTAATAGTTGATTTGTTTGGAATTTTGTTTGGCTTAATTGGATATCAAGCTCTTATGGGAGCCTTATTTATCCAAGCATCCTCTCAAACAACTGGACAATTGATAACAGCGACATCTGATATCCCAATTACTGGTCTTGAAATATTATCAGTTCTCAGTAACACTCAAGTTATTGCTGCTCATTTTTTTGGACTTTGCTTTTCTTTATGGCTTTTAAGAAGGATTTATAAATGAATTATTAATTTTAGGTAAGTTGTCTAAATTACCTCTCCAAAATAAATCTGGTTCTACAGGTGTAAGAGATATTTTATTTTCTTGTATTTGAGATACATCACTGGGCCAGTTTTTTGGGCCATAACCTTTTGATTTAAGATCTAAAACAACCTCACCAGCTAACCAATAATAATCGTCACCCCTTGGGTCTTCCCTTTTGGAAAATTGATTTTTATATTTTCTTACCGATAACCTTGTCCAGGATAATTCTTTTATTTTGTTTTTTTCGCAGGGGGGGATATTCAAATTTAATAAAAGTGAAGCCGGCCAACTATCGTTAATTGCTTGTTCGGCAATATTCATCGCAATTTCTCCAGCAAATTCAAAATTCTTCCATTTAAAACTAGCAACACTTATAGCCATTGAGGGAACATTTTCTAAAGTGCCTTCCATAGCTGCAGCGACTGTGCCTGAACAAAAAATATCTGTCCCTAAATTGGGCCCGTGATTTATTCCAGATAGTACTAGATCAGGTTTATGATCTAAGAGTTCAGATAGTGCTAATTTGACACAATCAGCAGGTGTGCCGGAACATCCCCAAGCTTCAATTTCTTCTCCAAATAATTCGTCAGCTTTCTCAACTCTTAATGGGGATTGTAATGTAAGACCATGACCAGTAGCTGATCTTTCTTGGTCAGGACATACTACTTTTACATTATGTCCTCTTTTTTGGGCTGATTTTGCTAAAGCTCTTATCCCTGCTGCGAAAACACCATCATCATTGCTAATTAATATATTTAACGGTTTCATTAATCAATACATTTTATTTATGGACGATATTTAAGTAAGATAAAACAATACTTATTTTTACTATATCAGTGAGTCAAATTGAATCATTAAGTCAAATTGAGAAAAAATTAAACAATCTTTCTCTAACAGCAAAAAATAATATAGATAATTCTAATACTCATGAAGAACTGGATCAATTGAGAGTTTCATTGCTAGGGAAAAAAGGTGATTTATCAATTATATTGAAAACAATGGGTCAATTGTCTGCTACTGATAGACCAATTATTGGCCAGAAGGCAAATTTAATAAAGTTAAATTTGCAAGAACTAATAACTGAAAGAAAAAATAAACTAAACATCGAAGCCCTAGATAAAAAGATTAAAAAAGAAAAAATTGATGTAACTATCCCTTCAATTGGAACACCCCTTGGGAATAAACATCCTTTGATTTCAACTCAAGATGAAATAATAGATATTTTTTGTGGTTTAGGCTACTCAGTAGAAAGTGGCCCTGAAATTGAAACTGATTTTTATAATTTTGAGTCTCTCAATATACCCAAAAATCATCCCGCAAGAGATATGCAGGATACTTTCTACTTAGATGAAAATCGACTTTTAAGGACCCACACTTCTCCTGTGCAAATAAGATATTTAGAGAAAAATCCACCTCCAGTAAGAATTATTGCTCCTGGGAGGGTATATAGGAGAGATGCAGTAGATGCTACTCATTCTCCTGTATTTAATCAGGTTGAGGTTTTATGTATCGATCAAGACATTAATTTTAGTCATTTAAGAGGAACAGTTCTCACATTTTTAAAAACCTTTTTTGGAGATATTCCTGTAAGATTTAGAGCTAGTTATTTTCCATTTACTGAACCTTCAGCAGAAG
>CACMCA010000041.1 GCA_902612005.1 uncultured Prochlorococcus sp. | reverse complement strand
CTTAATGGAATTAAGTAGAGCGGATCATGTTAGTAGACTTTTAGACCAAAGACTTATTCTTACAAATCAATGGGTTAAGGATTTAGGAAGTTTTCTTTTAAAACATTATTGGGTTACCAGCCAAACAATGCAAATTTTAAGAAGAAGGCCTACTGAGCAATATGGAGATGATCAACATTTCAATGAATTTAACGTACAACCTCAAGTAGTGCCCTCATGGCTACAAGATTGGTTAGAGAATAGAGGTGGTTATTTAATAGGAAATATTAGAACAGGAAGGCCTGACTTTCGATTTTATAGTTTAGGTAATTCTTTAGCATGTATGTTCGGAGTTCTTCCTCCTGAAGAACAAAGAGCTTTATTTAGATTAGTTTTACATAACAGACAGCATTTGATGGCTCAAATGCCCATGAGAATTTGTCATCCTCATATGGATGTCGAAGAATGGCAAAATAAAACCGGATCAGATCCGAAAAATTGGCCTTGGAGTTACCATAACGGAGGTCACTGGCCAAGTTTACTTTGGTTTTTTGGTGCTGCCGTACTATTGCATCAAAAAAATTATGGTTCCGATGATGTAATGCTCATGGAAGAGATGAAATCTTTAGTAGAAGAATCATATTGGTGTCAACTTAATCAATTGCCAAAACAAGAATGGGCAGAATATTTTGATGGTCCTACAGGTACTTGGGTTGGACAACAATCAAGAACTTATCAAACATGGACAATTGTTGGTTTTTTATTAATGAATCATTTTCTAAGAAATGAGTATAACGATCTAAATATGTTTAAAATTTAAGTCTAAAATAAACCTAAGGTAAGTGATTTATCAATTGGCAAACAGGCTCCAATACCGAGATAAATAGTTAGAAAAGTTCCAAACAAGAAAACAGACATTGCTATTGGCCTTCTGAATGGATTAGAAAATTTATTAACATTTTCGATAAAGGGTAAAATCATTAATCCAAGTGGAATTAATGTTTGAAGTGCAATACCCAAGAGTTTGTTTGGAACTACCCTTAGTATTTGAAAAACTGGGTATAGATACCATTCAGGAAGAATTTCTAGGGGGGTGGCGAATGGATTTGCCTTGTCTCCTAGCATTGCAGGATCAAGAACTGCCAGTCCGACCACACAAGCGATAGTACCTAAAATTACTACTGGAAAAATATATAATAGGTCATTAGGCCAAGCTGGCTCACCATAATAGTTGTGACCCATACCTTTAGCTAGTTTTGCTCTTAATTTTGGATCAGATAAATCTGGTTTTTTTAACGTAGACATAAGGAAGCCTTAGTAATGGTTTAAGTATAAAAGTTTATAAAGGACCTGAAATACCTTGTTTACGAATCATTAAAAAGTGCATCAACATAAAGACTGCTAATGACCAAGGTAATACGAAAGTATGAAGGCTATAAAATCTAGTAAGGGTTGATTGTCCAACACTTTCTCCGCCTCTAAGAAGTTCGACCATAAAGTCTCCAATAACTGGTATTGCTGCAGGTACACCTGAAACAATCTTGACTGCCCAATAACCAACTTGATCCCAAGGCAAAGAATATCCTGTTACGCCAAAAGCTACCGTTATGACTGCCATTACAACACCTGTTACCCAAGTTAATTCTCTAGGTCTTTTGAAACCACCGGTAAGATAAACTCTAAAAACGTGAAGGATTAACATCAAAACCATCATTGATGCACTCCATCTATGAACAGAACGTATTAACCATCCAAAACTTACATCAGTCATCAAATAACTAACTGAATTATAAGCTTGTGTAACAGTTGGCTTATAATAAAAAGTCATTGCAAAACCTGTTGCAAATTGAATTAGGAAGCATACTAAGGTTATGCCACCTAAACAATAAAAAATATTAACGTGAGGGGGTACGTACTTGGAAGTTACGTCGTCAGTTATGTCTTGAATTTCAAGTCTTTCTTGAAACCAATCATAAACAGATGAAGAATTCGCCATCCAAAAAAAAATTAGCTTTGATATAAAGAGCTTACTTAAAATTCTTATACTTGGTGTTAACACTTAACCCAATGAATTCATCTTTTAACAAACTTTTAACATTCAAAACTATTATCACTGCATCAATGATCATAGTTTTTTCTATCAATCTTTTATTGATAGAAAGAGTGGATGCTCTCAGTGATACTAAGCAATTAGTACTAGATGCTTGGACCTTGGTTAATGAGGGCTTTTATGACCCAGAAAAGTTTGAAGAAATACAATGGAAGAGAATTAGACAAAAAACATTACAGAAACAAATTGAAACAACTGAAGAGGCTTATTCTGCAATTGAAGACATGTTAAGA
The DNA here is from genome assembly GCA_902612005.1 of uncultured Prochlorococcus sp. Classification (GTDB taxonomy): domain Bacteria; phylum Cyanobacteriota; class Cyanobacteriia; order PCC-6307; family Cyanobiaceae; genus Prochlorococcus_A. Next base: position 332 of record CACMCA010000041.1, on the reverse strand, counting down.
CCTCTAGAAGATCCGTACACAAGAATTTTACGGCCAAAAGATTATGAACTCCTTAAGTCAAGTAATTTTGGAAGCGAGATAAATGGGGTTGGTCTCCAACTAGGTGAAGATAATGATGACAAAAAAGTTAAAGTTATATCAACTCTTGGAGGATCTCCAGCTGAAGAGGCTGGAATAGTAAGCGGAGACTTTATAAAAAAAGTTGATGGAATTCCATCCAAAGAATTAGGTCTTGCCAATACTGCCTCTAAGTTAAGAGGTACATCTGGAACTAAAGTCCTTGTTGAAATCTCTTCTGAATCAGGAGAAATTAGGGAGGTCGATTTAGAGCG
>CACMCA010000040.1 GCA_902612005.1 uncultured Prochlorococcus sp. | reverse complement strand
TCAATATTTGAAATTCCTAAATTTCTAAAAATCTTTTTAAACCTATCTTCTACATTATTTGCAAGAGTCCCAACTAATAATAATTTCTCTTCATTTGAGGACTCCATTAATGGAATTAAAGCTTTTAAGGCGCCATCCTCTCCTTGAGTAAATGTTGTTTCTATCCCACTGCCAGAGTAATTAACGAACCTTACTTGACCTAAAAATCTTTTATTTAATTTTTCTGCGACAGTTGCAAGATCTAGTTTAATTACTTCACTTGGACAAGATCCAACTAGAAAAAGAGTTTTTATTTCAGGTCTTCTTGCAATAAGATCATTTACCACTCTATCTAATTCTTCATGAGCGTCAGCAAGACCAGCAAGATCTTTTTCTTCAAGAATAGCCGTGCCAAATCTTGGCTCAGCAAAAATCATAACTCCAGCAGCGCTTTGAATTAAATGAGCACATGTTCTTGAGCCTACTACCAGAAAAAACGCATCAGGCATTCTTCTGTGGAGCCAAACTATTGAAGTTAAACCACAAAAAACCTCCCTAGGCCCAGTTTCCTTATTAAATTCAACTTTACTCATTAAAAATTTTCAAGAGCTTATATTTCAAGCTTGCACAAACTTTTTAATTTAAGAAAGTAATTTATAAGTTCTCTTACAAAATGCAAACATTTAAAAAACTTATATGAATGTTTAAATACTTAAATGAGAATTATGAAAAAATCTTTTTGGGCGTATTTTAATTTCTGTAGAAGGAATTTCCTTGACTTATTTTTGAAATCTTCCACACATTTCTAGCTATTTTCGTTGCTAATAATCCTGCTCTTTCTAACTTGGATTTCTCGGGCTTTGCCCCAATTAAAGCTGTCACTTCTGAAGTGGTTAAAGGTGCTCCAGTATTTATAGCTAATTGCGTTAACTCCAATCTATCTCTAAGTTTCTTAAGATTTACTTTCTCAATTTTATCTTCTTCTAACCAACTAAAAGATGGGTCTTTCTGAGATAGTTTTTGCATTAAGCTTAGGCTAACTAATCCAAGAGTTTGATCAGGAGTTAATTCTTTTTCAGTACCAGAAAAATTTGGTTCTTTTTTTTGAGAAGTTCCCATAAAAATGCATATCTTTTCCTTGAAGTTATCGTTTTGTAGGAAGCATGCAAGTAAATTTAATAGAAAAAATGAACCATTATCCGTTATAGTCTCGTCAATGGAACCAACTTCTAGTTTAAACAGAGGGGAACGAAAAAAAGGTAGTTCTCTTGTCACAGGTTCTGAGGTGCAATCTCAGGCCAATGGGGCAAGCTGTTTTATTACAACTGATTCAGAAAAGTCTTTGGTGTCCAGACAAGCAAGTCAAGTTGAGCAAATTGAGTTGAGAACATATGTTTTTTTGGATTCTCTTCAACCTCAATTAGCCGCATATATGGGGACGGTTAGTAGAGGTTTTTTACCTATACCTGGAGATTCATGCCTTTGGATGGAAGTCTCACCAGGGATGGCCGTTCATAGAGTCACTGATATTGCCTTAAAAGCAAGTAATGTAAGACTTGGTCAGATGATTGTTGAAAGAGCATTTGGTTCTCTTGCTTTATATCACAAAGATCAAAGTACTGTTTTGCATTCTGGGGATGTTGTTTTAGATGCTATTGGAAGTGAAGTTAGAAAAAGAACCAAACCTTCGACAAGTTGGACAGAAGTTATTCGAGCAATTACTCCAGATCATGCTGTTTTGATAAATAGACAAAACAGAAGTGGATCAATGATTCAATCTGGAATGAGTATGTTTATATTAGAAACTGAACCGGCTGGGTATGTTTTAAAAGCAGCAAATGAAGCAGAAAAAGCATCAAATATAACTGTTGTTGATGTAAAGGCAGTTGGCGCTTTTGGCAGATTAACTCTCGCAGGGAAAGAAGGAGATGTTGAAGAAGCAGCAGCAGCAGCTATAAGAGCGATTGATGAAATTTCAAATTATTGAGAATGCTTTAATTTAAACCTATTTCTTTTTTGAGGTAAGGTGACATAATTTTGGCAGCTTTACCCCTACTCCCTAATTTACCTAATTGTGATTGTGAAAGCTCTCCGTAAACACAGTTAGCTTCTTTTACCCAAAAAATAGATTCGAACTCCCCATTTGGATATTTTGGGCTTTTAAGAATTTGTCCCCAGCATATTCCAGTTGTATCCTTTACTAATTTGCCTGAAGGATCGCATAAAACCATACAACTTATAAATCTTGCGCTCCTGTAAGGACTATCAGAAAGTTCATTAATTAATTTTTTAATTTTTTCAGCGTTATTTTTGGCGTATCGAGCAGAATATATCCCTGGTCGACCATCTAAAATATCCACTTCAAGGCCTGAGTCGTCAGCTAATGCCCAAGTTTTAGTCTCTAAAGCAGCTGCTTTAGCCTTTAAAAGTGCATTCTCAAAATATGTGTTTCCAGTCTCTTCGACATTTAAATCTTCTGGTTGCTTCTGAACCCTTAAAGACAAAACATCAAGCATTTCCGAAATTTCAGAAACTTTTCTTTTGTTGCCACTCGCAATAGTTAGAACTGGAAGGTTCAAAATAATAAAAAAATTTAATCAGAATATTATCTTACTTCAAAGCTAGATACGGAGACAGGAAGGGTTGAACATTCCACACCTGTGTAGACAGGGCCTGTCTCGTACGGAAATAACATAATGTAAATTTTTTCTTAACACAACAGTATGTTTTGATGCACTAACTAATTTGCATAAGTATTGACATATCAATAGTACCAAGGGTGATAAGTTTAACTTATGAATGATAGAAAAAACATTAATGGAAATTTTATTGAAAACGCTTGACTTATAAGTACTTAATGAAGCATTCTTCGGATTGAACATTCCACATTTAGTAATTAAGTAGACAATGGCTACAGAAACAATGGGTATCGCTCTCGGCATGATCGAGACACGCGGACTTGTACCT
>CACMCA010000039.1 GCA_902612005.1 uncultured Prochlorococcus sp. | reverse complement strand
TGTTGAGTGTTTGGTCTTTAATATTCCATTCTTCAGCTTGTATTTCTCTTGTGGTCCCATTGATAATATCCGTTTTGAATATATCTTCTTTTAACAAAGAATTTAAAACAGAGGATTTGCCCACGCCCGATTTACCATATGCGCCAATTCTTATTTTTTTTTCTTTTAGCCTAAAAAGTTGTTGATTTAAAGAAATTATTTCTTTATTAAAAAAACTTTTTTCATAGTTGGTAAGATCAATTGTCTCCCACCAATTTTTCAAAAGTAAATAACTTTTATTAATCTTCGGTTCTTTCATAATTTATTTTTTCCACCAGCCAGCTAGCACAGATAAGACAGCTTCTGAACCAATAATCCCCACGAATCCCCCAAATTCATCTACTACTACTTTCACTCCTTTATGATTCTTGTCAAATCTTGTTAATAATTGATCTGCCTTAATCATTTCGGGAATGTAGTCTACAGCTTCACAAACTTCTGATAATAATTTTTTATTTCCCCCATTAATTAATTCTGCTAAAATTTTCTCACGCTCAACCACCCCTTGTATTTTGTCAACTTTATCTCCCAAAATTACCCACCATGGAGAGTTATCAGAAAGTATGAGTTTTGAAATTTCTTCGAGATTAGAAGACCCATCAAGACAAGGTACTGATACCCTAGGGATCATTAAATCTTTAGCTTTTAAATCGTTTAATTGAAAAACTTTAAATATCATCGCTGCCTCATCAGCCTCTATTAAACCTTTCTGACTTCCAATTTTTGCCATTTGTCTAATTTCTTCTTCATCGGTTGAGATTTCATTTTCTGCAGTAATAACTGGAAATATTTGTTCTATTAATATTAAAAATGGCCTCATTATATTATTTAATATTCTCAATATGGGAACTGATAATAATGCTATTTGAACTGAAAATCTTGTGCCAAGAGCTTTGGGTAGTACTTCTCCGACTAAAACAACAAGGATGTAGAAAACAATTGAAAAAAGGGTTAAGCCATAACTACTATTAATTACCAATGCTCCATATACACCTAAAATAAGACTCCCAATTATGTTAAATCCATTATTAGTAATAGTAATTACAGTTAATGTCCTTCCAAGATGTTTTCTAAGTATAAGGAGTTGATTCGCAGAACTTTTTGGTTTTTGTTTTGAGGCTATTTCTAGAATTCTTATTGAATTTACTGCTAAAATAGCCGCTTCTACTCCCGAACAACATGCTGACCCAATTAAAATAATTATGATAAGTAGAATTAAACCGTAAACACTTGGTTCCATTAAAGTAGATTGGATACTAAATCTGTTTAAATTCATTCTTCCATTTTTTTTGAAAACACGCCAATACTCAATTTATGACTAAACCTGATAATAAAATTTTTGAAGAAAGAAGAGAAATTTTCCTAAATAAATTAGGTGGAAAAGCTGCTATTATCCCCGGGGCTAATCTTGTAAAGCATCATGCAGATTGTGAATATCCTTTTAGACAAGATAGTAATTTTTGGTATTTAACCGGTTTCGATGAGCCAGGTGCAATTGCTCTTTTTTTATCCCATAAGCCGAAGGGCGAGAGATTTATTATGTTTGTTGCTCCTAAAGATGTTATAGGCGAAGTATGGCACGGCTTTAGATGGGGCTTAGAAGGTGCTGAAAAAGAGTTTAATGCTGATAAGGCTCACTCCATATATGAATTAAGAGATTTACTCCCAACTTACATAAATGGTTCTGATGAACTTGTTTTTTCAATTGGTAAGCATCCATTAATTGAGAAACTAGTGCTTGAGATATTTTCACAACAACTTGATAATCGCTCAAGATTAGGGTTTGGTGCAAATTCTATAAAATCTCCAGAAATTTATTTAAATGAGATGAGATTAATTAAAAGTCAATTTGAAATTAAGAGAATGAGAGAGGCTATACAAATCTCAGCCGAAGCCCATGAATTAGTAAGAGAATCTATCTCATCAAAGACAAATGAAAGACAAATTCAAGGTCTTCTAGAGGGATTCTTTTTGGAAAAAGGTGCGAGAGGACCAGCTTATAACTCTATTGTCGCTTCAGGAGATAATGCATGTATTTTGCATTACACTTCAAATAACTCACCCTTGAATAAGGAAGATTTATTATTGGTTGATGCCGGCTGCTCACTAAATGATTATTACAATGGAGACATAACAAGAACTATTCCAATTGGCGGTAAATTTTCTAATGAGCAGAAAGTTATCTATGAAATTGTATTGAGTGCGCAGAAAAATGCAATTAAAAGTGCTGTAAAAGGATCGAATTCTAGTTCTGTCCATAATGCTGCTTTAAAAATTCTGATAGAAGGATTAAAAGAAATTGGCTTATTGTCTGGCAGTACTGAGGAAATAATTGAGAATCAATCTTATAAACATCTTTATATGCATAGAACTGGACATTGGCTAGGCTTAGATGTTCATGATGTTGGAGCATACAGAATGGGAGACTATGAAGTGCCATTGCAAAATGGAATGATCCTAACTGTAGAACCAGGGATTTATATAAGTGATAGGATTCCAGTCCCTGCTGGACAACCCCTTATTGACGAGAAATGGAAAGGCATAGGTATAAGGATAGAAGATGATGTTCTGGTAAATGATTCCAATCCAGAAGTTTTAAGTATTGCTGCACTAAAAGAAATTTCTGATTTAGAATTTTGAAATTTGACTTATCTAGTTAATAGATTTATTTTTTATTAAGTTAATAACTAAAAATGAATAAGTCCGATTCACATGATTCTAAACTCTCTCAAGCGAGAGGCTTAGCAAGTCAGCTTGGTATGTTCGCAGAAGAAAACGACATACCTAAAGATCTTTGGGATACATTAGAAGCTACAATTTACGACTTTTATCAAGTATCTCATGATAGATAAAAATCCTTCTACAAGGTATCAATAATTAATTTAAAGAAATTTTGAAAAAATCAATCAAAATGTGACCATAAACTGATAAATTATTTATTAAATATAAATAAGTGAATGACTTCATCAGATAAGTTAAATCAAAATTCAACAGAAAAAAAGGAAAAAAATAGTGATTCCCCAAATTCTAAAAATTCTTCTCCTAATTCAGGAATGAT
>CACMCA010000038.1 GCA_902612005.1 uncultured Prochlorococcus sp. | reverse complement strand
TTCTTTTTTTTGCATTATCTAAAGCTAACTTTATACAGAATTTATAATCGTGTGATTTTTTTTGCATAACTTTTTACTAAATTTTAGTAAAACTAATTACTTATTCTGTATTGAAAATTACAATAATAAGCTTTGAATTGATAAGGGTATCAAGCAATACTGAAGAATTTTTAATATATTTGTGATAATTATTCTTATTTAAATCTCATGTCCTACGAAGCAGGCAGTAAAGAATGTAGACATTTAATTGAAGCCAAGGAAAGTCTTCTCTCAACTTTAGATGCTTTGAGCAATATCAATTCAACAGATCTGATCCAAATTCAAATAAAAGAAATATATAATAAATTAGAGCAAATGCACGATAACCGAAAAAAAATAGAATCAGCTACAAATTATATTTGAATATATTCAAATTAACCATAAGTTTCAAAATTGACTTTTTATTTTCTTTACTCTTTTTTCTGATAATAAATCCAATAAAGCATCAAGTTGTGCGTGAACTTCCTTTGCTTCATTAATATCAGGCAACAAATCTTCTTTAATAAGCATTTGATGCATTTCTCTGAGCTCTAACCTTATATATCTAAGGTGAGAACAAACTTCCTCTCTCTTAGTTGCACTCATATTTCCTTTATATTCTTTACATTATACAATACGATCTTTTTTGACTCCCATAAAAGTTCTGTCAATTTGAAAAATTTTTCAAACCCAATAACATATCAAAATCTTCTAAAGTCGAATTGTAGTAATATATCTTTCATGAAAAAGAAAAAATCTAAAAAAAAACAAACTAATTCAAATTTAAAAGATCAAAAATTAGGTCAAACAAAAAATTCTGCGAAATTAGTACTTTTTGTTTTTGGGATAGGTCCAATTATTGGCATAATAATATTTTTATACAGTAAGGGATTTTTTAATTCACCGACTATTTAAATCTTAAGAAATTAAAGTTTGTTTTAAAATTATTAACTTTAAAATATTTAAAAATAATTATTGAAATTTTTTTAATGAAAATATCCTAAATTCTGCCATTTTTCTAGCGTTTTCAGGATTAGATATCAAAAAAGGGTGATCTGATAAAAGTTCTAATACCTTATCTATCTTTAATCGTATATCATCACAATCTACATTTTCCCATTCCTCATCAAATGACATTGCAAAGCTATCAGCATTATCATATAGTTTATCTTTCATAATATTTGGAATTTAAATTTAGAAAATTACAAAAATCAGAACCAAACTGAAAAAGTAATTAGAAGAAGCATTTAAAACTATCCCCATGAGTATTTGAGAAATAACTTTGAATGAGTGTTCTTTGAAATTATACTTTAATCCTACTGTTTAAATTTATACATAAGTGCTATTAATCAAAATCTGAGTTGATTTGACAGAAGTGTTACAATATTGACATGTGTAAAGGCTCATGGAAAATAAAGTTAAAAGGATAGGATATCTTCCTAGAAAAAGAGTACTTGAAATTATTGATGAAATATCCAATAGCGAATCTATAAGTAGATCTAAAGTAGTTGGAATATTAGTTGAGGAAGCATTAGATGCCAGAGGAATTGCGAATTTTGGATATAGTAATATCAGCAAGTCAAAAATATTCAAGTCTGATAATTTTAAAGATCTCCAAAATGAAAATGACCACTTAAAAGATGGGGAGGACGAATTTGTTGATGACAGTGGTTACACAGTTTCATCTCACAAAACTTTAGACCGTTCAATATCTTCTGCAGATATAGAATTAGCAAATAAAATTAACATTCTTAAGGAATCAGGATTAATATAATTTTTATTGAGTAATTACTTTATTTTTTAATGCATAATGTTGGTTCATTGTTTATTCTTAGTCAAGAATAATATTCTTTTTACATAATTTGAATATTAAATCCTTTCTAATATAAATTTTGTAATTAAAAAATGAAAGATATTAAATGTCCTTCATGCGGCAAAACTTTCCGAATTGATCCCAGCAGCTTTGAAGAAATACTTCTTCAGATAAAAGACGAAGAATTTAATAAACAAATAAAAGAACGACTTATCTTGGCTGAAGAAGATAATAAAAAAGCTTTGGAAATTTTAAAACGTGAGTTAAAAATACAGTTAATAGAGCAGAATCGGATTAAAGAGTCTGAGATCCAAACTCTTGAATCTAAGTTAAAAATAGCTGAAGAAAAGAAAACAAATGCCCTTAATGATTTAAAAAATCAGGCAACAAATAAAATCAATTCATTGAATAATGAATTAATCAAGTTGAAAGACGAAATTAAGAACCAATCTTTAATTTCAGAATTATCTTTAAAAAACAAAATTAGTGAAGCCGTTACTAATTTAGAAAAAGAAAACTCATCTTTAACGAATTCCATTGAAAAGATGAAGCTTGAACATTCAATTAATGAAAAATTAATTGAAGAAAAGTTTAAAAGCAAAATTAGTGAAAGGGACCTGACTATTCAGGAGTTAAGAGAAATGAAATCTAGATTATCTACAAAGATGATAGGAGAAACATTAGAAATCCATTGCGAAACTCAATTTAATCTGAATCGTGCCTCTGCATTTAAAAACTCATATTTCGAAAAGGATAATGATGCCACCTTAGGAAGTAAAGGTGACTATATATTTAGAGAATTGGATGAAAATAACACCGAAGTCGTATCCATAATGTTTGAGATGAAGAATGAAAGTTTAAATGGAACTAATAAAAGAAAAAACGAAGATTTTTTAAAAGAATTAGACAAAGATAGAAGACAAAAATCTTGTGAATATGCAGTTCTCGTATCCCTTCTAGAACCAGAAAGTGAACTATATAATGCTGGCATAGTAGATGTTTCTCATAGATTCCCAAAAATGTATGTCATAAGACCTCAATTTTTCTTGCCCATTATTTCTCTGCTAAGAAATGCATCTATGGAAACTTTAAAATACAAATCACAAATTGATTTAATGAAACGTGAGAATTTTGACATAACTAATTTTGAAAGTACTCTTGAGCAATTCAAAAATGCAGTTGGTAAAAATGTTTCACTTGCCCAGGATAGATTTAATGATGCAATTTCAGAAATTGATAAATCAATAACCCATTTACAAAAAACTAAAGAGGCTTTAGTTCTCTCAAAAAAACATCTTTTATCTGCTGA
>CACMCA010000037.1 GCA_902612005.1 uncultured Prochlorococcus sp. | reverse complement strand
ACTTGCGGATGCCGGACTCTCTTTGCTCGTAAGTAGCCATGATTGGGGCGATTCTTTAAATAACTATGATCAAGTAATCGTTCTTGATAAAAGTGTTTTGGCAGTTGGTAGTCCTGACCAAATACAAGATAAATTAGAGGCAATAAACATTAGCTCTATAAACGAAAATAATTTCTGTGATTAGAGAATGTTCCTTTTTAATTCTGAGCTTGATAACAGTTTTGGCAAAGCCCGAAATATTCGAGGGTATGAAACAACAATTGGAATTTCTTGGGATTTGTTTTGGGTGTATGAATATCTTTTACCGGGCATCCTTCCATTTTTGATGTCTCACCACATTGAACACAGGTCAAATGATGAATATCTCTATCTACAGGAGTGTACAGAACCTCTCCAGTTGGGAGATGTCTAGAACGTATTAAGCCATGCTTTATCAGAACTTGAAGATTCCTGTAAACAGTCGTCAGTCCCATAGCCTTTCCGCTTTCTATCAATTGTCTATGCAACTCTTGACCAGTCAATTCATCCTCGCATTTATTAAGTTCTTCAAGAAGTTGTTCTTGTTTTTTGGTAATGTCGGACTTAGTTACCATTGTTTTCGAAATCTTTTTTTGTCCCGTATTTTTGATCATAACGAATCATTCGAATAATGTCTTTTATTAATAACAACTGGTGGCTTGTCCCATTAATAATAACTATTTTCTCAGGGATCTTATGTCCAGCAATGGGAACTGTATTAATCACTCATAAGAGATTATTACAAGTTAATCTAATCTCTCATTGTGTTTTACCTGGACTTGCTTTAGCCTTAGCACTTGGAATTCATCCTTCAATTGGTGGTGTTATCAGTGGTCTTTTAGGTTCTTTAATTGCGGAAAGTTTAACTAATAGAAAAAGTGAAAACTATGAAGCAGTTATGAATACTATTCTTGCTGGAATGCTTGGGTTTGGAGTCCTTATAATCCCTTTACTCGGAATAAGGATCGATTTGCAGGCAGTATTATTTGGCGATTTATTGACAGCAAATTTTGGAGATTTACTTAGAACAATAATTGCTTTTTTAGTATTTATACTTTTAATGACTTTTGGATATGAAAAGGTTGTTTATGTGGGATTGGATCCAGAAGGAGCATCCGCAAGTGGTATAAACGTTTCTTTATTAAATTTTGCTTTGAGTTTTACAACGGCATTAGTAATTGTTAGTTCAATGTCAGCAGTGGGAGTAATTCTTGTTATTGCTCTTCTTTCTACCCCAACTCTGTTAGGGCTAAATAAGGCTCATAGTTTGAGAATTGCAATGATGAGATCTTCATTTTTTGGGTTATGCATCTCAGTTCTGGGCTTTATTCTCTCTATAGTTTTTAATTTGTCGCCTGGACCTGCAATTAGTGTTATTTGTGTCGCATCTCTTTTGATTCCTAAACTTCGTAAATAATTAAATCTTAAATGTCCAATCAGAGTTTAATGCTTGAGCTTCTGGATTATTTTTTAAAGCTACTTCCATAGCCTCTTTTTTATTATTAGCTATAACAACTTCATCAAATTCCTTTCCATTTTTTTTGAGACTTACTTTGAAACGCATAAAAATTTTTTAATTAATCAAAAGTTAACCACTAAGCAACTAGATTTAAATACTTTTAAAAGTTAATTGATGAAATAGAAACTTTAGTTATTTTGGAGTTTTTCTACTACAGATTCTTTCTCAATTTTTGCTACATCCTGTAATCCATTAGCATCAAACCAAGGAGCGTTTTCCCAATTAAATCCTTCCCCAAAAGTATTATCGGGAGCAGCTACGTACCAGTGACATGATGTATCGGGAACATCTACTGCACATTTTGACCAGTCAGCTTCCCACTGAGGAACTTGTACCCACATCACAGATGCTAATAAAAAAGAAAAAATAATATTCATAATTACCGGTTAGCAAAATTTTGAAAGATTTTTTTCACATTCTTTCTTTCTTTTCTTCCAGTAATTCTCAAGTAGTTGATATTTATGTTTTTTTTTGAATTCACTTATATGGGTATTATTCTGATTAAGAACTGAAGTATTTTTGATTTTCATGACTCAAGCTGCCTATGTATGACATTTTTAAGACACTTTATAGATTTTTTGAAGTGAATTTATACTTAATTTTTGTTTTACTTTTGTGTAGGTAAGTATTTTTCGGGATTATTTTCAATATAAGTAAGCGAATATTTGACAACACACACTATTACTGAAAAAAGAGCAATTGCCGAAATAATAAAAATAATTTTTTTGTAAATGCTTTTCATGAAATTTTTATGTTTTTGATTATTTTTTTCATCAACGCCCAATTTTTCTGAAAGATTGAAATAATTAGTAATTTATACTGTAGCCTTTTAAATTACCTAAGGAGTAAATTTAATACATCAGAAACTCCTCACACATTTTTTTCTGATAACTTTAAAAGTACTCGACCTTGATGTTTGAGTACTTTTTGTATTTTTTGCCATGTGACAGTTAAGATAGAGGTCTATAAAGCATTACATATTTTGAATTTAGGTGTGATATTAGGATTGTGTGTAGGAGGAATTGATTTATTTCAGTGGAAACAAGGAAACACTTGATTTAATTCAATTTTAAAAAGATCTCTCTCTGAGAGGTCTTTTTTTTTTGAGATTATTAGAAATACATATTAAATCCTGAATATAAAAAAAATATTTGCTTTCTTCAAAACTAATGAGAGACGTCATTCCAAATTAGTAATTTGATTCGTTAGATTATGAGTTGTTAAATCCTCTGTTAATGAAAATACTTTTTTTAGCAATTTTAATTTGTTCAAGCTTGTTATTCCCTTCTTCATCATTTGCCTCACATGTAGAACTAAAACCTTGTGTAGAGATTGCTCATTGTGTACGAGAAGAATGGGAGGTTAACAATATTGAGAAACCTTTTGAAGAGATTAAAACATTTATTGAAAACACTCCAAGAACTGAGATTGTAGAAATTGATGGCGATTATCTTCATGCTGAGGCAACCAGTAAATGGATGAAGTATGTAGACGACTTAGAAGTATCCTTTCTACCTGATTCAAACATTTTATCAATAAGATCAGAATCAAGAGTTGGAGAAAGTGATTTGGGAGTGAATCAAAAAAGAGTTGATTTACTAAAATCCAAAATGTTTTAAGATAATAAGTTTAAAAAATAATTTGATTTTATTGTTTTTTGTATAACTTTTTCATTTAA
>CACMCA010000036.1 GCA_902612005.1 uncultured Prochlorococcus sp. | reverse complement strand
TTTGTCATACATTTAAGATCTTCTTATTAAATAATAGTTTATTAAGAACAACTTATTTACATATCCTTTGAATTTCAAATAATTTAAAAAATAATCACATCTTTTTGAAAATCAATATCAATTAATGGCCTTAATTATTTTTCTAAGATTAATATGATATTAGATAAATATTGAAAAATAAAAGAAGAATTATTTCCAAAAAATTTTTTTTATCGGCACTCTAAACTTGTTGCCCCTGATTTAATAGGCTGTTACCTCATAAAAAAAAATAATGAGATAGATCAAGTTAAAGGTCTAATTGTTGAAACTGAAGCTTATTCACAGGAAGAAGAGGCCTGTCATGGCTACCGCAAAATGACTGAATCAAACAAATCATTATTTGGCAAACCTGGCACATTTTATATTTACAAATCTTATGGCATTCATCATTGTTTAAACATAGTTACTGATAAAGAAAATTTTGCAAGTGGTGTTTTGATAAGATCAGTTTTTATCTCTTATAAGAATGAAAGATTAGCTTCTGGACCTGGCCTAGTAACAAAAACATTCAGTGTAGACATTTCATTTAACTCACTTGAAGTTCTTAATAACAAATCTTTATGGATTTCTCCACGAGACTCCACTCTAGAAGAAAAAGATCTTATTCAAACTACGAGAATTGGCATATCAAAGGCAAAAAATATAAAATGGCGTTGGTATCTCAAAAATAGTAGGAGTGTAAGTAAAAGATTAAAAGGTGACAGAACACCTAAATTTCAATAATCATTTATTTTTTTTAAGCGTAATGCAAATTTGGCCTCATAAACATATCCACACACTAGCTAATTTTTCAATTAAAGATTATGAGTCAGTATTTGAATTAGCTAATAGATTTGATGCACTAAAGAATGCAGGAACAAAAAAGATACCGGCCTTACAGGGAACTTTGGTAACTTCTTTATTTTTTGAAGCTAGTACAAGAACAAAAAATAGTTTTGAGCTTGCAGCAAAAAGACTTTCTGCTGATGTCCAAACGTTTGCGCCATCCTCCAGCTCTTTAACAAAAGGCGAAACAATAATTGATACAGCCATAACTTATTCTGCTATGGGGGCAGATACATTAGTTATAAGACATTCATCAAGTTACATAACCTTTGAGATCGCAAAAAAACTTGATGCAATAAATGCCAAGACTTCGGTTCTTAATGCGGGAGATGGATTACATAGTCACCCCAGCCAAGGATTGCTTGATATCTATACATTGATAAAATTCTTTTCCCAAAAAACACTGAATCCAGAGGTTTTAAATTCCAAAAAAATTTTAATAATTGGCGACGTTAATCATTCAAGGGTTGCTAGGTCAAATCTTTGGGCTTTGAGTGCATTCGGCGCCGATATAATCTTATGTGGTCCTAAGACATTAATACCTGATGAATTTATCAATTTTTTAAAAACCCCAGCGCCAAATCAAACAGAAGATCCTGTTAAATCAAGAGGTTCCATAACAATTTCTAGATCATTAGAAGAATCAATAAAAATTGCAGATGCGATTATTGTTTTAAGACTCCAGAAAGAGAGAATGATGGAAAATTTACTAAGTAGCATTGATTCATATAGTTTGGATTATGGCTTAACCCCAGAGAAATTATCTTTAAATAATAAAGAAATTCCAATTCTCCATCCTGGTCCCATTAACAGAGATATTGAAATTAGTAGTAAAGTAGTAGATCGATATCCGAATTGCTTAATTAACAATCAAGTTGCAAATGGTATCCCTATAAGAATGGCTTTGCTTTATCTATTACAGAAACGCAAAAAGTAAATTTATAGCAACTTAAGACTTTCTGTAAAGAAACCATAAAATAATCCTAATCTTAAAGAATCTAATAAAAGTACTAAAAATTTCTTTTTCCTTTCAAATCTAAAATTTCTTCTCAAAAATATTAAAAACTCAATAAAAACTACAGATAAAAAAGCGGCTACAGGATCCATGAGTTCCACAACGGCACTTACCATACCAAGAGAACTGCCAAAAAAGTATCCGATTAAAAGTGTAATCAATGATATTGAATATCTTCGCCATGGATTATTAGCCCAAATACTTATTGTCTGAAGATTTTCCACAATTTTTAGCTGAAATTTTGTCTTTTGAGGTCTAACAACCATTTTGCATTAAATTAAGCCGCTTCAGAGTTTGATTGAATTTTAGTATTTCCTTCTATTAATTCAAGTAATGCTTCGAACTGAGCCATTAACCCTTTTAATTCGCCTGGCTCAGGGAAAAGGTCATCTTCTTTTATTCCTAAATGCATTTCTCTGAGCTCTTGCCTTAAATAGCGAATGTGACTAATGACTTGCTCTCTTTTGGTTTGCGACATGATATAAAATTTTGGTGTTATTTTAAGAAAGAATATTTTTGAAAAGGAGAGTTTACATATTTATGACTGAGAATGAAGATAAATGACCTAACAACAATTTGAAAAGATTATTAAAATTGAAAATTATCATATCCTTGAAATACGTACTTAATTCTTAGATCAATTTCAAATAATTACTTGAGGCTTTATTATTAAAGTATATTGACTTTACTCAATGTGAAATTCATTTCTGAAAATAAAATAAGTGAGGAACTAGTAAATTCTTTCGATGAAGAAATGACCTTTGAGCTCGCTAAAAGGCTAGAGGAAGATAACTACAATACTCCATTTGATGGTTTAAAAGACTGGCACTTACTGAGAGCTCTTGCAATCAATAGGCCTGAATTAACGTCTAATTATACCCATCTCCTCGATCAAGAACCATTCGATGAAAACTAAAAGTAAGGACTCCAAAATAAAGGTTCTTTTATTAATAACTGGAAGTATTGCAGCTGTAAGAATTCCATTATTAGTTAGCCAATTAGCGAAAGAAAATTATGAAATAAGATGCGTTTTATCAAAAAATGCAGAAAAATTAATAAAGCCGCTTTCTCTCTCTATTTTAAGTAGAAACCCGTGCATTTTAGAAAATGATCAATGGTCTGATGGCCAATCAACACCCCTTCACATAGAACTAAGTAATTGGGCTGATATTTTAATCATCGCCCCTCTAACAGCGACAACATTAGCAAAATGGGTAACTGGAAATGCAGAGGGATTGATCCCAAGCATCTTAATAGCAAATATAAAGCCAATTATTGTTGCACCAGCAATGAATACACAAATGTGGCTAAATAAAGCTGTCCAAAACAATTATGAGAATTTGCTGAATTACGAAAATGTTTTGTCTTTGCAACCAAGTGAAGGCCTCTTAGCATGTGATGCTATTGGCATTGGTAAGATACCTCCCAATGATCTAATCCAATTAGCTCTTGAATTTATAGCTTCACATAAACAAAATGAATATCGTAAAGATTTACTTAATAAAGAAATTCTAATAACTGGAGGGTGTACCTCAGAGAAAATTGACGCGGCAAGACACATTACTAACAAAAGTTCTGGAGCTATGGGCCTACTTCTTTCTCAAGTAGCGAGGTTCAGGGGAGCACAAGTAAAATATGTTCATGGTCC
>CACMCA010000035.1 GCA_902612005.1 uncultured Prochlorococcus sp. | reverse complement strand
TACCGCAAAATTATTAGCATCAGCAAGTGGATGTTTAATTACTCATCCAAATGTTATGAATGGTGGTAATCTTTCTGAAAAAGATAAAAATATTTTTTATGTTGAGGGTTATACTTTAGATCGACTTGCTAAAGGAGAAATCGCTTTAAAAAAGGTAAAGCAACAGAAAATTGGCATAATTTTTGATTCAGCTATTGAAACTGAAATATTAGTAAGACATTTACAAGTTGCTGATGCATGTGTTTCTACTTTAGGGATTAATATTCATTCATATGTGGTTACAAAAAAGCCATTAAACATAGTTATTGATTCTGATTCGTCAAAAATTAGTGATGGCATAATTGAAAATCCTGATACCCTAATTGATGCAGGAAAATGTTTAATAGAAAAAGGAGTTACGGCAATAGCAATTGTGGCAAAATTTCCAGATGATTCAGATTCTTTAGAAACAAATATTTATCGAGAGGGCAAAGGGGTTGATCCTATTTCTGGAGTCGAAGCAGTTATAAGTCATTTAATAAGCAAATTCTTAAAAGTTCCGTGTGCTCATGCACCTGCTTTAAATCCAATTGAATTGAATGAAAAATTAGATCCTCGTGCAGCTGCAGAAGAAATAGGATACACCTTTTTACCATCAGTACTAATTGGGTTAAGCAATGCACCTGATATTGTTGAATTGCCTGCTAAAAATGAATTAATCTCACTACACCCTGATCAGATTGAGACTATTGTAGTTCCTAATGGGGCACTAGGTGGAGAAGCAGTATTAGCAGGTATTGAAAAAGGTTTAAATATTATCTCTGTAAAAAATCCAAATATATTAAAAGTGACAAATGAGTTTTATGATTCCCCCAATCTATTTGAAGTGGATAATTATTTAGAAGCTGCAGGAATAATTCTTGCTATCAAAAAAGGTATCAACCTTGATTCAATTCAACGACCTTTAAAAAAAATTCAAAAAATTTCTAACAATGATTAATAAGATATTGCTATGGGAACTCTCCAGTCACTTCCCAATGATTGACTGCTTAATTTTAAAATTGGAGGAGCCTGTTTCCTTTTAAATTCCGCTTTTTTTATAAGTGTGATTATTTTTAAAATTAAATCTTTTTTATAACCATCTTCCTCAAGTTGTTTTATATCTTTTTTTTCTTCAATAATTCCTTTAAGAATATTATCTAGAATTGAATAAGGTGGGAGAGAATCAGTATCTAATTGATTGGGTCCTAATTCGGCACTTGGAGCCTTTTTGCGAATATTTTCCCCAATTATATCTACATTGATAGATAACATATGTGATTTTCTGTGATTAATTGAATCTTTACTATCAAGCCAGTTGCATAATTTAAAAACATTACTCTTATATAAATCCCCTATTACAGATAATCCTCCATTCATGTCACCATAAAGAGTGCAATATCCTACGGCTAGTTCCGATTTATTGCCTGTTGAAAGTAATAAATGTTTTTCTTGATTCGCTAAAGCCATCAGAAGCGTGCCTCTTATCCTTGACTGAATATTTTGATTTGTTATTTCAGCCATTTCGAAATCTAAGGTTTGTATAAAAGACTCTTCAAAAGAGGTCATCAAGTTTTCAATCGGGATGCTATTGAAATGTATATTTAACCTTCTAGCTAGTTCTTCTGCATCACTCTTTGAATGAGATGAGCTCCATTTAGATGGCATTGAGACGCAATAAATATTATTACTTCCAAGAGCTGCTGTTGCAATTGCTGAAACAAGTGCTGAATCAATGCCACCGCTTAATCCAATTAAAGCTGTTTTAAATCCACATTTTTTTGCATAATCTTTAACACCAAGTACTAATGCATCAAAAATTGATGACATCTCAGAGTTTTCAAATTGATTTTTTTCAGGTTTTGTTTGATGAATTTCCCAACTGGAGAACTCTTCTGAAAAAGATTTAAGTTGCTTAATTTTAGATCCATTCTTATCAAGTATAAAACTACTTCCATCAAAAATTAAATTATCATTTGCTCCAATTTGGTTTACATAAATCAGAGGTACTTCAAGATATTGTGCAGCAAAACTGGAGACTTTCGATCTTAGCTCTAACTTTTTGAAAGTATACGGGGAAGCTGATAAATTTATTAAAATATCAACTTTTTTTCCCTTTAAATCAATAATTGGATTTTTTTTATGAATTCCTCTGCCTTCTATATCTTCGTTGACCCATAAATCCTCACATATAGTAAAGCCAAGTCGCCAAGTTTTATTTTTAATTTTTTTTTCCAATACGGAAACTTTTTCTTCTGATCTAAAGTATCTTTTCTCATCAAATACTTCGTAAGTAGGAAGAATAATTTTACGAGCAATTATTTTCCATTGACCGCCTTCAATCAACGCAATAGAATTATAAAGGTTTGGGAAAAAAGAATCATTTATTATCTCAGCTATCCCTACTGTGATACTTAAGTTTCCATATTTTTTATTAATATCTAATGCTAATTGATCAATTATTTGATATTGATTTTTGATTAAATTTTTTTTTAAAAGTAAGTCATTTGAGGGATATCCCCATAATGACAATTCTGGAGTAAGAACTATATCAGCAGAAATTGAGCAAGCTTTCGAAGCAATATATAGTATTTTTTTTGCATTGCCCTCTAAATCTCCAACAACTGGATTTATTTGAGCAAGTAAAAACTTCATTCAACTAATTTAGTAGGTTCATATAAATTATTCTTCTTAACTATATCTATTAATGACGGTGGTAAATTAGAACAATTAAGATTTAATCTAAAATTAGAACTTGAAGTTTCTGGAATTTTGATGGTCGAAATTTTAAATTTCACTTTGTATTTTTCTAACATTTTAAGAGTATTTGATTCAACAGGATATCCCTCTCTTAAAATTATCAAAAAACTTACCTCCAAAATAATCTTGTCAAAATTTTTCCATGAGAAAATATCTTTAATTAAATCACTCCCAATAACAAAATCTAAATTATTAAATTCATAAATTTCTTTACATTTTTTGATTGACTCTACTGCCCATTGGCTACTAACACTTTGATTAAATAAAATTTTAGGATTATCTAAATCTTCAATAAGAGTGTTTAATAAATGGCTACGAATTGATATATCCTCTATGTGCTTTTTTTGGGGTTATTGCTCACATAGCTAATGGTAAAAGCATAAATTTTTGATAATTCTTCAAGTATTTTTTTATGTCCAATGGTAGGTGGATCTGCACTAGTACCAAATAATGCAATGCTTTTTCCCATTTAAGTTTTAAGGTAGAAAACTAACAAAATTACTATTTAAATTTCTTTTTGTTAAATAAATATTTATGTGTTTAAAAATTTCTGGTTCATTAAGAGTTATATTTTGAAGCATTATATACGGTTCTATAAACGAAGCTTTGCTTTTTTTAAATATCTCTTTGGCTGCTAATTTCCCAAGGATTTTTGTAGAATAAACTGCTATCGCCGCCTGAATAATTGATATAGGACCATAGGGTAATAATGAAATCCCGTTAGTGAAAGGTGCTGTTAATAAAATTACTTTCCTAACAAGGTTGAAAGATGTATTGACTCCTACTTGAGTTACGCCCAAAAATAAATTATTAATTGATATATTTTTGAATATTTTTCTGGTAGATTCACCCTTTAAATTTAAGCCGTAAATCTTACTTAATTCGCTAATTAATGCAGTATCTATTGCAAAACTGCCAGCAATATCGAACAGAATAAAAGGATTAAGAGCTACCGTTGATGCTTTTATTGTGGAAAATTTACCAATAGTTGACTGTGCTAATTTTTGCCTTTTTTTCAATCTTTGCTCTTTTATC
>CACMCA010000034.1 GCA_902612005.1 uncultured Prochlorococcus sp. | reverse complement strand
GGTAAGACTTTTATATTTTTGAAATTTCTATAATAATTATCTAAAAGAATTCTGCAATCATCAGAAGTTAATCCTGGATCTCTTAATCTCCCATATATAGTCGAATGCATACCTCTTGAAATTGGAACCAAATGAGGTGTAAAAAGCAGTTCAATTTTATTTCCAGAAATAAAAGATGCTACTTGCTCGATCTCTGAGGTATGTCTATGGTTTATCAATCCATATGCTGATAGACCTTCTCCACATTCTGATAAGAGTAGCTTCTGGTTTGGTTCTCGCCCACCTCCAGATGTTCCACTTTTAGAATCAATTACTATACCTTCATTTTCAATAATTCCTTGCGAAAGATAAGGAACTAATGGAATAAGAGCAGATGTTGGATAACATCCTGGACATGCAATTAATCTTCCTTTTGAAATGGCTTCTTTATTTATTTCAGGAAGACCATAGACTGCTTCTTTACATAAATCATCATCATTCCTTTTATAAAGAGCAGCTTCTTTGGAATATATTTTTTTCCATTCATCTAAGGACTTATATCTGTAATCAGCAGATAAATCAATAACTTTAACTCTTCTATCTAATAATTTCCTTGTCAATGTTGAAGATAGGCCATTTGGTAAGCAAAGCAATGCAACATCTGCTTTTTTTGAAATATTATCTACTGAAATTTCTTCAATATATGGATCATTATCTAGATAAATAAAAGGAAAATTGTCATTCCACTTTGATCCAGATGTTTTATTACCACCTAAAAATGAAATTTTGTAATTTTTATTTTTCTTTAAAAGATTTACCGCTTGAATACCGCCGTAACCTGTAGCACCTACTATTGCAACATTCATTTCTTTGAATTGGCAGACTTTGAGATAGGATTATAAAGTGTTGAATTTAAGGTAACTAAAACACTATTTTTCTATATTGATAGGAATAATGAAAGAAACAAGTCCCAAATCAAATAATGGAACAATTTTGGATATAAATGAATCTTTTAAAATTGAATTTGATCCTATAAGTGATGCATTGGCAGCAATAAGAAATGGTGAATGCATAATTGTTGTGGATGATGAAAGAAGAGAAAATGAAGGAGATTTAATATGTGCAGCTCAGTTTGCAACTCCACAGCAAATTAATTTTATGGCTACTGAGGGACGTGGTCTAATATGCCTAGCTATGCAAGGTGAAAAACTTGACTCTTTAGATTTACCATTAATGGTAGATAGAAATACAGATGAAAATCAAACAGCTTTTACGATATCAATTGATGCTGGACCTGAAAATAATGTTACTACAGGAATTTCAGCTGAAGATAGGGCAAAGACAATTCAAGTTGCTATAAACCCAAATACAAAACCAGATGATTTAAGAAGGCCAGGACATATTTTTCCATTAAGAGCAAAGAAAGGTGGAGTATTAAAAAGGGCAGGTCATACCGAAGCGGCAGTAGATATTGCGGCAATGTCAGGTCTTTATCCCGCTGGAGTGATTTGCGAAATACAAAATCCTGACGGGTCCATGTCAAGACTTCCACAACTTAAAGAATATGCCAAACAGTGGGGAATGAAATTAATATCTATAGCTGATTTAATAAGTTATCGTTTTCAAACTGAGAGATTCGTATTTAGAAAATCCGATGCTGTACTTCCAAGTATTTTTGGTAATTTCAAAGCTTATGGATATGTTAATGAACTTGATGGATCAGAGCACGTTGCATTAGTTAAACAAAAATCATCAAAATTAAGCGAACCTGTCTTAGTAAGAATGCATTCAGAGTGCTTAACAGGAGATGCTTTTGGATCATTACGTTGTGATTGTAGACCCCAGTTAGAAGCTGCCTTATCAAGGATAGAAAAGGAGGAAGAGGGAGTTGTTGTTTACTTGAGACAAGAAGGTAGAGGTATTGGTCTTATAAATAAGTTAAAAGCTTATAGTTTACAGGATGGTGGATTAGACACTGTAGAGGCTAATGAAAAATTAGGTTTTCCAGCTGATCTAAGAAATTATGGAGTAGGAGCACAGATATTAACCGATCTAGGGATAAAAAAACTAAAATTACTTACTAACAATCCTAGAAAGATTGCTGGATTAGGTGGTTATGGAATAGAGGTTATTGAGAGAGTTCCATTAGTAATTTGTCCAAACGATAATAATGCAGAATATTTGAGTGTAAAAAAAACGAAGCTAGGTCACATGATTGATGAAGATAATCCTCTCTCTAGGAATATTGATCCATTTATATCAATTTTTCTTGACGGAAAATATAAATCTATTGATCTAGTTCCAATTAAAAATAAAGTTATTAAATTCTGTAGTGATAAGAACATTAATATTAAATTAGAAAGTACTCCAAGATTATTGGCTTTTTGGAATCGACCAAAATTAGTTTGGCGAATTTTACATGATAAGAATAGAACAAATTCAAACATTACTGATGAAGAAATAAAGAATATAGAATTGTTTATACAGTTTTTATCCAATTATGAAAATAGTTCAAAGATTGGAATTATAGTTTCTAGGAATATTGAACAAGCATTACACCCAAAAAGTAGTATCAAATTAATAAATACTAAATTTACTATAAATAATGAAATCTTATATTCATCTACAAGAAAATTCAATCTAGACAAAGAGACATTTAGTATTGTTTTTGAAGGCTAAATAACTAATTTAGAGTTGCTTTTATAATTTTTGAACCATTAGTAAGCTTTAGCACTACACCCATATCATCTGTCTTACCAAAAACAGTATGAACTCCATCGAGATGAGGCTGTGGTTCATAAACTATAAAAAACTGACTACCACCTGTATCCTTTCCTGCATGAGCCATAGAAAGTGAACCTTTTAGATGTTTATTGGAATTGATTTCACATTTGATATTATATCCAGGACCTCCAGTTCCAGGCATACCAGATACTCCATCACGAGTATGTGGACATCCGCCCTGAGCCATAAATCCCGGAATAACTCTGTGAAATGCTAGACCATCATAAAAACCATCACTAATCAGCTTAGTGAAGTTTTTAACTGTATTAGGTGCGTCGTCAGAGAAAAATTCAAAATTAATATTTCCAACCTCTGTCTCGAATAATGCAGTTGTCATGTTTTATTTATTAAATAATTTATATTTTAATAGCTAAAGCAACTTTTCAAGATTTTCCTTAATGGTATTAATATCAATGTTATCTTTATTACTATTTTTGTCTTCCTCCCAATTTTCAACTTCTAGATTTTTCTGGGGTGGTGAAATTAGTAACCTATCTTCTGCAGTTTTAGGAACAAAATTTTTTTCTACTAATTTGCATTCATAATCTAATTGAATGCAGAAATCTTTTATTTCCTCTATGTTGATCATCTCAACTGTTGGCAAAGGAAAATCTTGAGCTTCTAGTAGACCACAATATCTTGTGGCATCATCCTTATCTTCAAACATAAGAACAATGGTTCTTCCTTTAAGTTCGATTGAATGAATTCCTTCCTTATCTGTTCCTGAATTATATAAAAGAACAAATATGTTCATAAGTATGAATTTTTCTACATATTATAGTATTTGATTAAGAATCAGAAAGTGATAATTCTTGTAATCTTGTATATAAAGCAATTTCTTCATCATTAATATCAGCAGGTATCACTACCAATATTTCAACATATTGATCACCTACATTATCTTCGTAAGTTAAACCTCTACCTTTCAAACGTAACATCCTTCCCGTAGATGATTTTGGTGGCACTTGAAGTGTAACATTTCCATCAAGGGTAGGAACCTCTACTGCACAACCAAGAAGAGCATCATGTGGAAATAACTCTAATTTATAAAGAACTCTTAAACCATCAATTCTTAGACCACTTTCCGTTTGAACTTTTAACTGTAAATAATGATCTTTACCTCCTCTTGCAATATTCTCAAGTCTTAATCGCCATCCATCTCCAGCAAAAGGAGGTGTATCAACTTCTACTACGGTTTCATCTTCAAGCTCTATTAAAATTGAAGCTCCATTTAAGGCCTCATCCGGAGTTAATTCAATAACTGTTTCAATATCTTGGTGGAGTTTAACTGGAG
>CACMCA010000033.1 GCA_902612005.1 uncultured Prochlorococcus sp. | reverse complement strand
TTTTTAAAAATAATCGATAAAATGAATTTCTTGAAATTAAAGTATATAAAGTATACGATATTAATATTATTTCTATATATTTTATTTTCGATATTTATAAGAATAGTAAATATTTATACTTTAATATTTTTAATAATATTTATTTATATCTTTTATAATTTAGATAAAAAATTATTTAAAAAAATAGTTTATAAAGTTATATATAAAAATAAAAAAAATACACTTTCATTCAAAAACACATATGGTGCTGCCAAGATAAGTTTGGAAGGGGTCGAGAAAATTAATGAAAAAATTAACGATAAAGTAAAAGTTGAATTGTTAAATTACCAAAAAAATAAATTAGTATCACAATTAAAAACTGGTGATTATAAAGTTACTCTTTTTGGAGCAGGTTCCTCAGGAAAAACATCCATAGCAAGATCTTTATTGAAAAATATTGTCGGACAAACTTCAGCAAGAATAGGTACAACAAAGAAAATTAATTGTTATAAAATTCGTATTCCAATCCTAAAAAGAAACATTAATATAATTGATACTCCTGGATTATTCGAACCGTCTAAACTAGGGGAAGAGAGAGAACAAAAGACCATCATACAAGCTTCTTATTCTGACTTGGTTCTCTTTGTGTTGGATCAGGACATAAATAAATACGAAAACTATTTAATTAATGAATTATTAAAAATAGGTAAAAAAATAATAATAGTGCTAAATAAATGTGATTTAAGGTCCAAAAATGAAAATAACAGTATAAAAGAAAATATAATGTCTATCACTTCTGCAAGAAAAAATAAAATTTCTGTTGTTCAAACTATTGCTATACCTCAACAAACTCCTTATGTAAAATCAGATGTTTTAAATTTAGCTCCAGACGTGGGAAGTTTATTTAAAGAAATAATTGAAACGCTAGATAATACTGGGGAAGATTTATTGGCTGAAAATATACTTTTTCGCTCAAATAAGTTAGGTATTACAAGTAAAAATTTCATACAAGAACAAAGATATTTAATGTCAAATAAAGTGATTAATAAATATATGTGGATAACAGGTGGAGTAATACTAGTTAATCCTCTCCCAGCTGTTGATTTTCTTACTACTACCTCTGTTAATGTTCAAATGATAATGGAATTATCAAAAATATATGAAATAAAGCTTACAAAAAAAGATGCTAAAGATTTGTCGAAATCATTGCTAAGCGCATTGGCAAAACAGGGAATATTAAAAGGGGGGCTTGCCATTCTTTCTCCTGCTTTAGCTACAAGTTTGACTAAAATTTTAATATCTAAATCGATACAATCAATTACTGCAGGCTGGTTAATAAGAATAGTAGGACTAAGTTTGATTGAATATTTTAAGAATGGACAAGATTGGGGAGATGGAGGAATTCAAGAAGTTTTAGATAAGATCTACAAAATAAGTAAGAGAGAGGACATTTTAAATAACTTCATAAAAGAAGCTATTTCAAAAATTGAACTCAATAAGTATTTTCAATCAAATAAAAGTTTGCCTCCATTTCCTATGTAAAATTTGATAGTTGATCATTTAGATAAGTTCTGAAATCAAAAATAGTTATAAAAAGTAAGTAAGCAATACAAATTGCTATAGATATAAACCCTGTTACTATTGCAATAATTTTTGGTCTACTGATATTCATTTTTAAGCCTCTAAAAGTCTCAAAAGTTCCTCAATATGAGATTCTTTAGTATTGTAGTTTCCCATAACGGCTCGTAAATAATATTTACCTTTAAATTTCGGTCTCGAAAGCATAAATTTATTTTTCCTTAGTTCATTGACTTTAGATTGAGTCCAAGCATCAGAGTCTTTAGGCTCAAGTCCCTTTGGTAAGAATGAAACAATATGGAGAGGACCTGAATATATTTCAAATTTATTTTTACTAATGGTTTTTAAAAAAAAGTTTTTTCTTTTTATTGAAGATTTTAATATTTCTTCTATTCCAGCCAGACCTAAAAAACGTAATCCAAGCCAAAGTTTTATAACCTCTGCGGGTCTAGAACCTTGTATGCCAATTTCACCTCTGTTTATTATATTTTCTTTGGATGTTATGTACGGAAGTCCAGTAGAAAATGTATTTTCTAAAGTACTCATATTTGATACTAATAACAAGGAGGAAGTCTTTGTAATGCCAATTATTTTTTGGGGATTTATTGTTATTGAATTAGCCTGATTAATATTATTTAATCCCACTATTGGAATAGAAGTTAGAGCAAAAATCCCTCCAATGGAGCCGTCTATATGTAACCATATATTTTTTTCTTTGCATATTTCACTAATATCATTAATAGGGTCGATTGCTCCTCTTACAGTTG
Organism: uncultured Prochlorococcus sp.; assembly: GCA_902612005.1. Taxonomy (GTDB): domain Bacteria; phylum Cyanobacteriota; class Cyanobacteriia; order PCC-6307; family Cyanobiaceae; genus Prochlorococcus_A. Next base: position 2,354 of record CACMCA010000033.1, on the reverse strand, counting down.
TTCCAAGCGTGGCAACAATAGCAAATATTTTTTTATTATCTAATGAACATTTATCTAAGGTTTGTTTAAGGTTATTTATATCCATACAACCTTTGTTATCAGTTTTAATCCTTACAAGATTTGCCTCATCAAGACCCATTATTCTTGTGCACTTAATAAAGGAGGAATGAGCATCATCACTAACAAGTAATACAGAATCAGGATCTGAACCTAATCCAGAATTATATCTTGCGGCTATAAGTGCATTCAAATTACTTAATGTACCTCCACTAGCTGCTATGCCTCCTGAAGAATCATTAAACCCTATTTTCTTTGCAAACCATTTGCATAGTGATTCCTCAAGCAAAGTTATACTTGGAGACAAATCGTAAGCAAGAAGATTATTATTTAATCCCGCAGCAATTAAATCACCCAAAATAGAGAAGATCAAAGGTGGAGGATCAAGGTGAGCTAGGGAACCTGGATGAACAGGATTAAAAGAATTATTCAGAAGGGATTGAATCTCAAAAAATAAATCTTCAGTAGAACTACCATCTTCTTCAGGCATAATACATTTGAAATCCTCCTCAAGAGGTAATGGTCCATATTTCTCGGTTTTAGAGAACCAGTCAGAAAGAATTTGAGTTGCCCTATTTAGGAGAGTAATCAATTTATCGTTAGCACCAGTATATGAAGGGAAGTATATATCCTTTTTATTAATTAAATCTTCAGTCATCAGATAAAATATCTATTAATCAGTCTATTCTCAATATTGGTAAATGAGATATATTTATGAAAATGGAAATAGAAATAATGATCAACCAAAAGGAACAAATAATTCTAAATACTTTAAATGGATGAGATCTATATTAAAGAGATCATTAGAAATTGGAAAAGTTGAGTTACCAATCTGTTCAATTATTTTAGATAAGAGAGGGAGATGTATTGGAAGAGGGGTTAACAGGAGAAATATAAATAAAGATCCATTAGGTCATGCTGAAATAATGGCACTAAGGCAGGCGTCTCTAATAAAAAATGATTGGAGATTTAATGAATGTATTATTATCACAAATTTAGAACCATGTACCATGTGTGCATCTGCACTTATTCAAGCAAGGATGGGTAAGGTGGTTTTTGGTGCCTACGATAAGAAAAGAGGAGGATTGGGAGGATCAATTGACTTATCAAAGCATAAAAGTTCTCATCACAAAATGGAAATAATAGGGGGTATTTTAGAAGACGAATGCAGTCAAGTTTTAAAATTATGGTTTAAAAAGTTGAGGACTCAAAAATAGAATATTTTTTTAACTCAGTATCAAATAGGTTTAATAATCTGTCTACATTCTCTTCACTTGAGTTAAAGCCCATTAATCCTATGCGCCATACCTTACCAGACAATTCGCCAAGTCCATTTCCTATTTCTATTCCAAAGTTTCTTAAAAGATGATTTCTAAAACCATCTCCATCAACTGCAGGTGGAATCTTAACTGTTGTGAGAGTTGGCAATCGAATATCCTTTGATACATGTAATTCCATTCCTAGACTTTCTAAACCGCTCCAAAGTTTCTTTGCATTAGTATTATGCCTATTCCAAACATTCTCTAAACCTTCATTTGCAATTAATCGTAAACCTTCTCGAATAGCAAAATTCATATTTACGGGGGCAGTATGATGGTAAACGCGATCAGAACCCCAATATTTATTTAAAAGGGATAAATCTAAATACCAGTTGGGGACTTTTGTTTTTCTTGAACTTAGTTTTTCTTCAGCTCTTTCATTCATTGTAAAAGGACTTAATCCAGGCGGGCAACTTAATCCTTTCTGGCTACAACTATACGCTAAATCTATTTTCCATTCATCTATCAATAGTTCTAAAGCGCCAAGAGAAGTAACTGCATCAACTAAAAACAAGCAGTTATTTTTTCTACATAGATCACCAATTCCATCAAGAGGTTGTAAAACCCCACTAGATGTTTCAGCGTGGACGATAGCAAATATAGCTGGTTTTTTAGTTTCTATTTCATACTTGATTTCTTCAAAAGAAAAGGATTCGCCCCAAGGTTTTTCCATAACAGATACATCTGCTTTATATCTATTTGCCATATCAACTAGTCTTTCACCAAAATATCCTTTTTTAGCGATAAGAATTTTTTCTCCTTCCTCTATAAAATTCGCTATTGAGGCTTCCATAGCTGCACTTCCAGTTCCACTCATTGGAAGAGTCAGACGATTATTGCATTGCCAGGTATATCTCAGAAGTTGTTGAACATCAGACATCAACGAGATATATGCTTCATCTAAATGACCAATTGGATTTAGTGAAAGAGCATTTAGAACTTCTGGATGTGCGTTTGAAGGACCAGGACCTAATAAAA
>CACMCA010000032.1 GCA_902612005.1 uncultured Prochlorococcus sp. | reverse complement strand
AGAAGGTTATTTCAAAAAGAACAAAATCTATAAAAGCTATTTTATTAGATCAAACAATAGTGGCAGGCTTAGGTAATATTTATGCTGATGAAAGTTTATATTCGGCTGGCATCTCACCTTTTAGGGAAGCTCAAACAATAAATAAAAATGAGTTAATTAAGCTTAAAGAATCAATTTTAACTGTATTAAAACAAAGTATCGGTTCTGGGGGGACGACATTTAGTGACTTTAGAGACTTGGAGGGAAAAAATGGGAATTTTGGTTTACAGACAAATGTCTACAGGAGAACTGGTAAAGAATGTCATAAATGTGGAAATCTAATTGAAAGGCAAAAAATTACTGGAAGAAGTACACATTGGTGTCCTAAATGCCAAAAATAAAAAAGAGCTTACCGAAGAAAAGTAAACCCTTTTAAATATTTTTACCTGGCATTGAGCTATTTTCTCAAGGGGCTACCCCCTAAATATTTTCGCCGCTGATGCGTTTCACAACCGAGTTCGAGATGGATCGGAGTGGTTCCACATCGCCATGAACACCAGGATAGTGTGAACCTTGAGAACTGCATAGAAAATTATATAAATTAAAAACAATAAATTAAGTTTATTTGGTCAAGCCCTCGGTCTATTAGTACTCCTCCGCTGCACTTGTTACCAAGCTTCCACGTAGAGCCTATCAACGGGTGTTCTTCCCGTGACCTTACTGGCTTAAGCCATGGCAATACTCATCTTGAGGTGGGCTTCCCACTTAGATGCTTTCAGCGGTTATCCACTCCGCACATGGCTACCCAGCGTTTACCGTTGGCACGATAACTGGCACACCAGAGGTGCGTTCCTCCCGGTCCTCTCGTACTAGGGAGAAATCCTCTCAATATTCCTGCGCATACACCGGATATGGACCGAACTGTCTCACGACGTTCTGAACCCAGCTCGCGTACCGCTTTAATGGGCGAACAGCCCAACCCTTGGGACCGACTTCAGCCCCAGGTTGCGATGAGCCGACATCGAGGTGCCAAACCTCCCCGTCGATGTGAACTCTTGGGGGAGATCAGCCTGTTATCCCTAGAGTAACTTTTATCCGTTGAGCGACGGCCCTTCCACGCAGAACCGTCGGATCACTAAAACCGACTTTCGTCCCTGTTCGACTTGTAGGTCTCACAGTCAAGCTCCCTTCTGCTTTTGCACTCAAAAACTGATTTCCAACCAGCCTGAGGGAACCTTTGTGCGCCTCCGTTACCTTTTAGGAGGCGACCGCCCCAGTCAAACTGCCCATCAGATACTGTCCGCTTCCCGGATAACGGGTAAGCGTTAGAACCCTAGCTCTAAAAGAGTGGTATCTCACCGATGACTCAATAGTACCCACAAGCACTATTTCAACGTCTCCCACCTATTCTGCGCATTCAGAGCCCGAGCACAATATCAAACTACAGTAAAGCTTCATAGGGTCTTTCTGTCCGGGTGTATGTAGTCCGCATCTTCACAGACAATTCTATTTCGCCGAGCCTCTCTCCGAGACAGCGCGCAAATCGTTACACCTTTCGTGCGGGTCGGAACTTACCCGACAAGGAATTTCGCTACCTTAGGACCGTTATAGTTACGGCCGCCGTTCACCGGGGCTTCAGTCGCCAGCTTCACTAAAAGCTAACCAGCTTCCTTAACCTTCCGGCACTGGGCAGGTGTCAGCCCCCATACATCGTCTTGCGACTTAGCGGAGACCTGTGTTTTTGGTAAACAGTCGCTTGCGCCTCTTCACTGCGACCAGCTCTCGCTGGCACCCCTTCTCCCGAAGTTACGGGGCCATTTTGCCGAGTTCCTTAGAGAGAGTTATCTCGCGCCCCTCGGTATTCTCTACCACCCCACCTGTGTCGGTTTCGGGTACTGGCATTTGTGTCTTAACGAGTGTAGGGCTTTTCTTGGAAGCATGACATCACCAACTTCGCTGCCGTAGCAGCTCGTACTCACGCCTTAGCTCAAGATGTTTTCTCCATCTCTCAAAGCCTCGAACGCTTGAACCAGTAACCAACATCTGGCCTGGTTAGCCTTCTCCGTCCCCCTTCTCAAAACACATCTGGTACAGGAATATTGACCTGTTATCCATCGACTACGCCTTTCGGCCTCGCCTTAGGTCCAGACTAACCCTCCGCGGACGAGCCTGCCGGAGGAACCCTTAGGGTTTCGGGGCATGGGATTCTCACCCATGTTTTCGCTACTCAAGCCGACATTCTCACTTCTATGCTGTCCACGTCCGCTTACGCTAACGCTTCACCCTACATAGAACGCTCCCCTACCATAAATAAATTTATCCGCAGCTTCGGTATAACGCTTAGCCCCGTTCATTTTCGGCGCAGGATCGCTCGACCAGTGAGCTATTACGCACTCCTTTGAGGATGGCTGCTTCTAGGCAAACCTCCTGGTTGTCTGGGCAATCCCACCTCCTTTATCACTTAGCGTTAATTTTGGGACCTTAGCTGGCGGTCTGGGCTGTTTCCCTCTTGACTATGGAGCTTATCCCCCACAGTCTGACTGCCTAGTTACACACAGGGTATTCAGAGTTCATATCGATTTGGTACCGCTTTCGCAGCCCGCACCGAAATGGTTGCTTTACCCCCCTGCTGGAGCACTAGACGCTACGCCTCAACGTATTTCGGGGAGAACCAGCTAGCTCCTGGTTCGATTGGCATTTCACCCCTAACCACAGCTCATCCGCTGAATTTTCAACTTCAGTCGGTTCGGACCTCCACTTGGTATCACCCAAGCTTCATCCTGGCCATGGTTAGATCACCAGGGTTCGGGTCTATAAACACTGACAAACGCCCTATTAAGACTCGCTTTCGCTGTGGCTCCACCATTTCCGGTTTAACCCGCCAGTGCCTATAAGTCGCCGGCTCATTCTTCAACAGGCACACGGTCACCCGATTAGTCGGGCTCCCATTGCTTGTAAGCTCACGGTTTCATGTTCTATTTCACTCCCCTCCCGGGGTTCTTTTCACCTTTCCCTCGCGGTACTGTTTCACTATCGGTCACACAGTAGTACTTAGCCTTACGAGGTGGTCCTCGCAGATTCACACGGAATTCCACGTGCTCCGTGCTACTCGGGATACAGCTAGGTCAACTTATCTTTCGATTACGGGGCTTTCACCCTCTATGGCACGCCATTCAAACGCTTCTTCTAGACTTGTTGATCCGTATTGCTGTCCCACAACCCCGATAGTCAAGACTATCGGTTTGGGCTGTTCCCCGTTCGCTCGCCGCTACTGAGGGAGTCGTTATTTACTTTCTCTTCCTCCAGCTACTAAGATGTTTCAGTTCGCTGGGTTAGCTCGCACCAACCTATATATTCAGTTGGCCGTACATGGGGTTGCCCCATTCGGAAATTCCCGGATCAAAGTGTGCTTCCAACTCCCCGAGACTTATCGCAGGTAACCACGTCCTTCATCGCCTCTGTGTGCCTAGGTATCCTCCGTGAGCCCTTTGTAGCTTGACCAATAACTTCAAAATTGAAGCATCAGCTTAATAGAATTGTTATTAATGCATTCGCACAAATAATAAATCTGCATCATTAAAGATGCTTATTGTCTTTAAAAATAATCTATGCAGTTGTCAAGGTTCTCTGAAAACAATGAAATTAATTCAATGAGTCCAGCATCTTAATGATTACATTAGGAAGCTAGATTCGTTCAGAAGGTGATCACAACTCAAAACATTTCCCTTCTAAGATTTATGGAAGAGGTGGTAATCAGTGGAGGTAAGCGGACTCGAACCGCTGACATCCTGCTTGCAAAGCAGGCGCTCTACCAACTGAGCTATACCCCCAACATAGAGATATGGGCCATCCTGGACTTGAACCAGGGACCTCACCCTTATCAGGGGTGCGCTCTAACCACCTGAGCTAATGGCCCAGGAAAAATAATGGGTGTGACCTAGAAAAACTTAGGAAATAAAATTCTTAATAAATTAAAAATGTGAGATACCGATCGACCTAAGGTGACAAAATAATAATATTAAACATTTTGTTGTCTCCCTGTTAGGAGGTGATCCAGCCGCACCTTCCGGTACGGCTACCTTGTTACGACTTCACCCCAGTCATTAGCCCCACCTTCGGCGTCCTCCTCCACAAGGGTTGGAGTAACGACTTCGGGCATGGCCAACTTCCATGGTGTGACGGGCGGTGTGTACAAGGCCCGGGAACGTATTCACCGCAGTATGCTGACCTGCGATTACTAGCGATTCCTACTTCACGTAGGCGAGTTGCAGCCTACGATCTGAACTGAGCCACGGTTTATGGGATTTGCTAGCTCTCGCGAGTTTGCTGCCCTTTGTCCGTAGCATTGTAGTACGTGTGTAGCCCAGGGTGTAAGGGGCATGATGACTTGACGTCATCCACACCTTCCTCCGGTTTATCACCGGCGGTCTTTCTAGAGTGCCCAACTAAATGCTGGCAACTAAAAACGTGGGTTGCGCTCGTTGCGGGACTTAACCCAACATCTCACGACACGAGCTGACGACAGCCATGCACCACCTGTCACTGCATTCCCGAAGGCACCCTCAAATTTCTAAGAGGTTCGCAGGATGTCAAACCCTGGTAAGGTTCTTCGCGTTGCATCGAATTAAACCACATACTCCACCGCTTGTGCGGGCCCCCGTCAATTCCTTTGAGTTTCACACTTGCGTGCGTACTCCCCAGGCGGAACACTTAACGCGTTAGCTACGACACCGAAGGGGTCGATTCCCCCGACACCTAGTGTTCATCGTTTACGGCCAGGACTACAGGGGTATCTA
>CACMCA010000031.1 GCA_902612005.1 uncultured Prochlorococcus sp. | reverse complement strand
TTCCAAATGAATATACCAAGGTAGTTGTTCTAATTCTAAATTGATAGATTCTTCATCCATTAGTTCATCTTTTATTACTAATAGTTGTTCATTAATTCTCAAGAGTAGTAGATAAAGTGAATAGAATTCACTTTTTTGTAACTCGATTGACCAATTATCAACACCAATTAAAAAGCAAAATTTGCCTTTTTTAAAATCTCTAAGTAATCTCCAACCTCTTTGGTCATTTACCAAAATTAGCCTGGGAGTAAATCTGGTTGATCTTGTTCATCGCTAAGTTCAATAATTGACCTTTGAACAGGTTTAATAGTTGACTCATCTAATAAACCATCAAAATCATCAAAACGTCTTTGTTTAGCTCTGAATGCAATTTTCACTGTAGTTAAATATCTATTTGTTGATTTTCTTATCAAGCTCTCACCTCTCTTGGCAAGATCATTAGAGTCAATTCCTGATTTATTTGATAACTGCATTAAAAAAATTTTTTACTATATAATAATATCTTACATTTTATTCGACCGTTTCAAAACATAAATCACAAAAAGAACTTAATTGATTCAAATAATTTCATATGGAAGAAAGTTTATCTGGAACACTTGCTATTGATTTAGGAAACACTAATACTGTAATAGCTTTTCAAGATCAAAAAGATATAAATTCTGTTTTAGTTGAAATACCGAAAATTACATCATCACCAGGAGTAATTCCTACAGCAATTTGGTTTGAAAAACCTTCCAAGATTCCTAAGATTGGTATTAGTGCTTTAAATATGAAAGACAACTCAAATTCCGATTTATTTTTTCATTCTAACTTTAAAAGATTAATTGGAAAATCTATTGAAAAAATTAACCAAAAAAATATCTTAAAACCTAATGAATGTGGAGAAAAATTTTTTCAAATTTTGTGGGCAAGCATTCCTCAGAAATATGAAATCAAAAGACTTGTTTTAACTGCCCCAATAGATACATATAAGGGTTATAGAGAATGGTTAGTTAACCTTTGCGATAAAATATCTGTAGATGAAATAGCTCTTGTAGATGAGCCTACTGCGGCAAGCTTAGGAATAAATGTACCATTTGGCTCAAAAATTATGACATTAGATATTGGAGGAAGTACAGTCGATATGAATATAGTCAAAATAGAAGGAGGAGAAGGAAAATCTGGTCCAATAGCTGAACTATTAAAATTTAATGGTAATGACGTAAGCTCAATTTCAAAGCAAAAAATAAGGTGTGCTGAAATTATTGGGAAAACAGGCTCAAAAATTGGTGGGAAAGATTTTGATCAATGGATAGTTGATTATTTTATTCCGGGTAATAATTATGCTTCTAATCTTTTAAATGCAGAAGCGATAAAATGTAAACTCAGCTCATCTTCAATCAAATATGAAAATAAATATCCAATTAAATTATCTAATGAACAATATGAAGAAAAAGAATTTTATCTAAGTAAAGAAATTTTAGAGAAAATACTCATTAAAAATAATCTTCTTAATCACCTTAACTCTTTGCTAAAAGATTTATTAAATCAAGCAAGAGGTAAATTTTGCACAGTTGAAGACTTAAATGCAATTGTTTTGGTTGGTGGAGGAACTCAAATACCATTAATTAAAGAATGGATAACAAAGAATATTTCAAAAATTGAAATAAAGTCTCCACCGCCCATCGAATCAATAGCTTTGGGAGCTTTAGCAATGACCCCAGGGGTAAAAATTAAAGACATCTTAAACAAAGGATTATCTATAAGATTATTTAATAAAAGAGAACAAAAACACTTTTGGCATCCAATTTTTTGCAAAGGTCAAACATGGCCAACTGAAAACTCCTATAAACTGATCCTTCAAGCCAGTAAAAATAATCAGAAAATATTCGAAATCATAATTGGAGAAACACAAAAAGAAAGAGCCTATGATGTTATATTCGAAAATGGATTACCAAAGTTATCAGCTATTCAAAATGAAGAAGAAATTATAAAATGGGACAAAAAACCACTAAAAATAGTACTTAAAAATAAATCTAATATTGGAGAAGACAACTTAAAACTTTTTTTTAAAATCACGAAAAGTGCTGACTTATTAGTTAAGTGTTTTGATGTTAAAGATGAATTTTTAGGAGAACATAATTTAGGGAATATCTTCTAAAAGCTAACTATTCAAGAAAAACTCCTTCTTCATTATCAACATTTTTTAAACGTAAACTAATACTTTCAATTTTACTAGTTGGTACTTTTTTACCACAAAAATCTGGTTGAATAGGTAATTCTCTATGACCTCTATCTACCATTACCAATAACATTACTCTTTGAGGTCTGCCCCATGAATATAAAGCATCCATTGCTGCTCTAATTGTTCTACCGGTGTAAATTACATCATCTATCAAGAGAATTTCTTGTTTCTCAATAGGAGTTGGAATATCTGCAGCTTGTATTACACGAGTTCCAACTCTATTTTGGTCATCTCTGTAAAAAGTTGGATCAATCGTACCTTTGCTTACTCTTAAACCTGTCCTAGAGAATAATTCTTTTTCTAGCACTTCGGTCAATTCAATTCCTCTAGTCGGGATACCAACCAATAGAAGGTTATCGAGTTTTTTTACTTTTTCGATAATTTCGGAAGTCAAACGCGAAATAGTTTTTCTAAGCTCAACTTCAGTAAGTATTACGATCTTTTTTGTTTTCTTGGACATGATTTATCAAGGAATAAACGTCATCTAAATATTTTCATAAATTAGCAAAAGCTAACTATGTTAAATATAAATTGTTAAAGAGTAAGTTTTAAAGCTAAATTTAAGGTTGGATCAGTTAAATAATGAATTTGATCTAAATATGTCAAAGATTAGCAGCAAAAATATAAAAAGGTTAAATGTTCCTCAGAGCCCAGTAGTTCTTGCAATACTAGATGGATGGGGATATCGAAAAGGAAAATCAGATAATGCCATAAAAAGTGCCAGTACACCAATTATGGACTCATTGTGGCATGCTTATCCCCACACCCTAATAAGTGCTAGCGGATCTGATGTAGGTCTCCCAGATGGTCAAATGGGTAACTCAGAAGTGGGGCACCTTACCATTGGTTCGGGAAGAATAATACAACAAGAACTTGTAAGGATTTCAAATATTGTAAAAAATAACCAATTAGGCTTGGTAAATGAGTTAAAAGAGATGGCTGAATCATTAAAGAAAAATAATTCTACTTTACATATCACGGGATTATGTTCGGATGGAGGAGTTCATAGTCATATCGATCATTTATTAGGTTTAATAAAATGGGCATCTGATAATGAACTCAAAAAAGTTGCAATCCATATTATTACCGATGGAAGAGATACCCCTGCAAAAAGTGCCTCTAAATATCTTAATCAAATAGAATCATCTATAAAAAAATTTAACACAGGCGAAATAGCTACCATATGTGGAAGATACTGGATAATGGATAGAAATCTTTTATGGGATAGAACAGAAAAAGCATATTCTAATTTGACTGATCCAAATATTCAAATAACAAATATCTCTCCTCAGGATTACATAGAAAAAAGTTATAACAAAAACATAACGGATGAGTTTATAGAGCCCGTAAGAATGTCTGAAAACTATCTCAAAGATGGGGATAGTTTGATTTGCTTTAACTTTCGTCCAGACAGAGCAAGACAAATAGTCAAATCCCTTTCAGTTAAGGAATTCTCAGACTTTGAAAGAAAAAATTATCCAAATCTTGATTTTGTCACTTTTACTCAATATGATCCCAACTTTCCCGTTAAAGTTGCATTTCCCCCTGAATCACTCAATAATTTTATAGGCCAAATAGTTTCAGAAAACGGACTTAAGCAATATAGAACCGCAGAAACAGAAAAATATCCTCACGTAACATACTTTTTCAACGGAGGAGTTGAAATTCCTTTACCTGGAGAAGATAGACATTTAATTCCATCTCCAAGAGTCGCTACTTATGATATGGAACCCGAAATGTCTGCGGAGGAATTAACTATTAGTTGCTCTAAAGCAATTAAAAGTGGAAATTATGCTTTTGTTGTAATCAATTTTGCCAATCCTGATATGGTTGGCCATACAGGCAACATGGATGCAACAATCAAAGCCATAGAAAAAGTAGATAAATGTGTAGGTCAAATAGTTAATGCTACTGGAGAAATGGGTGGAAGCATTCTTATTACAGCTGATCATGGTAACGCAGAAATGATGAAAGGACCTGAAGGAGAACCATGGACAGCACACACAATAAATAAAGTTCCATTAATTTTGATTGAAGGTGAAAAAAGAAAAATACCAAATATGGGAAATGAAATTAACTTAAGAGAAAATGCCGGTTTAGCAGATATTGCACCCACTTTATTGCAATTATTAAATCTCCCAATACCAAGAGAGATGACAGGCAAATCTCTTATTCAAGAAATTGAATTAAAAGGTTATAATAAGATCGTTCAACACGTTTAAAGTTAATAAAATTTTTTTAAGCAATGATTCAAATTATTAGTTGGATTTGGGTATTTTCTGGAGTTCTTCTCATTCTCTTAGTTTTACTTCATAGTCCCAAAGGTGATGGAATGGGAGGTATAGCCGCCAGCGGAAGCTCTATGTTCAATAGCGCAAGTAGTGCAGAAGCCTCTCTAAACAAAATAACTTGGACTTTTTTGGTGATATTTTTATCTCTCGCAATTATTCTCAGCGCTGGTTGGATTTCATAAAAGCTTAATAAAAAAAGGACCATTTAAAATGATCCCTTATAAAGTTATTAAAAAACTCTTGTTGAATTAATAATCGAAGTCTCCGCCCATACCCGGAGCTCCTGCTGGAGCAGCTGAATCTTTTTTCTCAGGTAAATCTGCAACAATGCATTCGGTGGTTAGAACCATTCCTGCTATTGAAGCTGCATTTTGTAATCCTGAACGTGTAACCTTTGCAGGATCAACTATACCAGCAGAGGACATATCTACATATTCTCCAGTAGCAGCGTTAAATCCATCATTAAATGGTTTAGTTTTTACATTTTCAGCAATTACAGCTCCATTTGAACCTGCATTCTCAGCAATTCTCATAAGAGGAGCAGTAAGTGAAGCTTCAACAATGTTAGCTCCAATTAATTCTTCTCCTTCTAAATTTTTATCAGCCCATTCTTTAAGAATAGGAGATAAATGAGCAAGAGTTGTTCCTCCTCCAGGTACAATTCCTTCTTCAACAGCTGCTTTTGTCGCATTAATAGCATCCTCAAGACGAAGCTTTTTATCCTTCATCTCAGTTTCAGTAGCAGCCCCAACCTTAATAACTGCTACACCTCCTGCTAATTTAGCTAGACGTTCTTGAAGCTTTTCTTTATCGTATGACGAATCTGTTTCATCCATTTGCTTCTTAATTTGATCACATCTAGCTTTAACTGCTTGCTCATTACCTT
>CACMCA010000030.1 GCA_902612005.1 uncultured Prochlorococcus sp. | reverse complement strand
TACTTTATTTTCTTCAACAAGGATTTCATTATCTGGTTTTTTCAATTTTTTTCCTAACCACAAAATGTATTCATATTTTCTTTTTGGATCTTCTGATTTCTTCAACTTTTCTACTAATCTTGATAAATTATTGTATTTTTCCTGATTTTCCATTTTTTAAAACTATAAATTAATCGCTTTATAAGTTTTCTATTATACAAATATTTCTTTTTCTGTGATAAATCCGGATAAAGGAATATCCCACTCAGCTCTGGTTAATGGCATCGTACTTACACAATTGGAGGTTAATACTCCAATGCATGGAACATTTCTCCAATTATGATCTTTCCTTAGTTTATCAAAATAACCCCCTCCATAACCTAATCTTGTTAATTTTTTATCTACAGAAAGACATGGCACAAAAATCATACTTATTTGGTTATAACTTAATGAAAAAGAGTTATTTGGACTTGGTATCCCCTCAGAATCTTTTGTGAAAGGTTTTTTATCCCATGGATAAAATAACAATTCATTTTTATCTTTACATTTTGGCAAAGCTAAAGAAAATTTTTCCTTAAGACTTCTAATATCTACTTCATTTCTCAGAGGCCAATATATTGCTATGTAACTAATATTTTTATATTCATTAATAAATGAATCTACATATAATTTTACATTCTTTTCTACATTTTCTCTTTGACTTAAAGAAATCTCATCTCTAAGTGTTCTAAAGGTATGCCTCTCCAATTTCTTTTTTTCAGAAATAGTCATATTGAATCTTCAGTTGATGCCATCTTCATTTAATTTTGTGAGAGCTATGGCCAAGGCATCTGCTGAATCATCAGGTTTTGGGGGGTTTTTGAGTTTTAAGCTATACATAACAGCATCAAGAACTTCTTTCTTAGATGCTTTTCCAGACCCAGCAATGGTTAATTTTATTTGAGCAGGAGAATATTCACTAACATGAATTTTTTTTGAAGCCAATACCATCATAATCACGCCTCTAGCCTGCACCACACTAATGGTAGTACTTGATCTGTAAAAGAAAAATTTTTCTACCGCCGCTGATGTTGGATTCCAATGATTTATTAATTCATTAAGATCTTTGAATATTTCATAAAGTCTATCTTCTTCTTTTTTATCTTTACCTGTTTCAATGACACCACAATCTAATAATAGCTTTTTTTCATTTTCTATTTCAATAATGCCATAACCAACTCTAGCTAATCCAGGATCAATCCCAATTATTCTCACTGTAATTAGGCTTCAGCAGACAATTGGAATTTTGAAAGATTTTCTTTTTCATCTAAATCAAATACTTTACAAAAAGCTTGAATAACTCTTTCACCTGAATCAACTTGTTCTAAGGGATCTTTTCTTAGTCTATGTCTTAGAGAGCAAGAAATAACCCTTGCTATGTCATCTTCTTGCACTTCAGTTCTGCCCTCAAAGGCTGCAATTGCCCTTGCCGATCTATTTGTAACAATATCTCCACGTAAACCATCAACATCAAGTTCTCCGCAGATTGCAGAGATATTTAATCTTAGGTCATCGTCCATTTGGACAGAATTTAATATTTCTTGTGCTTTAATAACCTTTTGTTGAAGTTCATCCTGTTGTTTCTCAACGCTCAATGAAAACTCATCAGGATTATCGTCAAAAGAAGTTCTTTGATCTACAACTTGAACTCTTAATTCAGCATCTCTAACTGTCTTAACCTCAACACTCATTCCAAACCTATCTAATAGTTGAGGCCTTAATTCACCTTCTTCTGGATTGCCTGAACCAATCAGAACAAATCTAGCAGGGTGTCGAACTGACACCCCCTCTCTTTCAACTGTATTCCATCCTGAAGCAGCTGAATCTAAAAGTACATCGACTAAATGATCATCAAGTAAATTCACTTCATCAACATATAATAATCCCCTATTAGCTTTTGCTAATAACCCTGGTTCAAATGCCTTAACACCTTCACTCAAAGCCTTTTCAATATCAATAGTTCCACAAAGCCTGTCTTCAGTTGCCCCTAAAGGTAAATCAACCATAGGGACTTGTTTTTGGATAATCTCTAGATTTTCTCCTTGGACAATTTTTTCCAAAACTTCTTTACTCTGCAAATCAGGATCAACTAGAGAACTATTGTATGGATCATCTTTTACAACATCAATTGCAGGCAACAAATCCGCTAAGGCTCTTATTGTAGTAGATTTACCAGTCCCTCTATCACCCATTATCATCACTCCCCCAATTCTTGGATCAATAACATTTAACAACAGTGCTAATTTCATTTCTTCCTGACCAATTACAGCCGTAAAAGGAAAAACTCTTCTTTTCTTTGTTGTATTCACAGTTTTAGTTTTCTTTAATATTCAAATAATCAATAGATGCTACTTCAGAAAATGTTTTTAGTAAATATCCCTAACAAATAAAGACTACAAAGAAATAAATCTAATTTAATTTATTATGGAGCTAATTTCTTTTTGAATTATTCAAAAACCATTTTATTTGATGAACAATTCCTCTTAATACATTTATTTCGTGCATAGATGTATTTGCCCTTAAAATAAAACTTTTGAATTTAACTATTTTTGCTCTAGAGGTATGTTTTAGAAGATATCCAACCTTCAAAAGCAATTCCTCTATCTCCAAAAACAAATCATAAATTTGTTTTGATGATGCAAGATTAAAAACTTTTAATTCTTGATCAAAGTTTCTTTTTGAAGACTTTTTTAACTCATACAAAGATATTGAAACTGCATGAGAAAGATTTAAAGAGGGATTATTCATAGATGTAGGAATATTAAAAGTCTTATTTGCTAGAAGTAATTCATCATTAGTTAAACCACTATCTTCTCTTCCAAATACAATTGCTAAATTATTTATCTTTTTAAAAGATTTAGTCCAATTAAATACATCTTCTGAAGATTCAAAAATTGAATCTTTACTTATATCAATCCTTCCACAAGATGCTAGAACCAAATCACAATCAAAAATAGCATTTTCAAGATTGTAGAAAATCTTACAATCATCAAGAAATTTTTGACCTTTAAGGGCCATTTTTTTTGCATCTAAAGAGCTTATATCGCATTTCGGAGAAACAATTCTTAATTCATCAACTTCAAAGTTGGAGCATAATCTAGCAACGCTCCCTACATTTAAAGGACCATTTGGTTCAACTAATATTACCTTTAAATTAGAAAAATTTTTCCCCAAAATCATTCAAGGCTATGAAGATATTTTAATAAATTCGACATATTTACAGGATCAATTTCAAAACTTGGCATAGGAGGAGTTAGGCCTCCAGTAACTTGTTTTATTATCTCTTTATCATTCAAACGTTGAGTTATTGAGTGTAAGTCTGGCCCTACTAATCCTCTTGCTGTAATACCATGACATCCAACACAATTCATCTTAAAAAGAGCATCTCCTTCCTCAGCAGAGCCATTAAGCTCAAGAGTTTCAATAATAAATTTATTTTTTTCTTGATGTTTTACGAAAAATATTAAAAAACAAATCAATAAAACTCCAAATACAATAAAAACAATGTTTAAGAATTCTCTTTTAAAGTCTCTTTCTGCTGCAGTTGATGAAGATGTTGACACAAAAAATAGTCTCTATGTAACAATTGTGAATAAGAAATTCAAAAAAGGCAAAAAAAATGATCGAGCCTCTTCTATGTGGAATTGTTTTAGGTTTAGTTCCAATAACCCTTCTTGGATTATTCGTAAGTGCATGGAATCAATACAGAAGAGGTTCAGGGATGCTGGACATTGATTAAAAATGTTAATTTTGACTGCCCATAATTTCTTACATCTATAGTTTCCCACAAATTACTTTTTTTAATGAATAGGTTAGGAGAATGTTCATAAATAACTGTTGAATTTTTTTTTAAAAAATTACAATTGAATAATTGATTTAAAACTAATTCATGGAAATCCACATCGTAGGGAGGATCTAGATAAACAAAATCAAATTTTAATTTGTTTAAATCCATATTTCTAGATGATAAATTTCTCTCATAATTTGGTTTTGTCCATTTCAAAACGTCTTTACAAATAACTTCGATATCATTTCTCCTATTTTCTATATTTTCCAACGAAAGTAAATTTTCTAAGCAAATTTTTGAGTTGATTTTATTTTTTTCAATTGCAAGTATTTTGCTTGCCCCATGATTATAGGCCTCACAAGATATAGCCCCTGATCCACTAAATAAATCTAGCCAATTACTATTTTCAACTCTATTGTTCAATATATTAAATATAGCCTCTCTCACTCTCAAAGTTGTAGGTCTAGTTAAAGAATTATTTGGACTTTGAAGTTTTTTACCCCCTATTAATCTTAATTTAGTCTTCATCCCTAAACATCTGTTACTGAATATTACTCAGCCATCTTCTCAAAAGTTTTTCACCGGTTTTTCCAGATTTTTCCGGATGAAATTGACAGGCCAATAAATTATCATTCTCAATCATTGCAGTTAATTTTTCAGAGCCATAATCAACCTGAGCTGCAATAATATTTAAGTCATCTGGGATTGCATGATAAGAATGTACGAAGTAAACCCAATTATTTAATTCTTCAATCCCAAATAAAGTATTTTTTTTTGTAGGTAAAAGTTGGCACCAACCCATGTGTGGGATTCTTTGATTAACAATATTGGGTATTTTTTGTATTTTTCCTTTTAAAATTCCCAGCCCTTGAACTTTTCCTTCATCACTAGATTCAAAAAGGAGTTGGAGACCTAAACATATCCCAAAAAAGGACTTCCCACTTTTAATCCAATTTTTCAAATCAGTTATCAAATCTGTATTTGTGAGATTATTCATTGCGGGATCAAATGCTCCAACCCCAGGAAGTATTATCGCCTTACAAAGTTTGGAATCATTAAAGTTCTTAATTAATATAATTTCCTCTCCAAGACTTTCTAGAGATTTTGTTACAGAATGAATATTACCCATTCCATAGTCTATTAGTCCAATTTTATGCAAAGCTTTTAAATTTATAAATGCTTAGTTAAAGTGCTCGAAAGGGTTGCTTTTGGCACAGCACCAACAACAGTATCTACCTTTTGACCTCCCTTAAAGATCATTAATGTAGGAATACTTCTAATTCCATATTGACTGGCAACATTTGGATTCTCATCAGTGTTTAATTTAAAAACTTTAATTTTCCCTTCAAAGTCTTTTGAGATTTCTTCTACAACTGGAGCGACCATCCTACATGGACCACACCATGGTGCCCAAAAATCAACCAATACTGGTAGATCACTTTGCAGTACATCCTTGTCAAATGAAGAATCAGTTACGGCTGGAGCTGATGACATAATTTAAGTATTCCTTTTTGAAAATTTAGCAGGCAATTCTTTTAAGTGATGATTTCATTACAGATAAAATAATATAAGTAACAAAAATATCTAAAAAAGCCCGATTAATCGGGCGATTTAGTGTGTGAGGAGTATGGGGTTTCCCCCATCATTTCATAATAACTCCTAATTAGAAAATTTTTCAATTAAATACTTAATTCACTAAGGTTTTATAATTTTCTCTAAATGAACTACTTACCCATCCCAAGCTGCTGAGCTTTTTGATAAACCTTACCCTCTGTAAGAAGCGATGGTGCGATAACTATTTCAACTTCTTGCATTTCTTTAATATTTTTTGCCCCAAGAGTACTCATTGAGGTTCTAATGGCCCCTAATAAGTTATGTGTCCCATCATCAAGTAAGGCAGGGCCTTTAATTATTCTTCCCAAGGATCCTGTAGAACCAACTTCAATTCTTGTGCCCCTTGGCAATACTGGACTTGGAGTAGCCATACCCCAGTGAAATCCTTTACCTGGAGCATTTGAGGATTTAGCTATTGGGGATCCAATCATTACAGCATCTGCTCCACATGCTAAACATTTACAGATATCTCCGCCCGTTACAATTCCTCCATCACCAATAATAGGAATATAACGACCACTTTCTTTAAAGAAATCATTTCTTGCAGCACTACAATCAGCAATTGCAGTTGCTTGAGGGATTCCAATTCCCAATACTCCTCTTGATGTACATGCCGCTCCAGGTCCTATTCCAACCATTAATCCTGCAACTCCAGCTTCCATGAGAAGTTTTGCAACTTCGTAAGTAACACAATTTCCAGCTACTACTGGGACATTCATAGATTGGCAGAGATCTTTAATATTTAAGGTTTCCTTACCTTTCATACCAAGATGTTCAGTTGAAACAACTGTTCCTTGAAGAAAAAATAAATCTATTTTGGAATTATTAAGTGTTTCTTTAAACTTAATAGCAGCTTGAGGAGTCCCACTAAAAGCAGCAATACCTCCTCCTTCTTTCACCTCATTTATTCTTTTTAAAATCAATCCCTCCTTAACGGGTTCGCTGTATATCTTCTGCATTAACGGAACGAAATCATTCTTTCCGACTGATGCTATTTGGTTCAATATTTCATCAGGATTTTCATATCTTGTTTGTACGCCCTCCAT
>CACMCA010000029.1 GCA_902612005.1 uncultured Prochlorococcus sp. | reverse complement strand
AAAGAATCTTTTTAAGGGAGGAAGAAAAAACAGTCTCAAATCCTAATATAAATATTTACATTGGAATTTATGATAATGAAGAAAATATTAATAGAAAATCCAATATACACAGAGCAAGACTTTCAAAATTTAAGAAATCCAAATTAAATGGTGAAATGATATTTCAAGACGATGAACAAAGAATTTATAAATTTAATAATGGGAAAAAAGTTTACTTATAATTTTAATTTCTAACTACACTCAAGACTTTCTCTTGTTGAAACGCCTGTTGTTGGATTGATACCATCAGCTATTTCACAAAGATTTTTTTGATCTTCGCTGTCAAGAATAGCGTAAGAAAAGTCTGCTCCCTCTATTTGAGCTCCTGCAAAACTGCTTCCTGATGCGATCATATTTATTAAAACAGCATTTCTAAGATCTGTTTTTTGGAAGTTAACTCGATCAGAAAGAGTATCGGTAAGGTCGATTCCATTTAAATTAGAACCTTTTAAATCAGATAGGGTTAAGGTTGTCCCATGTAAATCAACATCACTAAAATCTGCGTCTCTCGCTACTGCTCCAGCTATAGATGATAAATGAAGATCCTCTCCATGGAAATCAAACCCTGTAATATTAGATCTCACATAACTTGGAACTTCATCTCCCTCGCCTTTAACAGCTACATTTGCCCCAGCAAAAACTGGAGAGGATAAAACTAAGAAAGAAAAAGTTATGCATAAAAGATATTTTAAAAAACTAAAAAATTTCATACTAGATAATCCGAATATTATTATTTTATAACAATTAGATAATTTTTAAAATTGATATATAAATTTGGAAGTCCTTTTTAAGATTATTTAACACTATAAATTTTAAATCTAGGTTCTAAATTAGTTATACAATCTAGAAGTTTTTTATTATCTTTGCTATTCGTTACCTTGAATTCAGATTCAACTGTACCGCCTTCATCTCTAATGGCTTGATTTAAAACTATGGAACCGTTTTCGTCAGATACCGATCTGTGAAAAGTTCCTCTAGGTATCCTTAAAATATATCCGCAAGATTCTAATCTAACTTTATAAAAAGGATAATCCCAGCCAAAATTTACAAGGAAAAATGTTCTACCACCAGAGATAGCTAATAGATTATCCTCTTGATTGTGATGTATGTAAAATTGCCAATTATTAAAATCTTCATCATTTGGAGGACTAACTGCAGGCCCACTGTGAATCACTAGATCTCTATAGTTTGATTCATTAACACTAATATCAAAAAATCTTACATCTTTTGTATCGCGAAATTTTTCATAATTTATCAATTCAAACATTTTCGATTTGTTTGATTTGATAACTGGAATTTCTAACCTTGAGTTCAATTTTCTTTAAAGATTAAACAAATGAAAACAGATATATATATCAAGGAACGTATCAATGAACACTAAAAAAGAAACATATTATCATTTATGTTGTTTTGTTTTTTAAAAGGTTGAAAATTTAGTGTTTATTTAATTTCAAGAGGTTTGATTTCCCAGGATAAAGTGTTTTCTAAATTATTTTTTCCTATAAAGTTTCCAGTAATTACAGAGGTTAAATTAGATTTTGAAGAGGATACCAAAGTTAAATACCTTTCGTCTATTAATCCTTTTCCGCTTGGATCAAAACCTCTCCAACCAGCACCTGGAATATATAATTCAGCCCAAGCATGTAAATCCAACTCAGAAGGCAATGGGTCTTCAAAATGATAACCACTTACAAACCTACTTGGGATACCAATAGACCTACAAGCTTCAACCATCAGCATCGCTAAATCTCTACAGGAACCTATGCGCTCTCTAAGTGTTCTACTAGCAGGCCATGCTGGACCTGTGTGTCTTTTAGTATATTTAACCCGATCTTGAATAATTTCTATTAGTTGGTATGTAAATGATAATGCGTTATTAATGCTTCCTGCTAAAGCTTCTTGGGCTAGTTCTACTGCAGAGGGATCGTGTTGTCCATTTGGCATCCACCCCTCTAATGCTCCCTGTAAATCTCTGTTAATAATGCTTCTACAAAAGGGTAATGTTAAATCTCTATTTTTAACCCCATCAATAATGTTTGGATGTTTAATAGTTTCAACTTCGCTGATTGATTCAATAATTAAATTATCTGTTAATCCATTGAACCTGATTCTATTAATCTCTTCTCCGCTGGCAGCAAGTAATGGGTAAATAATTTCTGGTTCTGGAGTTATTTTTAATTCAAAATTTTTTAGTTTTTGGAAGCCATTTGACCTTGGCTTTATACATAATCTATGCTCGCCTAATTGAACAGGGTCTTCGTATTTATATTCAAGTTTGTGAATGTATTTAATTCTCATTAATAAACTTACTTAATTAATAAAATATTTTTCTTGAATGAGATCATTTAATTTATTTAAATCCATTTGCAATGAATCGATTGCCTCATGTAAACCATCATTGATTATATCTTCAATTCTGATATAACTCCACTTTGCTTTAAGCAAACCTCTCATGCATTCTAATTCTGAAGGATTTTCAGTAGATGGAGAGGTATCTATAGTCTTAAGTGTATTACTTATGCCATCAAGACAGTATCTTACTGATCTCGGGAAAATTGGATCAAGTAAAAGAAATCTCGCAACTGAATTAGGCTTTATAGAATTCTGCACTGCTTTCCTAAACATTTGATAAGCTCCAGCTGAACGTAAAAGTGCAATCCATTGCAGCTCATCAAGAACTCCTCCAAGTTCATCTAAGCTCGGTAAGAGTAAATAATATTTAACATCTAAAATTCTGGATGTTTTGTCTGCTCTTTCGATTAATCTTCCAAGAATGCTAAATCTCCAGGCAAGATCTTTGCTAAGAGTCGCATCTGTAATTCCATAAAAAAGCTGACATTCCCTCCTTATTTCACTTAATTGTTCTTGTCTTGGTTTATTCCATATTGATTCTCCTTCTTGCATATTCCAATATAAAATATTGATTTGTTCCCACATTTCTGTAGTCATGACATCTCTGATTTGTCGTGCATTTTCTCTTGCCATCTGAATGCAAGAAATTATACTGTTTGGGTTTAAACGATCTCTTATTAAAAAATTAATAACATCATCAGGTTTCTTCTCTGGGAATCTTTTATCAAAAGATTCTCTGTCACTTGAAGCATCAATTAACGGGAGCCAAGGTTCTGCACTCCCTGGAGGACAATCTAATGACATTGCTTCACTTACTTCAACAAAACGAGATATGTTTTCTGCACGCTCTAAATAACGATTGATCCAATAAAGAGATTCTGCTACACGACTTAAAAGCATATTATTTACCTACAACCCATGTATCTTTGCATCCTCCTCCTTGAGAAGAATTGACGACTAATGATCCTCTTTTTAATGCTACCCTCGTAAGCCCACCAGGGCTTACCCATGAATCTTTCCCTCTCAAGATATATGGTCTTAAATCAACATGACATGGATATAGTTCTCCATCACATAACGATGGCACAGTAGATAATTCTAACGTGGGTTGTGCTATGAAATTTCTAGGATTTTTTTTAATTTTATTAGCGAATTCTTCTATCTCACTTGTTGTTGAGTGAGGTCCAATTAACATTCCATAACCCCCGGCTTCTGATACAGACTTAACAACAAGTTTTGATAAATTTTCTAAAACATACTCTCGATCCTTTTGGTAATGACAAATATACGTTTCTACATTTTTAATAATAATTTCTTCATCAAGATAATATTTAATCATTTTTGGAACAAATGAATAAATCATTTTGTCATCTGCTATTCCAGTCCCAGGTGCATTTGCTAAAGCAACATGACCTGCCTTGAAAACATCAAGTAATCCGCTAACACCAAGGCAGGAATCTTTTCTGAAATTAATAGGATCTAAGAAATCATCATCAATTCGTCTATAAATGACATCTACTCTTTTTAATCCAGAGGTGGTTTTTAAATATACATAATCATCATTACAAACTAAGTCATGACCCTGTACTAGTTGGATGCCCATTTCTTGAGCTAAATAACTATGTTCAAAATAAGCACTATTAAAAATTCCTGGAGTTAGTAGAACTATCTTGGGAGTATCTGTCCAAACTGCAAGTTCTTGAAGAGTTTTTAAAAGATATGATGGATATTCATCGATCGGTTTTACTATTCTGCCAGAGAAAAGATTAGGAAAAATATTTTTCATAACTAATCTATTTTCTAAAAAATAAGCAACTCCAGAGGGGCACCTCAAATTATCTTCTAAAACATGCCAATCTCCATTTCTGTCTCTTATTAAATCAAGTCCTGATATTTGACACCATTTATTTAGTGGAGTTTTGAAACCTATCATCTGAGGTCTCCATCCTTCTGAACTCTCTATTAATTCTCTTGGAATGATTCCATCATTAATTATTTTTTGAGAATTATAAATATCATCTAAGAATAAATCAATTGCCTCAAGCCTTTGTTTTAGTCCTTTTTCTAATGTTACCCAATCATCTTTACTAATTATTCTAGGAAGTGGATCAAAAGGTAATATTCTCTCAGTACCTTTTAAACCAGAATCGTTTAATCTAAAAGTTGCACCATGTCTTAGTAATAATTTTTTTGCGGCAGAATGATTCCTGTTTAATTCTTCAAGACCCATATTATCTAATGAGGAAAGAAGTGGAATCAATATTTCTCTTGCAGAGTTAACATTATCCTTGAAGTATTCATCAAAACTATTTTTAGGCTGATAACTTGAAAACATATATTTCATCGTTTAGTAATTTTTACTTTAGCTTTATATCTTTATTCGTATTTATGGCTACCAAAAATAATATCTCTTGACTCGATCTATATCATTATTTTGATCATTGAAGTATATTTCTTAAAAATCTAAAAAGTATGAATTCTAGTAATTGGCAATTTGTTTTTTTTAGATATTTCGCAAGCTTTCTTTTTATCCTCTCTCACAGTTTGCTGGTTCTTGATCATCTACCAGTAGGGGCGGCACATCACGGACTTGGAGAAGTTTTTATTGCTCCTTGGGCTTTTAGAGAAAGAGCATGGGATCTTGTTGTTATTGCAGTTTTATTTTTCTTCTTCGATATTTGGGGACTTATAAACACTCCTTGGAATTAACTGATATTATTTATTTAATTATTCTGGGAAAATGATATTAAAAATTAAGTGTTATTTTTCTCAAATTTATAAAATAATTTTTCTTTTATTACTTACGAATATTTCCAATTTGTATGCACATAATTTATTTAATGGTGGTTGCAAAGAACATTGTGAACAAAAAGTTAAAGTAAAAAGTAATAAAAATAAATTAAAAAATATTGATGATCAAATTAATGTTGAGAGTAAAAATTCTTGTTTAAATAAATCACTATGTAGAGGTTGACTTCTCGAGATTTTTTAAATTGTTTTATGAAATTGTTTCTTTGATAATTTTCATTAAAGTACTATTTGCTTGATAATTTTTATTAGGAGGATTTATTTGATTTTTAATTAAAAAAATAAAAGTATATATTAACGGTAGGAGTAATGATGACGCAGCAATTAAAGCGATTATCTGGTTCAACCTAATAAATGGTTTTTTTACAAGTTCCTCTCCGCACAAGCCACAAATCAAATTACCTTTTAAGGATTGTTTTTGAAATTGATATTTAGGATTGCAATATGGGCAATAATATCGAACCATTTTTTTAATTTAATTGTTTTAATTATTATCTATATAACCAGAAGAAAGTCATCTTATTAAAAAAGAGGGCTAATTTAAGCCCTCTTTTATCTCTTACTTATATTTTTTACTGAAGTTAATAACGCACCTAAATCATGGATCCTTGTTGCTAACTTCTATTAAGCTAATGCTCACCAAAATTAACTAATTGTCTTTAACTGGGGCAAAAACTCTAGAATTAAGCTTGTTTCTTAAAGGGCACCTAAACGATGCAGAAGAAGGAAGCTTAGACATTAATAAAAAATAATTGGAGCAGTTAATTAAATTAGTTCGGTTTATTCCGAAATTTCAGGCAGGCTATCGATCATTTTGAAAGACCTCCTAGAACTCAACAATATAAAATTAGGAAAATATTTCTCTAAAGACAATCCGTTTTTATACGCATTGCTTTTTAATTAAAAATGTCCGAGAGTAGTAATCAATCGTGCTAATTTTTTTAGATATTTTTAGTAAGTTTTGCTTATTTCTTTTGATATTTAATTCGACTATCTTAATTTTAAATAATTGAGGAAATCTTTTATGAATCATTCGAAAGAAGTTAGTAAAACTGATAAATCAAATCCCATAGATGAATATTTTCAATGTCTCTCATATTGTGATATTCACCCAAAAGGGATAGATAATGACTGCGAGGTCATTTGTATGGAAAGACATTTAAAAGCTAACTATTGGTAATTTTATAAATCTCTACTTTTTACTTAAATCCCTTTGAAAAAAGGTTAGTACGAACTTTAAATTTCCATACATTAACAACACCTTTTGCATTGACTGCTGCAAGTGCGCAATCATCAGGTCTCCAAGATATTGCCCCTACTAAATCTCCTGCGAATGCAGCCCCAACGGGATCACCATTTCCGTCATTTTTGAGGAAACTTGCGACAACAGAACCATCCCTAGATCCTGAGGCTACGAGCATACCTTTATTTGAAAAGGCTAGGCTCGAAATAGGTTCTGTATGGTGACATAGCTCTCCTGGCATAGTCCCTTCTGGACCATTGCCTATAAAGCTCCATACTGTGATTCTTTCACTGCCGCTAGTGGCTAATAATTTTCCGCTGTCATCAAAAGAAAGGTGACTTGGTTTTCCAGGGTATCCAGTCATTTCAGCATCCATTCCTGTTGATCTTCTCCAAAAATGAACTGAATTGTCTTGACTCCCACAGGCGACTATATCTCCATC
The DNA here is from genome assembly GCA_902612005.1 of uncultured Prochlorococcus sp. Classification (GTDB taxonomy): domain Bacteria; phylum Cyanobacteriota; class Cyanobacteriia; order PCC-6307; family Cyanobiaceae; genus Prochlorococcus_A. The sequence continues at coordinate 244 of CACMCA010000029.1, read as the reverse complement.
AGGGCTTAATTCCATAGAGACCAATGATCCTTGCCACTCGAGTTTTTGATTCGTTTTATTATTAACTATGTCAAAGAATGTCACTCTGCCGTAGCATGCAGTTGCGAGCTCATTTTTATTTGACCATGTTATTGCACTTACTGTGCTTGGATGGTCTTCTGAGATCCATTTCTCTTCTCCAATTTCATTAAAAACATATACTTTTTTTGAGGAAGCTATCGCTAGAAATAAACCGTCATTAGAC
>CACMCA010000028.1 GCA_902612005.1 uncultured Prochlorococcus sp. | reverse complement strand
CTTGTGCTTTCTGTCAGGTAAATAAAGGAAGACCTAGTTCAATTAACATTGATGAATGTATCAAAGTCGCTAAAGCAGTAAAAGTACTGAATTTAAAATATGTTGTTTTAACATCAGTAGCTAGAGATGATCTCCATGATCATGGTGTAAATTTATTTATATCTACAATTAATGAGATTAGAAAAATAGATTCAACAATAAAAATAGAGGTTTTGACTCCTGATCTATGGGGAGGCGGCAAAAATTTTGATGAAACTAATCATCTTCAAACAGAAAGATTGAAGATTATTTTAGAAAAAGATCCAATTTGCTTTAATCATAATCTTGAAACTGTTGAAAGACTTCAAAAAGAAGTTAGGAGAGGTGCTAATTACAAAAAATCATTAAGTTTACTAAAAAAGTCAAAAGATATTGCGCCTCATATTCAAACTAAATCGGGCATTATGTTAGGTCTTGGAGAAACACTGGATGAAATAAAACATACAATTTATGATCTTAAAAAAATAGACTGTGATCAAATTACAATCGGACAATATTTAAGACCTTCATTGAATCATTTGGCAGTTAAGAAATATTGGGATCCATCAGAGTTTGAATATTTATATTGCTTCTCTAAGGAATTAGGATTCAGAAAAGTATCTTCTGGTCCCTTAGTTAGAAGTAGTTATCACGCTGGTTAACTATCTTTAATTAAAGATAGTTTCTTTTCAAATTTTTTTAAAATCGAATTACATTCCCCGTTCATCAATGTACCTGCACCTCCCCAAACCAATCTTAATAAAAGATCTACTGGGCTAGAACCAACGTCCTTAACAATTTTAAAGCCTATTAACTTGAAATATCTTACAAGTTTTTTACTATATCCTTCACTATCAAAAATAGCTAAAAGTCTTGCTTTGTTGCTTGATTTTTTTTCAATTGCCCAAGCCATAGTTGTTGCCCAAATTAATTCTGAAACAAAAACGGGAGCTTTACTGAGGATTCTTAATGTATCAAGTTGAATACCTTGTTTATTTAGATAAGTCCAACCTTTCATTTCGGCCCAAATCTTTATGATGTTATTTTTCTGTTCTGCTATAACGATTCTAAAAAAACATAATCCAAGAGTTTCTCTAACTTGAATTTTAATTAATAAACCTACGGAATTTGCCAATTTTTCTAGTTCTTCAACTTTCATGATTTTGTAAAATTAATCCTGATAGATTTTTTGATTCTCTTCTTTTAATCTATCAATCTGTTTTTGTCTTTCTTCAAATCTTTTTCTATCATCATCACTGAATTGATTTATGCAGAAATGACATTGAATACCCTCTCTATATTCTTTTCTTTTTTGATCTTGAATTGAAACTGGCATTCCACATGCATGACAAATGGAATAGGAACCTTTTTCTAATTCATGATTTAAAGCAACTCTCTTATCAAAAACGAAACATTCACCTTCAAATAAGTTTTCTTCACCTTTTACATCATTAAGGTATTGCAGAATCCCTCCTTGCAGATGAAAGATATTTTTATAACCTTTCTTTTTCAGTAAACTTGTAGCTTTTTCACATCTTATACCTCCAGTACAAAACATAGCTATATTTGAAGACTCTTTATTTTCTAAGTGAGAATCTAAATGATCATCGACCCACTTTGGGAATTCGCTAAAGTTTCTTGTATTTGGGTTTATAGAATTATGAAACGTTCCTATGGAAACTTCATAATGATTTCTAGTATCAATGACTATTGTATTTTTATTTTTAATTAACTTATTCCAATTCGCTGAGTTAATATAGGTCCCATTATCTTGTGAAGGATTAATTTCAGGGACACCCATGGTAACTATTTCTTTCTTGATTTTTATTTTTAATTTTTTGAAAACTTTATTTTTTGAAAAGTTTACTTTCATATTCAAATTTCTTTTATCTGTATATTTGTTAAGTAGATTGATAACAATAGCAATTACATTTTTTTCAGCACAAATAGTTCCATTAATACCCTCACTTGAAAAAATTAATAAACCTGAAAGATCGTTTTCATTTTCGATTTCTAATAATTTATTTTTGAGATCAAGAATTAAGTTTTCTTGAAATGGGAAGAAAGAATAAAGTGAAACTATATTAAAATTTTTGCCTTTCATAAAGAAGAAAATGTTTTTTCATGAGTTTCAAAATCTTTGTTAAAAGATACTCCAACCTCTTTAAGAAGTTTTCTGTCTGATTGAAAAGATGGATTTGAAGTTGTAAGTAATTCATCTCCATAAAAAATTGAATTTGCCCCACATTGAAAACATAAAATTTGGGCTTCTTTTGAAAGCTTTTCTCGCCCTGCACTTAATCTTATTTTACTTTTAGGCATGAGAATTCTGGCTGTAGCAATCATCCTTATCATTTCAATAGAATCAATTTCTTGATTATCTTCTAAACCAGTACCCTCAATAGCTACTAATGAATTTATAGGAACACTTTCAGGGTGCGGATTCATGTTTGAAAGCACTTCCAAAAGAGATGCCCTATCGCCATTAGTTTCACCCAAACCTATTATCCCTCCACAACAAACATTTATTCCTGCATTTCTTACTCTTTTGATAGTATCTAGTCTGTCTTGATAGGTTCTAGTTGTAATAATATTTTTATAATGTTCTGGACTAGTATCAAGATTATGATTATAGGCGGTTAAACCTGCATCAGCCAGCCTAGAGGCTTGTTCTTCTGTAAGCATCCCAGCAGTAACACATGCTTCCATCCCTAAATTTCTTACTCCACTAACCATCTCTAACATTGCATTAAAAGATTTTCCATCTCTAATTTCTCTCCATGCCCAACCCATACAAAACCTATCTGCACCCTCATTTTTTGCTGTTTGAGCTCTTGCTAAAACCTCTTCAACTTGAAATTGCGGATGACTTTTGATTTCGCTAGCACTATAAATTGATTGGCTACAGTATGAACAATTTTCCTCACATCCACCAGTTTTTACGCTGAACAATGATGCTAATTGAATGTTGTATTTGTTAAATTTCCTGTGAATGATTTGTGATTCCCACATTAAATCAATTAGAGGCATATTCAGTATTTGCAATATCTCCTCTTTATTCCAATCGAACCTAATTTCTTTTAATAACTTATTATTCGAATTAGCCATTTTTGTTAGGAAGAATATTGAGAATCTTCAAAAGACTCATTTGGTAATGATTCTATACCGCCAAAACGTCTATTTCTTGATTGGTAATCAATTATTGCTTTTAGAAATTCAGACTCATTGAAATCTGGCCAAAGTACCTCAGATATGTAAATTTCTGAATAAGCTAATTGCCATAAAAGAAAATTACTGATCCTTTTTTCTCCACTAGTTCTTATCAGTAATTCTGGATCCTTAATTCCACGTGTTAATATCTCTGAATTAAATAATTCTTCATTAACTTCACTTGGCTTAATTTCCCCAGAAGAAGTTTTTAATGCTATTTCTTTGGCAACATTTACAATTTCTTGCCTACCTCCATAATTTAAACAAATATTTAATAGAAAATTATTATTTTTAGTAAGAGATTCAGAACTATAGATTCTTTCTTTAAAAGCCTCTGAAAAAGGGGTTAGGTCTCCGATAAATTTTATCTTAATTGAATCTTTATGGATTTCTTCAATTTCTTTTTCCAAAACTTCGCTGAAAAGATTTATTAGGAAATCAACCTCTTTTCTTGGCCTTGACCAATTCTCAGTTGAAAATGCAAAAACAGTAAGTATCTTACAACCCAATTCTTTTGATGTTTTAGTAATTTCCTTTAATACAGAAACCCCTTGGTTATGACCCACTGATCTTGGTAAACCTTTTTTTGTAGCCCATCTCCCATTTCCGTCCATAATTATTGCTACATGTTCTGGTACGTTATACTTATCTACCCTCTTTGAAAAGTCACTTTTTTTCTTGTCAATTATTTTCCCAAAACTCATTATTACTTTATTCCTTTACTTTAGAGAAACTTTCTGATTTATTTGAATCTTTTTCATTAATATCACTTACTAAATTGCCACTTGAGTTCGTTTTTTGAGATAAAGCAGTTTTGCCTAAAGATGATTTATTAGTACCCATAGAGTTTTGATTCCCAATCAAATTTACGAGAAGTTCTTGTAACCTGCTGCTGGTAATTGGTCTTTCAAGTTTACCTTGATTTGCTAATGATAACGTCCCTGTTTCTTCAGAAACAACAATACAAATGCACCTATCAAATCGTTCTGTAATTCCTAATGCAGCTAAATGTCTTGTCCCATATCTACTGATACCTTGCCTTGATAGAGGAAGTATTACACCTGCAGATATTATTTTGTTACCTTTTACAAGAACCGCTCCATCATGCAAAGGGGTATCTGTAGCAAAAAGATTTATTAAAAGGTCAGTAGAAAGTTGAGCTTTAATATTTGTACCTGAATATAAAAAATCTTCAGGCCTTAAATCACTACCTAAATCGACAACAATTAAAGCACCTCTTCTATTTTGGGAGAGTTTACCAGCAGTATCAACCAATTGAGTAATAGTTGTTGATGTGGCTCTAAATTCCTTCGGAGGATTACCTAGTAATACGGTTAATCTTCCAGTGCCCAATAATTCCATTAATCTTCTTAACTCTCCTTGCCAAAGAATTGCCAAAGATAGAGAGCAAGCGAGGACAACAGCATCAATTAATTTTGATGTTAATGGAAGATAGGCATATCTTTGTATAAACCATGCTGATGAAACTAAAAATAAATAACCCCTTAATAGCCATAATGTTCTCTGTTCTTTTACTCTAGAAAATAATAAAAGTCCAAAACCAACAGCAAATAAGACATCTAATAAAAGCTTTAAATTTATAATCCCCCAAAAATTCACATTAAATACAACATTAATTTAAATGTACCTAATTTTGTCTTATAAAGCGATTAGGTAAGACATCATATTTTAAAAGATCAGATGGACTTTCTCTTTTTTGAATAATCTCTGCTTCACCATCACAAACTAAAAGAGCCGCAGGTCTAGGTATTCTGTTGTAATTAGAACTCATTGAATTATTGTATGCGCCAGTACCAAAAACGCATATTAAGTCTCCTGTTTTGCACTCTGCTAAATCTATCTCCTTAAAAAGGACATCTCCTGATTCGCAGTGTTTGCCTGCAATAGTATATTTGTTATGGGAATTATTATTAAGAGGATTATTTACCAAACATGCAGAATAATTTGATTGATATGTTATTGGTCTTGGATTATCACTCATCCCACCATCAACAGATAAGTATGTTCTTATACCCGGAATTTCTTTGAAGGCCCCAATCTTGTAAATTGTTATCCCTGCTGTAGATACGATAGATCTTCCAGGCTCACACATTAATGTTGGAAAATCCAAGTTGTTTTTCTCACAAGCTTTAACTACAGAGTTGGAAATTGTTTTTACCCATTCATCAATTGAGGGGGGATCATCACTTTCTGTGTATTTAATACCTAATCCTCCTCCAACATTAAGTTCATTGATATTATGGCCGAATTTTTTGGCTTCTAAAATAACATTCACCATTATCTCTCCAAGATCATTATGAGGGTCTAGTTCAAAAATCTGTGAACCTATATGAGCATGTATCCCTGTTAATTTTAGATGTTTAGTATCTCGTATATTTGCAAATAAAATATTCAAATATTCAATTCCAAAACCAAATTTGCTATCAAATGATCCAGTCCTTATGTATTCATGTGTGTGGCATTCTATCCCAGGAGTAAAGCGAATCATTATTTCTAAGTCACGATTTAATGAATTTGAGAGTTCCTCCAACCTTTCTAAGTCGTGATCATTATCAACAATTACTTTTATATTATTTCTAACGGCAAACTCGATTTCTTTGTCTGATTTATTATTTCCATGAAAAACAATTTTCTCATTTGGTACCCCACCTTTGAGGGCAGTTAATAGCTCTCCTTCTGAAACCGCGTCAAGTCCAAAACCTTCTGAGGAAATAAGGCTACTCATGAATATAGAGGAATTTGCTTTGGAGGCATATATAGGTAGAGATTCCCCTGGATAATATTTTTCCAATGCTTTTTTATAAGCTTCACAAGACTTTCTTAAAGTGAATTCATCTAAAATATATAGAGGAGAATCATATTTTTTAACTAATTCTTCAATAGAACATCCACCAACAGACAATTTCCCATCGCCTTTAATGGATGTTGTAATAGGCACAATATTTTTATTAGGACTTTCCAAGTCAATTTTCTGCTTTAAAAAAGATTGTTTTTCTTCCATGTGAGGAGTTTAAATAAAGTTTTACCAAAACTGTCATATTTTATAATGACTCAAGATTTGAATTTTTTAACACATAAACATAATAAAATGATATCTATTAAAGAATTAAAAGTGAAAGATATTGATTTATGTTATGAATTTGATTCAAATACAATTTCGCTTTGGAGCAAGAAACAATGGGCTGACGAATTCAAAAAAGAGGGTACAAAAATCGTTGGGTTATTTTTTACAAATTTAGTTATTGGAATATGTGTTTTTCAACTTGTTCTTGATGAAGCTCAAATAAATTATTTTGTTGTAAATAAGAAATTTAGAAAAAAGGGCTTTGGATCTCTTCTTATGTCCTATTTAATAAAAAAATGTGAAAAATTAAATCTAAATAAATTATTGTTGGAAGTTTCTCTGAGCAATGTTACAGCTGAAAGATTTTATACTCGCTTTGATTTTTCTACCGTAGGAACAAGAAAAAATTATTATAAAGATGGTTCACATGCTCTTTTAAAAGAAAAAAAATTAACAACAAAATAATGTAAAAATTTAATTGTTCGGATAACCAGAATGCTTGAAATTACTATAATTTCTTGCTATATCACTAAAAAAGTTCAATTTAATTTAATAATTTATACTTTTGGGTATTCACAAAAGCTCATTCTGAACACAAAATTGACATATTACTGGTAGGTTATTAATAGAAATTCAACCTTCTAATGTTTGAAAGATTTACAGAAAAGGCTATCAAAGTCATTATGCTCGCTCAAGAGGAAGCTAGAAGACTCGGTCATAATTTCGTTGGAACTGAACAAATTCTTTTAGGGTTGATTGGAGAAGGAACTGGAGTAGCAGCGAAAGTACTTAAATCACTAGGAGTTAACTTAAAAGATTCAAGGATTGAAGTAGAAAAGATAATAGGTAGAGGCTCAGGTTTT
>CACMCA010000027.1 GCA_902612005.1 uncultured Prochlorococcus sp. | reverse complement strand
GAAATCATATGGCTGAGGTAGTATCGATATCATTGCACTATCAATATTATTTATATTATTTGATTCATTAAATGATTTAAAAGTAAAGATTTTATCTTTGATATCTGGATAGTCTCTTTGAGCCAAAGCCACAGCCCCTTGATCAGCAAATGTTATGAATACATTATTATTTTTAGATAATATCTTGTAGATAGTTATTCCAATTCTATTAAACTTCAATCCTTCAAAATTAAATTCTATAGTAAATCTTTTATTTGAATCTAGTAAACTCGGAATAATTGCATCTTCCATATTCTTAAGAGATTCATTTAAATCTTTAGGTAGCCTGTAATTAGTTTCCATTAAAATTTGTTAATACATATTTGAATAAGTTCTAAAAATTTATCTATTTCTGACTTATTGTTCATTGAACCTAAAGTAACACGAATATTTGAATATAGTTCATCATCTTTTAAACCAATATTTTTAAGTGTTGAGCTAGGTTTTCCTGATGAGCTTGAACAAGCACTTCCACTACTTATGGCTATTCTATTTTCTGACATGAAATTAACTATCTTATAGGCCCTTATAGGCTCAAATAGTTTATTTAATAGTAGAAACGAAATATGATTGGGAAGTCTATGTTTAATACTACCAGTAATCTTTATATGATTATTATCCTTAATTTTTTGAAAAAAATAATTTTTAAGTTTATCAATATTATTAGAAGGAAATTCAGTTATGTAATCATATAATTTTATTTTTCCTTTAATATTCTTTAATGATTCATACATTCCAGCAATTAATGGCAAAGCTTGTGTGCCTTGTCTAATTGAAAATTCCTGAGTAATTGATATGTCTTTATTTTTTAAAATTTGTCTAGAATTTTCTTTTGTTAAAAGAATACCGATACCTTTTGGTCCTCCAAATTTATGAGCGGATAAACTTAAAAAATCACATTTAAGATCTTTCCAACTGAATATTCCATTACTTAATATTTGAGTTCCATCTAAATGAAACATTATATTTAATTCTTCACATTTGGAACCTATTAATCGAACAGGTTGTATCGTCCCGATTTCACTTTGTCCCCAAATAATTGATACAAGCTTAGTTTTATTGGTTAAAATTTTATCGATATTAGAAATATTTAATATTCCATTATTACCTACCGTCCATTCGTAAATATCCCAATTTTGTTTTCTTAGTTTATTAGCACAAATAGTTGTTGCTTGATGTTCAACATTCGAAATGACAACTCTACCATTAATAAAGTTCTCATAAATATTGTTAAATACAATATTTGTTGATTCCGAAGAACCAGATGTAAAAATTATATCCTCTGGATCTGCTTCAAATATATAAGCAATTTTAGATCTAATTTTTTCAAGATAAGTAGAGCATTTTATCCCTGGCTCATATGTAGATGAAGGGTTATGCCAATAATTTCTATAAGTTGAATTTATTATATTTAAAACATTCTCAGATAATGGAGTTGTGGATGCATTATCAAAATAGATAAAATTATTTTCCATTAATTTAGAAACATTGATCCTGAGAAAACCTTTTTAGCATTACCAGTCATCATGACTTCACAATCGTCTTTTGACCAATCAATTTTAAGATTACCTCCTGGTAAAGTTACTATGGTTTGTGAATTACATAGGCCTAATTTATAAGCTGCTACATGAATAGCACAGGCACCTGTTCCACAGGCTAAGGTTGGTCCTGCACCTCTTTCCCATACTTTTACTTTGATATTATCTCTGTTTAAGATTTGGCAAAAATGTACATTAGTTTTTTCTGGAAATAATTCATTTTTTTCAAATATAGGACCAAGTCTGGAAAGAATAATTGACTCTATGTCTTTTACAAAGAATATTAAATGAGGATTTCCCATTCCAACGGCATAACCTATATTATTAAAATTTTTCTCAATAAATTCATGTGAAGGAATTGAATTGATTTTTTTTTCAATTGTTGTTGGAATATTTTGACTTTCTAAAATTGGAAATCCCATTTTTACTGTAATTTCATCATTTATATATTTTGCAATTTTTAAACCTGCTTTAGTCTCAATTTTATATTCTATATTTTTATTATTCATTGAATCATTTACATGGAGATACTCAACTAAACACCTAATTCCGTTTCCACACATTTGTGCTTCTGAACCATCAGAATTAAAGATTATCATTTTTGCATAATTATCTTCATTAGGTTCTTCTATAAAAATCACACCATCTGCACCAATACCAAATTGCCTGTTGCAAATTTTTTTTATATCAAATATTTTATTTGTCTTGTAATTTCTATATAAATCATTTCCTCTAGAATCTATTACTACGAAATCATTTCCGTTACCTTGATACTTTTCAAAAGTTATATTTTTCATTAGTAGATAATATATTTTAAATTTTAATTATAAATTATTCCTTTTAACAATTCATTTCTATTTTATACAATGGATATTAAAATAATAATTTAACAAATAAAAATTAAGTGATTTCTTCCGATAAACAATATGAAGCTGATACCAATTTATATAGTCCATCTGAAATAGAAAAAAAATGGCAGTCAATATGGACAGAAAACAATTTATACAAAACCGATGAATTAACTGAGAATAGCGATAAATTTTATGCCTTATCAATGTTTCCCTACCCTTCAGGTAATCTTCATATGGGACATGTTAGGAATTATGTTATTACAGACTTAATAGCTCGGTTCCAAAGGTTTAAGGGTAAATCTGTATTACATCCAATGGGTTGGGACGCTTTTGGTTTGCCTGCTGAGAATGCAGCGATTGAAAGAGGAATTAGTCCAAGTGTCTGGACTAAAAAAAATATTTCTCATATGAAGTCGCAATTAAAGCTTTTGGGACTATCAGTTGATTGGGATAGGGAATTTGCAACTTGTGATGAAAATTATTATGTTTGGACACAATATTTATTTTTAGAGTTATATAAGGCAGGTCTTGTATATCAAAAGGAATCAGAAGTTAATTGGGATCCTGTAGATAATACAGTCTTAGCAAATGAACAGGTTAACTCAGAGGGTAAATCTTGGAGATCTGGTGCTGTAGTTGAAAAAAAATTATTAAAGCAATGGTTTTTAAGGATTACAAATTATGCGGATGAGTTACTGAAGGATTTAGAAAAATTAGATAACTGGCCAGAAAGAGTAAAAATAATGCAAGAAAATTGGATTGGTAAGTCAATTGGTGCAAATATTAATTTCAATATCAATACAAATCCTAACAATGAAATAACTGTATTTACAACAAGACCAGATACTTTATTTGGAGTTACTTATTTAGCAATTTCTGTAAATCATTCATTAATTAGAAATATTTCTGATAAAGAAACCATACAAGATATAGATAATCTTAAACAATATTTGAAAAACAATAAAAATAATGAACTTGAAAAAATTGGAATAAAAACTAGCTTAATAGCAATAAATCCAGTTAATTCTGAACCTATCCCTATTTGGGTTGCAAGTTATGTTCTCGATGAATACGGTACAGGAGCTGTTATGGGCGTGCCTGCTCATGATCAAAGAGATTTTGAATTTGCTAAGAAAAATAATATTGATATTAAACAAGTAATAATAAAGGATAAAAGTAAACAAACTAAAGAGCTTGATGAAGCTTATGTGGAAAATGGATTTCTCATTAATTCACATCAATACAATGGTATAGCAAATACTATTGCTAAATTAAAAATTTCAGAGGAGGGTATAAATAATGGATGGGCCGAAAATAAGATTCAATATCGTTTAAGAGATTGGTTAATATCTAGACAAAGATATTGGGGATGTCCGATTCCCATCGTTAATTGCAAAAAATGTGGATCTGTTCCTTTAAGCCAATCGGAATTACCTGTTGCATTACCAAAAGATATAGATATCTCGGCTAATAAGATTAATGCTTTAGGTGATAATAATAATTGGATAAATACAATATGTCCAAAATGTGGAATAGCTGCAAAAAAAGAAACTGATACTATGGACACTTTTATGTGTTCATCATGGTATTTTTTAAGATATCCATCCTCAAAATGTTCAAATAAGCCATTTGAAAAGACTGAAATTAATAAGTGGTTGCCCGTAGATCAATATGTTGGAGGAGTAGAGCATGCAATATTGCATTTGTTGTATGCAAGATTTTTCACCAAAGCTTTGCGGGATAATGAACTATTTGAAATTGATGAACCATTTAAAAAACTATTAACGCAAGGAATGGTTCAGGCTGCAGCCTATAAAAACAATAATACGGGTAAATATGTTTCTCCTTCCGATATTAATGACCTAACAAATCCTACAGATCCAATTGACAATACCAAACTAGAAGTTCTTTTCGAGAAGATGTCTAAGTCAAAATATAATGGAATAGACCCTGAATCAGTAATTAAAAAATATGGAGCAGATACAGCAAGAATGTTTATATTATTTAAAGCACCGCCAGAAAAAGATTTGGAATGGGGAGATACAGATGTAGAAGGACAATTTAGATTTTTAAGCAGGATTTGGAAGCTTTATATAAATTGTACAAAAGATATAAATAGTAAATCTAATTCCTATCAAGATAAAGAAAAAAGTTTAATAAAGTCAATGAATATAGCCATAAAAGAAATTTCGAATGACATATTAAACAACCAATTTAATACTGCGATTTCAGAATTAATGAAGTTTTATAATTCATTATCAAATTCAATTAATGATGTAAACAATAATTTAAAAATAGAAGCTTTAAAAACATTTTGTATATTGTTGGCTCCATTTGCACCTCATATTGCAGAAGAAATATGGCATCTTATAGGATTTAAAAAATCTGTGCATTTAGAACGATGGCCTTCATTTAATGCCGAAGCACTAAAGGAAAATTCATATGAACTAGTAATACAAGTGAATGGAAAAGTTAGAGATAAAGTAAATATTAATAATGTTATGAATGAAGATCAAATTAAAGAATTGACTCTTAAAAGACCTAACATATTAAAATGGACTCAAGATAAGGAATTAAGAAAAATAATTATTGTTAAAGGAAAAATTATGAATATTGTTGTTTAAGAATTTGTTTTTTGAATAATTAATGAATTTGGATTTGACCAATCGCCCTTAACTAAATAATCATCATTACCGAAACACATTTCACGGAGAATGAAAAAAATAGGTTCACTTGCTGAATTATCAAATAGTGATGTTATGTCATTTATAGAATATTCTCCTCCTTCGTCTAATAAATTACTAACTTTTTGTTGATACTCAATAATATTTGCGGCTGCTTTCTTACCAGCTTCAACTCCGGGTTGATCATATGCATTTATATTTACTAATTCAGCATAGAAGGATACAGCTCTCTCAAATAAAGCAATTAAGGCACCTAGTGAAAAACAATTTAATTTTTCTAATGTGATAGTAATACTTTGTCTGTTTTCACTAGAGAGTGCTGATCTTGTTCCTTGCAAAAAACCAGAAAGATATTCTTTAGGATTCTCTTCATCATCAAAAATATTAGTAGATGGAGAATCTAATAATTCAATAAAAATACAAAAGAAATTATCAATACCATCTCTCAGTTGCTGAACATAAGCATGTTGATCTGTAGATCCTTTATTACCAAAAACGGAAATGCCTTGATTAACTACTTCACCATTTCTATTGAATTTCTTACCTAATGATTCCATTACTAATTGCTGGAGATATTTACTAAATACCTGTAATCTATCTCTATAAGGTAATACGACCATATCTCTCTTTCCAACGCCATCTCCAGTTAAATACCATGCAGATGATAATAATGCTGCGGGATTATTTTTAAAATCACTTATACGTGTGGCCTCATCCATTAATGATGCACCTCTAATAAATTCAAATATATTTTCATTAATAAGAGCTAATGGAAGTAATCCAACAGAGCTTGAAATACTAGTTCTTCCTCCTACCCAATCTTGTAAATTAAATATTTTTAACCAATTTTCAGAAGTGGCTTTATTAAATAACTTACTATCTTTCATAGTTATAGCTATAGCATTAGAATTCCATTCAAGAGCATTACTTTCGCAATGACTTTTAATAATTTCCATAGCAATTCTAGGTTCAGGCGTGCCACCTGATTTGCTTACTACTACAAACAATGTTGTGGATAATTTCTCAGATAACTCTTCTAACTTTTCGCTAATTAAAAAAGGATCAACATTATCGATATAAGAAAAATTTAAGCCTTTAGAGCACTTCTGTAGTGACTCTGTAATAAGTAATGGTCCTAAACCACTTCCACCAATTCCTATCCATAGAACATCAGTATAGTTTTGATTATTCTTATTCTTAATATCTCCACTTAAAATTTGTTTCCCAAATTTAGAGATTGCATTAATATCTTCGCTAATTTCCTCTCCTATTTTTGAAGAGGGAGAAATTGATGGACTTCTAAGCCAATAATGACCAACTTGTCTATTTTCATCAATATTTGAAATTGCTCCATTTTCTAATTCTTTTATTGACGAAAAAACATCTATAAATTTCTCTTCTAAATTTTTTATCTCTTTATTTGTGAAATTAATTTTGCTTATGTCTAACCAAATATTTAATTTTTTATCAAACCAAAGATAATTACAAAATTTATCCCATGAGTTTAAATCTCCATTCATTTTATATATTTGTTTCTTTTATTTGTTTTTTAATTATATCTACACAAATAGTATAAAGATTTGAATCATTTAAATTTGTTTAAATTTTTATCTTCAAATAAATATGTTTTTGAATATAAACAATTAATATAGAAGGTTTATTTTATTTCATATGAATTTATGATTGGAAAAAATAAAAAACTTTGGATAAATCATTTAATTACATAATTTCGCCTGAGATATCTGAATTTAGAAAATTTTCACCAAAATTAAAAATAGGTGTACTTGCTTCTGGGAAAGGGACAAACTTTCAGGAGCTAATTAATCTCTCAGAAAAAGGAGAATTAGATGTAGATATAAAGGTTCTTATAACTAACAAAGATGATGCAGGTTGTATTAAAAGAGCTAAAAGTGTAAAAATACCTCACAAAGTAATAAAAGGCAAAGACTTTCTACAAAAAGAGCTATTTGAATTAGAAATTGCGAATACTTTAATACATTACGATGTTGAACTTGTTGTTATGGCAGGATGGATGAAAATTATGAGTCCATTTTTTATTAATAAATTTAAGAATAAGACTATAAATATTCACCCTTCATTACTTCCTGCATATAAAGGTGGTTCTGCGATAAAGGACTCTATATTAAATGGTTCAAAAATAACTGGTTGTTCAGTACATTTTGTAGATGAGGAGGTAGATAGTGGATCATTGATAATGCAAGCTGCATTGTCAATTAGAGATAATGATGATATTGAATCACTTTCCAAAAGAATACATATGCTAGAGCATAAAATTTTACCTCACTCAATCTCTCATGCTGGTTTTTTGATAAGAAGTAATTTTATGGAAAAT
>CACMCA010000026.1 GCA_902612005.1 uncultured Prochlorococcus sp. | reverse complement strand
TTTTGATCTAATCAAAGAATTTACTATTTCCATAGTTGACATAATTGCAACATTATTTTTTGCCTTGGTACCATTCATTATTAATAATTTTGAAATTTGTTATTTCTTAACTCCAATAGCATATAGAATTAGTTCTTAACATCCAAAGTATAATTAACATTGGAACTACAAAAAATAATAAATAAATTTAGACAAGATAATGGTGGGCAGTACACACAATCAAACGATGCATTTAGAGTGCTTGATTTAAAGGGGCAAACTTTTGAAATTAATCATCCTTTGTATATTCATAAAATGAATAATGTGATTTTTTCTAATTTTAGAATAATTGTTTCAGATAAATTTACACAAAAATCTAATTTAACCTTTCCTGTTCCAGAATTTACTAATAAATTTGCCCTAAATTTACATAAAGTCAAAAATATCTTACTGAAAGATGTTTTTATCGATTGCAGGAAAATTTGCTCTGGCATATCCGTATCCAAATTTCTTCGTGTAAAAGTTGTTAGACAATTACTTTTGCATCAAACTGAATATGGAATTTTTTCTCCTAAATGTTCTGAGGAGAATGGAAATAATCATGAATTAGAAATTCTAGATAGTAATATCATGGAATATGAATTTGGAGACGGCTATGGAGACCAAAAAGGGTATTTACCTAATTTTGACGAAGCGAATAGTCGAACTTCAGTGGGGATATTTCTTGGACAAGCAGATAATGTAATAGCTGATTGTAATATTCATCTCTGTAAGGTTGGCATTCTATCAAATATGAGAGCCAACAGAATTCAAGGAAATCATATTACTGCAGGTGGAACAAAAGAGAGAGGAATTTTTGACTGTATAGTAGTTAATAAAAATAAAAGAGGGGCATGTTTGATTCATAATAATTACATTGATAATGGTAGGTTATTAATAAAGACTTCGAGTAATAAAATGGCAGATAGAAACTACGTTCATGTTACTGATAATATTTTTTATAGAGGATATAATCATCCTAGTAATGAAAAATTTAATCACATTTTTGTATTAGCCGAGGATAATAACTCTTCTTTTGCAAATGTTATTATTAATTCAAATATTTTTTATAACCAAGACGCTAATCTAGATCCAAATACAAAAGGAAAACCTTTTGATCCAGATTCTGGTCTTCAAAGAGATATTAAGCCTTTTGAAGTTGATGAAAAAAATGGAAACATTGATAATAATAGATGCTGGGGATCTTCAATGGAAAAAAATACCTTTACTAACTCTGAAGGTTTATTTGAAATACCACAGAGCACTAATTTTATAATTAGGCATAATTTTGAAGCCTCTGAAAATGGTTTAGATAAAATTGAACTAAACTCTTATATACCTTTTGGCCAAATAGTAAAGGCATCAATTTTAGGAATCTATTTCTCAGATAAATCAAAAGAATTTAAAAATATATCAAATCTTTCTAAAGAAGATATTCCAGAATTAACTGTTTTTGGTAAACAACTTATCATCTCATATAAATCAAAGATTAATTTTACTTTGCATATAGAAGTTAAATCAGGATCTTTTTATGAAAATCACAATATTATTAATGTTTAGAAAAAAACTTCTAAATAATTCTTTTTTCTTTAATAAAATTGTTAACTAACAAAAAATTTTTATTATGAGCGTTGCAGATTTTATATCTAAATCGGAAGATAAAAAAAAGTTCCTTATTAATCTTCTATGGAAAGCAAATAATGAAATAATGTCTATATATAATAATTATGATTTAGGAACTACTTATAAAAAAGATGATAGTCCATTAACTAAAGCTGATTTGGCTGCTAATGAAATATTAATTGAGGGTCTATCTCATTTCTCTCCTCAATTACCAGTTGTTAGTGAAGAAAGTAAAGACTCATTAAATATACCTGAGAATAATGATGTTTTCTGGTTAATAGACCCCTTAGATGGGACAAAAGAATTTATCAATAGAAATAATGAATTCACTTGTAACTTAGCATTAATAGAAAAGCATAAAGTTACATTTGGTTTAGTAGGGATACCTGCAATGAAGCTTGTTTATGAAGGTGGATCGGGATTTGGTTCAAGAAAACATTTTTTTTGATGGCAATTATGAGGCTATAAAATGTTCACATCCAAAAGAGGTTATTAGAGTAGTAGCAAGTAAGAGTCATTTAAATAAAGATACTATTAATTTCATTGAAGATCTTGGTAAAGAAACAGAACTAATTCAGGCAGGCTCAAGCCTTAAATTTATAAAAGTTGCTGAGGGGGTTGCAGACTTGTATCCAAGAATGGCCCCTACCTGTGAATGGGATACCGCCGCAGCACATGCAATTGTTGATGGTGCTGGTGGAAGTGTTTCTAATACCAATGGAAAATGCTTAGTATACGGCAAAAAAAATATTCTTAATCCATCTTTCATAGTGAAGGGATTAGACCATTAGAAAATGCCTAAAATTTGCTTATTACATATTGGAACTACCAAAACCGGTACAACAAGTCTTCAGCATTCGTTAGATCGCAATAGGAAAATCCTTTATGCAGCTGGATATGAAATGTTATCTAATAAATTAAGAAAGGGCAATTCTGACTATCTATTAGCTTTATCGCAGTCAAAAAGAAATTCACATAGCGATATTGAAAATGTATATAGAAAATTCATTTCCAAAAGTAAATCTAATATAATCATTACTTCTGAACGATTCTCAACAATAGGTTCCATGGATAAATATTTTTTTAAAAGAACCTTCGATTTTATATCTAGTTGCGATTTAGAGATTAAAGTTATTCTTTATGTAAGGAATCAAAAGAATTGGATTTTAAGTGATTATATTCAGGATGTAAAAGGCGGCGGTACTTATAGTTTAGAACAATTTGTAAAGATCTCCCTTGAAAAAGAGCCGGATAAATATGATCTTTATAAATTAATATGTTCTCTAAGAAATTTGGGAGCAAATCTGGTTGTTAAACCCTATTTGACGGATACTCGGAAAAAATCTGACATGGCATATAGTTTTTATAAAAATATTCCAAATTTTAATTCTTCTTTGCGAAAACTTGTAAAAAGGATAAGGAGAAAAAATTCACTAAGACCCTCTAAGAGTGCTATAGATGAAATAATTATTTTCAATAAACTTTTTAGAAGAAAATTTGATGAGAAAATTGATGCCAATAGTAAATTGCAAAAAGCTTTCAAACAAGTAGTATTTGCCATTTCAGAAATTTATGAATCACAGGAGCCTTTACAACTTAGTAAAGATTTAGAAAAGCAGATAGAAGTGATTTATAGAGAGGGTAATGATGAACTATGTAATGAATTCGAAAATTTAAGTCAAATTTTGAAAATTTGATTAATAATTATTAATAAAATATAAAATTATATAATTTTAATAATAATATTTCAATAATATTGGACGTAGTTAGTGGAAAAAACTTCAGAAGAAGAAGTTATACTTAGTGTCGTTATATTTGTAGACTCGTTTCCCCATAATCTTCAAAAATGTCTTGAGTCCTTTTTAAGACAAGATTTAAAATCTATTGAAATATTATTGTACGGAAATAATTTTAATGAACAAATAATTAAAATAGTACATAAATTAGAATCGAATGATATAAAAATAAGATTAATTAATAACTCTGATAATTATGCTTCAGCAATTATTAGAAATAATTCGCTTTTAGAGAGTAGAGGAAAATATATATGGCATTTTGAACAAAATAGCTTTATTCCAAATAAAAATGTTGTAGATCAACTAATAAAATCTTTAGAAAAAAATACTACTGCAGCTATTTGCTTTAACTATATAGTTGAGAGAAACGATGACGATTTAAAAGATATTAATTTTACTAAAAAAATCAAAACAGAAATTTTATCTTCAAAAGATATTTTAGAGAATAAAAATATTGATTCAATTTCTTCTTTTATTTTTGAAAGGAAATTAGCAATTGAATTAAATATTTATGATTTAGAGAATGAATATTTAAAAATAAACTATATCCTTCAATATCAAATTTTTAAAGCATTTCACACTTTAACCTATGTTGATTCACCTTTATATATTAAAAAAGAAAGTATTAATCAAATGTTTGAACATAAATGGGATTTCTTTGATTTCATTTCAGAAAGGTTGAATATATATTTTTTTAAAGAGACATTTGGTAAATCAGACAAATTAAATATCGCTTTGCATAAAAGAAGGAAATTTATATCTAATATTCTTTCAGAAAAATTAGATATTGATTTACCAAGTAGCCTTGCAAAATTTATGAAGGAATTATTTAAAATTGATGATAAGATTTTATGTGGTTTTGATCTTAAATATAAGGATAATTTTTTACTAGATGGGAAATATACTAAAGATCAAATAGATGAAATATTTAATTATTTTTTTAATGAAACAGAATTTGTTTTACATCTAGGAGCTCATAAAACAGCTACAACTTTTATACAAAATATAATAAGTAAAAATAAATATGATTTAGCTCTAGAAGGTATATTATTTATAGATTTGGATATTTTTAGAGAATATAATAAGTTTTCAAAACCTAATCATGAAGAAATTAAAGAATTTCTCTTATTTGCCTCAATACCAATATTGTTTTGTAAACCAAAAAAAGTAATTATTTCTGACGAAAATATATTGATAGGTACAGCGGCTAAAAATCCACAAAATCCATATTTTTATTGTGGATGTAGCCCATCAGGATTCAATACTAAAAATCTTGCCAATATTCTAAAAACATTTAAAAAGTGTAAAGTATTCTTCGCATTCAGAGATTATGAAGAGTACATAATTTCAAGACATTCAGAAGCATCCATATTTAGGGGGTATAAAAATCTTGATTTTCTTACTAAAGATTGGAACTTTAAAGATTCATGTAATTGGATTTACATAACAAATTATTTAAGAGCAGTAGTTTCAGAATTTGAGGATGTTTCTTTATATTTGACAAGATATGAGGATTATAAAAGTGACCCAATACAATTTGCTGAAATATTATGTGGCCATAGAATAAATATAAGAGAATTAAATGATTCAGAGAGTAGAGCTATAAAAAGGAATAGAGCAAGCGCGGAGATAATCGAATTTATGGAGCAATTTATATCGAAAGAAAAGAATATTTTTAAAGTTAAGCGAATGTACCTTAAATTATTAGAGTTTGGATATGGGGCAAGTAGATATATTCCAAATTTTAGTAAAAAAGATTTCTTTCAGAGAGTTGATTCAAATCAAACTAGTTTGGTTTATGAGCAACACTGTAACGAAATACAATTAATTGACTTAGATAAAGAATATCAAAAAATAGAATTTGGAAAAAATAAGAAGTCTTTCAACGATTGTTCAAAAATAAAAGATATACAAAGGAACTTTAAAATTTACAGCCAATCTGAAATAGAAAAAGCTCCATTTAATCAATTTGTAAGATCTACAAAATTTAGCAATCTAGAGAAAGATGATAGATACGATTTTTATAGATCAAATTTTAATAAGAAAAAAGGGGTTAGTGCAATGCTAAGAATAAAAAATGAAGAAAAGAATATTAGAAAAGTTATTTTATCAATTGCAGATGTTTTTGAAGAAATAATTGTAGTTGATAATGGGAGTACTGACAAAACTATAGAAATTATTAAAGAAATTTCATCTTTTAATTCTTTTATTGAAAAAAAAATAAAGATTTATGATTACCCATTTAATGTTTCTAGATGCGGAGTTGAAAATCTAAATACAGATAAAAATTCTTTACATAGTCTGGCCTATTTCTATAACTATGCATTGTCAAAATGTAATTGTGAATATGTAATGAAATGGGATGGAGATATGATTTTGCCAAAAGAAATGATTAATGAAATGAATAATTTTTTAAATAATATTATAAACTCGAGTAGGCATTTATTAGGAATCCCAAAGGGAATAACTATTTTTAAAGCTCATAATGGTGTTCTTTATTATAAAAAAGATCAATACGAAGCTGAAATAAGAATATTTAAAAATATAACTCAAAACTATTTTGAAAAAGATATTCTCTGGGAAAGATTTCAGTCAAATACTGATGCAAGACTTATCCAAAGTGCTAACCCAATTTTTATTGAATATAAAGACCTTAATCAAAATGAATTCTCACATTGGAGTATTGATTCTTTAGGTATGTCTCTTAGGAAAAGACAGGAGTTAACAAACTTCAAACTTTTATCGGATTTAACTAAAAATGAAAATATAAAAATTGATCATCTCATTAGAAATGACTTCGAGGTTTATCCCTCAAAAATATTTTAAAAATCATAAGATGATCTCAGTTGGAATCGCTACAGCATGCATGAATAGAGAGCTTAATTTAGTTAAAGCTATCCCTTCATGGTTAAAAAGTGGGGCAGATAAGATACATATATTAGATTGGAATTCTGATATAAATTTGAGAGAATTTATAGAAGATAAATTAGGAAAGAATGAAAAAGTTAAGTTCTTCAGGGTTAACAAGAAAAAAAAGTGGGTTTTGACTCATTCTTTCAATTTGGCTTTATCCTCATTAGATACCGATTTTATAGCTAAGTTTGATTGTGATCATATTTGTCAAGAAAATATTTTTAAAGAAATTCCTTTAAAAAAAGGTTATTTTTACCGATTTAATTTTAAGGATAATAAGATTGGTACTAATGGTGCTTTTATTAGTGATAGAAAGATTCTTGAGGAAGTAAATTTTTTTGATGAAAGAATAATATCTTATGGATGGGACGAATCTGATTTGTTTGATAGGATCCAGGAATTTACAAAATCTATAATTTTTTTAGACTCAAAATTTATAGATCATCTTCCACATACAACTAAGAGCAGAACTGAAGATCAAAATCTAAGATTAGAAGAAAAAATAGCTAATTATCTGGAAATTAATTTGCATGAATTTAATACCAAATCTAATTTTTTCAAAAATACTTTATCAAAAAAATGGACAAGAAATTCAGAAGGTGGATTCATATTAAAAAATAAAGAAAATTCTTGGAAAAATCAGGATTTTTCCCAAAAAGAATATTTTTCTTCTGATGTTATTAATTTATCATTATTATTAACCATCGAATTTTATCAAAATAATTACTCCAGGAATTTTGATAAAAAAATTAGCTCACTAGAAATTTTTAGAGAAATAATACAGGAAATTGTTAGTGAAGATTTATTAGTTTCTTTTTCTAAACAATGGGAATTAGTAAATGCAATAAAATCTATATCTGAGAGTAATAAACCTTTAAATAGGGATTTTATTCATAATAAATTAAAAACTATTTTTATTAAATCATCCATAACACAGGATGTTAAAGATGATAGAATAGAATTTGTTGATAATCTATATAAATATTTAATATGCGATTGAAATTATTTTTTAATCTAAAAAAGTAGTCTTATCTAACACAATTTAATGTTAATTAAAGATATTTACCAATGAAACAGCAATCAGAAAAAATAGATATTCCTGATATAGAAGAATATAAAAATGATTTGTTTCTTCTTATAGATTTTCTCCAAGAGAAAGTAATTAAATTAGAAGCTAAAGAAGAAGAGTTTGTGAAACATAAAGAAAAACTTTATGATTTTAATTTTGAAAAGCAATCAAGTATAGATCTTCTGAACCAATTGAATCATGTTCAGAATTTACTTCTTAAAAAAAATAATGATTACAATAAACTGAAATTTCAATATAAAAGTTTAATTAATGAAGTTGACTTAATTTACGAGACTTTAAATAAATATAAAAATCTTTCTATTGAGCAAAATGAGCAAATATTAAGAGCTACAAATCTAATAAAGAAAAAAAAATTCTTAAATTAATCGTTAATTTATTATCGGTATAAGTAAAATGCTATTTCTAGATTGAATCAAGTAAAGATGAAAATTCCTTTAGATTATTCTTAAAACTAATTATCTCATCTTCATTATTATTCTCTTCATTACCTAGTGATTTTATGGAAATATCATTTTCTATTTTTGGAAGTAGTATTTGAGTTCCATCCCCAACATTATATAAACCTTCTTTATCAAAGGTGAAAAAAATAATCTTTTCTGATAATTCCTTAGGTAGTAAGCGTATATCTAATTCAAAGCTACTTGTACTTGCAACTTGATATGAAGAAAGATCACTTATCCATTTATCACATTTAATTTCTATTGGATTTAATTCTTTTGTTTGAAGCCAAATACTTATTGCTTTATTTCCCTTACCTCTTACTGTAGCCCATCCGCTAAGTATGCCTTGATCATTTAAATTATAAATTTCTCCATCAAAACCAAAATATCTTGAAAAAACCTTACTAATAGATTTTTCCTTTTTGAAATTTGAAATAAGTTCTAATTCAAAGATTTCATTGTTATTCTCATCTTCAACGATAAATTTTGGCTTACCTTTATTTAAGGGACTGAGATTATCTCTATTAAAGTAAAATTCAAATCCACAAAGTTTTTTTGTTCCAAACAAGTTCATAATATCTTCTCTTTCTTTATTAAGACTGGAGCACTGAACTTTCTGTTTGCCAACATATAAGCAAACGTTATTAAGAGTATGTCTTTCTGAAAAGGCCCAACCTCTTGATCTTCCAGAAGAAAAGTAATCAATATAACCAAAATT
>CACMCA010000025.1 GCA_902612005.1 uncultured Prochlorococcus sp. | reverse complement strand
ATCAATTACTTCACCAGTTTTCTTCAATCTTCTTTTTTTAACTCCCTCTTTATCAATAAAGTATTCAATCTTACTTGTAAGATTTTTATCTTTTGAAAAGAACATTACATTTGATGCATGTAAAGATGCTTCTTCTGTAAGTATTCTTCCAGTTTCTCCTTCCTGAGTTGGTTTTACGTGTTTAGTTCTAAGGTTAATTCCCTTAACTACTACTCTATTTTCAAGAGGGATAGTTTTTAAAACCTCACCAGTTTTCCCTTTGTCCTTACCGTTAATTACTTTCACCAAATCTCCAGTTTTAATTCTCATTTTTATTCTCTGGAAATTTTTCTTTTGTTTTAATGAATCCAACATTTAAATCACCTCCGGAGCAAGAGAAACAATCTTTGTATAATTTTTATCCCGCAGTTCTCTAGCTACAGGACCAAAGACTCTAGTACCTTTTGGATTCTTATCTTCATTAATCAATACTGCAGCATTGTCATCAAATCTTATTGAATTACCAGTATTTCTTCTTAATGTTGCTTTAGTTCTGACTATAACAGCTTTAACAACTTCAGATTTCTTAACTCCCATGTTAGGAAGAGCATCTTTAACGGTTGCTACGATTACATCTCCTACATGGGCATACCTTCTATTAGAACCTAAAACTCTGATACATTGAAGTCTTTTCGCTCCGCTATTATCGGCAACTGTTAAATAAGTTTCTTGTTGAATCATTTTTTAACCTCCTTTGCCTGACTTGTTTTATTGAGAATCTCATCTATTGCCCATCTTTTATGAGCACTAAGCGGTCTAGTTTCTCTAATTTTGACTCGATCACCTAAAACACATGTATTTTCCGGATCATGCGCCTTGTATCGTGTAGTTCTACTTACAATTTTTTTATAAGTTGGATGTGGATACCTGTTAATAACAGCAACAACAACTGTTTTGTCCATTTTGTCGCTGACAACAGTACCAATTCTTTCTTTAAGTGCCATAACTAGTAATTAATCAGAAGTTGTTTTAGAAGCAGATTGACTCTTACCAAGAGTTAGTAATTGAGCAACTTGTTTCTTAAGGATTTTAAATTTATGAGTTTCATTTAGCTGTCTAGTAGCTTGCTTGAATCTCAAATCAAAAAGATCTTTTCGTAATTGATCAATCTTTTCAGTAATTTGTTCAGAATTTAATTTTTTAAATTCCTTAAGTGACTCTGAGTTTTTCATTTTTTAACCTCCTCTTGAGATTTTTTACTATTTTTTGTATTTTCTTGGGAGGGATTTTCTAGATTTTTATCAATGGATATAAATTTAGTTTTTACAGGAAGTTTGTATTGAGCCAGACGCATAGCTTCCTTTGCAGTTTCCTCAGTGATATCCTCACCACCCATCTCAAAAAGTATTCTTCCAGGTTTTACAACTGCCACCCAAAACTCTGGATTACCTTTACCAGAACCCATTCTGGTTTCGGCAGGTCTCATGGTTACGGGTTTATCAGGAAATATTCTTATCCAGATTTGACCACCACGTTTGATATATCTGGTCATAGCTCTTCTGCTTGCTTCAATCTGACGTGCAGTTACCCAGCCACAATCTTGAGCTTGGAGAGCAAATTGACCGAATGCAATAGTATTACCTTTTGAGGCTACACCCCTCATTCTGCCTCTATGTTGTTTACGGAATTTAGTACGTTTTGGACTAAGCATTTTTATACCTCCTATGAATTCTCATTTGAACGATCCTCAAATTGCTGAGGTCTTCTACTAGCTTTCCTCTTGGGGCTCGCACCCACTGGGATGGTTTGTTCTTCTTTAGGGAGGACTTCACCTTTGAAAACCCAAACTTTAATGCCTAAAACACCGTAAGTTGTATTAGCTTCACGTGTTGCATAGTCAATTTCAGCTCTCAATGTATGTAATGGAACTCTACCTTCTCTAGTCCATTCAGTTCTAGCTATTTCAGCTCCATTCAACCTTCCCCCTACTTGAATTTTAAGACCTAAGACTCCAGCCCTTTGAGCCCTTTGTAAGGCCATCCTTATAGTTCTTCTAAAGGCGACTCTTTTTTCAAGTTGTTGCGCAATATATTCAGCTAGTAAAAAAGCATCAGCATCTACGCGTTCAACTTCAACAACGTTTATTCTGACTTGCCTTGTTCTATCTCCTATAGTTTTTTGAATGCCAGATCTTAATTCTTCAATCCCGCTCCCTTGTCTTCCAACTATAACTCCTGGTCTTGCTGTTTTTAATTCAAGTTCCAGTTGGTCAGCTTTTCTGGCTATTAAAACATCGCTAATTCCTGCTGCTCCATATTTTTTTTGTATGAAGGTACGAATTTTAAAATCTTCTTGGAGAAGAATTGGATATGTTTTAGAAGTAGCAAACCACTTAGAGCGATGCTCTTGTGTAATTCCTAATCTTAGTCCAGAAGGATGTATTTTATGTCCCATTAGTTTTGTACCTCCGCATTAGTTTGAGTAGGAGCAGATTTAACAGAAATACTGATGTGGCAAGTCTGTTTTTTAATTGAAAAAGCTCGACCTTGAGCCCTAGGCCTATACCTTTTCATTACTGGACCACTATTAGCCCATGCAGAGGAAATAACTAAGGTAGATGGATCCATTCCAAGGTTGTGTTCTGCATTGGCAACCGCAGATCTTAAAACTTTAGTGATGGGGTCTGTAGATCTGTAAGGCATAAATTCCAACATAATCAATGCATCCCTATAAGACCTACCCCTTATCTGATCCAAAACTCTTCTCACTTTAGAGGCTGATCCGCGAACGTAATTCCCATGAGCAATAGCTGTTTTTGTTGTCTCAGGTGTTTTTGTCATGATTTAGCTCCTTTTTTGTCTCTTAAATGACCTCGGTAAGTGCGTGTAGGAGCAAATTCACCAAGTTTATGACCAATCATTTGTTCAGTAATAAATACTGGAATGTGAGTCTTGCCATTATGTACGGCGATTGTGTGACCGATCATTAAAGGTAAAATCGTAGAGGATCTCGACCAAGTTTTGATAACAGACTTGTCATTATCAGTATTTTGTTTTTCTACCTTTTTGAGCAGGCTATCTGCTATAAAAGGTCCTTTTTTTAGTGAACGTCCCATGGTTATGAAATAGAAATTGAAATAATAAATAAAGTAATCAAGAGTCTCTGCCTCCTCTACTCCTCTTAGAGACACGACGGCGTCTTCGAACAACTAATTTATTAGTTGATTTGTTCTTTTTACGTGTCTTTAATCCAAGAGCTGGTTTACCCCATGGAGTAACTGGTCCTGCTCTACCAATTGGTGCTTTCCCCTCTCCTCCTCCATGTGGATGATCACATGGGTTCATTACACTACCTCTTACTTGAGGCCTTCTTCCAAGCCATCTTTTTCTTCCTGCTTTACCTAAGCTAGTATTTCTTATTTCAGAATTACCAACTTCACCAAGAGTTGCATAGCATTCTTTTCTTACAAGTCTTACCTCGGTAGATGGGAGTTTTAAAGCAACATAATCTCCCTCTTTTGCCATAACTTGAGCACTAGCTCCTGCGGATCTAACCATCTGAGCACCCCTACCTGCATATAACTCGACACAATGAACGCTAGATCCTAATGGCATAACAGAAAGTGGCATTGCATTACCATCTTCAATAGGAACACTTTCTCCAGATATGACATTTTGTCCGACTTTTACTCCTGCTGGAGCGATGATATATCTTTTTTCCCCATCTTCGTAGAATAAAAGTGCCAGCCTTGCATTTCTATGGGGATCGTAATGAATAGCTGCAACTTTAGCGTTGATGTTTCTTTTATCTCTTCTAAAGTCAACTAATCTATATTGCCTTTTGTGACCACCACCACGATGACGACAAGTGATAACTCCACGATTGTTCCTGCCTTTAACTCTATGTTTTGAAACTATAAGTGATCTTTCGGGTTTTGCACTTGTTATTTCACTAAAGTCAGTAACTACTCTCTGCCTAGTTCCAGGTGTATAAGGTTTAAATTTACGGATTGCCATGATTAAAACTCCTTAAGATTCTGGAAATAGTTGGATTTTGTCTCCTTCAGCAAGACGCACAATTGCCTTCTTGACCTGAGAACGTTTACCGGAAAATTTCCCGACTCTTCTTGTTCTCCTAGGAGGATTCATAGTGTTAACTCCTATGACTTTAACACTGAATAAGGCTTCAACAGCTGCTTTTATTTGTGGTTTTGCTGCTCTATGATCTACTTCAAAAGTATATTGGTTAAGATCTAGCGCATTTGTAGCTTTCTCAGTAATAACTGGCTTTCTTATTACATCAGCTAAACGAGAATCGAATAATTTACTCATGATGCATAAACCTCCTGAATTTTATCTATCGCTGATTGCCCTATGACTAGTTTATTAGCATTGAGAATATCAAATACATTTAATTGATCGGCGGCAATTAATTTTACTTTTTCAATATTATTAATGGATTTTTTTATAACATCGGACGGATTATCAAGAATAACCAAAACTTTTTCAGTTTTTTGTATACCTAATCGAGTAAGACCATTGATTATATCACTCGTTTTAGGCTGCTTCAAAGTAGATCCAAAATCTTCAACGGCCTTCATATCAGATACTCTAGACATAAGTGCTGTTCTAAGAGCTAGCCTACGTTCCTTACGATTCATATCAAGATTGTAAGAACGTGGCTTCGGCCCAAAAATAATTCCTCCACCAGGTCTTAAGGGTGTCCTTATTGATCCTTGACGGGCTCTTCCTGTACCTTTCTGTTTATATGGCTTTCTACCGCCCCCACGCACTTCAGATCTTGTCAAAGTTGATGCTGTCCCCTGTCTTTTATTTGCTAGCTGCCTAAGGACTGCTCTATGTATTAAGTCTGCCGAAGAAGTTTCTTTAGCAACTGCTAAATCAAGAGAAACTTTGCCGGATTTTTTACCATCCCACTTAAGAGTTTCAAGTATTGTCATGATTTTTCACCTCCTTTTTTGCCTACGACATTATTTGGCTTAATATTTATTATTGAGCCTGGCTTGCCTGGGACAGAACCCTTAACTACTAGCAAATTTTTCTGATCATCAATTTTTAGAACTAACAAACCTTTAGTAGTAATCTGTTTTCCTCCGTATCTTCCTGCCATCCTTTTTCCAGGATAAATTCGGCCTGGAGTTGTTCCTGCACCTGTAGATCCAGGTGCTCTATGATTTTTTGAACCATGACTCATAGGACCTCTGCTAAAACCATGTCTTTTTTGATAACCAGCAAAACCTCTACCCATAGATTTGCCACTGATATCAACTTTTTGACCAACCTCAAAGTTTTTTACAGTTATTTGATTTCCGATTTCATAAGATGTAGTTTCTTCAACCCTATATTCTTTCAAATGCTTTAAGAGTTCTTTACCTGATTTCAACAAATGGCCCTTTTCAGGCTTACTTATATGCTTATCTTTGGACAAGCCATAACCTATTTGAACGGCAGTATAACCATCCAAAGCGGTTGTTTTCAATTGAGTGATACGGCAAGGACCAGCCTCAATAAGAGTAACTGGCACCGAATTACCTTTATCATCGAAAAGTTGGGACATGCCCAATTTCTTTCCTAAAATTCCTATAGACATAAGACTAAATTAGGCTAGCTCGTAATGATTTTTAAATTATCTAAAACCTTAAGTTATTAAGGTGAAGTTAATAAAAAAACAATTAATAAGGTTGAGACTTATCTGAAAATCTAGATAGTTTCTCTTGGGATAAACCCACCTGTGTTTTTTAACGAAACGCTAAAAAATGTGAAATTTTACAGAGGCTCGGCTAGCTTGCGAGCTTAAAAATTCACTGAATAACAATTGTACATCATCAAGTACCATAAAATAAAATAAAATAGAAATAAAGGAAATTTTTATGCCATTACTTCTCACAGGGAAAAAGTTTCACAACGATTTAAAAACTAACAAATGTCTTGCAGTCTTTGCTCCTCTTGAAGGTGGTTATGAAACTCGTCTTTTGAGGAGAATGAGGGCCAAGGGCTTTAAAACTTTTATAACCTCAGCTAGAGGGCTTGGAGATCCAGAAGTCTTCTTGCTCAAATTGCATGGCGTTAGACCACCGCACCTTGGTCATCAAAGCGTAGGAAGAAATGGAGCACTCGGGGAAGTTCAACAAGTTATCCCACAAGCTTCTGAATTGTTTAATGAAAATGATAAAAATAAATTACTTTGGTTATTAGAAGGGCAAGTACTGTCTCAATCTGAATTAGAAGGCTTAATAGATATTTGCACTAACGATAATAAACTAACGATAGTTGTTGAAATGGGGGGTTCAAGAAAACTTGAATGGAAGCCGTTAAGTAATTATATTTTAGATGAATTTGAAAGTTAAATTGTTTGCTTACATCTAAGAATAAAAAAGATAAATGGATCAAATTGATTTGTGGTGCCAGCAATGAAGATATTGTTGCCATAGAAGATTTATGTGCAATTTATACTGCTGCTGGTGTCGACTACATAGATGTTGCCGCAGAAGAATCTATAGTCCACGCAGCAAAAAAAGGAATCGAGTGGGCAAAAAAAGTCTTTAAAAACTCCCCCGGATTAATGATAAGCATTAGTGATGGAGATGATATCCACTTTCGTAAAGCAAAATTTGATCCATTGAAATGTCCCCCTAATTGTCCAAGACCGTGCGAAAAAGTATGCCCCACCTTTGCAATTGATAATTTTGGGATCAAAAAGAGTAAATGTTATGGATGTGGAAGATGTTTGAATAGCTGTCCCCTAAATCTTATAAGTGAATATGAATATAATTTGTCAAAAGATGATTTAGGTTCAACACTTCAGAAAATAAAACCTAATGCAGTAGAAATTCATACAGACATCAATCGCCTAGATTCTTTTGCAAAAGTTGTCAGTATCCTTAGCAGTTCTAGAATTAAATTGGAAAAGATATCTATCAGTTGTGGATTAAATCAATCTTTCAAAAAATCACAAGAGCCCGAAGATCTTTTGAAAGCCCTTTGGGAAAGATATGAAATTCTTAAAAAACATAATATTCCCCTTATTTGGCAGCTAGATGGAAGGCCAATGTCTGGAGATCTTGCTCCTTCAACAAGTAGAGATGCTGTTAAGTTGTTTGAAAAAATCGGTTCAGATCTTCCACCCGGATTAATTCAATTGGCAGGAGGAACAAATGAAAAAACTCATGAATTTTTGAATTCAAACAATCTCCCAGACGGAATAGCATTTGGAAGTGCTGCAAGAAAAATTATGCAGCCCCTTATTGAATTTGCTCACAAAAATAACAAAAAACTCTATGAATATCCTGAAAGAATGGCTTTAGCGATCAAAAAAGCTAAGAAATTGCTAAAGCCATGGAAATCGAGCTCATTCAAATAATATTTTTGTTTTTCAGAACTAGCGCCATGTTTATAAAAACTTTGTATTTTTTGGATAGAAAAAAATCTTTTCATGTACTAAAATAATAAATCAATGGGCCGTCGCCAAGTGGTAAGGCATCGGGTTTTGGTCTCGACATTCCTAGGTTCGAATCCTAGCGGCCCAGTTCTAATATTCTATAGGTGTCTTCTCAAAAAATATTTCTACTTGATTTCGATGGTGTAATAGTCGATGGAATGCAAGAATATTGGCATAGTTCCTTGCTGGCTTGCGAAAGATATTTAAATTCACCATACATTTCTGTTGATCAAAAACTTTATAAAAGAGTACCAAATGTTTTCAAAGAAATTAGACCTTGGGTTAAATATGGTTGGGAAATGATTCTCATTGTTCACGAAATTATCAAAACAGAAAATCCATTAAAAAATGATAATAAAGATTATTTCATTAATAATTATGATCAAAATTGCCAGAGGATATTAAATGAAAATTCCTGGATTGCCGAAGATTTACAAAAAATGTTAGATCAGTCGCGAGAGTACGAAATTGATAAAAATTTTAAATCGTGGGTAAATTTACATAATCCTTTTTTTGAAGTTATAAATTTTATGAAAGAATTAAGGATAAAAGAAATAAAAACTGGAGTTATAACAACTAAAGGTAAAATATTTGCTGAAAAAATCCTTAGACAATTAAATATTTTTCCAGAATTTATTTTTGGTTATGAGTCAGGAACAAAAGTCAAAATAGCTGAGGAGCTTACACAAACTTATGAAATTTTAGGCTTTATAGAAGATAGAAAAAAAACTCTAATAGATATTAAACAAAATTCAGCAACTTCTCATATTCCATGCTTCCTAGCTGATTGGGGATATTTGAAAGGATCAGATAAGTATCCTTTAAATAATGAAATCAAATTATTAAAATTATGTAACCTTGAGGAATTAGTTGCAATTTAAAGATAATCGGTTAGAGTACAGATGTACTATAGTTTGTATTTATGAAGTTTGGTTTAAAAAAAAATTTCCAAATTTAGAATAATTACAAGAACTTTAACCGATAAATCAAACAATGAGCCTTGAAGAAAAGAAAAAAACTGAATCAAAAGAAAAAGACAAAGCATTAAGTCTTGTCTTAGGTCAAATAGAAAGAAATTTTGGACGAGGATCAATAATGAGACTTGGTGACGCCTCAAGAATGAAAGTAGAAACAATATCTACTGGAGCGCTCACCTTAGATTTAGCATTAGGAGGAGGCTATCCAAAAGGAAGAGTAGTAGAAGTTTACGGACCAGAAAGTTCAGGAAAAACTACATTAACGCTGCACGCGATTGCGGAAGTCCAAAAGAATGGAGGAGTAGCAGCATTTGTAGATGCTGAACATGCACTCGATCCAGTTTATGCAGCCTCTTTAGGAGTTGATGTCGAAAATTTGTTAGTTTCACAACCAGATACAGGTGAAATGGCTCTAGAAATAGTTGACCAACTTATAAGATCGAGTGCAGTAGATCTAGTAGTTGTTGACTCGGTCGCAGCACTAACCCCAAGAGCCGAGATAGAAGGAGAGATGGGAGATCACGTAATTGGAAGCCAAGCAAGGCTAATGAGCCAAGCAATGAGGAAAATAACGGGAAATATTGGCAAATCTGGATGTACAGTAATATTCCTGAATCAATTACGCCTAAAAATTGGCGTTACATACGGCAATCCAGAAACAACCACAGGAGGTAATGCATTAAAATTTTACGCCTCAGTTAGACTTGATATCAGAAGAATTCAAACTCTTAAAAGAGGTACTGAAGAATATGGCATAAGAGCAAAAGTGAAAGTAGCAAAAAACAAAGTTGCACCACCATTTAGAATTGCAGAATTTGATATTCTCTTCGGAAAAGGTATTAGTACAACAGGATGTTTATTAGATTTAGCAGAAGAGACTAATATCATAATAA
>CACMCA010000024.1 GCA_902612005.1 uncultured Prochlorococcus sp. | reverse complement strand
TAATTAAAGTTTCTATGCACACATGAGATGTTAAATCGCAATTTCCAGGAGAATCTAGGACATTATTCGTCATTTTTTGATTTTCATAAGAAACTATAGTCCCATCAGCACTCTTAGAGGTGTAGTATTTTTTTGCTTCTTTAGCGTAATCAATTATCAATAAAATACCATTGTTAATTTTTTGATAAATAGCTTTTAACCATTTCGAGTTATCTATATGCCATTCTGTAGTCCATCCTTCAAGAGCATCTTCAGGCGGAATAGTGATTCCCAAATCACTTTTAGCAAGTTCAATACTTTTTCTCAATTCACTTGTAATTGGCATTTCATCAAAATATAATTTACCAGATTTTTTGTCTATAGAAACTGCTTGTCGAAGTAATTTTCCTTTTGAGAAGGTTATTCTCTCTACTGGCAAAGCATCCAAAACCTCATTTGCAAGAACTATTCCATTTATATTTTCCTCTACTTCTTCCAAATCTTTCCATAAAATATCAATGCCTAAGTTTAAAAATTCTTCCAATTTATTTTTTTGTTTTTCTACCATCCCTTCATTAGGTTCAATAATTACAAAAGAAACTCCTTCCAAAAAATTCTTGTTATTTTCTAAGAAATATTTAATTAATCCACTCATAAAGCTTCCATCCCCTGCTCCAAATTCAATTACAGCTAATTTCTGATTAGATAAAAAACTATTTTTGAACTGAATCAACCAATCTTCTATTTGTTTACCAACCAAAAAAGCAAAATCATCAGATAAAGAGGGTGATGTGACAAAATCTCCTCGAACGCCTAACTCAGCTTTAGCGCTGCCGTAATAACCATTAATAGGATCATTTAATGCGAAATTCATAAAGTCATAAAAACTTATAGTCCCACCCATTTTTATTATTTTTTTTACTAACCAATCTAGATTATTCACGGGTAAGCTATTCATCAGCGAAAATATAAAAAGACAGAATTTATTTATGCCTTCAAAGATTAACTATTTATTAGGAATATTTCTATCTATATTAGTTTTAATTTCACATAAACCCGTTTTCGCTATAAATAATCCAAATCTCTTACCAGAAGAAAAAACACCAGTAATTGATTTAGCTAAAACACTAAGCCCTAATCAAAAAAAATCTTTAGAGGAAAAGCTCAATAATCTAGAAATTGAAAGTGGGTGGAAAATTAAATATTTATCTCAGTTTGAGAGTTCTCCTGGTAGCGCAATAAAGGACTATTGGGATTTAGATGAGACAAGTTTGTTGATAGTTGCGGATCCTAGAGGTGGAAATTTACTAAACTTTAACGTCGGAGAGGCTTATTTTAATTTTATGCCAAGGTTATTTTGGGTTGAACTTCAAACAAGATTTGGCAACCAATACTATGTTAAAGATCACGGTGAGGATGGTGCAGTATTAGATGCAATTGATTCAGTAAAGATTTGCCTTGAAAGAGGAGGTTGTCAAGTTGTCCCTGGCCTACCCAAAGAGCAATATATATGGACTTTATGTACATCTATTCTTGGAGGTTTAGTAGCAGGCTTCGCATCTGCTCCAAGAAAAGAAGGTCAAGTCATATCAATTGGATTTTTAGCTCTTCTTTCTCCTTTATGGGGAATGTTATTTGGAATTTTTGGTTTGGCACCGATAATATCCAGAACAAATGATTTATTACCTTTATTTAAAAATGGTTTAGCTTTTACAGCCGCAGGAATTGCAGGTTATATCTTATCTCAAACATTATTTTCAAAATATGAAAAGCCTAACAATACTTAAAATATGATCAGAGATATTTAATCCTAAAAAAATTTATCTTCTTCACGAATTTCACCAGACTCTGAATACCATCGATGAGAAACATGCCTTAATTCCTTATTTTCAAACTCAATCCATGAAAAGTTAATTAGCAATTTCTCATCTTCATCAGTCTTATATCTTGGAACTACAGCAGTATTGAAATAAATTGTTCCTTTGCTATCAATTTTAAACATCTCTCTTAAACCAAGATTTCTTTTAAGCCGGTTGTGCATATGACCAAAAATTACAAGATCAACTTTTCTTCTCTTTTGTATTTGAGAAATAGCTACAGACAAATCTCTATCTCCCCAATCTAAAGAGGGTAATTTCCAGTCTTTCCCACAAATGCTTTTAGGTTCTGAACCTAAACCCGAAGGACCAGCATGAGACATAATTATTAGAGGTATTTCTTCAATAGTCTCTTCAGAACATTTGATAATTTTATTTATTGAATCTTGTTCGGTTATAGGTCCATAAACGCCTTTAACTTCTTTTGAAAGATAATAGCCGCCGCCAGAACTACATGGTCTAGCAGACAATAAATTTATTTGATTATTAAAAACTTTCAAATCCCATGCACAATATTTTTCACCAAGAACACGTATCTGCTTTGAAAGAGTTTCGCCTGTAGAATCTTTCCCTCTATCATGATTTCCTAAAATCACAAAAGTAGGAATTTTGATCTCATTGATTTTTTTAATTATTTTGACACTTCCATCAGAAATATCACCAACAAATAAAACAATATTTGGTTTGATAATCGATAAAACTTTCAAGTCTAATTCAGACCATTGACCATGACAGTCACCAACAATAGCAATTTTTAAATTTGTCAGAATTTTTTCTGTTTAAAGGCATATAATCTATTTAGAGATATTCTAAATCCTGACCAGTATAACTTCTACTGCCAAACAGAAATCAGTTCAAAACGAAGAGGATTTGATTTCTGAAATAAAGGAGCGTTGCGGAAAAGCTAATGCAATTATTCTTGCGCACTATTATCAAGCTCCAGAGATTCAGGAAATTGCAGATTTTATTGGCGATTCATTAGATCTATCTAGGAAAGCTGCAAATAATGACGCAGATATAATAATTTTTTGCGGTGTGCACTTTATGGCCGAAACCGCAAAAATACTTAGCCCTAATAAAACAGTCCTACTACCAGATATTGACGCAGGATGCTCATTAGCAGACGATTGTCCTTCAGATAAATTTCAAAAATTCAGGGAAGAAAATCCAGATCACTATGTCGTAAGTTATATAAATTGCACTGCAGAAGTAAAAGCTCAAAGTGATCTGATATGTACAAGCAGTAATGCAGTCTCATTAATTAAAAAGATACCTGAAGATAAAAAGATAATATTTGCGCCAGATCAGAACCTTGGGAGATGGGTACAGAAAAATTCAGGAAGAGATCTTAAATTATGGCCTGGCAGCTGCATTGTTCATGAATCATTTAGTGAAGAAGCACTTCTAAAATTAAAATATCAAAATCCAGGATCAAAAGTAATTGCTCATCCTGAATGTAGTCAAAATTTACTAATTCTCTCAGACTTTATTGGATCAACAAGTAAGCTGCTTGATTTCGTAAGTAAAGATCCATCTAAAACTTACATGGTACTAACTGAACCGGGAATAATTCATCAAATGAAAAAGAAAGAACCTAATAAAATTTTTATTGAAGTTCCCGATATAGAAGGTTGTAAATGTAACGAGTGTCCATATATGAAATTAAATACTTTAGAAAAAATTCTTGATTGTTTAAAAAATAATTCCCCGTCTATTGAATTAGACCCAGAAATAATAAGAAGAGCCTATGTTCCAATAAAGAGAATGCTGGATATGAGTAATTAATTTAATGAAAATACTTTATCTTCCTTATTAATTTTTAGGAATGCATTAAGGTTTGTGGTGTCGGGATTAAATTCGCTTATCTTATTCTTTCTATTAATTATATTTATTAGCTCTTTTTCACCAGCTCTATATTGTTTATCTTTTCTAGTTCCTATCTCTGTTTGAAGTATAGGGTTTATATTCATTTTTACTTCTATATCTGGAATAATTCCAGATTTGTTTATATCAGTGCCGTTCGGAGTTAAATACTTAGCGACTGTAACAGTTAGGCCTGAACCATCAACTAAAGTTCTCATGGATTGAACTAGACCTTTACCAAATGTTTTCTTCCCAACTAATTTTCCTCTTTTATTATCTTTTATTGCACCAGAAACTATTTCACTAGCACTAGCAGAACCCTCATTAACTAAGACAACTAAGGGCTTTTTTGTTAGAGCTTGACCGTTTCCTTTTTTTGTTTCTTTTAAACCATCTTTACTTACTGTACTTACTATTACTCCTTTGTTAATAAAGTGCCTTGAGATATCAATGCTTGATTCTAATAAACCTCCTGGATTACTTCTCAAGTCAAGAACATATCCTGCGACTTTTTTTGTTTCTAAATCCTTAATAGCATCTCTAGTTTCTTTGGATGCATTTGCATTAAATTGTTTAATTCTTACATAGCCAATTGATAAGCCATTTTTGGTTTGATTGACTTTACTTGATACAGATTTTATTTCAATTTTTTCTCTTGATAAAATCTTAAAAAAGGATTGAGAACCTCTAAGAATTTCAAGCTTTACTTTAGTACCTCTTTGTCCTCTTATTAATTTCACGGCATCCTCAATATTCATACCTTCAGTAGAAATATCATCTATGGATAATATTTTATCTCTAGCTTTAATTCCAGCATCAAATGCAGGGGTGCCCTCTATGGGAGAAATAATTATTAAATCATCAGATTCTTTATCTTTAACTATTTGGATACCAACTCCAGTTAATTCGCCAGAGGTATCAATTCTCATTTGATTAAATTCCTTAGGTTCTAAAAATCTTGTATAAGAATCATCTAAATTAGAAAGCATATCTCTAATCGCATCATATGCTTCATTGCTGTCTGAATATGTTTTTGATAAAACTTCTTTTCTTAGATTAATCCAATTGGACTTTTGAAATTTGCCGTTTGAATCAAGAAAATCTCTATATACAATTTGCCAAACATGATCAATTACTTCTTTATAACTATTATTTAAAACTGTTGCCTCTGCAAAATTATTTAAAAATAACCCCGAAAAGGATGTCGCAAACAGAAATATATATTTTTTTTTAAGCAATTTTCTTATCTTCAAATAATTCGATATTTTTTATTATAAAAAGAATTTATTTATAATTGAAAAATTTGACAAATCCTTAAGGATCAATCCACTTCCCATCATCCTTAATAAGTTGGATTAAAGCATTAACACCCTCATCTTCAGGTACTCTTTTTATCTCTTCTTTTCTTCTATACAAGGCAATAGTTCCTTTACCTTTTCCAACATAACCATAATCAGCATCTGCCATTTCTCCTGGCCCATTAACAATACATCCCATTATTGCTATATCTAGACCCGTCAAATGTGAGGTAGCGTTCCTAACTTTATCTACAACTTCTTCTAGATTAAAAAGTGTTCTACCGCAACTGGGGCAACTGATGTATTCAACCATTGTTTTTCTTAATCCTAAAGATTGCAAAATTGAATAGCACACTGGTATTTCCTTTTCTGGAGCTTCTGTTAAGGAAACCCTGATGGTATCTCCTAATCCCTCTGCTAAAAGCGTTCCAATTCCAGCAGTACTTTTAATCCTTCCATAATCACCATCACCAGCTTCGGTCACTCCTAAATGTAAGGGATAGTTATATCCTTCTGAGTCAAGCCTATCTGCAATCATTCTGTAAGCTGCCATCATGACCGGGGCCCTAGAAGCTTTCATAGAAATAATTATGTTATGAAAATCAAGCTCATCACAAATTTTGACGAACTCCATCGCAGATTCTGTCATTCCTAATGGCGTATCTCCATAAGTAAAAAGCATCCTCTCAGATAGAGACCCATGATTAACTCCAATCCTTAGAGCTTTGTTTTCAGCCTTTAAAACTTCAACTAAAGGGGTAAATCTTTTAAGTATTGTTTGCTTAATAGTTTCAAATTCCTCATCTGTATATTCAGTTCTTGTAGGGTCTGATTTTTCAAAAACAAACAATCCAGGATTTATTCTTACTTTATCAACATGTTTTGCAACTTCCATTGCAATTTTCATACCATTATGGTGAACATCAGCCACCAAGGGGGTATTGATATTATTTTCTAGTAATTTTGCCTTTATATCTCCTACTGCTTTGGCATGTGCTAAGGAAGGGACAGTTAACCTTACTATTTCACAACCCACATCATGAAGTCTTTTGATAGCTAAGTAAGCATTTTCGACATCCATAGTATCTTCATTTATCATCGATTGAACTCTTACTGGATAATCACTTCCAATAGCTATATCACCCACCATTACTGTTCTAGTTATCCTTCTCTCAATATGAGTTGAATATCTTTTGGAGAGACTATTAACCTCTTTAGATTGAGTTAATGACATTTAAATTCTTGATATTCAAAAAGGATTTCACTAAATTATACGGCATATAGTTTACCACTTACATTCTCTAGGTCTTTCAAAGTTAGATGGTAAGGTTTATTGATTTCTTTTGAAGGAAATCTCAACAAATAAGATGGATGAAAAATTACCATAATTTCTCTCCCATCTTTTTTAATCCATTGACCTCTTAAATTACTTATAGGATCTTTAACTTCTAAAATAGCTTTCATAGCAGTAGAACCAGTAAGTAATATAAATTTTGGATCGACTAACTTTATTTGCTGTAATAACCAAGGTTTATGAATATTAATTTCTCTAGCAGTTGGTTTTCTATTATTTGGTGGACGACATTTAATTACATTACAAAAATAAACATCCTTCTTATAATCAATTCCAGCTTGTATTAATAATTCGTTTAATAACTTACCAGATTTACCTACATAAGGTTTTCCTTCTAAATCTTCATGGGCTCCAGGTGCCTCGCCAATTACTAACAAATCTGCAAATACACTTCCTCTCCCAATTACTAACCTTTTCACCGAAATAAAACTTTAAATATTTTTATCTTAAGAACTCAAAACATGAAAATAAAATAGATTAAGAAAATGAACTAAATTAAACCATAGTGTGATAGTTTTATTTATTCTTAATTTATGCATTTGTCATTATTAAAAGTCATATTTGAAAAGTCATAAGTCAATGAGTCAAGTTAATTTGTCTGATCGGGCACTTTCAATTGAGCCTTCTCTTACATTGCAGATAAGTGCTAAAGCAAATCAATTATCTGCAGAAGGAGTAGATATTTGCAATTTAAGTGCAGGTGAGCCTGATTTTGATGCCCCAAAAGAAGTTATAGAGGCTACAAGTAAAGCTATATTTGATGGATTTACAAAGTACGGGCCTGCAGCTGGGAATTTAGATCTCCGAAAAGCAATTGCAAATAAACTTCAAATTCAAAACGATTTAAATTATGAATTTGAAAATGTAATTGTCACAAATGGTGCCAAGCAAGCAATATATAATCTTTTCCAAGTCATGTTAAATACTGGAGACGAAGTTATTATTCCTTCTCCATATTGGTTAAGTTATCCCCAGATGGTTAGATTGGCGGGTGGGAAGCCAATTTTTACAAATTCTTCTGCAGAAGATGGATTCAAAATAAATATAGAAGATTTGAAGTCTAAAATCTCTTCAAAAACTAAATTTATAATTATCAATTCTCCTAATAACCCTACTGGAAGAGTTATGTCAAAGGAAGAATTATTGCAAATTGCCGATTTAGCCAGAGAAAATCCAAATATCAATATTCTATCTGATGAGATTTACGAACTAATCATTAAAAAAGAATTTAAACACTACAGTATATCTTCACTAGCAAATGACTTAAAAGATAGGATTTTTATAATAAATGGATTTGCAAAAGGTTGGGCTATGACTGGCTGGAGGATAGGTTATTTAGTAGGTCCCAAAGATGTAGTCAAAGCATCCTCAGCATTACAAAGTCAAAGTACAAGTAATGTTTGCTCTTTTGTTCAAAAAGGTGCTTTAGAGGCTTTAAAAATTAATAATAAATTTTTCTCTATGATAAATAGCCATTATGATAAAAGAAGAAGTCTCGTCTATGAGGGCCTAAAGAATATAAATGGTATTTATATTGAGGCACCTAATGGAGCATTTTATGCATTTCCAAAATTACCTAACTCTTCAATTACTTCCGTTGATTTCTGCAACAAAGCTCTTCAAGATTATGGATTAGTTGTTGTACCTGGAAAAGCTTTTGGGGCTGACGAATGTATAAGAATCTCTTGTGCAGCTTCAGAAATTAAAATAAAAGACGGACTACAGAGGATTGAAAAAGCAATCTCTGCATATTATTAATTTAACTAAGTTATGTTTAATGCAAAGAATTTCCTACTAAGTTCATCTCTATTATTTTCTGTTTTTTTATCACCTGTATTTTCAAATCCCAAAGTTTTAAAAGTTGGAGCAATACCTGATCAAAACCAATATGTTTTGGACAAAAGATTTAATTTATTTTCAAAAGAATTATCCAAACAACTTGATGTAGAAGTTAAATACATTCCTGTTATTAATTATGTTGCAGCAGTAACTGGATTTAGAACTAAAGATTTAGATTTAGTTTGGTTTGGCGGTTTATCAGGAGTTCAAGCAAGATTACAAACACCTAATTCAATTGTCATAGCTCAAAGAGATATCGATAAGGAATTTAAAAGTGTTTTTATAGTAAACAAAAATTTAGAAATTAACTCAATTTCAAACATTAAAGGACTTAAAAAATTAAAGAATTTAAGATTTACTTTTGGCTCTGAAAACTCAACTTCTGGAAGATTAATGCCAGAATATTTTTTAAATCAAGCAGGGGTAGAAATTAAACATTTTAAAGGGAAAAAAGCAGGTTTTAGTGGGAGTCATGATGCCACTATAGCTTTAGTTAATAGTGGGGCATTTGATGCTGGAGCTTTAAATAAACAAGTTTGGGAAAACAATCTTATAAATAATCCCAAAAGAACAAGTAATTTAGAATTATTCTGGATCACACCAGAATATGTTGACTATCATTGGGTGGCTCAAGGTGATCTTGAAAATAGATTCGGGGAAGGGTTTACAAAAGAACTTAAATCAGTAATTCTAAATTTAGATATAAAGCAAAAATCACATAAACAGATATTAGATATGTTCAATGCAAAAAAATTTATAAAGGCAGAATCAAAACAATATAAAAATATAGAGGAAATTGGGAGGAAATTAAATAAAATTAGATGAATAATACTGTTTTAGAATTAGAAAATATATCTTATAAATACAAAAATGATCTGATCCTAAATAAAATAAATTTAAAAATAAATTCTGGGGAAAAAATTGCACTTTTAGGTAAAAGCGGTTCAGGAAAAACTACACTTATATCAGTACTTAATGGCACTATAAAGCCAACTCAAGGTGAGGTTAAATTATTCAATGAAAGTTTCGAGGAATTAGATAGAAAGCAGAAAAGTAAAATAACAACTATATGGCAAGATTTAAGATTAATAGAAGATCTCTCTGCAGAACAAAATGTTAATTGTGGACTACTAGCGGAAAACAATTTTTATTTCGCTTTTAAAAATTTACTAAATATAAGTTCTTTTAAGAGGGCTCATCAATATATGAAATTATGTAGACTTCATAACTCTATTTACGACAAAAAAATCAGAAAACTATCTGGGGGACAAAAACAAAGGGTGGCTATAGCTAGATCATTAATTCAAGAATCAAATATATTACTTGCAGATGAGCCTTTTAATAATCTAGATCCCAAATTGATAACAACAATTAAAAACCTTCTGCTAGAAAATGTAGATAAAAATAATACAAAAAAATCCCCAAAGACGGTATTAGTTGCATTACAT
>CACMCA010000023.1 GCA_902612005.1 uncultured Prochlorococcus sp. | reverse complement strand
TGTAATGCTCTTCCATAGGAGAATGAAACATTCCATAAAGCTTTCCTGTAAAGAGTGTTCATATTATTTAAATAAACAGAAGCAGCTTCCTCGCTTAACCCTCCTGATAAGAATACTATTCCAGGAACTGATGCAGGAACACATCTTTCCATAGTTCTGATAGTCATTTCAGCAACTTTCATAGGATCAGCCTTTGTTGGACAATCTGCTCCATTAACAGTCATAGAAGGTTTTAATAGCGTGCCTTCTAGAAAAACTCCATTTGCTTGACAGGCAATATAAACCTGCTTTATTACCTCTTCTTGGATTTCAGCAGTTTTTTCAATAGTATGATCTCCGTCCATTAAGATTTCAGGTTCAATAATTGGTACCAACCCAGATTCTTGAACTGATCTTGCATACCTTGCTAATCCCCAAGCATTCTCTTGAATTGATAGTTTTGAAGGACAACCATCATTTGTAATTTGCAGAACTGCTCTCCACTTTGCAAATCTTGCACCTTGTTCATAATATTTTGCTGCTCTTTCAACTAACCCATCTAGGCCAGAACAAAAAGTTTCTACATCTCCTCCTCCTGGAAGTGGATTTAGGCCTTTATTGACCTTTATACCTGGAATAATACCTAAATCATTTAGTTTCTTAACCATTGACTCACCATCTTGGTGATTCTGATAAAGAGTTTCTTCGAAGAGGATTGCTCCACTTATATATTTGCCAAGACCCTCTGTAGTAAAAAGCATTCCTCTATATGCCTTCCTATTATCTTCAGTATTTTCAACGCCAATTCCAGCGAGTCTTTTACCTACTGTTTTAGTGGATTCATCTACCGCTAATATTCCTTTTCCTTTAGAAGCTAGTAATTGAGCATTTTCTTTAAGCTCATTTTTGTAATAATTTAAAGCCATTCTTTAATAATTCAGTTCAATTGATTTTTCCAGAATATGAAAAAAAACTAAAATCAATCCAATACTTTATCGGGTGATAATTGCTACTTATAAATGTATAGCCTTAAATTTTGATACTTAATCCACTTTTGGAAGATTCTCTTATGGCTTCGCAAACTTTATGACTAGCAAGTCCCTCGCATAAGCCTGGGATTACGGGTGTTCCATTAATTATACTCTGAGCCCATAAATTTTGAATTCTCAAAACTGGAGCTATTCTCCCATCAGTCCATGTTTTTTCAAAATTAAAACTTGAATCTGCAGTTAAATTTTGTATTTTATTTTCGTTGTTAGAATATTTCAAATTAAAGCCATGTACATAATCTTTTTGGTTTTCGCTTTTAAGAATTAGTGAACCTTCGCTTCCATATATTTCTAAACTAAATCCTCTACCATTTTTAGAAATTGATGATAAAGATACCTGACATGGAAAAGGATTTGAGCTGTAGTTTGATATTTCTATATTGGCTAAACATACATCTTCACTCGTAACATCATTTAAATCAGATGAA
The DNA here is from genome assembly GCA_902612005.1 of uncultured Prochlorococcus sp. Classification (GTDB taxonomy): domain Bacteria; phylum Cyanobacteriota; class Cyanobacteriia; order PCC-6307; family Cyanobiaceae; genus Prochlorococcus_A. Next base: position 8,695 of record CACMCA010000023.1, on the reverse strand, counting down.
TTAGGTAAAGGTCTTTTTTTTATTGATGTTGCTAACTTGCCAGACACGTTTATTGCTTCTCCAAAAAACCAATTCAACATATCGAATGCATGAGTACCTAAAGCGCCAATAACTCCTCCACCTTTTTCTTCCAATGAATACCAATTCCAGGATCTATTTGGGTCTGATCTACTGCCCATTAACCAATCTAATTTGACTAAATATATATCTCCTAAGATATTTTCATCAATAAGTTTTTTTGTTTGAAGGAAAAGAGGTACTGCTCTATATTCAAAATCAACGCATACGCTTAAATTATTAATCAAAGATATTCTCTGAAGCTCTTCAATTTCTGAGGAGGATATTGAAACGGGTTTTTCTAGGAGCAAATTTTTATTGTTCTCAAGGGCTTCTTTTGCTAACTTAAATCTTGATTCGGGAGGAGTTGCAATAATAATCCCATCAATTTTTGGAGATTTAACTAAGTCTTCCCAATTGTGAAAAAAATCTAAGCCCGTTTCTTTTTCTAATATCGATTTTTGCTTTTTCTCGTAATGATAAATTGCTACAGGAGTTAAGTGATCAGACTCTTTTAATGCCTCTAAATGAACTTTTTTCCCAAATCCTAGTCCAGCGATTGCTATTTTTAATTTTTTATTTTTAGTATTCATTCTTATTTATTAATAAACTCTGAACAGCTATTTTCAATAACAACATCTATAAGTTCATCATTTTTAGAAGTTTGCCATTTTGAATTGAATTGAGGAATTCCATTTATTGATGTATCTTTGAACTTTTTTTCATTGCAATTAATTCTCATTACATAAAGTGATAACTCTCCATCATAATCAGAATTAGTTGGATTCTTAAAGAACTTTGTTAATACACTTATTTCGCCATTTGGGAGCGACTTAATACTCCCTTTATCAAGCCATTCCTTCCCATCATCATTCTCTTTAAGGAGAACCCAATCAACATTTCCTATCGCATATGAATAGGAGGCAAAGTTTAAAATTAAAAGTAGAAGGCTTAAAGAAAAATAAAATAAATTAGAAATTATTCTCATTTTATATTTTTGGTTCTGCGAGTTCTTTTACACCATGAATTTTTAAAATCTTAGTCAGAGTATCCTTGAGGTCTTTCCTTTTAACTATTACATCAACAAAACCATGCTCAAGCAGATATTCAGCTGTTTGAAAATTATCGGGTAATTTTTCTCTTAATGTTTGTTCTATAACTCTTCTTCCAGCAAATCCAATAAGAGCTTTAGGTTCCGCCAAAATTAAATCACCTAACATTGCAAAGCTTGCTGTTACACCTCCAGTGGTTGGATGAGTTAACAATGGCATATAAAGAAGATTTTTTTCTTTATGTTTTTTTAGTGCACCAGATATTTTAGCCATTTGCATGAGACTTAACATACCTTCTTGCATCCTTGCTCCTCCTGATGCGCAAACAATAAGAATTGGAAAATTTTCTAAAGTTGCTCTCTCAATAATTCTTGTAATTTTTTCACCAACTACTGAACCCATGGATCCTCCCATAAATCTAAAATCCATAACAGCTATTGCTAAAGGCATTGAATTTACAGAACAGATACCTGTTATGACTCCATCTCTTAATCCTGTACCTGCTTGACTTTCTTTAATTCGATCAGCATACGCTCTTCTATCTTTAAAACCTAAAGGATCTGTAGGACTTAGTGAACTATCAAACTCCTCAAATGAATTTTTGTCAGCAATTATATTTATCCTTTCATCGCTATTAATCCTATTGTGGTGTCCACAATTACTACAAACATTAAAATTTGTAATTAGGTCTTTTCTATAGGCTACTTGCGAACATTCTGAACATTTAACCCACAAACCATCTCCCTCATCAGTATCTTGCGAAACTTTCCCAACAAATTGATCTTTACGCCTTGCGGCAAACCAGTCGATTAATGACACAATTTCCCCTTTTTTTTCTATTTAAATCTAAATAAGGTACTTTTATCAAGAAAGATATATAAAAATTTGAGATCCTCTAGATTAAAAACTCCTCAAAGTAAAAAATAATGATTTGAGTTGATTATCGAAAATTAATTATTATTTATTTTTCTCCTCAATCATTTTATGAATTATTGGAGTGAGAATTAGTTCCATTGCGAAACCCATTTTTCCTCCATTTACAACGATACTTGTTGGACTTGACATAAATGAATCGTTAATCATTCCAAGTAAGTATTGAAAATCAATCCCCCATTTCTCTCTTGCCCCTTTTCTGAAATGTATGATCACAAAGCTCTCATCAGGAGTTGGGATATTCCTGCATATGAAAGGATTAGAGGTGTCAATTGTGGGAATTCTTTGGAAATTAATATCGGTTTTGCTGAATTGTGGGCAAATGTGATTTATATAATCAGGCATTCTCCTCAATATAGTATCCACAATGGTTTCTGCTGAGTAACCTCTTTCTGCGTTATCTCTATGGATTTTTTGAATCCACTCTAAATTTGTTATCGGAACAACACCAACAAGTAAATCAGCATAAGATGCCACATTGTATCCATCACCTTCTACCCCGCCATGCAAACCTTCATAAAAAAGTACGTCTGTTCCCTCAGGAATGTCTTCCCAAGGAGTAAATTGTCCAGGTTCTAAGGATGTCCCAAGTCTTGTATTATGCTCTTCTGCTTCTTCAAGACTATGTAGATAATATCTTTTCTTTCCTCCTCCAGTTTCACCATAGATTTTAAAAAGTTCTTCTAGCTTGTCAAAAAGATTAGCCTCTGGACCAAAATGAGAGAAATTCTCCCCTTTTGAAAGAGCGTCTGCCATAGCTTTTTTCATAGGCATTCTTTCAAATCTGTGGTAACTATCACCTTCTACAACTGCTGGAACAATATCTTCTCTGGCAAAAATATGCTCAAAGGCTCTTTTTACTGTACTTGTTCCTGCTCCTGAAGATCCTGTTACAGCGACTACTGGATGACGTTTTGACATTTTTTAAAAACAATATCTAATAATTCTGACAGGTCATATGCCAACTTTATGTTTTACTTAAAAATATTTTTTTATTTATTAATTTTTTTTTAAATTTCATCCATTATTTTATTTCCGATTTCACTGCAAGATAAAACTTCGGAAGACCCATCAGCTAAATCTGCTGTTCTAAATCCTTTCGATAAAACTTTATCAATGGCAGTTTCTAAATTTTCTGCAGCTTTTTCTTCATTTAACCCAATTTTTAACATCATGGAAGCAGATAAAAGCATTGCTATAGGATTCGCTATGTTTTTACCTGCTATATCAGGAGCCGAACCATGAACAGGTTCAAAAACTCCCGGACCATTATTGTTTAGAGAAGCAGATGGAAGCATACCAATAGAACCAGTTAACATTGCTGCTAAGTCGCTTAAAATATCTCCAAATAAATTACTTGTTAAAATTACATCAAATTGACCAGGATCTCTAACTAATTGCATAGCTGCATTATCAACGTACATATTGCTAAGAGATATTTTTTTATCTTTTGAAGTGGTATTTAAAACTGTATCTCTCCACAATTGACTAACCTCAAGAACATTTGATTTATCAACAGAACATATTTTTTTATTTCTTTGGTTAGCAATTTTTATTGCTATTTCAGTTATTCTCTCTATTTCGGCCGAATCATAAACCATCGTATTGAAAGCTTTTGGAATTTTTGTATTTGTTATATGTCCTCTTGGTTTTCCAAAATAAATTCCCCCTATTAATTCTCTTACAACAATAAGATCTACATGCTCAACAATTTCTTTTTTTAATGTACTTGAATCTAATAGAGATTTTCTTATTTTGACAGGCCTGATATTTGCGAAAAGGTTTAGGGCAGATCTTAACTTTAGTAACCCACTTTCTGGCCTTAATTCTCTTTCAAGAGAGTCATATTTTATATCTCCAACACATGCTAAAAGTACAGCATCACTTTTTTTGCATTGATCTAGTGTCTCATCTGGAGCAGGAGTCCCATATTTTTCATAAGCTATCCCTCCAAATAATTTCTCAATAATCTCAATATCGAAATTATGATTTTTTGAAAGCTTTTTTAAAACCCTTTTTGAAACTTCTGAAATCTCTGGTCCAATTCCGTCTCCTGACAATAAAACAATATTATATTTCTTCATTTAATTTTTTGTTTAATAGAACAATAAATTATTGCTTGTCTAATTGTCTAAGTTTTTTTGCTAATTCTGGTAATTTTTTAAAAATACTTGAACTCTTTAGCCATGATTTATTTTCCATCGCGGGGAAACCACTAATTACCTTGCCATCTTCAATGTCACAATGAATTCCGCATTTTGAACTCGCTATGACATTATTACCAACTTTTACTCTATTATTAACTCCTACTTGCCCTGCCAAAATAACACCATCTCCAATATTTGCTCCTCCAGCAATACCAACTTGAGCTGCAAATGCACAATTCTTTCCAATTTTTACTCCATGACCTATTTGTATTAAATTATCCAACTTTGTTCCCTCATCAATAAAAGTAAATCCAACTGCGGGTCTATCGATACAACAATTCGTTCCAATTTCTACGAAACTCATTATTTTTACACCACCTTTTTGAGGCATCTTTACCCATTTGCCATTTTTAGGAATAAAACCAAAGCCCTCTGATCCAATAACAGAATTTGAATTAATTACACAATTATTTTTTAGAGTGGTATTTTCGTAAATTACACAATTTGGATGAATTATATTATTGTTTCCTATTCGAACATTGCCTAAAATTGATGATCCAGGAAGAATATGATTATTGTCTCCAATTACAGTATTTTCTCCAATATAGACGTTAGGTCCAATATGGCAATCTGTTCCAATTATTGCTGTTTTATCTATAACCGCTGAAGCGTGAATTCCTGGTTTGAAATTGATAGTTTTATATAAACAATCCAATACTTCTGCAAATGCAATTCTTGGATTTTTAACGATTACGTTTGATATATTGAGTTTCTTTAGAGCACTAACGATTTCATCGTTGTTAGTAGTTATTATTGCTGATGCTTTAGTTTGATCTAATTTTTCTTTAAGGATATTATTTTCTTCTAAAAAAGATATTTGATATTTAACTGCAGCATCTAATGAGGCAGCATCATCTATATTTAAATCTTCGAAAATATTTGCACTAATAAAATTTGAATTTCCTTTTTTTATTAGATCAACTAATTCACTTAAAAGCATTTTTCAGTTTTAATTTTTTCCTAAGAGAGAGCAAGAACATCTCTGTGTACGACAATTATCGAGGAGTTGTTATTTTCTTTATTATTTAAGATACTTCTTAATTTGTCGCTACTTATTGATACTAAACCTTTTGCAACTTCTTTATCATTCGTATTTACGATTTTAACTGCCTGATTAATCGTAAAGTTTCCTTCTACATTCTTAACACCAACCGCTAAAATTGAGGCCCCTTTTTTTTTAATTGCAAAAGAAGCGCCATCATCTAAAGTAATTTTCCCTACTGTTTGAATTGCATGTGAGAGCCAACTTTTTTTGTTTCCAATAGGTTTTTCTACTGGAAAAAATAAAGTTCCAATTTTATTATCATTAAAAATTTCAATTAAATTTTTTTTATTAGTTCCATCAACTAGTTGGACTTCGACTCCTCCTTTTGTTGCTATTTCTGCAGAAATTAATTTTGTAGAAATTCCTCCTGTTCCCCATTCATTTTTTGAGTTTTGAGAATTTTTATCTTTTATTTTTTTTAATTCACTATTATGAACTTCTTTAATAGGTTGCGCATCTTTATTATTACGTGGATCTTTTGAGTATAGATTTTCAATATCGGTTAATAAAATAAGCTTGTTAGCATTTATAGCTAATGCAACTAAAGCAGAGAGGGTATCATTATCCCCATATTTAAGCTCTTCATTTGCTACGGTATCATTTTCATTTACTATTGGAATAACATTCAAATCGATTAATTTTTTTAAAGTTTTAGAAGCGTTATTAAATGATTCTCGTGAATTGAAATCAGCTTTAGTTATTAAAATTTGAGCAATATTATGACCTAATTTATTAAATACTTTATCGTATAAGGACATTAAATTAACTTGACCTACTGCAGCAGTAGCTTGAAGGGTACTTAAATCATTTGGTCTAGTTTTAATATTTAATTTTTGGCAACCTAATCCAACGGCTCCACTAGTTACTAAAATTAATTTGTTTCCTTTTGAAAGAAAACTTGTAAAGGATCTTGAAAGGTTTTCAATAACATCTTCTGTAGATGTTTCCTCTGTTCCCCTTAAAATACTAGTACCAATTTTTATAACCCAAGTTTTCATTATATAAAATGAGAAATTAATTTTTCTATTCTCAAAGTTAAATTAAATTTTATAGGCAAACCAACTCTATTTAATCGTTTAACTAATATTGTTTTTATATCACATCTATTCCCAACAATAATATCTGTAAAAATTCTGTCGCCAATAATGGCTATATTTTTTGGCTCTCTGCCAATTTCTTTGATAGCAGACAAAGTTACTTTTTTTCTTGGTTTTGATGCATTGTATTTATACCTTAAATTTAATTCTTTCGCTATTTTTGAGATTCTTTTTTTTGATGGATTATTACTTATTAGATATAAGGAGAAAAGTTTTTTAGATTCTTTGATCCATTTTTTTACAGCTTTTGGGATCATATTTGATTTTCTATTTAGTAGAGTCCCATCAACGTCTAGCAATAAAGAATTAATTCCTTTTTTTTGCAACTCAGATTGGGAAATATTATATATTGGTAAGTTTGAATCCCAATTGACTTTTAGGATAGATCTCATTTAATTTAAGAATTACTTTTTTCAAGCTCAGTTTCAATCAAAGGTTGAATTTTATCGAACTCATCATCTTCAACTAATAAGGCACCTTTGCCTTTTAATTTACCCACAATAAAAAAAGGATCTAGTGGTATATATAAGCCATATTCTTGGTCAAAAAGATTAAAGTTAACGAGCAATTCATAACTCTCACTATCATCATCGACGAAATCTTCTTCTAATTCATCGTAAATTGGTTCTTCAAGTTCTCCTGATACTGTTAATGTGACTGCTGATCTGATAAGTCTTAAATCATGTTCTTGAAGAACTGCTTCAGCATTTTTTAGTATTTGTTCATTTTTATCTATTTTCTCAATAAGTTCAGGTTCATCTTTTTCATTTATCTTAAAAAGACTTACTGGAGTATCAACTGGTGTTAATAAAGCATATTCTTTGCCTTCAACACTTACTAATTGTTCAAGATAACAAAATAGCTCGTTTCCATTTGAGTCATTTAATAAAAGAGTTTGTGCATCGTAATTATCATTTGAATTGGCTTCTTTCATTTAAAAATTATCTATCCTTATTAATACTAATATTTTATCTGACGTTTACCAGCTATTTCTTCTAATTCAGGACCCTCTTCTATCCATTGTTCAAGTATTATTTTTGCTGAAAAACTATCAATCAATCCGGATTTATCTTTTTTTATTCCAAATCTATTTGAAGATTCCCAAGTTGAACTATGTTCGTTGACGTAAGAAAATGGAAGCTTTAATTCATTTGAAAGTAATTGACCGTAATTTTTACAGTCAATAGCTTGAGTAGTCATTTGACCTTCCTCATCTAGTGGAATACCCACAATAAACCCATTCAAATTAAATTCATTTATATAATTTCTAATGATTTTAATCTCTTGATTATTTTCAAATCGTTTTAATGCTGGAAGTATATTTGATGTTATGCAGAGTGGATCACAATAAGCTAATCCTATTCTTTTGGTACCTATATCCAAACTCAAAATTGACTTGGGTTTAGGTTTGCAAAATTTCACTTTGTTTTTAATGGGAAAGGAGATGGATATGGATTACCTTTTGGACTTAATTTTTCAAAGATAGATTCCAAAGATTGATTTATTATATTTACTTGTTTGGCTTCATTCTTTACTATTGTGTTCCTAATAAGTATTATTTCTTGATTTTCTTCTTTGAGATTACATTCTTCGAGAAAAAGATTTAATTGAGGATTCTCTTTATAGGTTTTTAAATATGCAACAGATGATTTTTCAAAAAATCTTTTTATAAATTCTTTTAAAATAGAATTGAATCTCTTATCCCAATATCTGCTTATAGTTAAAGTATATATTTCTTCATTTTGATAATTAATATCTTTTAAAATTGTACATAAAACTGAATTTTCATATATTAAAGCACCGCTCTTAGAGTTATTTCTTTTAAGAATGTCTTCTTGATCAAAATCTAAAGTATTTCTTATTAAGGGAGATTGATTTGATCTTATGAAATTAACTATTTTTAATATATTTTGTTTATTAATGTTTTGGAATTCATTAATTAATGCATAGGCATTGGTATTTTGATTTATAGATTTATTAAGATCAGAACCATCCCAAAGGATTATCTCTCCTAACGGTTGAAAGCCTAATTCTCTTGAGGTTGATATGAGGTCTACATTATTTATATCAGCGTTAATTATCCAACTTGAAGTTTTGATGTCTTTTATTGAGATAGATTTTTTTATCAATCCTAATGTTAATTGTTTATCTGTTAAAGAACACTTGTTGTTAATCAACTTGGGCTTAGTTATTTTTAAGCAAGTCTCTTTTTTGTTTAAAGGAAAAATATTCAAATAACCAATAATTTCGTTTCCATATATAGCAATTATGCATATTTTTTTATTTTTCTTAAGATTATTTAAA
>CACMCA010000022.1 GCA_902612005.1 uncultured Prochlorococcus sp. | reverse complement strand
CGTTTGCCATAACGTGGACATAAGTTGGTTCAATTTCATCAAGCAATCTTTGGTAGTGAGTAATTAATATAATTCCAGTCTCTGCATTAGATATTTTTTTAATTCCTGATGCGACTATTCTGAGAGCATCAATATCTAGTCCAGAATCGGTCTCATCTAATATTGCTATCTTGGGCTCAAGTAAAGCCATTTGCAGAATTTCATTTCTTTTCTTTTCACCTCCGGAAAATCCTTGATTTACACTCCTTGATAGGAATGCATGGTCCATTTTCACGAGTTCTAACTTTTCTTTAACTAATTCCTCAAAATCAAAAGTATCCAATTCTTCTTTGTTAAGGAATTTCCTTCTAGCATTCGTTGAAACTCTAAGAAACTCAAGATTACTAACGCCTGGAATTTCTATTGGATATTGGAAGCCAAGGAAAATTCCTGATTGAGATCTTTCTTCAGGTTCCAAAGAGTTGATAGTTTCACCTGAAAATTTTATGTCGCCACTTGTAATATTATAGGAGGGGTGTCCTGCAATGATTTTTGAAAGAGTACTTTTGCCACAGCCATTTCTTCCCATAATGGCATGGATTTCTCCAGGATAGACAGTTAGTGAAACTCCCTTCAAAATTGGAAGATTATCAGTAGATGCAAAGAGATTATCAACTTCTAATATTGGATCTGACTCTTTCATTTTACTTTCCATATCAGTTTAGAAATTGATTAATTAACCTACTGATCCCTCAAGTTTAAGCGCTAGTAACTTATCAGCTTCAGCAGCAAATTCCATAGGTAATTGATTAAATACATCTCTGCAGAAACCACTAACCATCATAGAGATAGCCTCCTCAAATTCTATACCTCTGCTTTGGAGATAAAAAAGTTGATCTTCAGATATTCTACATGTGCTTGCTTCATGCTCAATTTCAGAATTGGGTTGTTGAGATTTGATATAAGGAAATGTATTTGCAGAAGCTTGGTCCCCTATTAACATTGAATCACATTGACTGTAATTTCTTGATCCTGCAGCTTTTGTTCCCATTTTGACAAGGCCTCTATAGCTATTGATTGAATGACCTGCACTTATACCTTTGCTGACAATAGTTGATTTGGTTTTGGGCCCAATATGAATCATTTTTGTGCCGGTATCTGCTTGCTGTAGATTATTTGTGAGTGCTACTGAATAAAATTCCCCTACAGATTCTTCCCCTAAAAGGAGACAGCTAGGATATTTCCAAGTAATTGAAGAACCTGTTTCAACTTGAGACCAGCTAATTTTACTTCTATTACCTAAACATTTTCCTCTCTTGGTGACAAAATTAAAAATTCCGCCAACACCTTCTTCATCACCAGCATACCAATTTTGTACTGTTGAATATTTTATTGAGGCATCGTCTAAGGCTATGAGTTCAACAACTGCAGCATGTAAGGTATTTGTGTCAAACATTGGCGCTGTACAGCCTTCTAGATAACTGACAGAACTCGATTCTTCAGCAATGATTAGTGTTCTCTCGAATTGCCCCGAATCTCCACTATTAATTCTGAAGTAGGAAGATAGGTCCATCGGACATGTAACACCTTTTGGTATATAAACAAAAGAACCATCACTAAAAACAGCAGAATTTAGTGCTGCAAAATAATTATCACTAGCTGGAACTACTGTACCTAAGTATTTCTCAATTAGATCAGAGTGATTTTTTACTGCTTCACTGATTGAGCAAAATATAACCCCATGTTCAGCTAGTTCCTCTCTAAATGTTGTAGCTATAGAAACACTATCAAAGACTGCATCTACTGCTACATTTGTGAGTTTTTTCTGCTCAGTAAGAGGTATTCCCAATTTGTCGAAAGTCTCAAGAAGTTTGGGATCAACTTCATCTAAACTGGAAATTTTCTCTTTTTGTTTGGGAGCAGAATAATAGATAATATCTTGATAATCAATTTGTTTGTATCCCAATCCTGCCCAATCAGGTTCATCCATCTTTTGCCATTTTTTAAAAGCTTTTAATCTAAAATCAAGGAGGTATTTTGGCTCTTCTTTTTTTCGTGAAATAAGTCTTATTATGTCCTCATTCAATCCCTTTGCAATTTTTTCAGTTTCAATATCTGTAACGAAACCATATTTGTAAGGCTCCTTTACTACATCTTTAACTAAATTTTCGTTAACCATGTTATCCAAAAATAACCTATTACAATTAGCTTTATATACTCTAACGAAAGATATCCCCAATATTGAGTTTTTTTCCTTTATTAAAACTAAAAGTTAATGTCAAATAATTTTGATCCCTCATCAAACCCCTTAAACATCAAAACTATACGAGAAATTGATAATCTTGATCTAACAATAATGCAAAAGCATCATATAAGAATACTTGCGCATTGCCTCCAGATTTTAAAAATTATCAATGTAGATAGTAGTTTTGAAAATAAAAATAAAAATCCCCTGAGAGAATGGTGTGATAATCAATCAAAAAAATTTGATGATAAAAAATTTAGTGATCTTTTTTATCATCAAATAGAATCTACTTCAAATAAACTAAGTACTTTTTCAAAAAAAATAGGTAAAAATATTAAGGATTTAGAAATAGATGATCTAGTTCTACTAGTTGAAGAAAGATAGAACTCCTTAAAATTGATCCCGAAGAAAAAATATATTTTTGTTGAGTCGTTAACAAATTTAGGTAATAAAAATTTAAAAAAAAGAAAATTAATTTACATTGAAAAAAAATCTAAAAAATTAATTATCTCTTTAATACCAACTGTTTTGAAGAGAAATGTCATTTTCGAGAATTTTTGAGTAGTCAGAGGATCCTGACGACAGGGCTAAAATGGACCCAAATTTAAAAAAAAAAGAACATACTGATCCCAAACAAAAACGGAGATTTAAAGTGGCTGATGGGATTATGAATAAAGATCAATTACTCTCACTTACCCTCAGACAATTACGTCAAGAAGCAAGTAAATTATCAGTACCGCTATATAGTCGTAAAACAAAAGCTGTTCTAGTAGATTTAATAGTTAAATATCAAGAAAAAACTTCTAAAAAAACATATATCAGTTCACCCCAACCAAAATCAGAAGAAACTTTTAAGTCCAACTCTTTCAACAGTAGTGAAGAGATTAAAACAAATGTAGTATTTCTACCCCGAGATCCAGATTGGGCTTATGTTTTTTGGCAAATTTCTGATGCTGATAGAGAAAAAGCACAATCTTTGGGTGCCAATAAATTATGCTTAAGATTATTTGATGCATCTGGTTCTGAAGGAAGCAACTTAAATCAAGGAACATTGAGGGAGATTGCAGTTGATAGTTACAGTACTGAGTGGTACCTGCCAATCCCACTTGCAGATAGAGACTATAAAGTTGAATTAGGTTATAAATACGGTTTTAACTGGATGTCATTGGCATTTTCTTCTATAAGTCATGTTCCTGCCTCTCATCCTTCTGAGCAAATTCTGGATAAGTTTGTACCTTTTAATTTAGATTCTACTTCTGAGTCAATCCCGGATATTTCAAATCCTGTTGTTTCAGAACAAAATGGTATGCATGAAAGACTATACCAAGCAGCAACTAACATTCCTCTCAGAAGAAAAGTTGGTTCTGAAGAATTTATGGAAAATTTAAATTCAAAAAACCTTAATGATAACCTGACAGACTCAGGTGCTGGTAAATGGTCATCAGGTTTAAATGATTCTGGGAGCGGAATTGTTAAAAATAGATCTTTTTGGCTTGTTGCTGATGCTGAATTAATTGTTTATGGAGCTACAGAGCCTTCTGCAAAACTGACAATAGGTGGAGAAGATGTACCCCTTGCTGCAGATGGTACTTTTAGAATTCAAGTTCCATTTAGAGATGGTACTCAAAAATATGATATTAAAGCTGTTGATTTATCTGGAGAACAAGAAAAAAGTATATCAATGAAATTTGATAGAACTACTCCTCTTGACGATACTAATGAAAAAGATAATGCTAAGACTGAATGGTTTTAATAAATTAAATTAATGCTGAAAAAAATTGTAGCTTTTACTCCATTGTTTGGGGCGTTAACTTTTCCAATAATTGTTCCAATTACAATTTCTAAATTTGGTGTTAGCTATGGAATTCTTAGTGCATTATTAATTTCTTCATTATGGTTTATCGCTATGTTAAGAACCTCCGAAATGCCTCATTAATTTAGTAAGATTTTTGGAAGCTTCTTAAAAATATGACTCAAATTAATGTAATAAATATCAATTCTCCTTTTCTTGATCAAAAACCGGGAACTTCTGGTTTAAGAAAAAGTACTTTAAAGTTTCAACAAGAACATTATCTAGAAATTTTTATTGAAGCAATCTTACAATCATTGGAAGATTTAAAAGGTTCAACATTAGTAGTTGGTGGTGATGGCAGATATGGCAATATTGAGGCAATAGAAAAAATTGTTCAAATATGCATTGCTCATAAAGTTCAAAAGGTTATTGTTCCAAAATACGGTTTACTTTCTACTCCTGCGACATCACATTTAATCAGACAAGAAAACGCTATTGGTGGAATTATTCTTTCTGCAAGCCATAATCCTGGTGGGATTAATGGTGACTTTGGAGTTAAATTGAATATCTCTAATGGTGGCCCAGCTCCAGAGATAATTACTAATAAGATTTTCAAGGCTTCACAATTACTAACTAGTTATAAAATTTGTAAAATTCAATTAGCTGATTTTAGTGAATATGGAACTTATTCTTATGGTGAAACTACTTTAGAAATTATTGATGGATTAAAAGATTATTCTAATTTGATGGAGAAAATTTTTGATTTTGATCAAATTAGTGATTTTTTAAAAAAAGACTTCTCGTTAATCTTTGATGCAATGAATGCTGTTACAGGCCCATATGCAAAAAATATTTTTGTTGAAAAAATGGGTCTTCCTCATGATTGTGTCATGAATGGTGTACCGTTAAAAGATTTTGGAGGTTTACATCCTGATCCAAATCTTACTTATGCATCTCACTTGGCTGATTTGTTATTAAATAAAAAATCTTATAGTTTTGGTGCTGCATGCGATGGAGATGGAGATAGGAATATGATTTTAGGAAGTGCGTGTTTTGTAAATCCTAGTGATAGTCTTGCAATTATCACTGCTAACACAAAATGCGTACCTGGATATAAAGATGGTATTACTGGAGTTGCAAGATCCATGCCAACCAGCTCAGCGGTTGATAATGTTGCTCGAGCATTAAATATACCTTGTTTCGAGACACCTACTGGTTGGAAGTTTTTTGGAAATCTTTTAGATTCTAATTTAATTACTTTATGTGGAGAAGAAAGTTTCGGAACAGGAAGTAATCATGTGAGAGAGAAAGATGGACTATGGGCAGTTTTGTATTGGTTACAAGTTTTAGCTGAGAAAAAATGTTCGGTAAGTGATTTGATGCAGAATCATTGGAAGCAATTTGGTAGGAATTATTATTCAAGACATGATTATGAGGCCATTCCCTCAAATATTGCTAATCAAATTTTTGGTAATCTAACGTCTATGCTCGAAACTTTAAAAGGAAATAGTTTTGCTGGCCATTTAGTTAAAGTTGCAGATAACTTTTCATATTTAGATCCAGTTGATAATTCCATAAGTGAAAATCAAGGTTTAAGATTAATTCTTGATGATAATTCTCGAGTAGTTGTGCGCCTTTCTGGAACTGGAACTAAGGGTGCAACATTAAGACTTTACTTTGAGAAATTTTTCAATCCTCAACAGAATCTTTCGTTAAATCCTCAGGTCGCTTTGAAACCTCTAATAAATGATTTAGATGCTTTATTAAACATTTCAAAACTTACTCAAATGGAAACTCCTACGGTAATTACATAGAATTGAAAGTAATGCTTTTTTGATTTTATTAATATGCATTCAGAAAATTTATTTAATAATTCTCAAATAGAAAATAATGCACCTTTGGCAGATAAATTAAGACCAAAGAAGTTGGAAGATTTTTTTGGTCAACAACCAATCCTGAATGAGAATTCTCTTTTAAGAAGTGCAATATTAAACGATAAGATTAGTAATTTTATATTTTCTGGCCCTCCCGGTGTTGGAAAAACTACTCTCATTGAAATTATTTCTTTTAATACGCGATCAAAATTAATAAAGTTAAATGCAGTACTATCAAGTGTTAAAGAATTAAGAAATGAAATCTCTAATGCAAAAGATAGATTAATAAATTCAAAAAGAAAAACAATTTTATTTATAGATGAAGTTCATAGATTTAATTCAGTTCAACAGGATGTTCTATTACCTTCAATAGAGAATGGAACTATAACTTTTATTGGAGCTACAACTGAAAATCCTTTCTATGCTGTGAATAAAGCGCTTGTTAGTAGGTCTCGTATTTTTACATTACTTCCTTTGTCGGAAAATGATTTGAAGAAAATCATTCAAAAAGTCATAACTCACTATTTAAAACAAAAAGATTCAAAAAAGATTTTTTTAACCCAAGAGGCAACAAGTCATTTAATAAAATTTTCTTGTGGTGATGCAAGAACATTAATCAATGCTCTTGAGATGGCTATAGAAACAACTGCTGAAAATGATGCTAAGGAAATCAATATTAATCTCTCAATAGCAGAGGATGCAATTCAAAAGAAAAATATTGTTTACGATAAAAATGGTCAAAATCATTACGATATAATCAGTGCCTTTATAAAATCCATCAGAGGTTCTGATCCTGATGCAACTTTATTTTGGCTTGCGAATATGCTTGAGGCTGGTGAAGATCCTAATTTTATTTTTAGAAGACTACTTATATCTGCTAGTGAAGATATTGGAATGGCCGATCCTAATGCCATAGTAGTTGTAAAATCATGTTGTGATGCTTTTGATAGAGTTGGTTTTCCAGAAGGATTATATTTTTTAACACAAGCTTCTTTATATTTAGCTATGACTACAAAAAGTAATAGTACGAAAAGTATTTTTAAAGCAATTGAAACGATCAAAAATATCAACGCTTTTGAAGTTCCACATCATTTAAAAAATAATTCTAATAGTTATGTCAATCCTCATAATTATCCAGGCAATTGGGTCGCACAAGACTATCTTCCAAAATCTGTAAGAGGTTTAAAAATATGGGAACCAAATAATAATGGGTGGGAGAAAATTAAATATGAAGAACTTCTTAGAATAAAAGGAAATTAAAAATTTTTCGAACAACAAATAATCTCAGGATTAAAAGAAATGTTTTCTTCATAAGCCAAAGCAATAGTCCAATTATGGAAGTTAATCTGTGAATAATTTAAATGTATATTTTTCTTCTTATGAATCAACCCTTTTGGCTTTTCAAAATATTGCCAATGGTTTATGTCTTCAGCTAATTTTCCATGATCCCATTTTATGGCCGCTTCAACAGCACACCACTGATTCAATATCATATTTTTCGTCAATCTATTATGAGTTGATTTATTGGTATGAAAAAAATACTTTTCCGCAAATTTTATATGGTTAAAATCTCTATCTATTCTCTCGATATCAATACCTATTTTGCTTTTATGCCAAGCTATAGTTAAAGCATCTTTGCAATGACTTAGACTTATATGTCCCATTGCAGGAGGTAATATGGGTGGTTCACCAGGATGAGCATTTATTGGAATTTCGAGGGGATCTAAATCAAAAAGTGTTGATAGTGATTGTCTTAAATATCCTCTAGTTTCCAAAAAAACTTTTGATCTTAAACCTGAAAGTTTTTCAGCAGTTTTACTTTCCTCTAATGTTACGACATCTTGTACACCTTTAATCTCATAAAACCAAATTTTTGGTATTTTATATTCATACTCATTTAATAATTTCAATGGCTCTTAAGGTTGGTGACAAAGCACCGGAATTTAAATTAAAAGATTCTTTTGAGAAGGAAATTTCTCTTAAAGATTTTATAGGTAAAAAAATAATACTATATTTTTATCCCAAAGATAATACTCCAGGATGCACTAAGGAAGCCTGTAATTTTAAAGAAAATTGGGATTTGCTCCAGAAAAATAATATTGTTGTGATTGGTATTAGTAAAGATAATGCCTCCTCTCATAAGAAGTTTATAGAAAAATTTAATTTACCTTTTATTCTTTTAACCGATCCTGAACCTTTTCAAGTTTCTACTGATTACGATAGCTATGGACTTAAGAAATTTATGGGTAAAGAATATATGGGAATGATGAGGAATACATTTTTGATTGATACTGATGGTAATATCGAAAAAATTTACTTAAAGGTAAAAGCTGCAATAATGGCTGATCATATAATTTCAGACCTTGGATTACAGTAAGTTTTCGAGAGATAGGTAGTGAATGATCATTCCTTCCATAACTAAATTTGGGACATTAATAATATTTTTTTTCTTAGTTTTTATAAATTCTGTAAGGAATTGAGAGTCTCCTCCACAAGTTATCAGGATATCTTTGTTTGGATTAAATAAGCTATTTATAAATCCATTTAGAGAGTTGGTTACCCCTTTTAAAATTGCTTCTTCCGTATTAATTAAAAAATCTTTGGTTGGAATTTCATATTTTTGGGGAATTTTGAGATTTTTTGTACTTTGTTGCATTGATTTCAACTGTGTCAGAAAACCTGGAATAAGTTGACCACCGAGAATAGAGCCATTTGGATTTAATTTTGTTATTGATAATATTGTGCCAAAATCTGCAATTAGCAAATCTTTTTTTAACGGGTTTTCAATAATTTTTAAAGCTGCAAGACAGGAAAGAGCTCTATCAACCCCAAAAAAATCAGGGAGATTTGATAAACGAATATCTTTAGTTTTTATTTCGTTCTCTTTTTTTAGAATAAATTTTGGATTTTCCCCTACTGAAGCCCAAATTATTTTATTTATATTGATATTTTCTGGAAGTGTATCATTTTTGTTTGTGTGAAAAAATTTATACTCACTTTCAACATATTCTGCCCAATGTAGTCTACTATTACCAACAAGTAAAAAATTCATATTTGATAATCATTTATGTGAATCCCACATTCTTGTTTTATGCCTCCAAATCTTGTAGCTCTTCCTTTGTTTTCAATACTATCTTCGGAACTGGAGTGCCAATCACCTACAGTAGAATAACCTTTACTAAATAGTGGATGGGCAGGTAAATTATTTTCTTCCATATAATAAAAAATATCTTTATTTGTCCAATTTAATAAAGGTCTTAAAGAAAGCCTTTGACGAATTAAGTCAAGGAAGTTCATTTTGTTTCTATCTTCTGTTTGGCTTGATCTAATACCGCTTGCCCAACATTGAACGTTATATTTTTCTAGAGCATTTTCTAGAGGTTTTATCTTTCTCAATTCATGATACTTATCTAAATCACTGGCTTTATTTGTTTCCCAAAGTTTTCCATATAAGGCTTCCATTCTGGCTGGGGATAGTTCACTTTGTAATACTTCTATTTCTAAAGATAAATCATTAATAAGCTTTTGAGCGTAATGATATGTTTCTTGAGGTAAGTAACCTGTATCTATCCAGAAGATTTTGATTCTTTTTTGCAAACCTGATTGACTTAGCATATTTAGAAGGACCGATGACTGTATTCCAAAACTTGTTGTAATTGCAAATTGATTCCCAAATTTTTCATGCCCCCATCTGAGTATTTCTTGGGCTTTCATATCTGAAAGCTCTTGATTATATTTCTTTAATTTATCCTTTAGATCTTTGTGAATTTTTTCAATCATTCTTCCAGTGGATTAAAAGTTAATGTTGTTTCACTCAATTTGAAAATTATTCGTATAGTTTAATAATACATTTATGCATAACAATATTTAACAATGAAATCAATACAAAAACCTATAGTAATAGTTGGAGCAGGTTTTGCCGGTATGACTGTTGCTCTGAATTTAAAGAATATGAATCCTTCCTTACCGATTCTTGTAGTAGATTCTGAGTCAAACTTTATATTTAAACCTTTGATGTATGAGATTTTAAGTAAAGAAATAAGAATGTGGGAAGCCACTCCAAGATTTGCAAAAATTTTTTCTGATGCGGGTATAACTTTTTTAAAAAATTCTTTAAAAAAGATTTCTTTTAAAGATAATACTCTTGAATTTAGTGATGAATTAAAACTTAATTATCAATATCTTATCCTCTGTACGGGATCAGTTTCAAATGGATTTTCAATCAAAGGTGTAGATGAAAATTGTTATTTTTTTAATGATTTAGAAGATCTTAATAAATTAGATTATTTTTTAAAAAACTTTCAAAAAGAGTCTCTTACTAAAAAGTTATTTATAGTTGGTGGCGGACCCTCAGGGATTGAATTAGCCTGCAAAATTGATGATATATATAAAAATAAATTTGATATTTATCTTATTGAAAAATCTAATGAAATTCTTGGTAAAAACAAAATATTTAATCGAGAAGAAGCAGAGAATTCACTTGAAAAAAGAAATATAAGAGTCTTGTTAAATTCTACCGTTAATGAAGTTTCTGAAACTGTAATTTCTCTCTCTAACGAAACTGGCATTACTACTCTCGAGAAGGAT
>CACMCA010000021.1 GCA_902612005.1 uncultured Prochlorococcus sp. | reverse complement strand
GGTCATTTTGGACTAGGTTTTTATTCAAGTTTCATGGTGGCAGATAGAGTTGATATATTAACTAAGTCGGCAATTGGGGAATCAAAAGCTTTCAAATGGTCTTGTGATGGATCGCCAAATTTCACGTTAGATGAATCAGAAAGAGAGACAATTGGTACAGATATTATTCTTCACCTACTTGAAGAAGAAAAAGAGTTTATCGAGCCTGAAAGGATTAAATCACTAATAAAAAAATATTGTGATTTTATGCCAATAGATGTCTTATTAGAAGGAGAGACAATAAATAAGAAAAATCCTCCTTGGAGAAAACAACCTAGTGAATTAAAAGATGAAGATTATATTGAGTTATATAAATACCTTTATCCTTTCCAGGGAGATCCACTTTTATGGATTCACCTAAATACAGATTACCCATTTGACATACAAGGAATATTGTATTTTCCAAAGTTGTCAGGTAGAGCTGATTGGGAAAAAGGAGAAATAAAACTATTTTGCAATCAGGTATTCGTAAGTGATTCAATTAAAGAGATAGTACCAAAATACCTCTTACCTCTAAGAGGAGTTATTGACTCTACAGATATACCACTAAATGTTAGTAGAAGTGCATTACAAACAGATAGAAAAGTAAGGTCTATATCATCATTTATCTCAAAAAAAATCGCTAATAAACTGAAGGATTTGATAAAAAATTCTCCAGAATTTTATGCAGAAATTTGGGATTCCATCTCTGCTTTTATTAAAATTGGTGCTATCGAAGACGACAAATTTGCTGATTTAGTTAATAACAGTATAATTTTCGAAACAATAATAAATTCTGAAAAAGAAGTCACAAAAGATATTGAAAATAAAACTCTTATTAAATCCAATGATAAATATTTTACAACTCTTGCAAATTACAAAGAACGAAATAACATAACTGATTCTAAAAAAATAATTTACTGTTCAGATTCGATTTCTCAATCAAGCGCGTTAAATATCTGCTTATCTGATAACAAAGAAGTCATTAAATCAGATCCCTTAATTGATGCACAATTTCTTCCTTGGTTAGAAAGTAAAAACGAAGATTATCAGTTTCAAAGAGTTGATTCAGAAATAAATGAACTTGATGATAAAGAATCTAAGGAAATTGTAGATAAGGATGGCAAATCAAATACAGAAAATCTTAGAGATACTATTGTAAAAGCACTTAACAACGAAAAAGTAACAGTTAAAGTTCAGTCACTTTCAAGTAAAGGTGCACCACCAGCGATGATCTTGCTTCCAGAGCAAATGAGAAGAATTAATGATATGGGTGCTTACATGGAGCAAAAGATGCCTGGCTTACCTGAATATCATGTGCTTTTAATTAATAAGGAACATCCTCTTATTGTTGGTCTTAATAAAATTACAGGCAATAAAATAATTATTGATAAAAAAGACCCTATAGAAAATCCATTGGCATCTAAAATTGCAAATCATGTTTACGATATGGCTAAATTATCTGTTGGAGGATTAGATCAAGAACAGATTATTAATTTACAAAATAATAACGCCGAATTAATTTCAGAATTGCTTAATTCAACAAATTGAGTCGTGTGTTAAAATTTTTAAAGATATAACTCAAAAAATATGTCAAGAGTTTGCGAACTTACTGGAGCAAAGGCTAATAATGGGATGGCTGTAAGTCACTCACATATTCGTACAAAAAAATTGCAACAAGTTAATCTCCAAAAAAGGAGACTTTGGTGGGAAGAAGGGAAAAAATGGGTAAATATAAAAATTAGTACCAAAGCACTAAAATCTATACAAAAAGTTGGATTAGATAAATTTGCTAAATCATATGGAGTTGATTTAAAAAAATTCTAAATTTGATGAGAAATTTAGTTGTAAATATATTAATATCACTTATTCTTTTAATTAATTGTAATTCAGCAATAGCTTTCGATTTTGCTCCAGAAGTAGGTGATATAGCTCCAAACTTTCAATTAGAAGGTTTTAATAAAAACATAAAATCAAAAAAAATATGGGAATTAAATGATTTTCATGGTAAGTGGCTTGTTATGTATTTTTATCCAAAGGATTTTACAGCAGGTTGCACTCTTGAAGCAAAAGGTTTTTCTGAATTAAAAAAGGATTTTTCAAAAAATAATGCCGAAATTGTTGGGATTAGTGCTGATAATCAAGATTCTCATGAAAGTTTCTGCAGCGAAAAATCCATAAACTACACTTTATTATCTGATCCTGAAGGAATTATTAGCGATAAATATGGTTCCTGGATTCCTCCATTTTCAGATAGAAATACTTTTTTGATTTCTCCAGAAGGGGAAATTTCTTATAGATGGATAAGTGTTTTACCTATAAATCATGCCAAGGAAGTACTTAATGTACTAAAGAAAAAAATATAAATTTTGCACGAGCTATCATTTGGAACTTGGTTAATTCATATCTCTTCAGTAATTGAATGGATATTTACCATCTTTGTCATATACAAAATTTCTACATATAAAAAATATAATTTATTTTTTTGGTTAAGTTTAGCTATGGTCCCAAACTTAATAGGAGCTATGTGTGCGATTACTTGGCATATCTATGATAATCAAGCTGCATTATATGGATTAGTAACTCTTCAAGGGATATTTACATTTTTAGGAAATTCAACATTAGCTCTAGCATCATTCATTATTTTTAAAAAGAAAGAAACTTATGAATGATTCATTTATAAAATTTATTGAAAAATTAGCTTCAATTGACAATACTGCATTATTCGCAGCATCTATATTTCCATATGCAATCTTTTTGTTTTACTTATATAAAATTAAGTCTGTTAATAAATTAGTAAAAATAGGTTTTTCCTTAACAGTTTTATTTGTTTTTATAACAATAGTAGTTTCTATCTACACATTAAATTACTACGATAAAACCCTTGTTGAGGTTGACTTCTTGCATGGATTAGCAGAATCGTTCTTAACACTAAGCGATTTTGTTATTTTTTTAGGCTTCATAAAGATTTTAAATACCTTAGAAGTAAACAACTCTTAAGACCTTTTACAATTTTGTGTTTTTTAGGTAAAAGTATTAGAGAATATATAAAAATAACAATTTTTTATGTTTACTACATTATTTGCAGCTGCAGATCCAGCAACATTTTCTTGGTCCCCAAAGTGTGCCGTCGTAATGATTGCATGTAATGTTTTTGCTTATGCAATTGCTAGAGCAACAATAAGAAAACCTAATGAAGGTTTTGAAATACCTAATTCAAAATTCTATGGTGGTTTAAGTCACGCATCAGTTGTAGGTGCTAATTGCCTAGGTCATATTTTCGGAATTGGAGCAATCTTAGGATTAGCCTCAAGAGGTGTGTTATAAATATTTAATTATTAAATATTTATTTATTAAATTTTTTAATTAACTCACTTAAATTTCTTAACAATTTTATCTGCCATCTGATCAGGCATAAGTCCTAGTTTTTCTTTACTCTGATCAGGTGAAGCATGATCAACTAAAACATCAGGTATACCTATTCTGTATACAGGAATATTTATTTCATTATCGTTAAATAATTCAACTATTGCGGAACCAAATCCACCTATTAAGGTTCCTTCTTCCATGGTTACAACTTTTTGAATCCTACTTGCTAAAGGCATAATAAGATTTTTATCGAGAGGTTTAACGAATCTTGCATTAACAATACATGCATTAATATTCATATTTTTTAAGATCTTTGCTGTTTCGATTGCTGAGGCAACCATTGAACCATAAGCAATAATTAAAATATCTTCTCCTTCTTCAAGTATTTCAGCTTCACCTATATTCAGAGGTTCCCAACCCTCATCCATTACAGCCACTCCTAATCCAGAGCCTCTAGGTATTCTTAGAGCTGTAGGACCATTATGGTTTATTGAAGTTATTAACATTCTCTGTAATTCAGACTCATCCTTTGGAGCCATCAATACAAAATTAGGTATAGATCTCATATAACTGATATCGTACTGACCTTGGTGAGTAGGACCGTCAGCTCCAACTATCCCAGCTCTATCAAGTACGAATGATACAGGTAAATTTTGTATCCCTACATCATGAATTAATTGGTCGAAAGCACGTTGAAGAAAAGTACTATAAATAGCTACAACAGGTTTAAGACCATCACAAGACATTCCTGCCGCAAGAGTAACTGCATGTTGTTCTGCTATTCCTACATCGATATATTGATCAGGGATATTTTTTTGCAATATATCTAAACCAGTACCTGTAGCCATTGCAGCTGTAATACCAACGACTTTGCTATCTTGCTCACATATTTTTAATAAGGTTTGACCAAATATTTTACTATAACTAACAGGTTTAGGTTTCTTTGATGGAATAGATTTCCCAGTTGTCAGATCAAATGCAGACTGTGCATGATATCCAACTTGATCAGCCTCTGCATAAGGGTAACCCTTCCCTTTTGTTGTGACAACATGAACAAGTACAGGTTTTTTAAGTTTATGAGCAGCATTAAAAGTATTAACTAAATTTCCAATATCATGACCGTCAATAGGACCCATATATGTAAATCCAAGTTCTTCAAAAACAGCACCAACCTTAGGTACAGATAGTCTTCTAACGCTTCCTTTAATATTTTTTAGTTCTTCTGGTATATCTTTACCTATTATAGGAATATTTTTTACACTTTCTTGAACACTATCGGATAAAAATTGCAAAGGTGGACTAACTCTTACCTTATTTAAGTAAGTTGAAAGTGCTCCAACTGGAGGTGAAATAGACATATCATTATCGTTCAATACCACAACTAAAGGAGTATTTGGTAAGTGACCTGCATGATTTATAGCTTCTAATGCCATTCCTCCAGTTAGTGCTCCATCTCCAATAACAGCAACACATTTATAATTCTCACCTTTTTTATCTCTTGCTAATGCCATTCCTAAAGCAGCAGAAATAGAAGTGCTCGCATGTCCTGCACCAAAATGATCAAATTTACTTTCACTTCTTTTGAGATATCCAGCCACACCATTTTGTTGCCTAAGGGTATCAAATTGACTGAAACGTCCTGTTATTAATTTATGAGGATAACCTTGATGTCCTACATCCCAAACAACTTTATCGAAATCAAGGTCAAGAGTTTGATATAAAGCCAATGTAAGCTCAACTACACCTAAACCAGGACCAAGATGTCCGCCACTAGTAGAAACTACTTGAAGATGTCTTTCTCTAATTTGACAAGCTATTTCCTCTAATTGTGAAACTGTTAAGCCATGCAGTTGATTTGGATGACTTAACTCACTTAAAAGCATTTAACAAAAATTGGTATCTATATAATCTAAAACGCCGAGGTGCAAAATGAGTATTTTTTTTGAAATAGATCATGTAATGTTTTATTAGATTAATAATTAATGCTAAAAATATATATATGAATGATTATTTTGAAAAAATACTTCAAGCTGAAGTCTATGAAGTAGCAAAAAAAACACCATTAGAGAAAGCTCATAATTTAAGTAATACACTTAATAACGAAGTTTTCCTAAAAAGAGAAGATCTTCAAGATGTATTTTCATTCAAGATAAGAGGGGCATACAACAAGATGAGTAAGCTCACTAATTTACAGCTTGCTCAAGGAGTAATTACTTCAAGTGCCGGCAATCATGCTCAAGGGGTTGCACTTAGTGCTCTCAAGTTAAATTGCCAAGCAACCATATTAATGCCCATTACAACTCCTCTAGTGAAAGTTAATGCAGTAAAAAATTTAAAAGCAAAAGTAATATTATATGGTGACAATTATGACGAAACTTATAAAGAGGCAATAAGGATAAGCCAAGAAAGAAATTTATGCTTTATTCATCCATTTGATGATCCAGATGTAATTGCAGGACAAGGAACTATAGCTATTGAACTTGAACAGCAACTAAAGGACAAACCGTATGCAATTTATATTGCTGTTGGTGGTGGTGGATTGATATCAGGAATTTCTTTATATATTAAAAAAATATGGCCTGAAGTAAAAATAATTGGGGTAGAACCTGAAGACGCAGACGCTATGACAAAATCTTTGGAGAAAGACAAAATTGTGGAATTACCCTCAGTTGGTCAATTTGCAGATGGAGTGGCGGTTAAAAAAATTGGTAAAAATACTTTTGATATTGGTAGAAAATATATAGATAAGATGGTTAAGGTTAATACTGACGAAATATGTGCCGCTATAAAAGATGTTTTTGAGGATACTAGATCAATATTAGAGCCAGCAGGTGCTTTATCAATAGCAGGGATGAAAAAAGATATTTTAAATTCGAACTATTCAAATAGAAAAATGGTTGCGATTGCATGTGGTGCAAATATGAATTTTGAAAGGCTTAGATTTGTAGCAGAAAGAGCAGAACTTGGAGAGTGTAAAGAAGTAATGATGGCTGTTGAAATTCCTGAACGTGCTGGTAGTCTAATTGATTTTTGTAAGTTACTTGATAATAGAAATTTAACAGAATTTAGCTATAGGATGTCGAATTCTAAGAATGCACAGATCTTTGTAGGAGTTCAAGTCTATGGGTTGAATGATAAAAAAAATCTATTAAATGTATTTAGAAATTCTGAGTACTCATTTATTGACATAAGCGATGATGAATTATCTAAAAATCATCTCAGACATATGGTAGGCGGAAGATTACCAAGGGATTTTAAAGAGATGGAATATAGAAACTTTGTTGAGCTTTTATACAGATTTGAGTTTCCTGAAAGGCCTGGCGCATTAATAAACTTCTTAAATAATATGAAATCTAATTGGTCTATAAGCGTTTTTCACTACAGGAATTATGGTGCTGATGTAGGGAAAATTGTTATAGGAGTTTTAATCGATAAAAATGAGATTTTAGAGTGGAATAAATTTGTAAGAATTCTAGGCTATAAATTCTGGGATGAAACTCAAAACGATACATATAGATTATTTCTTGGTGCATCAGATTAAAATTAAGGTAAATTAGGAGAGATTTCGGTAATTAAAATCAATCAATCTGATCAAAATACCACCCCAATATCTGATATAGATCTAGTTACTAAAGTTGAAGCAGTTCTATATTTGAAAGGCAGACCAATAACAAAAAAGGATCTTTCAGAAATTACTAATTCTGATATAAACTCAATAAATGATGCAATTAAAGATCTAAAAAATAAATACTCTAATCCCAACTCAGCTATTGAATTAAATGCAGTAAATAACAGTTTTTCTCTCGAACTAAAATCTAGTCTTAATGAATTCGTCGATGATTTACTTCCTTCTGATTTAAAAACATCCGAATTAAGGACATTGGCAACTATTGCAATCAAAAAAAAGATCCTGCAATCGGATCTTATACTTCTTCGAGGTTCTGGTGCTTATGATCATATTAAAGAATTACTAGAAAAGAAATTTATCATCAAACGGAAGCAAAAAGATGGTAGATCATATTGGCTATCATTATCAGAAAAGTTTTTTCAAACTTTTGCTGTAAGTAATGAATATCTCTCAAATATAGGAAGCAGTAATAAGCAGCAGTAATAAGTAAATGTTAGGATATAATAAATTACGACAAGATAATGTTATCTGAGATTTTTGCAGTTCTAGGCCAAACTTTATCAATTTATTCTTTTATATTGATAATAAGAATTTTACTTACATGGTTTCCAGGTATTGATTGGAGTAACGGTGTTTTATCTGCATTAACTTCTATCACAGATCCTTATTTAAACATTTTTAGAGGTATTATCCCTCCAATAGGTGGATTTGATATTTCATCTTTATTAGCTTTTTTACTTTTAAACGTTATTCAAAATTTAATTACAAATCTCCAGTATGCAAGTTTAGGTTATAGCTGAATTTATCTATCATCTCCAGAACCTCTTATCTTCCCTTCAGAAGCTCTTAATTTTAATTTTTCAAGGTTTTGTAATGCAACATCCTCTAAATCGAAATTTAATTCAGTACAAAGATTTGATATATACCACAAAACATCTCCTAACTCTTTTTTAATACCTAATTTTGATTCGTTATCAAATTTTCCATTTTTATCCCTAATAACCTTTTTCACTTTTTCTGCCACCTCACCAGCCTCTCCAACCAAACCAAGAGTTGGATAAATATTATTTGAGCCTAAATCTGGATATTGAGCTGTTTCTCTGGCTTTTTTCTGATAAGTTTTAAAATCCATGACTTAAATAACTAACTTTGGGTATGGTAAATTTATTTATATCTAGCAATATTATCTATATATGTCGAATATTGATTTAAAAAGAAGAACAAAAATAGTAGCAACTATTGGCCCTGCAACTCAATCTGAAGAGATAATTACAAATTTAATTAAAGCTGGAGTAACAACATTCAGATTAAATTTCTCACATGGAGATCATAAAGATCATGCTGAGAGAATAAAAACCATAAGGGAAGTATCAAAAAAGTTAGATATAGATATTGGAATATTGCAAGATCTTCAAGGACCTAAAATAAGATTAGGACGCTTTAAAGATGGTCCTGTAAAAGTTAAAAAAGGCGATAAATTCACACTGACCTCAAATGAAATCGAATGTACAAATACTATTGCAAATGTTACTTACGACAAACTTGCTGAAGAAGTTAACGAAGGGAAAAGAATACTTTTAGATGATGGAAAGATAGAAATGATTGTAGAAAAAGTTGATATAAAAGCTAATAATTTGGAGTGCATGGTAACTGTAGGCGGTGTTCTTTCAAACAATAAAGGTGTTAATTTTCCAGATGTTCAATTATCAGTAAAAGCTTTAACAGAAAAAGATAAAGAAGATTTAAAATTCGGTTTATCTGAAGGAGTTGATTGGATAGCACTAAGTTTCGTAAGAAATCCATCCGATATAAATGAGATAAAAGATTTAATAACTAAAAATGGGCATTCAACACCTGTAGTCGCAAAAATAGAAAAATTTGAAGCAATAGATCAGATCGATACAGTATTACCTTTATGTGACGGGGTTATGGTTGCAAGAGGTGATTTAGGAGTAGAAATGCCTGCTGAAGAAGTTCCTCTTCTACAAAAAGAATTAATAAGAAAAGCTAATTCATTTGGTATCCCAATAATTACAGCGACTCAAATGCTTGATTCTATGGCTTCGAATCCAAGACCAACTAGGGCCGAAGTTAGTGATGTTGCAAATGCAATTCTGGATGGCACAGATGCTGTAATGCTTTCAAACGAAACTGCAGTTGGCGATTATCCTGTAGAGGCAGTTGAAACGATGGCAACCATAGCAAGAAGAATTGAGAGAGATTATCCACTTAAGGCTATTGAAAGCCACTTACCCAGTACGATCCCAAATGCTATAAGTGCAGCAGTAAGTAATATAGCTAGACAACTTGAAGCAGGAGCTATAATCCCTTTAACAAAATCAGGTTCTACCGCTCGAAACGTAAGTAAGTTCAGACCACCAACACCTATATTGGCAACTACTACAGAGAGGAGTGTAGCTAGAAGATTGCAACTAGTTTGGGGAGTTACTCCAATAGTAGTTAAAAATGATGAAAGAACAGCAAAAACTTTTAGTTTAGCTATGCAAATTGCTCAGGAGATGGGTATATTAAATCAAGGAGATTTAGTAGTTCAAACCGCTGGTACATTAACTGGAATTAGCGGCTCTACAGATTTAATAAAAGTCGGTTTAGTAAGAAAGATTGTATCAAGAGGAATCTCAATAGGGGAAATTGGTGTTACGGGTAAAGCAAGAATAATTAAAAATAATCTTGATATATCATTAATTTGCCCTGGAGAAATATTATTTGTTCCGAAGGAATTAATGAAAAATATTCCACTGAGTAAAAATATTGCAGGCATTGTTACGGACCAAAATGTAAATGATGTTTATGCCTTTTTTAACAAAAATAATAAAAAGATTTCTACAATTTGTAATTTAGAAAATATGGACAAACATCAAATCAGTAATGGCGACCTTATTACACTCCAGCTTAATGAAGGTGTTATATACATGGGACAAATTGAAGATGATGATGCAATAGATAAATATAAATATGTCTAGGAATATCTCAATAAAAGAAGCCATAGGCATGGCCACAAAAACTTTAGTTTCGAACAAATTGAGAAGTTCGTTAACAATGCTGGGGATAATTATAGGAAATGCATCTGTTATTACACTTGTTGGACTTGGCAGAGGTGCTCAAACATTAGCCAAAAACCAATTAAGTAATTTAGGTGCAAATGTTTTATTTATTGTTCCTGGAAATAATGACACAAGAAGAAGAGGTATTTCATTTCCTAAAAACCTAGTTTTAGAAGATGCAGTAGCTATAAGTAATCAAGTACCAACAGTTAAAAAAGTTGCTCCTCAAATCTCTGCCAACGAAATAGTGCAATCAAATTCAAAAAGTCTAAATATATCAATTGCAGGAGTTACTCCTGAATTTCTTGAAGTAAGAAGCTTTGAAGTAGATAAGGGAAGATTTTTATCAAAAAGCGATGTGAATAGTGCAAGAAGTTATGTAGTAATAGGTCCTGATCTTAAAGAAGAATTTTTCAAAAATAAATCTTCGTCTCTTGGAAAAAAAATCAGAATTAAAGATCATACTTATGAAATTATTGGAATATTAAAACCAAAGGGTGCTGTATTTGGAAGTAATCAAGACAAAAATGCTTATATTCCATTAACAACCATGGTTAATAGGATTACTGGAAAGGACCCTACATATGGTATAAGTTTAAGCTTCATAAGTGTAGAAGCGATAAATAAGAATGCTACTAGTGCCGCAAAATTTCAAATTACTAACTTGTTAAGGCAAAGACATAAAATAATAAGAGATGATGACTTTGCAGTTAGATCACAAGAAGATGCATTGAATATAGTAACCAACATAACAAGTGGGTTAACATTTTTATTGGCAGGAATTGGGGCAGTATCTTTAGTGGTTGGAGGCATAGGAATCATGAATATAATGCTCGTTTCTGTTAGCGAAAGGACTGAAGAGATTGGTCTTAGAAAAGCAATAGGAGCAAAACAGTCAGATATATTAATTCAATTTTTAATAGAGGCATTGATTTTATCTACTATTGGAGGATTAATAGGAACAACAACCGGATTATCAGGAGTTTTTCTTTTATCTCTAATAACACCACTTCCTGCATCTGTAGGAATTACAACAACATTTTCCACAATGATCATTTCAGGATCAATAGGTTTAATCTTTGGCGTTTTACCCGCAAAAAGAGCTTCTAAATTAGATCCAATTGTTGCATTGAGAAGTTTATAAATAGAATTTATAAATATGCTCAATTTTTATAAATTAATTGAGATACTCGTGAGTCTTCAATCACTAGTAATAACAACAATGTTACCTGTTTATATTCCACTACCATTTATCGATAAATCCAGTAACAGTTTTGAGATACCTATCACATGGCAAATTCCAACTATAATTTTACTAACACTTATATTTCATAAAAAAGTTCTTTTCAGAGCATTTTCTATATATTTAATTTTAGGGTTATTTATATTTCCTGTCTTTAATCAAGGAGGTTCAATAGGTTATTTGCTCACTCCAAATTTTGGTTATTTATTAGGTGTATATCCATTAATCAAAATAATTGATAATTTAAATAGTAGAAATAAATTAAACGTTGGGAACTTTTTAAAAAATGGATTTATAGCAATAAGTGCTATGCATTTAACTGGAATAATTTACAACTTTATACAAATTATATTCTACAGTCAATTTAATTTATTTTTATATAATTTAGGAAAATACTCCATAGGTAAGATTGGATATCATTTTTTAATGCTTTTTCCTCTTTTATTACTGATTAAACCTATAGAACGTTTAAAACGTAGATAATGATTAAAAAAATACAAACAAAAATATATTTTTTATCTTTAAGTATTTTTATTGTTCTAATAGATCAATTTACGAAATACTTAATGTTATATAATAAAAAATTATTTATTAATAAAGATTTTCTTTTATTTAAATTAGACTTTGTAAAAAATTACGGGGCAGCATTTAACATATTTAGTGGTAGTAGAATATTTTTATCTTTAATAAGTATTTTGTTTTCAATATTACTTATT
>CACMCA010000020.1 GCA_902612005.1 uncultured Prochlorococcus sp. | reverse complement strand
TTTCTATAGAAGCGATATCATCTTTATGCTTTTTTTTGCATCCGATAAGCCATTTTGATTGAGCTATTTTTTTTGCTTCTAATTTAGTTGAGGCTACAACCAATCCAAACTCATGTTTTTCCTGCATAGAAAATGGATCATATCCTCCAATATTGACAAACCATAAATTTTTTTTGGCCTCATTTTTTTTAACAACTTTCTTTTTATCTACTTTATCCTTTTCAAAATTTATTAAATTAATCTTATAGCCATCTATATATTTTATTTTTTTATAGCTATCAATATGCAAACCTTTTGGAGATCCAAACCAATCCTTTCTTAAAGTATCGTAAGTATCCTCAATACTAGATCCTACAACCCATCGAACGTCATGTAATTCAATATTAGCTTTTTTTGCTCTTCCTCCAAGCACTATCAAGTAGAGAAAATTATTTTCTAATTTTTTCACTTTTAATAAATAAAGTTTATATGGACTTTAATTTAAGTTATCAAGATTTGTCTTGGAGATTATTTTTACTAATTCATGTATTCACTTAATTGAACCAACCTTTTTTCTTTGCTTTAACTTTTGGTGCAGTCTGAATCTTAGGCTCTTCGTCTACTCTACCTTTAATAATCATCAGAGGAACTATTGCCCATAGAGCTAAAAATAATATCCAGAATAAGTAAACGTTCACACTATCAAAAATCACTAAAACTATACTAAAAATAATTAAATATGATTCGTGAGTTTCTTTTAAAAGTTCTAATTTAGATGTATGATCAAATATTTTATTTTTAGTTAAAGCTAAAAACAATACTTCATAAGTTTAATATTAAAAATGATGATATCTTCAAAATTAAAAATGTAAATGAGAAATTTTTTATTAATCAATTCAGAATATTTGCACTTAACAAGACCACTGCTTTGCTTCAGTATATTGGGAGTGCATTTTTATAATGACACGAGAAAAAACTTTTCGTGAATGTTTTAAATCATAATTTTTATTATCTAAAATTTATTTAGCAAAGTTAAGTATGAATGAAAAAATGTGATTTATGTCATATGCCAGATAAAATTCATTATAGAGTAAAATCCATATGTCATAAAGAATGGATTGTTTGTTGTAGAAAATGTTGGAATGTAATTTCTAACCATAATAATTATTCCTATGGTGGCACAAGAAAGGCAAAGTAATCAATTATCCTGCAAGCTAACATACAAAAAAATCAAATAATTAGAAGCTTGGAAATCTAAAAAATTACGTTACAAAAAACTTGAAAATAAATGATGATTTATGAAATTTACCAATAAAAATATCTATATTAAGCTAACCTAAATATTTTTTATTTTTTCTCTCTTAATTCTGGGAAGCAACTTAAAATTTGGATTAATTCATAAATCTCTTTACTATCATATTTTTTGTTAGGGACTCCGCTTCCTAGTTCTATTCCTCTAGCTTTCATCTTATGAAAAATCAATTCTTGTCTTTCACTACTAGACATAGACTTGAATAGTTTTAATCTTTCTTCTTTATTCACTAAATATTTATTTAATTAGGTTTTTGTAAAGGTCATATCATTTAGCGATTTATCATATAAGTAAGAAAACCTGTAAATGTAAGTAATTTAAATCCAATAAAGAAAGGCAAATATTTTTTGAGCTTTTTGCCAAAAGGCATTAATTTGTTTAATGAATTCATCGTGGTTTAAATTACAAGTCAATTCTTTGGATTATCCTAACGAATTTTTTTTAAATTAACCCAGTTCGATTTGTATATTTTAAATATTAGATCTAAACTAAAAGGGATAAGTGCCTTATTCTTTATGAATGATAAAGAAACAATAATTTCATTATTAGATGAGTTTTCTAATCCACAAAAAATGGCTTCATTTTTTGTAGAAAATGCAACTCCAGATTTTTTGTTTATAAGACCAAGTGGTAATCCTATAGATGCAAAAGGATTCGAACAAATGATTACTGGTGATATAGTTCAAGAAAAAGCAGAAATAACTAAAATTCACCGTTTCGAATTTTTAAGTGAAAATGTAGTAATGTGCGTTTTTACACTAGGTTCAAAATTTACTTATAAAGGTAAACCTAATGATGACTTACCAACAGTTACTTCAATTTTTAAAAAATTAAATAATATTTGGAAAATTCACTGGATGCAAAGATCAACAGGGAATTCGGATTTATCTTTATGGGATTAGAGAAGTTTATAAATAAAAGTCAATAATGTCTTATTACCATTTCTTATTTTAGAAAAAAATTGCTCTTTTTTTGGTAGGTTATTTGATTTTCAGGAAAAAATAAAAACTTTAGAAAGACTAACACCTATATCTAAAGCTAATAAAGCAATTAGTAACTTGCTCATTTTTTAGAACTCTCAACTATTTTTTTGTAAAGTTCTTCAGAAATAGGTTGCATAACCTTTTAAATATCTGATTACAAATTAGTTATTTATAAATTAATTTCTCGTTACGAAATATACGAATATATGATTTTTTAAATAGGCAAAAAATATGTTCACAATAAGTTTTTCTTATAAGGTATTAATAAATACTGAGTTAAAAAACTTCAATAAATGTTCAATTTTCTTTTTAAAAGGAATTAGAAATCTTATTTCAAATAAATAGATCCTCTGTAAGTAAGCTTTATCGCTTTTTCTTCTTGTTTTCTACAATATACGAATGACTTTCCATTGAAATACATGTTTACCATGATGCAGCTCCCAAACTTGCTCAAGTCCCCGTCCTATGGCTTGAGTCGTACTGCGGTCTATCAAATGGTAGATCGGACGATTTTGTATTATTTAATACACCCTATTTATAAAGTATTTATACTTAGATGTCAACCATTAATAGAAACTAAACTTTAATCTAAAGCTGGATTGCGCTCTCGCAAACTCCTTAAAAAGAATAAAGAACATATAACTACGAGTAACTCCTATCAAAACCGAAACAAATGCCAGAACAACACATATGGGGCAATGTGGGAATCCCATTATTGATTTTCAAGTATAAATTTTAATTCCGCCTCTGCATTGAAAATATCAATTCTCATTTTTAATAATTTAAAAAATTTAATTATTTTTTTCACAATTAAACCTTCCTTAAGTATCAATAATAATATTATCCCAAGAATGAAAATATCAATGAGCAAAAATACTGAATCTATTGATATAACATAAGTCTCGTAGGATGCTTATACAATAAATAACACAAACATATCCCTATATACTCTTGATCTAATAAACTAATAAAAAGGTTAAGTACGAATCAAATATGGTGATTGGTAATCAAGCTCCCTTGCAGTGCCATTTTTCTTTTAATTAAAAATTAGAGCTAGCTAAAATACAATACTCAACTAGGCTTTAGGCCGCTACCAGAAGCCTGATATTACAAATTTTTCTTAATTAATATGAATCTATGATTTAAATATCTTGATTGCTAAATAAATTTATTTTGTATATTGCTATTACAAAAATTGTAAGGTTACTTAAATTAGTTACTAAATCCTCGTGGAGAAAGCTTTAGTAAATTTCTTTTACTGGTTACTAATAAGATCAGCCGAATCTCATTATGGGGAATCACTTGTATCTGTAAGAGTTCCATCTAATTCAGTCAAGAGTTTTTCTTGATTTTAGAAAGTTTTTTATTTGAAGGTTTTAATATTGAAATTCATAGCCTTCCCAACATTGAATTACTTATTTGAATCAAGTTAGTTAATTATCTCTATTGCAAATAAAATTGAGGTTGTTAATCTTGCACTTAATGAAGATACTGAATTTTTTAAACTGATGCAATTTGACCATTTTAATTTCAACGAAAATGATGGCCTGATGTCAATAGAAGATTTAAGGGCTTTACGTCTTCGAAAAAAGAAAATTGAAAGTGATAAAAAAGCCAGAAAATATATACTGGATATAAATCAAAGATATAGAAAAATGAATACCCTCAAAAGCAAAAACTTTTTAAAGAATATGAACCCTTTTAAAAGGGTCGCATAAATTGTTAATCTTGATTTTTTTAATTTGTTAAACTTTGCATCTTTCAGAGTAAGATTTTAATGATGTTTCTTTGGAAGAGTTTCACCAAGAGGGGTCAATTTTGACCCCTTCTATCCCAAGATATTTTTATATAAAAACTCGTTCTAAAATAAAAATAATACTTACCTAGAAGGTAAAAGTGATGGAAATCTTTTGCTTAAAGTTTCTTATTACCAATTAATGAAAACCCGACATCTTTCACTTAATCCTTTCATTAATAAAAAGAAAAGTTTTAGACAAGCAAACATATATCTAGATTTATAGATTTTTTTTTACAATTATAAATTTTTTCATTTGCGATTTTAAATGACTTCACCTACGAGTTGGGAATTCTACAAAGAAGTTGAGACTAAGATTTTATGGGTCAATATTTGTGCCAAAGATTTAGAAGGAGTAGCTATTTCGATCAATAAATGGTGGAAGACAAGATATCCAGAATACAAAATCAGAGTGGTTTCTAAAAAAGAATTTGAACTAGTAAAAATGCAAGCTGATAAATAAGGATCAATAAAATTATTTTTTGGTAAATTTTGATGCTAAATATTTAATTCATGCAGCTAATATAAAGCTATTAAATTAAAGATAAAATGAACTCTTCATTTTCAAAAGTATCAAATTTAAAACTTAATAGATCTTCTAAAATAGCTATCACTCTTACATCATCAACTTTCTTCTTGTATGCCTTGGGTCAAGCACCATTTTTAAAAAATATTCTTACGGGCGCATTCTCTTGTTCTAGCTAAATACAATACTTTTTTAAAAAGAAGCTAAAAAGCTAAAATAGACAGTGATTGACAGTTGATCTAAACTTAGACGGATCAACACCTTTTTTGTAATGATTAATAGATTTATTGCTGAAAAGATAATGACTCTTCTTATCTCTCTTTTCAGCTGATGAACATTTCCCCACACCTATTAATTGATGCTGTAATATTATGCGCTGCCCTTACCATAACCTTGGTATTAAGGGCAAAAGGTAATGCTGTCAGAAAAGAAAAAGAAAATAAATGATTACTAAAGAAGAAAAAGAATCTAAAAAAACTAAATTATATAGATTTTGGAACTTTCTTATTTATGGAAGTTCCATTGCTATTGGAGTTTTCTTAGTTTATTTATATTCTACTTATGTTTTTATAAATAAATGACTTACATGTACGGCATAGCTATTACTTATGGGGTTGTTAGTCTTTTATTGCTTGGTGGGTTTGCATACTTTACTTTTAAAATTAAACGCTAATTTTTATGTCCTCTTCAATGAAAGATTTCTTAGATAAATTTTTTGATTTATGTAGAGAATATCAACAGCAAATTCCACCTCAAAAGATAGCTGAGATTTTAAGAGAATATGCAGATAGATTAGATGAATGATAGATACTAGCAAACCTGAGAAAGTATTAAGAGAATAAAATTTCTAAGCAAAATTTATACAATTTTTTTTAGTTAGAATAAATTTTTTGGAATATTTTCTTTGAAATTATTTATAATTCGAGATTGTTTTTTAATCCTTAATCCGTACAATTTTGTTCCTCTTACCGCACACATAAAAATTGAAATTTACTATACAAATGAATTAGAACATAGGTGTAGTCAAGGGGTAAGTCTTATGGCACTAAATGACACATTTACTATCCAAGAAATTAATTTGGATAAAAAAGAACTTGCATATGATAATAAGCTCAAAAAATTTGAAACTTTTTGGAATAACGAATGTGGGGAACATCCTAGTAAAAATCATTGCAAGATTTGTTGTGATTAAAACTTTAACTTTTAGGTATTCTTACGCTTGATTTTTACATAATACCCGTACTAAAGATTAATTAAATAGAAAGGAGGCAAAGCAAATGACTAATTTAGGTATAGAAATTTTATTTTGGACAATTTTAATTTCTTATCTGGGATTAAGGTTTTCTCAAACTTGGAATGGATTCAAAAAACAGTATTAATTGGGAGAATAGAAAATGAAACTACAAACTCAGTTCACAGTTCCAAATAAAGAATGTAGAGATCTTAATTATGTTCAGAAAATAGATTTTTTAGAAGAAACTTTAAATAAAGAATGTATAGATTATCCAAATCAAGAAAATTGCTTGGTTTGTTGCAAATAGAAATCAAAAAAATAGCTGTTTTTTAAAAGTAAATAAATTTTTATTAGTATTTATAAATTTTCTAAAAAGGAGTTAGCACTATGGAATTAAGATTCTTCCCAATAAATGTTTTTAGAGAAACTCCAAAAGTCACATTTTTCGATGCAGGCATAGATACTTCTAATGGTTCTGATGTTGTGATCCATTCAGGGGAAGCTATATCTCCTCCAGATGACTTCAAAGATGAGCAATATTACGTTCACTATCATCAAATTGACCACAATTTAGTTATCACCGGGGAAAGGAAATTTGTTTTAATAAATCCTGCATGGGACGAACCTCATCATGTAATTTTTTTAAATAGGTCTATGGGAGCATTAGAAATTCCTGTTGGAACTTTGCATAGATCAATCTCAGGGAAAGAAGGTAGTATTGTTTTAAATCAACCCAAAAGAGATACATTTTTTGATCCTGCCAAAGAATTTATTCCTCAAAAATTAGACAAAATTAATTTAATTAAAGCGAGGAAAAGTCCACCTGTTTATTGGATTTATGAAAATAATAAAATCAAAAAAATCTGTTTTAATCCTCTAGAAAGAAAATTTAAAACCCTTGTTTGAAATGAAAAAAACAAAAAAAGATATGTCGCCCAGAATTAATAATTTAAAAAACCTGAATTTAATTATTAATTCTGATACTTATAAGTTGGCTCAGGAAGATATTGGTTTACTTAGCCGAAATGAAATGCGTGGAGTCAGAATGCTTCTTGAAATTACTAAACCAGATTTAATCCTTGAAGAAAATAAAATTCTTTCAACCATAATTATTTTTGGAGGAGCAAGCATTACAGAAGAATCAAATACAAAAAAGAGAATTGAAAATATAAAAGAGTTAATTAAAAAAAATCCTAAATCGATACCTCTAAAACGAAATTTAAATAGATTAGAAAATTTGCTTCTAATTAGTCATTACTATCAATCTGCAAGGGAGTTTTCTAAACTTGCTTCAATTAGTAATCAAAATAAAAACTGTAATTCTCATGTGATTGTGACAGGGGGGGGGGGCCAGGAATTATGGAAGCCGCTAATAGAGGTGCATCTGAAGCAAATTGTAAGTCTATAGGGTTAAATATCAGTCTCCCTAATGAACAAATACCAAATGCTTTCATAACTCCAGGTCTTTGCTTTAAATTTAATTATTTTGCATTAAGAAAGATCCATTTTGTTATGCGATCAGTAGCTGCTGTATTTTTTCCTGGAGGTTTTGGAACACTAGATGAATTATTTGAACTATTGACACTTTGTCAAACAGGCATGAAAACTAAAATACCATTAATACTTTTTGGTAGAGATTATTGGAATAAGATAATCAACTTCGAATATTTAGCTGATCTTGGATTAATTGAAGATAAACACCTAAATCTTTTCGAATATGCAGACACCGCATTAGAGGCGTGGGAAATCATCAAGTCATCAAGAATCTCAAATTCACAGCATTGTTATAAATAAATACTTAATAACAAAGGACGCAATCGGCTTTTATTGACTCATCAACTAGTACATCGGGCATTGCAAACTGCGCATTATATCCTTCCAGGAGCTTCTCATTATATCCTCTTGATTTAGCTGATATTCCCGAGACATATATCCTAACTTTGGAATTCTTTAAATTTTCCAGATGCTCGTATAAATCTCCAGTGCCTTCACCAACTATTTCACCAGCTTTTTTGCAACTAAGTATGTGTACACCATCCCCGGCAAGAAAAAGAGTTACTTTATGATCATTTTTCTCTGCTTCGAGAGCGACTAATAAACCTAAAGTTACTTTATTTTTGGATTCTAAACCGCTATGAATATGAACGAGCACTGTGTTATCGGTAATGATAGACATTTAATTCTAACTAAAATTAATTAATATAATCCTAAAAAAATCTGCTCTCTTTAGCTATATTTTTTATGAAACGCTTACTACTTAATCGCAAATTAACTAAGAAAATCTAAGTCTCATCAGTTAAGTATTTTCTACGATGTTTTTATTTGAAATTTTGATTTGAATTAGGAAAGGGTAAAGATATTCCTATGGAAAAATCATTTCTAAATTTTATTTATTGGATCTTATTAAAGTCCGCTGAAAGTTACTATGGTGATTCAATGAAAACGGAAGTCCCATACACTCCTTATTTTTAGATTTTTAAACCTTAACTTTTAAAATTTGGATTATATTGTTAGGATTATTAGTCTGTGATTAGTTTTTCAAACAATACAATATGGGTTACTTATAGATTCACTACAAAATAATCTCTTGCATTGAATTTCTCTTACTGATTGTGAATAAATATTAGCTGTAAGTATCGCTCCAAAATTAACTAAAACCAAAGTTAAAAGAATTAGCTCAACTGCAAGGTTTGTCATTAGATTGCCCTCCTTAAAATTATATTAAAACCCTACAACGTCGAAATAGATATTGAATAGAGTTTAAATTCTTATTTTTAACCATCGAGATTTTTCGATAATGGTATAAGTTCACAATTATCGATGCATTCTTCTAAAGACTTTTCAGAATTACTCTTCAGTTCGCAGCTTCGAAGACAATCATAAAAGGCATACTTGGGATCTAATTCATTTTTAAACTGTTTATTTCTAAATGTATTCATGATCAAACTCCCTTTGATTTTTTCTCAAGTTGATTAATTAATTTATCCAACCAAAGAGTGTTATTGATCTTTTTTGTGTTTTTAAAATATTTAGTTTTGTACGTACTCATGAAGTGAAACCTCAATCAGTGGATCTAACTTAGAGGTTACAATTAGAATTTCCTAGAGCAAAAATACTGATTATGAAAATAGTGAAATATTTAAACCCTATTTTTTACTAATTATTCTTTTAGGTATTAAAACTCTTGATTAATGTATAGAACCAATACTAAATAACTTCTAAAAAAGGGGGTTAATTATGACTTACGAAAATCTAATTAAAAATAAAATTCAACATGCATTTAGTAGTTTGCTTGCAACATTATCAATTGAGAGAAAACCAACTGATGGTCAAATGGAATGTATGCAGTTTGGTATTTGTACTTACGCTCCAAAACAAGTTGCGGAGGTTCCCTTTTTTCATTATTAATTTGAGTTTATTTTAAAAGAAAAGACAATTAGCTCCTTCTCAACCAATCAGGAGATCCGCTAAACCAATCAGCAAGATCATCATTTTTGGGATCGAAATGATTTTCAGTTTCTAAACCATCAAGGCCAAGATTCTGGATAAGTCCATTTATTCCATCTGATTTTTGCTTGCCATATCTCCTCAAGCTATTAGCTTTCTTAAGCCATGTCCAAATAGTTGAATTATGTTTTGCAAACTTTTCTACATAAATTCTTTCTTCTAATGCGACGGGTTCATCTAATGAAATCCTCTTGACAATATCCTTAATTTTCAAACGAGTCTTGTTGGTAAGAAACATATTCATAAAAGAAGTTAATGTTTTATAAAAGTTTTTTTTATGAATGTCTTGTCAATCTTTATTTCAAGAAAAAGTATTTTTTAGGGGCTTTTCAAGGACAAATATACTTATTTAACAACAGGTACATCTAATTGGTAAAAAAGACTACTTAATTTGATTTATAAAACTTATATAAAACTACTTCTTTATAAGTTTCTCTACATAATTTAAGATTTAATTTATAAAATTCAATAAGAAAAATTTACATTGATAATGAATTTAAACTAAGAGGAAAATAAACCTCTTTTTTTGGGAAAAACTTTTTATGTAATCAGAAATGAAAGGTCAATGGAAGCGTTCGTAAAGCTTGTTAAATTTAAGAGCAGGAAAGCCCTTGAACCCTTTGTAGAGTACGTTCTAGACGTGTACTACAACGGTGTAGATGAGTATGGAAATCAGATAGAAGAATCAAGTAAAGAAGAGTCTTTTGAGTATAGATGGAATAAAGCAAGAGCTATCCTTTTGAAGATCAAATAAACTTGTCGTTTTCTATTGCTAAAGTCAAATTTCAGGTAAAGTACCTATCCTCAGCCAATTGTTTTGCCATCATTTCTGCTGATTGCAACAATAGCCGATCTGGGTACTGAGCTCCCACCATCAGGAAAGTGACATTTGTCAGGATTATTTTCACCTGGATGCTGGACTCCTACAAACATAGTCTTTTTATCACTACTCCATGTGATACCAGTAATTTCACACTCTTTAGGACCTACTAAAAATCTGTCAATTTTACCTGTCCTAGGATTTGCGCATAACATTTGGTTATTACCCATTCCTTCAAAGGCTCCTTGATTAGTATATTTACCATCAGTTTGTATCCATAAGTTACCTTTTGAATCAAATGCGATTCCATCAGGTGAATTAAACATATTATCCTTCGTAATATTTTCAGAGCCCTTCATTAAACCTTCACCAACAACAGGATTACCAGCCATTGCAAATAAATCCCATTTAAACCCGTCAGCGGCATGTTCATTATTGTCAGGAGTCCATCGAACTATTTGACCATATGGATTTTCGACTCTTGGGTTAACTGCATTAACAGGTTGATTAGGTTTAACACCTCTATTTTTATTATTAGTTAAGGCACAATACGCCTCCACTTTATTAGGATTTGCAGCCACCCATTCAGGTCGATCCATAGTTGTTGCACCAACTTGGGTTGCCGCCATCCTTGTGAAAATACTAATATCTGAATCGCTCATTCCCGATTCTTTTAAATTAACCCATCTCCCGGTTCCATTCTCATTAAAAATCGCCACAAATAAATCACCTTCCGTTAATAGATCATAATTTGATGCAGCTCCTTTTATGTACTTTCCTTTTGAAACGAATTTGTATAGATGCTCTCCTCTTTCATCATCTCCCATATAGGCAACAACTTGACCATTCTTGGAGACAACAACTTCACAGTTTTCATGTTTAAATCTACCCATTGCCGTCTGTTTCCTTGGCATTGATTGTGGCTTAGAGGGATCAATTTCAGTAATATAACCATGCCTATTAATTTCATTCGGATTTTTTACAACATCAAATCTATCCTGATTCATAACCCAGTTGTAACCCCAATCTTTAGTTTTAACCCCATATCTTTTCAAATCTGCTGACAGATTTGCATTAGGGTCTGATGGAGATGAGAAATAACCGTGAAAATTCTCTTCACAAGCTAAATAAGTTCCCCAGGGAGTTCTGCCATTACCACAATTATTAAATGTACCTCTTGCTAATTTGCCTGTTTGATCCTCATCTGTTTTAAGTAATGGATGACCTGCAGCCGGTCCGTCTATAGCCACTTTCGTATCTGCAGTAATTTTTCTGTTATAAAGAGAATCTTTAACTATTTCCCACTTCCTACCTTTTTGTGCAACTTCAAAAATCGATACTCCATGTGCAGCCATGCCTTTTCTAACATCATCAGGTGTTTCAGGAAGCCCACTAGCACGGTTACCATAAATTATTTTTCTATTACAGTATTCATTATTG
Organism: uncultured Prochlorococcus sp.; assembly: GCA_902612005.1. GTDB lineage: Bacteria > Cyanobacteriota > Cyanobacteriia > PCC-6307 > Cyanobiaceae > Prochlorococcus_A. The sequence goes on along the minus strand of CACMCA010000020.1, from coordinate 1,926 downwards.
ACTGCAAGTACTGACTTGCCATTAACCTCAAAAAGACTCATTCCATCATTGTTATCTCCAAATGATAGTTCTTGCGACTCCCCAGTTCCTCTTGTTTGCTGATCAAATTCAGGGGCTCCGCTCCATAATGGATCACCCCAAGCTGCAACCGTATGCCAACTAAAACCTTTTGGGACAGTAATTGTATCTTTACTATTGGCTGCTAAAGGTGTAAAACTAATGCCATTAAAGTCTGAACCAAATCCAATTGCTTTGCTTGGAATAGTGGCAGCAGCAAAAGCACCTATTCCTATAGCAAATGAACCCTGAAGAAATTTTCTTCTTGAAACAACTTCGTTAAAATCAGACACAACATAAAAGTGATAACTAATTTAAAAATCTATCTCTAAAGTTAAATTTAATTTAAGGAGTTTCTAAAGTTTAAAATCAGCTCGAAAAGAGCATAAGAGTTTAGTTGCTTTCTAATAAAAAACTTGTTGACTCATACCCTTTTCAGTTGCTATAAATGTTAGTACACTTGTACTATATAACAATGGAGGACTGGCAGGAATGGGATTACTTAGAGGACGAAATATTAGTAAGAAAACGACGGAAGATTTGTATTACTTGCAATCACTTCAGGTACAGCACGACAAGTTCTTGTGTCACCATCCTTACTTGTCCGTTTCATCAAAAGCTTATTCCTCAAGGAGATCATCTAATTAAAGGGTGTAGATACTGGAGAGAGAACAGCAGAATATTCGCTCCAGAAGCAGCTTAAAAATATGATGCTCTCCTACAGTAAGAGTGACCCCGACTAGCTATGACAAGGATTTACTAAGTAAGTTTGGGTAAAAGTTAAAAATAGTTTGGGTAAACCTCATCCCGTTTTTCTAAAAACACAGTTACACACTCACTTTCTCAATAGATTCCTCTTAATGAGAATAAATTAAAAAATATCTCTCAATCGATCTGTAACTATATATATCTTCCTGAAAAACTATTCGGTAAGATTTAAATAATTAGGGTTTGGATGCGGGCTGAAAAGCTGGACAGCAGAACCCTCAGATTTAACGATTTACCCAAACTTTACCCAAACCAACCATTTTCGCTGAGAACCTAGATTATGACAGAATGTAACTACTGGCTAATGAAAAGTGAGCCTAATGCTTACAGCATAGATAATTTAAAAAATGACGATGTAACTTTATGGGACGGAATAAGAAATTATCAGGCTCGAAATTTTATGAGAAGAATGAACAAGGGAGATAAAGTTTTTTTCTATCATTCGAACTGCAAACCCCCCGGTATTGTGGGACTTATGGAGGTGATAGATCTAAATATTGTTGATCCTACTCAATTTGATAAAGATTCAAAATATTTTGATCCAAAATCGAAACATGATAATCCGAGATGGGATTGTGTCAAAGTAAAATATAAATTTAAATCAGATAAGAGTTTAACTTTACCTGAATTAAAGATTTTATTTAATGAAGATGAGTTATTAGTTGTAAAAAAAGGAAGTAGATTATCTATAATACCCGTCAGAAATGATATTGCAAAAATACTACTAGAAAAAATATAAAAAAAATTTTAGTCCTTGAAATTCATTGAGAACATATTGCCAATATAGAGTCTCGTTAAATCCCTATTTTGAAATCCTTTTTGCATCAAAAATCCTGCAATGGCAGCTTGTAGTATCCTGTATTGGTCCCAGTTAGGATGCTCCTCAACAAATTCTTTCATAGCCTTTTGAAGGTTTTCTTGAAGTTCACATTTGAAACTTATTACTTCTTCTTTATGATTTAAAACTTTTAGATTTTGATCACCAATGAACTTTTGCATTTTGAAAATTTTTTTAAATTTAAACCTACAAAATGTAGTTTTCTCCATAATCACAAAATCGTCAACAAGCATTATTAAAAAATAGTCTCAAGTCATAGAATA
>CACMCA010000019.1 GCA_902612005.1 uncultured Prochlorococcus sp. | reverse complement strand
AAGAAATAAAATGTTTAATCTTTTTCAGGGTAATACAGAAAATAAATTAAAGGCATTAAAAATTGCGGAAGAATTGGCTGATAAATCAACATTACCAATTTTACGAAAAGGCTTAAGAGATGTTTCTCCTGAAGTCGTTGAAATTGCAGCTTTATTAATAAGAAAATTCAAATAAAATTCAATTTTGATTGGTAGTACTTATTGACCTAATTCTATAAATTGGACGACTTTGACTTTCATGATATGTTCTAATTAAAAGTTCGCTCAATAATCCAAAGCTAAATAATTGAACACCAGCAATTCCTAATATTAATGCAAACATTAGCAATGGACGATTACCAATATCCTCACCCATTATTTTTAAAACTATCAAATAAGAACTCATTCCAAGACTAGAAAAAATACTAATAATTCCAACAAAACCAAATCCATACATTGGTCTTGTTAAAAATTTAGTCATAAACCAAACAGTTAGTAAATCCATTAAAACTCTAAAAGTCCTATCAATTCCATATTTACTAGATCCATATTGCCTGCTTCTATGATTTACTTTAATTTCTTTGATTCTTGCACCCTCAATATTTGCTAAAACGGGCAGAAACCTGTGCAATTCACCATACAACTTAATATCATCTATTATTTCCTTCTTAAAAGCTTTTAATGAGCATCCATAGTCATGCAACTTCAAACCTGTAACGTGAGCTATTAATTTATTAGCTATTTTTGAAGGTATCTTTCTATTAATTAATTTATCTTTTCTATCAAATCTCCAACCACAAACCAAATCATATCCATCATTAATTTCAGAAATTAATGATGGAATATCATTTGGATCATTCTGCAAATCACCATCCAAAGTAATGATAATGTCACCTTTAGAATTATCAAAGCCAGCTGACATTGCTGCAGTTTGCCCATAATTTTTGCGAAGGGAAATTACAGACAATTCTTTAATTTTGAGACTTAGTTCTTGCAATACTTGATAAGTATTATCTTTAGAACCATCATTGACAACAATCAATTCAAAATTAAATTCATTAAATGACATTACATTAATAACTTCATCCAATAAAAAACCAATACTCTCACTTTCGTTGTAAACAGGGATAATAACAGAAATCAATTGTTTTATATCTGACATTTATATTTGATAATATCTATATAATTTTAACTTAAGTTAGAACATTAAAATTTAACAAAAAAAAATCACCACAAATGTGGTGATTAAGATTATTTAAGACAAATTTAACCAAACTTACCTGAAGTTGATGCAATAACAAATGCACCAAATGTAAGAATGTTTCCAATAGTGAAATGTGCTAGTCCAACTAATCTAGCTTGAACAATTGAGAGTGCAACTGGCTTGTCTCTCCAACCAACAAGATTAGCTATTGGAGTACGCTGATGTGCCCAAACTAATGTTTCAATTAATTCTTGCCAATAACCACGCCATGATATGAGGAACATGAAGCCAGTAGCCCAAACTAAGTGACCAAATAGGAACATCCAAGCCCAAGGAGATAAAGAGTTTACTCCGAATGGATTATATCCGTTAATAAGCTGAGCAGAGTTTAACCAGAGATAATCTCTGAACCAACCCATTAGATAAGTTCCTGATTCATTAAATTGTGCTACATTACCCTGCCATATTGCTAGGTGTTTCCAATGCCAGTAGAAAGTTACCCATGCTAGTAAATTTAATGCCCAGAACATAGCTAAGTACATAGCATCCCAAGATGAACTATCACAAGTACCTCCACGTCCAGGACCATCGCAAGGGAATGCATAACCTAAATCCTTCTTATCAGGAATTAATTTTGTTCCTCTAGCATCAAGTGCACCTTTGATAAGGATTAAAGCGGTTGTATGAAGACCTAAAGCGATCGCATGGTGAACTAAGAAATCTGCAGGACCTATAGGTAAGAAAGCACTTAATGCATCTTGTCTATTGATGAGATCCATCCAGTAATGATTACCTGGTAATGAATTAGCAGCGAGGCTTGCTGAACTTGCAGGATCAGATAATAGAGCATTAAACCCGTACATCATCTTACCTTGAGCAGCTTGAACAAATTGAGCAAATACTGGCTCAATTAGAATTTGCTTTTCAGGATTACCAAAAGCTACAACAACATCGTTATGAACATAAATTCCTAGAGTATGGAATCCAAGCAACATTGTTACCCAACTAAGGTGACTTATCAAAGCTTCCTTTGTTCCAAGAACTCTTGCTAGTACATTGTCCTTATTTAATTCGGGATCGTAATCTCTTACAAAGAAAATAGCTCCGTGTGCAAATGCACCAACCATCAAGAACATTGCTATGTATTGATGATGACTATATAAAGCAGATTGTGTAGTGTAGTCCCTCGCAATAAAAGCGTAAGAGGGAAGTGCACCCATATGTTGCGCTACAAGAGAAGTTGCTACACCAAGTGAAGCTAATGCTAGTCCAAGTTGGAAATGTAATGAATTATTTACAGTTTCATATATTCCATCATGGTTAATTCCAAAACTACCTTTATGAGGATCATTAGGGTGTCTTGTATTATGAGCTTCTGTAATTTCTTTGAGGCTATGGCCAATACCAAAAGTATTTCTATACATATGGCCAGCAATTACAAAAACTGTTCCAATTGCAATATGGTGATGAGCAATATCAGTAAGCCATAATGCTTCACTTTGAGGATGAAGACCTCCTAAGAAAGTAAAGATTGCTGTTCCAGCACCTTCAGCTGTTCCAAATACTTGATCTAAAGAATCAGGATTTTGTGCATATGCTCCCCAGTTTAAAGTAAAGAAAGGAGCTAATCCTGCAGGATGTGGAAGTACTGTTAACCAGTTATCCCAGCCTACATGCTGTCCTCTTGATTCAGGTATTGCAACATGAACTAAATGCCCTGTCCAAGCGATACTACTAAAACCAAATAAAACAGCTAGGTGATGATTTAATCTTGACTCTGCATTTTTAAACCAAGCAAGAGAAGGTCTGAATTTTGGTTGTAAGTGTAACCAACCTGCAAATAAAGTCCAACAAGCAAGAATACTCATAAATATTGATGCTTGGAAAAGTTGCTCGTTAGTTCTCATTCCAATTGTGTACCACCAGTGGTAGAGACCTGAATAAGCGATATTTACTGGACCGCTTGCTCCGGCTTGTGTCATTGCTTCTGTGATACCAGAACCAAAATGAGGGTCCCAGATAGCATGAGCGATAGGGCGGACATGAGTTGGATCAAGCACAAATTGCTCAAAGTTACCCTGCCAAGCAATATGAAATAAGTTGCCAGCTACCCAGAGAGCGATTATTGCTAGATGTCCAAAATGTGTAGAGAATAGCTTCTGATAAAGTTTTTCTTCGGTCATACCATCATGACTTTCAAAGTCATGAGCGGTAGCTATTCCGTACCATATTCGTCGGGTTGTGGGGTCCTGAGCTAGACCCTGGTTAAATGATGGAAATTTTGTTGCCATTGAATTAAAAAGGTGAAGTTCAGGTTATTAGCCCAGCCCGAAAAGGCGAGCATGGAAGAAGGCCCATGTGGTAGCAATACCACCTACAAGGAAGTGTGTAACACCTACTGCACGTCCCTGAGTAATAGATAGAGCTCTAGGTTGAATGGTTGGTGCTACCTTTAGTTTATTGTGTGCCCAAACAATTGATTCGAACAATTCTTGCCAATATCCTCTTCCGCTGAAGAGGAACATTAAACTGAACGCCCATATAAAGTGAGCCCCTAAGAACATCAAACCGTACATGCTTATTGATTGACCGTAGCTTGTTAATACTTGAGAAGCTTGAGCCCAGAGGAAATCTCTTAGCCAACCATTGATAGTAATTGAACTTTGTGCAAAATTACCACCAGTGAGTCCCCAAACATCACTCTGCATTTTCCAAGAGAAGTGGAAAATAACTATTGATAAACAGTTATACATCCAGAAGAGAGCCAAGAAAACGTGATCCCATGAAGAAACTTGACATGTACCACCTCTTCCAGGACCATCACAAGGGAATCTAAATCCTAAAGAAGCTTTATCAGGGATCAGCCTTGAGCTTCTTGCATAAAGTACTCCTTTGAGAAGTATCAGAACAGTTACATGGATTTGGAAAGCATGAATATGATGAATCATTAAATCTGCTGTTCCTAATGGAATTGGGGCTATAGCAACCTTTCCTCCAACTTCTACTAAACTTCCATTAAAAACTTCACTTAAAGCTTTATGAGGTAAGGCTTCTGCAGTACCTGCTAAAAGAGAAGTTCCAACAGCAGATGCTTGAATACTCTGTACCCATTGAGCAAAAATTGGCTGAAGTTGGATTGCAGAATCACTGAACATATCTTGAGGCCTACCCAATGCTCTCATAGTATCGTTATGAATATAGAGTCCAAAACTATGGAATCCTAACCACATGCATACCCAGTTCAAATGACTGATTAAAGCATCTCTTGCCTTGAGAATTCTGTCTAATACATTATCTATATGTTTTGCTGGATCATAATCTCTAACCATTGCAATTCCAGCATGCGCCCCTGCTCCTACTATGAATAATCCACCTATCCACATGTGATGGGTAAATAATCCAAGAACTGTCATATAGTCAGTAGCTATATAAGGATATGGAGGCATCGCATACATATGATGAGATACAAGTATGCTTATTGATCCAAGCATTGCTAGGTTTACAGATAGCTGTGCGTGTCTACTTTCTGCCATGAACTCAAAAAGACCTTGATGACCTTTAGGAGCAGGGAATAATATTGGATCTCCTTGTTGTGAATCTAATATTTCTTTCATACTATGACCAATACCATAATTGGTTCTGTACATATGACCACCGATTATTGCTATTACACCAAAAGCTAAATGATGATGAGAAACATCAGTCATCCATAAGCTTCCTGTCACAGGGTTAAGTCCGCCTTTGAAAGTAAGAAAGTCAGAGAAGGCTAACCAATTTAAACTAAAGAAATTGCCTGTACCACTTGCTAATCCTGGAAATATCTGACCAATAATTTGTGGATCGCAGAGTTGATGAGGCATAGGCATATCTGCAATAGTTGCTATTTCTTTTCCATTAATAACTAAAGGGGAGCCTGCATCAATTGCATCTAAGAGAGCCGCAGTAGGAGCTCCGATATGAATACAATGGCCAGCCCATGCTAAAGATCCTAGCCCTACTAAACCAGCAATATGATGGTTAAGCATAGACTCAATATCTTGGAACCACTCCATTTTTGGAGCTGCTTTGTGATAATGAAAAATTCCAGCATGGAGCATAAGTGCAGCCATTACTACAGCACCTATTGCTAAAGCCATCAATTCACTCTCATTAGTGATCCCCCATGCTCGCCACATGTGGAATATTCCTGAACTAATTTGAATACCGTTGTAGTTAGCACCAAGATCAGCATTAAGCATTTCTTGACCAACGATTGCCCATACTTGCTGAGCTCCAGGTTTAACATGAGTTGGATCTGCTAGCCAGCCTGAGTAATTAGAAAATCTTGCTCCATGGAAAAATGCAGCACTCATCCATATAAAAATGACTGCCAGATGTCCAAAATGAGCTGAAAAGATTTTTCTTGTTGCTTCTTCAGCATCGCCTGTATGCACATCGAAATCATGTGCATCAGCATGCAAATTCCAGATCCAAGTTGTAGTTTTTGGACCTTTAGATAATTTACTTGACCAGAAACCTGGCTTATCTAATTTGGCAAAATCAATAGGTCTTGGATCTGCTTTTACAGGATCTTCCAAAACTTTTTTGTTTTTTTCTCCACTTTCTGGTGGGCTGATGGTCATCTAGCACCTCGAAAATAATTGACATTAAAGCCGATTGATCGGATCTTGAGCTTATTTTTAATCATAATGTTCAAGAAAACGAATCCTTCGGGACTTTAGATATTCGTTTCAAAAATAATAAGGCAAAGATTCTTTCGTTATGCATTAACGTAACAAATGTTCTAATGATTGTTACTATATGAATATTTTGTTAAATTCTTGACTATGACTAAATTATGAGTAATTTTACTCAAATTTTATATAAATTTCTTAAATTTTTTTTTATATTTCAAAGAAAATTTTTTAAATCCAGCGACAGGATATAATTTCAAAGTTACTATCAATAGTTTCTAATTTGAAAGGCATTGCGATAGGTCTATCTAATAATTCAAAAGAAATTTTAAAAAGGCTTAAAAAAACCGAATTTGTCAAAGACATATATATTGCGGGTTCTTCAAAAGAAGATGAAAAGGAAAATGAACTTTTTAAAGTACAAAAACCTAGAGAAATCTTACTAAAAAAATGGCCAGAGATAGATTTAATAATTTTTATAGGCTCAATTGCTGCATCAATACGCATAATAAATCCATTTTTAACCTCTAAAGATCAAGATCCAGGAGTAATAGTTATTGATAACAATTGTTCCAAGATAGTTCCTTTAATTGGCTTACATCAGTCAAATACTCAAAATATTGGATGTCAAATTGCTAATTTACTTGGTGGCGAAATTATAGAAACTAATAATTCCAATGATCAAAGCCTCTTAAATCTAGATGCATTTGGGAATCAATGGGGTTGGAAAAGATCTGGCAAAATAAACGATTGGTCAAAACTAGTAATTAAACAAGCTAAGAACGAAGAAATATTTTGCAAACAATTATCTGGTAATAGCTTATGGAAAACTTCAGAATCAGCTGAGATTATTAATCAAATTGATAAAAAAGAAACTGAAAAAACAGATTCAACATTTTATGTGAGTATATTCAAAAATCATGAAACAACTTGGCACCCGCCCGTATTATGGGTTGGCATTGGATGTGAAAGAAATACAAGCAAAGAATTAATAACAAATTCTTTAAATAATTTTTTAGATTCAGGAAATTTATCGCAGCAATCAATTGCGGGATTTGCAACTATTGATATAAAAAAAGATGAGAAAGGAATTTTAGAACTTGCTAAAGAAAAAAACTTGCCTTTAAAGTTTTTTAGTAAAGAAGATCTTTCAACAATAATTGTTCCAAATCCATCAAATGTTGTGCAAAATGAAATTGGTACCCCTTCCGTAGCAGAAGCATCTTGCTTACTCGCAGCAGGAGAAGAATCAAAATTATTAGAAGAAAAAAGAATTTTTAAAAATCAATCTGGTGCAGTAACTATCGCTGTAGCAGAATCGAAAAAACAATATAATCCAACCCATGGCGAAATCCATATTATTGGCAGTGGGCCTGGTGATATCTCCTTCCTAACCAATAATGCAAGAAAAGCACTTTCAAGATGTACTGTTTGGATTGGATACAAAATGTATTTAGATTTAATAAAACCCTTAAAGAGGAATGATCAGGTTTTAATTGAAAGTAAACTTACTGAAGAAAAAGAGAGATGCAGTAAAGCAATTCAACTAGCCGAGGAAGGAATAAAAGTAGCTTTAATTTCTTCAGGGGAATCTGGATTCTATGGAATGGCTGGTTTACTTTTGGAGTTACTTCAAAAAATCAAAAAAGAGTATAGGCCTTATTTTGAAGTACATCCAGGTATAAGTAGTGTTCAATTAGCTGCTGCGATTAGTGGAGCACCACTAATGAATGACTTTTGTTCAGTAAGCTTAAGCGATAAATTAACTCCATGGCCTTTAATAGAAAAAAGAATTGAAGGAGCTCTTGTGGGTGACTTTGTTATAGCTTTATTTAATCCCCAATCAATTGAAAGAAATTGGCAGTTAAAAAGTGTAATTCATCAATGTTTAAAATCTAGACCTGGTAATACTCCTGTTTTAATAGCTAGACAAGTAGGTAGAGACAATCAATCAAAAAATTTTTTTACTTTAAAAACTATCCCTTTTAAAGAAATAGATATGTTATCAATAATAATTATTGGCAATTCTCAAACCACATTAATAGACGATATTTTTCTCACACCAAGAGGATATTTAAAAGATTAATTTTAGATAATAAAGAAATTATTCGTAGAATTTTTTCTTTGCTTTTTTTTAATAAGGATAATATTATCTTATAAGGGATTAAGAAATTCGTTGAAAAATATTGGTTTAATTTTATTTGACATAGATGGTGTAATACGAAGCGTAGAGCATAGTTACAGACTTTCATTAAAAAAAACAGTCTGCAAATTTTCAGGATGGGAGCCAAGTTATATGGACATTGATAATGCCAAAAATGAAGGGATCTGGAATAATGACTGGGATTTAAGTTTAGAATTTATAAAAAGATTTAAAAAAAAGGGGAACTTAAACTTTGAAATACCTCATAGAGAGGAAATCATTAAATGTTTTGAAGAATTTTACTTTGGAGGAGATCCAAATAAAGATAGCAAATATTGGTCTGGATTCATAACAAATGAGGAATTATTAGTTGATAAAAAGTTTTTTGATTTTTTAGAAAGAAATGGAATAATTTGGGGTTTTGTGAGTGGTGCAGAGTCTGCCTCTGCAAAATTTGTTTTAGAAAAAAGACTTAGGTTAAAATCACCTCCTTTAATATCTATGGGAGATGCTCCAGACAAGCCTGATCCTGAAGGCTTTATTAACTTATCCAAAAAACTTCTTGGAGATAATCTTGGTTCATCAAATATTCCAATTGGATATGTTGGAGATACTATTGCAGATATAAATACAGTTATGAACGCTAAAAAGGAAATACCATCTCAGAAATTCATAAGCATTGGAATAGCTCCTCCTCATTTACATTTAAAGTCTCGATTAAATGAACGTCATGCATACGAAAAAAATCTTCAAGATGCCGGTGCTGACTTGATTTTAAATTCTATTAATGACCTTAAAAATATTAAGCTTGACTTATTTTAAAAAAGTATAAATTAAGAAATATTTCTCAAGTAATGACTGAGAGGGCGTTACGCGGACAATAAAAATATTGAACTTATAGGAACTTATACGAACATATACGAACTAATTTTTATTTCTAATGGGGTCTTCGCCACACCATTCGCCACACCAAAAATTCCTAAAAAAATTATGACTTAAAAATAAAATTGAATTTAAAAATTAAAAGTTTTACCCCATCCATTCAACGAGACTCTCAAGAACAAACCATATTAAAGCTATTAAAAAAGGCACCATAAAAGTGAAAAGTCCAATAAAGAATGTGATAGATAAAATCCAAAGCCACTTTTTACCTTTTTTTTCTTGTTTAGCCTTTCTTTTTGAAACTGATTTAGAACCACCTTGTAAAAGTTTCTCAAAACTATCCCTTTTGGGTTCTTTCTGATTATTGGTCATACAATTTCTCTTTTGAAATTATAGTAATGCCAAGTTACACCGTTGGCTGTATTGTCTTGGTTAACCATATGACTTACCATTTCCCATCCGTCTTCTCCCAGAGCAGCAAGCATTTCTGGAAGTGAAGGAACCTCTTTACCCTGCCATCCTCTTATTCTCTCTCCATCAATATCAAGTAAGTTAATCTCTTGAGTAATTCCTCTCCCCTTATAATCCAAACGAATATGTTTATATTCCCAACGTTTCATAGATTTTAAAATGTATTTAACAAATACTATATATCTAATTTTTAGTTACCTTAAAATTCTTTTGTTTTTTAACATTTATTAAATTTCTGTTCTAATTCTGAAACTAATGAAAAAAATATATTTTCTACTAGGAACTTCAATCAGCTTAGCTATAAACTGTATATTTCCTACATCAGCCATTAGTGGAGAAGTTCCAGATTGGGTAATAGCCCCTTATACAAAGCAAAGCTATCCAAATACTTTCAAAAAATTCAAAGGGAGAATTAACGAACTTAATGAATATAGAGTAACTGCCGCTAATAAAGCTGCATCCAATAAGGAATGTAAAAGCGTTTTTGCCTCCGAAATTTCTACATCAGCTACATATAATAATATGCAATTTTTTGTTGACTGTGAAACGCTCTCTGGTGGATTCAAAAGATTCAGATTTACAGAATCTCAACTAAATATTCCTAGTTCACCTGCTATTTCTGAATCTGATAAAGCTTATTCGGAATTTGAGGCGGCTAAGTTATGTGAAGGTTTAATTAAAAATAATGCAAATTATCCAAGCACAGTAAAAGCAAATTTCTTTAATGTTGGTTACAGAAAATTTGAACCTCTAGGAAATGTTCAAGTTTCAATGAACTTCAAAGCAAAAAATGCTTTTGGTTTAGAACTGAAATACAAAGCTACTTGTTTATTTAAACCAGGCAATCCAAATGGGGAAATAAGAATAAAAGAGAGATAATTTTACTTACAAATTTTCCTCGCCACACCTTTCGCCACACCTTTCGCCACACCACTTATTTAATTTGAGCAATAACAAATAAGAAGACCTGATACCCTATTTGCTCAATATCACAACATAATCCAGATTTTAAAGCCTATATGCAGCTTTCTAAAAGCAAATAAATACGGAGAGGGAGGGATTCGAACCCTCGACAAAAGTTACCTCCTGTAACTCCTTAGCAGGGAGCCGCTTTCAACCACTCAGCCACCTCTCCAATTCTTATACATTATCAATTTTTTTGCAAACATTCAAAATTTTTTATTTAATCGAAATGTCTAATCAACTTGAACTCTCGGTAATCTATTCTTAAAAGAACAAAGAATTTCCCACGGTATAGTATTAGATTTTCTCGCCCATTCTAGGGGAGAAATTGTTTTATCTCCATCAGATCCTAGTAATACCATGGTACTACCAACTTTAATTTCACTTGAACCTGTTATGTCCACCATCATTTGATCCATAGTTATGGATCCAACTTGGGGATAAAATTTATCATTATGAATGACGTTTATCTTTCCTGAAAGATTTCTTGGTACTCCATCTGCGTATCCAATACTTAATACAGCTAAATTAGTTTTTCTATGACTTACAAATTTGCCTCCATAACTTACACCAATACCTGGATCAATAGTTCTAATAAAAGCTACTTTAGCTTTCAAAAATAAAGCTGGTTTAAGTGATAAATTTTCATCTATTTTGTCTAAAGGACTGTATCCATAGATAGAAAGCCCAACACGTACCATTTGAAAATGAAAATCTTTGTTAATAAGCATTCCCGCAGAATTAGCCAAATGAATCTTAATTTCATTATTTCCATCAAGCTTAATTTGTTTTAATAATTCATTAAACTTCAGTCTTTGTAATTGTGTAATACTTTTAGGATCTAATGCGTTAGCTTCATCTGCAGAAGATAAATGACTATATATTCCTTCTATTAAAATGTTCTCAAAAGATTTTATTTTTTCAAATTGCTGAACAAATTTATCGTATTCAAATCCTAATCTTGACATTCCAGTATCAACTTTAAGATGTAATAGAAATTTCAATCCAAATTGCTTACCAATGTTATTGCAAATTAAACATTCTCTTATACTACTGATAGTTGGCATAAGATCATTTTTAAAACATATAATAAGATCCCTTTTCGTATAAAGATTTCCAAGGATAAGTATTGGTTTTTTAACTCCAGAAGAACGAAGCTTAATGCCTTCATTTAATGTGGCAACACCTAATTGCGATGCTCCACCTTTGATAGCATATTCTGATACCAATTTCGCATCATGTCCATATCCATCAGCTTTAACGACTGCCATCAATTGACAATTTTTACTTAATTTTGATCTTAACTGTCTAACGTTTGTTTCTATTGCTTTACCTTTAACTTCAATCCATGCTCTTTGTTTTAGATCTATATCTTTTTCAAAATTTGGAAATTTGTCAAAACTAAATGCCTGATTTGTTTGCCTTTTTTGCATTAACTTTGCACAAATATATGCGCTTATTGAAATATACAGTTAGCATGACATGTAAATTGTATTTTGGCATGGGCCAGACTCTAGTTTTAAATGCATCTTATGAACCTTTAAACATCACTTCTTGGCGAAGAGCAGTAATTTTGATGATTAAAGGTAAAGCAGAAAGCTTAGAGGAGGATAAAACATATTCGATTCATAACGGGAAAAAGTTGCCGACAGTTATAAGACTTCGTTACTACGTCAAAGTTCCTTTTAGAGAGGTTTCTTTAACAAGAAAAAATATTCTTCTGAGAGATAATAATTCTTGCCAATACTGTAACTATAGAGGTAGTGACCTATCAATAGATCATGTTTTACCGAGAAGCAGAGGTGGAACAGATAACTGGGAAAATGTTACTACAGCATGTCTCAGATGTAATGTACAAAAAGGTAATCGAACCCCCGAAGAGGCGAATATGCCCTTAAAACGTCGGCCTTATCGTCCATTAAGTAATCTAAATTTTGAAGCTACAAGACAAATTGACTCTGGCAAGCATAAAGAATGGAGTAAATACGTAATAGGGGTTGCAATCTAATAAAAAATTTTAATTTGCTTCTTTATTAAAATCTTCCATCATTCTTTTTTGTTCTTGCGCTATGCATGCATTAATAACTTCTTCTAATTGACCAGCAAGAATTGGCTCAAGAGAAAAATTGGAACCTAATCTATGATCAGTTGTCCTGTTATCTTTAAAATTATAAGTTCTGATTTTTTCACTTCTATCACCTGTTCCAACCTGGGAAAGCCTTTGTGTTCTCTCTTTTGCGTTAGCTTCTTTTAATTGAATTTCATATAATTTAGCTCTTAAAATTTCCATTGCTCGTTCGCGATTTTGCAATTGCGATCTCTCTTGAGTACAAAAAACCCTTATTCCTGTAGGCTTGTGGAGAAGATCAATAGCTGTCTCTACCTTATTAACATTTTGTCCCCCTGCACCTCCTGATCTTGCTGTTCCAACCTCTAAATCTGTTGGATCAATTTTAACCTCAACAGGATCAGCCTCAGGCATAACGGCAACTGTAGCAGTTGAGGTGTGAACTCTACCTTGAGATTCAGTAGCTGGAACTCTTTGGACTCTATGTACACCAGCTTCAAATTTAAGTTGACTATATACAGAATCTCCCTTAACTGAGATAACTAACTCCTTAAATCCACCCATATCTGACTCGGAAGCACTAACAGGTTTTACAGACCATCCAATTTTTTGTCCATATCTTTCATACATTCTTGCTAAATCACCGGCCCAGATACAAGCCTCGTTTCCTCCAGCACCGGCTCTTATTTCTAACATTACACTTCTTTCATCTCTTGGGTCTTTTGGCAATAAGGCGATTGTAGTTTTTTGAATCAGTGCACTCTTAGATTCCTCTAGAGTTATTAACTCCTCATTTATCAAAGATTCCATTTCTTTATCATTTCTATTCTCTTTTAGTAGATTTTTTGAATCTTCGATTTCTTTATCAGTATCAAGCAATTTATTAAAATCAATCACCAAAGGTTCCAATTTTGACCTTTCTCTTGCTATGGATTCTAATTTTTTTGGATCATTAGCTATATCAGGATCTGCAAGTTGCACTTCCAAATTTTCAAAACTTTCTGAAGCAGTTTTCAACCTTGCAATTAATGTTGAGTATTCCAATTGAAATTATGCTTAATTTTGAAAATTCTATTTTTTAGAATCTTTTTCTTTTTTTTGATCTTTTGATGTGGCTGAATTAGCTGAACCCATTCCATATTTTTTCATAAACCTATCAACCCTACCTTCTGTATCAAGAATCTTTTGAGTTCCGGTGAAGAAGGGATGATTTCCACTCCAAACATCAACATGTAATTCAGGCTGCGTGGAGCCAGTAGTCATTACAACTTCTCCATTACAGATAACTTTTGCATCTGGATACCATTTTGGGTGTATTTCTGATTTTGGCATAATTTAAATTCCTTTAACGTTTAGAGAATTGAGGAGCTTTTCTTGCTTTTTTAAGACCATATTTTCTTCTTTCCTTAGCTCTAGGATCTCTACTGAGATGGCCTTCAGTTTTTAGCGGTTTCCTATTGTCAGGAGATAATTCGCAAAGTGCTCGAGCTGCACCTTGCTTTATAGCATCAGCTTGACCAGTTAATCCACCACCAAATACATTTACCAGAATATCATAAGAATTTTCAAGGCCTAACGTTTGCAAAGGTGCTTTTATTGAATTTAAGTGCAGGGGATTAAAGTTTAAGTAATCATCTCCAGCACGACCATTAATTTTTATTAGTCCATTTCCTGGAATCAAGCGAACTCTAGCTACTGAAGTTTTTCTTCTTCCAGTTCCCCAATACACAGCTTTGTTTTTTATTTGACTATTCATGTTGATAAATTAACTATTTAATAATACAGGATTCTGAGCAGCATGAGGATGATCAGCACCTTTATAAACTTTTAGTTTTTTAAATTGCTGTCTTCCTAAAGAATTATGAGGGAGCATGCCCTTAACAGCTTGCTCGATAATTCTTTCAGGAATTCTTTCTTGTA
>CACMCA010000018.1 GCA_902612005.1 uncultured Prochlorococcus sp. | reverse complement strand
TCCTAGTGATCCTTCATCAGTGGATGTTCTAAAAGATGATCTTCACGGTGCCGACCTTCATAATACTGAATATGTTAAATATGATTTATCTAATCAAGATTTAGGAGAAGCTAATCTTCAAGGCGCATATATGAGTGTAACTACAGCAAAAAACTCTAGTTTTAAAGGAGCCAATATGACAGACCTCATTGCATATGCGACACGCTTTGATAATGCTGACTTTACAGATGCAAATCTTACCAATGGTGAGCTAATGAAAAGTGTTTTTGATGGAGCAATTATTGATGGAGCAGACTTTACAGATGCAAATCTTGACCTTTCTCAGAGAAAGTCATTATGCGAAAGAGCTAGTGGAACTAACTCACAAACTGGAGTTAATACAATTGATAGTCTTGAATGCACCGGTTTAAAAGGTTACATGCCTCCAAAGCCAAAAGCGTAATATTTAAAGCTAACTAATTTCAGAAGGGAAGATATTACCAGGCTCTTTTGAGCCTGGTTTTTTGCTATACCACCATTCTTGTATATCAGAAGAAAATTTCTTCGAAAAAAGAGTAATAACTGTCTCAACAGGTTTTGATCCAGGCTCCAAAATCTGAACTGAGTAAGATGGGCATTTTCTTGAAGCCATATCAGCAACGAACCTAGACCCTATTCTTCTCCAACTAGGCTCCTTACTTCTCCACGCAAGCCTTGAGCAAGGCCAAGGTAACTCTTCCCTATCATAAAGTCTGCAACATGGTCCAATTACCTTATAACTGTACTGACCTCCATAACTGGATTGAACACTGCCAGTTTTGAAAAATTCAAATTTATCCATATACAAAAAAAGCCACCTTCATAGAGGGTGGCAGAGAAATAATCAATAATCAACTTAAAAAGTTAAATTTTTATAATTAGTACAATTCTTCCTCAGCATGAGTTGTAATTGTTACATCAGATGTTGGATAAGCAACACAAGTAAGAACAAAACCAGCCTCTAGTTGGTCGTCATCCAAGAAACTCTGATCCGATTGATCTACACTACCTGAAGTAACTTTTCCAGCACATGTTGAACATGCACCAGCTCTGCAGGAATAAGGAAGGTCGATACCTTGTTCTTCAGCCGCATCGAGGATGTATTGGTCTTCAGGTACTTCAATAGTTGAATTGAGACCTTCACCTTCGCTGATGAGTGTAACTTTGTAAGAAGCCATTTAAATAAAAAATTGTTGGTAATTAATACCTATCAAATACATTTTTAACATCGATTAGGTCGATATGTGAGATTTTGAAGTAAAAAATGACACAATAAAATGTATGAAAGAGTATCTATAAGAAAAACTTATACTTAGGTTGGATCACTTTTTTTTGAGCAAAAATGCATACCCAATCTTTTCTAGTTGATACATCCAATAATTTTAAGTCATTCTGAATTAATATTTTTATAATTTCATCCTTTTGTGAATTAAGAATTCCACTGAAAATGACTTCTCCATCGTTTCTCAAGCATTTATAAATATTTGGAATCATGCCTTTTATTACTTCAGCAAGGATATTGCATAAAACAAAATCAAATTGTTTGAGTTGATTTTTCAAAATTACCTCATTAAAAGATCCCAAATAGGTATTTAAGTTGTTTAAATTACCAAAATTTAGTTGGAAATTAGATTTAGTTGAATTTATAGCTAAATAATCATTATCCACGGAACAAACCTCTTTAGCGCCAAGCAATCTTGCGGCGACGCTCAAAATCCCGCTACCGCTCCCAATATCTAGTATCTTTTTATTAGAAAATAAAATATTCTCCATTTTTTCCAAGCAAAGATAAGTCGAAGGATGACTGCCTGTACCAAAGGCTGCTCCGGGATCAATTTTTATGATTTTTTTATCTTTAAATTTTTCATTTAGATTTATCCAACAAGGCAATATTAAAAAATGATTTCCTACTAATTCAGGCGCCCAATATTTCTTCCAGCTTGTCAACCAATCCTCCTCTCTAATGATACTCCAGTCAAAAAATTGATTCTTAGGGACATTAATATTAAGAAGTTTGATAATTATTGTTTCAAAACCGTACCTAGAACTCTCACCCCAATCATTGACTGGAAGCCATATATTCACCTCTTTTGTATTTTCATTTTCAATTAAATATTCAAATGAAAAACTAAATATTCCCAGCTCATTAAATTTCCAAATAATAATTTCTTCTGAATCACTTTTTATCGGAAAAGTTAGTTTATACCAATCTTTAATTGCCATTAATCGAGCTGGCCTCTTTATAGAGTAACTGGATTAGCTTTGGTAATTCCCTCCACTTCAATAATGGTATCAAGCAATTTATTAGGAATTGGATCATCAATACTTAGAACCATAACAGCTTCTCCTCTAACAATTTTGCGACCAACTTGCATTGAGGCAATATTGACATTATTGCTACCCAATAAAGAACCAAGCTTGCCAATAATACCAGGCATATCCCTGTGCCTAGTAACCAGCATGTATCTACTTGGCGATACATTAACAGGATATTGATCAATACTAATAATTCTTAATTCCCCATCAGCAAAAATGCTTCCTGCTACGCTATGGTCACCATTATCTCCATAAGTGGTTAATTGAAGCGACCCGCTAGCAAATTCAGGTCTTGCCTCATCTTTACTTTCGAAAACTGTAATACCCCTAGAATCTGCTTCTAAAGAGGCATTCACATAATTGATCCTATCTCCTAAAGCTTTACTTAGAAGGCCTTTTAGACTAGCTATTATTAATGGTTGGGAAGGATGTTGAACAAATTCGCCTTGAAGCTTCACCTCTAGTTTTTGAATCTGACCACCTGAAAGCTGACTTATAAGCAGACCCATTGTTTCTGCCAACTGCAAATGGGGTTTTAGGCTATCCATAATATCAGGGCTCAAACCTGGTATATTGACTGCAGTTCTAGCAGATAAACCAAGCAAGACATCTCTGATTTGTTCTGCAACATCAACAGCTACATTTTCTTGTGCTTCACATGTAGATGCTCCTAAGTGGGGGGTAAGAATAAGATTCTTTTCAACCTTCAAAAGTGGTGAATCAGGTTGCAAGGGTTCTTTAGAAAAGACATCTATTGCAGCACCTCCAATCAATGATTTATTTAAAGCTTCTGCTAATGCTCCTTCGTCAATTAAGCCTCCTCGAGCACAATTAATTAGTTTTGCGCTACTTTTCATACTTTTAAGCACCTCCATATTTACTAAATTCTCTGTCTCTGGTGTACGAGGTAAATGCAAAGTTACATAATCGGATTTTTGAAATAAATCTTCTAGTTCATATAGTTGGACTTGTATTTGTTGAGCTCTTTCAGTTGATACAAAGGGATCATATCCGTAAACTTCCATTCCTAATGCATTAGCAACTTTCGCTACATGAGCACCAATTTTACCTAAACCTACTACACCTAATTTTTTCTTATAAAGCTCATTCCCAACAAATTTCTTTCTTTCCCATTTACCTGACAAAGTACTAGTATTAGCAACTGGAATATGTCTAGATAAGGCCAACATCATAGCTATTGTATGTTCAGCAGCAGCTATTGTGTTACCTCCAGGAGAATTAACAACAAGAACTCCCTTTTGCGTGGCAGCCTTAACATCTACATTGTCAACTCCAACTCCTGCTCTTCCGATTATTCTCAGTTTACTTGAAGAGTTAATAATTTCTTCAGTCACTTGAGTACCTGAGCGAATCATTAAAGCATCATAATCTTTAATAATTGAAGCCAACTCAGAATCTGAGATGCCTATTTTCTCATCAACCTGAGCAACTTGTGAAAGAATATCGATTCCTGTTTGATCAATTGGATCTGTAATTAGAACTTTTGTCATTTAAGATTGGTTCTTTAATCTTTTACTTTAACTTAATCTATAGTGTATGTATCTTATTTTATTAATTTGAATAACACACAAACATTTGAGGATTGAAATTTGACTAAAAGTATCGTGATATTTGAAGACATTGATAAATGCATCCAACTATTTGAAGTGTTCAAAGAAAAATCAGTAATGCTCTCTGAAGCTATTTTGATCCCACCAATAAGTGAGAAAATATCATCAAACGAAACAGAATTACTGAATGAAAAAGCAAATATCTTATTCAAATCTCAAAATTTTGAAGATATAAGAATCTTAAATCCTAAACTTGATAGAAAGATCAGACAACAAGATATGAGTAGATGGCTAATGCCATTTGGGTTTATAGCTGGAATAGCTTTTTCTAATATGACTAATTTATCTACCTTCAGCTTTCTTGGTTTAAATAACATCGGGGAATCATTAATTGGAGGTCTTTTGGGAATGGGTTCAGGATATTTAGGAAGCATTGTTTCTTCTGCAAGTATCAACATTAATAGAAATAAAGAGTTAAGGTCGATCATTAATTTTAATAAGGAGGGTAAATGGCTTGTTCTACTTGAAAATCAAATTGGAGCTGAATTACCATGGGCTTTAATAAAACAATCAGAAGCAAAAGATATAATTTTTTTAGAAGGCTAAATGATTGACCTAAAAGAGATCTTATTAAATTCAAACTACAAAAAAGAAACTGAGGAATTAATAAATATTGCCAACTTAGCTTACAAACACTGGGAAACTTATTGGACTGGGTTTAATTCAACTTATGTTTGCGAAGAGATTTTAAAAGATTTTGAAAATTTAAATGATTTCAAATTTTTTATTTATGGAGGATTCTCATCTTCTCAAAGATCTAGGATAGCTTGCTTTAGAGGAGATAATATTCCTGAAGAGGATGCGCTAAAAAGTAATTTTCCAGCTCAAGGAATAAAAATTATTGGAAATTTTTTATTTGATAATGCTACACAAGACGACTTTAGATCCCTCTTAATTGAAAATGGGATTAATCAAATAAAAGTTGGAGATATATGGACTATTGGCGACAGGGGAGCACAAGGGATAATTGATAATTCAGATATTAAGCATCTAGATGAAAAGATTTTTTATTTAAGAGACGTAAAAATAAAAGTTAATGTAGTAGATATAGATGAATTACAAATACCTTCTGGAAGATTAAAAAAACTTGTCAATACAGTAGAAGCTTCAACAAGATTAGATGCTATAGCATCAGCTGGCTTTAGGGTATCACGAACCAAAATCATTGAAAGGATAGAACATGGAATGCTCAGATTAAATGGAAGCAAAGTTAATAAGCCAACAATTAATCTAAAAATTGGCGACAAACTAGAACTTGAAAATAAAGGATTTATCGAAATTCTAAATTTAGAAATAACCAAAAGGGAACGATGGAAAGTTAAATTACTTAGAAAATGAAACGCAACCTGCTATTTTCTTATAAGGGGGATTAAAAATTCCTCAATTGGGGCGATTAGCTCAGTGGTAGAGCACTACCTCGACACGGTAGTGGCCACTGGTTCGAATCCAGTATCGCCCATTAAAACTTTTGACGACCTAGGTTATATCCACAAAAAATAATTTCATTTTTTAGATTATTAAAAAAAGATGAAACTTAATCAAATAATTAATCTACATAAGGGGCTCACTGCATTTGTAGTGGTAAGTCTTATGATTTTTTTTGATAATTTTACGATCGCTCCCTACGTTTATTTAGCTCTGCATGGTACTTATGGATTACTTTGGCTTCTAAAAGAAAAAATATTCCCAGATCCCTATTTTAAAGAAAAAATCAATTTTTTAACTTCAGTTACTGGTTTTATTTTCCTTGGAAGTTACTGGGTAGCTCCCTACATTCTTATCTCATCTCAGAAATCTGTTCCAAATATCGTAATAGCTGCATCTGTATCTATAAATATAATTGGTGTTTTTCTACACTTTGCTAGTGATGCCCAAAAATATTTTTCTCTTAAATTAAAAAAAGATCTAATTAAAGAAGGATTTTTCAAAAATATAAGGAATACAAATTATCTTGGAGAAATACTAATATATCTATCATTCGCCATACTTTCAATGAGTTTCATACCATTAGTAATTCTTGCAATATTTTTCTCTATAGTTTTTCTTCCAAGAATGATAAAAAAAGATAAATCGCTCTCAAAATATGATTCATTCGAAGAATACAAAAAGAAAAGTGGTCTTATATTGCCTAAAATAAATGCCTGATAACAACTTACCCAGTTGGAGGCAAGATTTAAAATCTTCTAGAAAAAAAGAGGGCAAATCACCATCTAATAGATGGATACAGCTTGCAACAGTCAGCGAAGAAAATGAGCCAAGATTAAGAACAGTTGTTTTCAGAGGATGGCATAAAGATAGTTCAATGATTATTTTTACAGATAGAAGAAGTGAAAAAATTGGGCATTTAAAATCTAACCCAAATGCAGAAATATTATGGTTCTTTTTGAAAACCAAATCACAATATAGATTCAAAGGAAAAATACATGAATTAAGTGATAATAAAAATTATTGGGATTTATTATCAGAAAAATCGAAATCTTCTTGGTTTTGGGGATCTCCTGGAGAGAAAATAAACCCAAAGGTTCAATCTACTTATGAAGTATTATCCAATCTACCTAAGTCAAAAAATTTTGTAGTTCTAAATTTTGAAATCGATTCAGTAGATCTTCTTAAATTAGAACAGCCTGTTCATAAACGATATCTTTGGGAAAAGATTAAGAAATGGGAAAAAGTTGAAATTAATCCTTAAATATTTCTAAATTGTATATTTAGGTTGAAAAACATATAGTGATCAGTCAGTTTTAAAAAAGAAGTATTATTCATATGAATTTCTCAGAAATTCCAGAAAACCCCTTTATTTTTCTATCTTGGGTGACAGCTATAGGACTATTTATAAGTCTTTCTGAAGCAACAATAAAGATAAAACTTGAAAAGAGAAACAGTTATCGAAAAAGGTTAGAACTAATCAATAACCTTTATCCTAAAAAGTTAGCTTGAAGTATCTGAGAGTATGTTTGCTTGCAAAAATTGAAATAAGCCACCTTTACTTGTTTCTTCTTTAACTTCAACTTGCTTGGATGCCTTTGAGTTTGTTGAAGGTATAACTTCCTCTTCATCTTCTGATTTCAAAATTCTAATAATGACTTCATCTAAGGAGAAATTACCAGGACCTGTTAATGCAATTGAAGTTGCTGAGGCGAAATACAAAAGTAAAAGCTCTAGTAAGAAAATATTAAAACCTGAAGTAACAAGCGCATGATATATAGCGACAGAAATTGTTCCAACAATTGCCAAAGCTCCGAATCTTGTGGCTAAGCCGATAATTAGTAACCAACTACCACCAATTTCTGAGAATGCCGCTATGTATGATAAAAATATTGGGAATGGGAGATGTAAAGGTCTTACAAAAGCATCCGCGAAATTTTCTATGTTTGCTAATTTCTCATAACCGTGATGAATAAGAACAGTTCCAGTTATAACTCTAAGAATTAATAAAGCAGTATCTTTGCTAAACGATTTGGTAAGAATTGTTGAAAGCACTATAAAAAAATTATCCTTAAGTAAAACTAACTAGTCACAGTATCCATCGTGGATTAAAGGGCAAAAGTCGTGCCTAAATAAGTATTTATACTTACTTACCAAAAGGGTTATTTTCTGATTAGGAATTCAACTAATTTAAAAATTATTTTTTGAAAAATTTTCTAATATCCTCTGATTTATTTTTGGAATATTATCTTTAAATTTAAAAAACCCTCTTTTAGCAAATTTCCAAGCAAATAAATCTTCATCCCTCACAAGATTAAAAATTTTTTTATTGTGTAAATTTTTAAAGTCAGTAATAAAATCATAATTTTCTCCCACTCCAGGATAAATAATGTCTATTTCGTTGGTATTTTTAAAAGTATTTTCCAATGAATAAGGATCAATCTGTTCAACATTATCAAATTGCTCTACAAATTCAGAGACCAAATCTTGTTTAAATTTCAAAACAGATTCAGACAATTTAATTTGTCTTTGTTCATTTTTTAAAAGGATAATAAATACTTTTTTATAGCTTGGAAGTAAATTTTTGAGGGTTGCAAGATCGAGATCATTTTCAAACATAATCAGATTATCTGATTTAGGAACCATATCATTTTTATAAATCTCATCTTCAAATGGTATTTGATTAGATTCTTCAAGAAAAATTTGTTTATTACTTATCTTTTCTACATTAAATCTATTATTTGAAAACTTTCTGAGGTTTGATGATGAAAAAAGATATTGTTTTCCCTTCGTTTGCAATCCTCCGACCCATCTCCAGCTAAGGAGATTAGATGAAGCATCTCCATCAAAAAGATATTTAAAGAAAAACTTTGCTCCCAATTGCCATGGTAGGCCTAAATTAAATATCCAAGTACTCGCAAACCACATTCTTGTATGGTTATGCAAATAGTTGTACTGCTTTAATTCATGGACCCAAGAATTAAAAAAATCTAATTCTGTATTGCCATTAATTGCACTTTCATATAGCTCATAATCAAAATCGAGATTGTTTTCTGAAATAAAATTTCTCCAAACTTTAGGTCTATTTTCCATCCAGCCTTTCCAGTAAACTCTCCAAAATATTTCTTCAACAAATTTTGTTGTATTTTTGATTTTGTACTTACTTTTAATATCATAGATCAAATCATATTCCGATAATATTCTATGAGTAATGAAAGGCGATAATTTTGAAACTGAACTTTCGTTATTTGGCCCAAAATCAAAATTTCTTAATTTTGCATAATCATTAATTTTGTATTTCGCAAAATTTTCCCAAGTAATTTGAGCTTTTAATAAAAATGACATTTTCTCATAACTTTAAAAAATTTTTTTTTGTATTGATAGAAATTTCAAAAATTGGCCTGCGAATTAATCCTTAAAATTTTCTTTTTCTTTTTTAAGTAAATATGTTTGATTGAAGTATTTAATTTAAACAACTTATCAGTATATTTTATACTCTTAAATCGCTCTCTGCGTAGGAGGATATTTAGTGTTCAATTACTTTTTAGATCTAATTTTAATTTTCAAATCTTTATTTAGATGATTTTTTCTAAAAGATTTTTAAATATTTATCAAAACTATTATGAATAATTTATTAGTGAGAGATGTTAAGTATTTAGATGAACAATACAGAATAGGTGAAGGCATAATTTCGGATGATGCATTTAAGCAACTTGAAAAGCTCTTTATTCCTATTGATCCAGAGCCTGACTACTTTAATCAAAAAAATAATAAACTTTTGCCAAAATTAGCCAAAGAAAATTATAAAGAATTTGTGGAAAGTTTATTAACAAAAACAAGATTAAGCATTCAACCAAAAATTGATGGCTGTGCTATTGCAATTAGATATGTAGATGGCAAGTTTAATAAAGCTATTACACAAAAAGGATTTGATGTCTCAAGCAAAATTAAACAAATTAAAAATGTCCCCGATTGTATTCCTATCAAACGAGATTTTCAAATTAGAGGTGAACTATACGCTTCAAACCAAGTTGCCGGAATTTCCCAAAAAATTACAAGAAAATACCTCAACGATAAAAAAGATATTAGAAAAAGTCTCAGCTTTTGCTGTTTCCAAATACTTAATGGAAGACTTAATCAATATGAAACCCTTAACTATCTTAAAAAATGTGGCTTCAGTACCCCTGACAGTTACTTCACAAATAATACAAGCGAAATCCAAATATATATAAAAAATTGGTTAGAGAGAAAAATATTTGCAAACTATCCAACTAGTGGGATAGTTATTAAAATAAATAGTAGGAAACTTCAGTTACCTAGAGAGAAAAGTTTATCTAAAAATAACGAATGGCAATATGCAATTGAAAAATAATATTAAATAGTACTTATTAAAAAAGCTCACGATACTGACTTCCAGTATTTACAGTAGAAAAATAAATAAATTTTGTTTAAATTCCAAAGCAATTTGCAGGATTACTAAATGACTGCCACTATTTCAAGACCGAAAATCTCTAACTGGGGAACATCTAATATTCCAAACCTTACGGGCAAAACAGCACTCATTACTGGTGCAAATAGTGGTCTTGGATACTACACAGCAAAGGCCTTAGCAGAAAAAAATGCTCATGTAGTCATAGCTTGTAGATCACTTGAAAAAGCTAATCAAACTATCAAAAAACTTAAAGTTCTTAATCCTGAAGGAATATTTACACCATTAGAATTAGATTTGTCAGATTTAAAAAATGTTGTTGAAGTTCAGTCCATAATCTTTAATGATTTTGAAAATTTGGATTTACTAATCAATAATGCAGGCATAATGCATCCGCCTAAAACACTTAGTGCCCAAGGATATGAAATACAATTTGCAGTTAATCATCTAGCTCACATGCTTTTGACCTTAAAGCTTCTTCCAATTATTGAAAAAAAAGAGGAATCGAGAATAGTGACGGTTACTTCTGGTGCACAATTTTTTGGCAAAGTTGGTTGGAAAAATCTGAAAGCCGAGAACTATTACAACAAATGGGAATCTTATTCCAATAGCAAATTGGCAAATGTAATGTTTGCTTTGGAACTAAATGAGAACTTAAAACACAAAAATATACTTTCTTTAGCTGCTCACCCAGGAATTGCAAAAACAAATCTCTTTACTGCTCAAAAACCTAAACCTAGTCCAATAGAAACATTCTCCTTGGAATTATTTAGCCCTATTTTTCAATCTGCTGAAATGGGGGCCTTACCTCAACTTTTTGCAGCTACTTCACCAGAGGCAAGAGGCGGTGATCATTATGGTCCTAAATTTAATTTCAGAGGTCATCCAAAACTATCACCTACTTCTCCTTTTGCCATTAATAAAAAAGAAAGAAAAAATTTATGGGAAAAAAGCCTTGGAATACTTAAAAACTTCTTATAAATTTTTCATTTTTACTAACTTTAAAAAATACTTCAAGATATGTAATTCACTCTCTGAGAGTTTCATAAATTCTATTAAGGCATAATAATTTTTTTCATCAATTTTTTTTGACAATTGAATAAAACTATCATGGTTTTCATTAACAAAGCGCTCAGCAATCTGAGATGGGGTTAAACCCTGTTCAATTAATTCACCTGGAGCATTTTTCTCCCACTTTTCATAAAACCAAGAAAACCAATATTTTGCAGTATTATCTTCCATTAAAAAACTTTCCTATGGCGAATTCTATAAATACTGAAGAAAGATCTCATGATTGAATTAATCCTTAAACACAATTAATATGAACGCAATTATAAATTTAATAATAGATAAAAATTATTCAAGTATAAAAAAAAATATTAATCTTGTTATTGGATTAGGTAAATCTGGATTTTGGGCTGCCAAATATTTAAGCAGCATCAATAAGAGAGTAATTGTTTGGGAAAGTAAAGATGGGATAGAATTCTTAGAAAGAAAAACAGAATTAGAAGAGCTTAATACACTAGTTTCTCTGAATAAACAATTTGTATTTGAAGAAATTCAACCTTTTGTGAAAGAGATCGAATCTGTTGTTGTAAGTCCATCAATACCTTTTGACCACATAACTATTATTGAATTAAAAAAAAAGGGAATTAAAGTAATTGGAGAAATTAATGTTGCATGGGAAATTTTAAAAGACACAAATTGGATAGGTATTACTGGCACTAATGGCAAGACTACTGTTACTCATCTATTAAGCCATATACTCTGTGATACTGGATTATATGCTCCTTTTGCTGGAAATATTGGTACACCTTTATGTAAATATGCTCACTCCAAAAAACATGAAAAAATTGATTGGGTTGTAGCTGAATTAAGCAGTTATCAAATAGAAATATCTCCAGAAGTAAAACCTAATATTGGAATATGGACAACCTTCACAGAAGATCATCTTGAAAGACATAAAACACTTGAAAACTATTTCAACATAAAAAAAAGCTTGCTAGAAAAATCTGATTTTAGAATTTATAATTATGACGATAAAAACCTAAGGAATCACTACGGTTCGCTATCAAAAGGGGTTTGGATAACAACAAGTTTCGATAAATCAAATATTATTCAATGCGATTATTGGATAGATGATAAAGCATACATTGTTGAGAGAGGAAAGAAATTATTCAAACTTGAACATTTTTCTTTAAAAGGAATGCATAATCTACAAAATCTTTTATTGGCAATTGCAGCAGCAAGAAAAGTTGGATTATCTGGGAAGAAGATTAAAGATTCTTTATCTAATTACAAACAATTACCCCATAGGATGGAAACAATTTATAAAAATAAGGATCTGGAAATAATTAATGATAGTAAAGCTACAAATTTTGACTCTTCTATTGCAGGAATAAGTTCAATTGAAGGTCAAATAATAATCATTGCTGGGGGTAGATTAAAAGGGAATGAATATAGTGAGTGGATAAAAGTTTTAAAGAAAAAAGTTAAATGTGTTTTCCTTTTTGGAGAAAGCTCAAAAGTCCTAAAAATGGCGCTTATTAGTGAAGGATTTAAAAAAAATATTTTTGAATTTTCAGAACTTAAAGAGCTTTTAAATTTTGTTTTTCATTATTTACAAAATAATAAGGTTGGAACATTATTATTCTCACCTTCATGCTCTAGTTTTGATCAATTTAAAAATTACGAAGAGCGTGGAGATTATTTCAAGAAACTAATAAGTGAAAAATTAAAGGTTAATAAATCCATTTTTTGTTCAAGTATCATTTCGTAATTTTCAGGTCGGTCATCACAACCGTCTCCCCTCTAGCAAATATTCACTTATTTAGTTAGATTTTGACTATAAATCAACTACTAGCAATGAGTGAATCTAACAATTTACCTCAAGCAATAAGTCATAAAAAATTAAGTTACTTGATGCTTAAAGCACAAAAGGATTCTCATTTTTCTGACGAATTAGCATCAATAGAAAGCCCCGAACAAAGAGAATTTGAAGAGTTAATCAATAATTGGGAAGCTTCGACTAAAAAGGTAGTTAATGAGTTATCAAAAAGAAAAGAGAATTTACTAAAAGATAAATCACCAAATTCTTTAATTGCTCTTGGTGCTATGGAAGTTCACCTTAATATGGCTTTGCAAGCCTTAAATGCATTTAATAAAGGAGTTGATGGGTAAAATAACAGACAAATTATAAGGAAGGCATCGAAAATAAGAGAAAATCTAAGTTTTTTTCAGTATCTATAGAAACATCATCATAATAATTAACTTCAAAACCCAAGCCATCTCCAGATTCGAGAAATATATTTGAATTAGAGTCTTTACTTTTTAATAAAAGATTACCTTCTATTATTTGTATCCAATTATATTTATCGATTTTTAATGGCAATTTTTTTTCTTTAATTGGCTTATATTTACAACGCCATAAAGAGATACTTTGATTTAGAAAAAGCTTATTATTTTTACCGTCTTTGTAATTAAAAATAAGATTGTCCCACAACTTTTCATTTAATGAAATTTGATCATATCGAGGTTTGATATTTTCTTTTTGAGGGTATATCCAAATCTGGAACAACTTACAGTTCTCATTTTCTTCATTCTTCTCGCTATGAGAGATTCCAGTACCTGCAGACATAACTTGTACTTCATCTTTGTGAATTTTTCCAAGATTATTTAAAGAGTCTCTATGAGTTATTGCTCCTTTTGTTACGACAGTAATTATTTCCATATTTGAGTGAGAATGTGTATTAAATCCTGCATGAGGAGAAATAATATCTTCGTTTATAACTCTAATTTTCCCAAAATTATCCCATTTTGGATCTCTATGCTCTGCGAAAGAAAATGAATGCATTGAATGCAGCCAATCTCTTCTTGATAAAAATCTATCATCGGATTTTCTTATCTTAATAATATTAAAAACCATCAAAATTAAATAGAATAAAAAGATTCTAAATAATTAGAAAAATATTTGTAAAATTTTTTTGATAAATTATTCCTAAAAAAAGCAAATATCAAATTTAAAAATTTATTTTACTCTGAGCCTTATTAGCCTTTATCAATATTTTTTGTGCTTCATCTCTTGTAAGGCATTTTTCTGCTTTTACATTTAAGTTTTTAAGTTTTTGCAGTTGCTTTGTGTTACTCATAATTTAACTTGTTCTTAAAGTTACTTTAACATAAGCTTAAATTAATTGCCTCTGAAACCTTTGCATCAAATCATTTTTAAATCTTTGAGAATGGAATTATCAGAACAGTATAGAGGATGTATTGGATTATCTTTGATTGTTTTCTTAATTAAAAGCGGTCCAAGAGGATTATCAAAATTATTTTTTCTGATTGAGTTATATTGCATTATTTTTTTTAATATTCTTTTATTTCTATTTAGAAATTTCCCTTTGTTACCCCAACCTAACCATAAATCACAATTTTTATTTTCAGACCAGTGTTTTAAGTTTTTATAAATATGATTATTGTTTAAATACCCAACAGGGTTTTTGTGATTAAAGAGTCTTCCTGGATTACTTGAAATAAGAGCAAATAAATTGATTAATTTAACTTTGCCATAATTATTATTTTTCGAGATTTTAATTATCTTTTTTGTTGTATTATCCAAGAAAACTGCATCTGATAATGAAGGATTTAGACCAATAAAAATAATCTCTTTTTTAGATTTAGAAATCTTATAACTTAAACTCCATCTATATATTTTGTTAGCACTTATTAAACAATTTCTTTCTAAAAATAAATTTTTCAACCTAAACCTACACCTCTAGCCATAAGAGTTGCGAATAAAGGTATTGTTGCAAAGCCAACTAATTCGGTGGTAATGATTAGTCTAAACCTCTTCACTAGGTTTTCTGAAATTTCAGGTAGTTTATTCTTACTTAGTGGAATTGCCCAGAGGATATATGTTGTTGTTGGGTATAAAGAAAGTAAGCCAACCAAAATGTAGAGCGAAACCTTAATCCAAAACACAGGATTACCCGTATAGAAATCACCTCCTTGACCAAAATACTTAACACGCAAAATCCCAGTAACCAATATTGCAACTCCTGCCAACCCATAAACCACATCTGCAATTATCATTGAGATCGTCTCATTTCTATTAAGACCTACTTTGAGAGTCAATCTTTCAAACAAAAGAGAACCGAAACACAAAATAATTCCTAAATAATGAACATATGCTACTAATGCACTTTTAGCAATTTCACCTGTTAATAAAGTTCCCAATAACATGTTCGAGTCAAAATTTATACAATCCTAACCACCAAATGAAGAATTTGTTTAGAAATAAATTAATAAATAAAAAGCAAGGTATTGAATCTAGGACTCTAAAAACCTTTTTTGACCATCTTCAAAGAAATCCTTTTTATTCCATACTTCGATTACATCTGGGAAATGTTTTTCCATACAATTATCACAAACCCCATGGCTGAATCTAATATCACTAATTTTCGAAAGATATTTTTCTAAATGCATCCAATCGCCCTCCTTATTTTTCACTTCCCTGCAATAAGAACAGACAGATAAAATACCTTCCTGTTTGTGCAAGTTAGACAAAGCATCTAGCAAGTTCAATGACTTTTTTCTAAGCTCTAAAAATGAAACTATTTGCTTCGATAATAATTCCATAATATTGAATTGTTGTGTAGTTAGATTTCCTGGCTTTCTGTCTATTACACAAAGAGTTCCAAGTTTATTACCATCACTATTTCTAAGGGGAAAACCTGCATAAAAACGAATCTTGGGGTCTCCTGTTACCAATGGATTATTTATAAACCTTTCATCTTGGAAAGCATCCTGAATAATTAATGGACTATTTTCTTTTATTGCATGGGTACAAAAAGACCAATCTCTTCTAGTTTCTGATATTTGAAGTCCTATTTTGGATTTAAACCATTGTTTATCTTTGTCTACCAAAGTCATTAAAGAAATAGGCACATTACAGGTTGTAGCAGCAATTTTTGTAATATCGTCATAACATGATTCTGGCTTGGTTCCCAAAATCCTATATTCTGCTAAAGCTTTTAATCTTCTTTCCTCTTCTTCTTTTTTTGATACAAGATTCTGCATTAATCTTCACCAATAATTAAAACTTTAAAATTAAAGTTTCTCCAAAAAACTTTTTCCGTCTAATACTTAATAAAAAAAAGATAAACTTATTGAATTGTTACTTACTGATTTATTACTTATTAGTTTACTATTGATTGATTTAACTTTGAGACTGCCATCCCAGCGATCCATCCACTTGTCCAACAATGTTGAAAATTAAATCCACCAGTGATCCCATCAACATCCAAAACTTCCCCAGAAAAAAATAACCCTGGACAAATTAAGCTCTCCATACTTTTAAAATTAACCTCATTAATTTTTACGCCGCCGGAAGTAACAAATTCCTCTCCAAATGGACCTTTGCCCAAAATTATATATTTATCCCTCATTAGAATATTTATCATTTTCTCTCTTTCATCCGCCAGTAAATCAGCCCACTTTTTCTCTTTATCAATACCTATTTTCTTTAATAAAAAAATCCACAATCTTTTTGTTAATAGTGGAACAGGTCTACTATTAATAAGATTCACCTTGCCTTTATTTAATCTTAAATAATTAATTTTTTCTTTTAACTCCTCATAACTTAAAGAAGACCATTTAATGATTAAATTAAATTTATATTTTTGGCTATAAAGTTCCCTTGCTGCAATTGATGAAAGTTTTAATACTGCTGGCCCACTAAACCCCCAATGCGTTATTAGTAAATCGCCTCTATTTTGAAAATTCTTATTGTTTAAATTAATTTCTATATCTATGCCCCTTATGGATACCCCACTACATTCATCCAAATTTGGTTCTTTTGTAGAAAAAGTAAAAAGAGATGGTACAGGTTTAACAATGGTGTGTCCAAGATTTTGAGCTAATTTATATCCGCTTGGATTACCTCCAGTTGAAAGAATAATATTTTTTGCAGTTACCTTTGCTTTTTTAAGACTAAAAATATTAAATATATTATCTGGAGTTTTTGAAATTTCTTTTACAAAAAATTTTGTTAGTATCTCTACGTTTTTTGATAAAGCACTTTTTCTCAAACAATCAATAACATCTGAAGAAGAATTAGACACTGGGAATACTCTTAGATCTTCCTCAATTTTTAATTTCAAACCTTTTTTCTCAAACCAATCGTATACATCTCCAGCAGCAAAACGATTAAATGATTCCAAGAGCTGAATTCCACCTCTGGGGTAATTCTCAATTAGTTCATTCGGTATCCATGTCGCATTAGTGACGTTACATCTTCCTCCTCCACTAATCCTTACTTTCTCCATAAGTTTTGAAGTTCCTTCAAGAATTACTATTCTTTTTACTCCATTTTCAGCAGCAGTTATTGCTGTCATAAAACCGGCTGCACCGCCTCCAACAACTGCTAAATCAAAAGGTTCCAAAAACTTATTATTTAATATGCTTCAATCTGATAATAGCAAGTAGTTATAAAGAAAAATTAGTCCAAAAACCATAAAAAATGAATATAAAACTTTAAAACCACATAATAAATAGTTACGATTAGCAATTTTTAAATTTCTAGAAAAATCAACACAGTCGTTATTTTTATGCTTTAAGTTGATTAAATGAGTTTGTTATTTTCTTACGTTAAATATTCAGAGGCCAGTTTTCCTATGACTGGTCAATATACTGCTCTTCTTTTAATAACTTCTGTTATTTGGGTTCTACTTTGGTTTGGATATAGACAAAATAAGATAAATGATGAGATCAAGAAAAAAGAAAAAGAAGAAAGAATTAATGCGAAAGTTCAAAGAAGAAAGAAGTTAGAGAGTTTGTACCCTACTAATAAAAAAACTGTTTAAAATTAAACTATTTTAGAAACATGAAAAAAAATAATTTCAAATCACTAATTCAGTACTTACCGGGGATTTTGATTCTTATTTATGTATTCTTTTTAGCATTTACTCAATTTATAAAATAAAATTTTTAAAAATTATTCGTTTTGATTGGAATCCTTTCTGCTTTTGGAGCTGCTACATCTTGGACATATGCGTGCTTTATTTGGCGCTCGCAAACTCAAAAATATAAATCAATAGATATTAATTTAATAAAAAATATAATAGCTTTTTTAATTTTTATACCTGCTTTTATCAATCTAAGTTCTACAACTGAATTAAAAAACATATTTATCCTACTAATTAGTGGAA
>CACMCA010000017.1 GCA_902612005.1 uncultured Prochlorococcus sp. | reverse complement strand
TCGCATTAATAATAAGTTATGGGCCTCCACTAAAAGTTGCGAATATAACTCTTGCCATAAGTCTTGGATGGCCTGCTGCTATTGTTGGGATAGTTTCTTCAGCAGCTCTTTTAGCAGAGAGAAAATGGGGAGTAACTCTAACTCTAGTATCTTTATCAATGGTTATTTCTGGTATGGGTCCATATTCAATCGTAAGGCTTATAACTCTTCAAGATATT
The DNA here is from genome assembly GCA_902612005.1 of uncultured Prochlorococcus sp. Lineage (GTDB taxonomy): Bacteria > Cyanobacteriota > Cyanobacteriia > PCC-6307 > Cyanobiaceae > Prochlorococcus_A. The sequence goes on along the minus strand of CACMCA010000017.1, from coordinate 24,102 downwards.
TATGGAATTGGTGGGTTTACACTTTTAACAACATTATTAAGTACTTTAGCTCTTCTTTATTGGTGTAATCCAAAACATCGAAGAAGTATTAGGCTATAAAATTAGAAATCAAGAAAAAGTATTATTCTTGGTAGTTGGATACTGAATTCTTCTATGTCTAATTCTTTTCCACACATTCAAGAATGCCCTTTTTATTAGAAAAATTTCTCCTTTCGATAAATTACTATCATCTAATTGTCCATCTTTTTGACGCGAGTAGATAATATTAGAAATTGTTTCCAAAGCTTCTTTATCTGATGCATTAATATTCATGGCTCTTAGTGCTGCTTCACATCCATCTGCAAGCATTAAAATAGCTGTTTCTTTAGACTGAGGAATAGGGCCTTTGTATCTAAAATAATATTCATTAATATCGAGATTTTTTTCTTTAGCTTTTTGAAAAAAATATCCCATTTTTAGGGTGCCTTGATGTTCAGGGATAAAATTAGCTATCAGTTTAGGTAGTCTATTTTTTCTTGCAAATTTCAACCCCTCATCAACGTGAGCCTGTAATACTTCTGCACTTTTAATCGGATCATCTAATTCGTCATGCGGATTTTTTGAACCATCCTGATTTTCGATAAACCAATTAGGTGCATGTAATTTACCAACATCATGATAAAGGGCTCCAGTCTTAATAAGATCAATATCACCACCAATCATTCTTGTTGCTTCCTCTGCTAAACCACATATAAGTAAGGTATGTTCAAAAGTCCCAGGAGCTTCAAGAGACAATCTTCTAATTAGAGGTTTCTCCTTGTCAGCCAATTCGAGTAATCTTGCTTTAGTTAATAATCCGAATATAGATTCAAAAATAGGAATAGATAAAATTGTAAAAAGCATTACTATTGCCAATAGCAAGGAATCAGAGAATATATCCCCATTAGCCAAAACAAAATCTTGTTTATTAGTAAGAGATATTTTATCTTTACCTATCAATATCCATTGACTCAAGAACGATCCAATCGGAACAAAAAATGATAGTTGAAGTAACTGAGCTCTACTTCTTATTCTTCCTCCTAGTAGAGATACTACTGAAGAGCAAACTAATAAAATAAAAAATAAATTATTATTTATAGCATTTGCTGGATCTGGCCAACTAAAGCTTGCTATTGATACCCAAGCTAGGGCTGTTATGCTCCCCATTCCTTGAGATATTATTAAAGCCGGTGGAATTATCATGGATAATGGACTTATGGTTGAAGCTAAGGCTAATTTCATAACTTGCACGGCTAAAAGAAGAGTAATGATCAAAAAGATTTGTCTTGAAGAAATTGTAGGATTCTCTTTTTTAGAAACAAATATCAAAACTCCTGAACTAATAAGTATTTCAGTAAAGGTTAAAAGCCAGGAAAAAATATCTTCTGAATTTAAAGGAGATATAAGAAGTAGTTTATAAGAAGAAATTATTGAAATTAAAATGCATGTTAAAAAAATTATGAGATTATCAATTCTTGAAATTTTAATTGGTTGTTTCACTGGGACTTGACTTCGCCTCCACAGATAAAACAATTTCTTTAAGGTAGTTGTGATGTTTTGCACAGAATATAAATAAATCTATTTGAATAATTTAAAATTATAGGCATGCTAGGTGTAAAAAGGAGATGATTTTCTAAATGTCAATAAAATTAGACGGTAAAAAATTATCTCTTGAAATTGAAGAAAGATTACATCACTATATCTCTAGTAGTAAAAAAATTGCAAAAAGAGCTCCCGGTTTAGCTGTAATTAGAATAGGTGAGGACCCCGCTAGTGGAGTTTATGTTAATAACAAAGAAAAAGCATGTGCAAGAATTGGAATACAGAGCTTTATCTTTCATCTAAAAGATAATGTAGAGCAAAAAGAAGTTGAAGAATTAATAAACAAACTAAACTTTGATAAGAATATTGATGGAATGTTGCTACAACTTCCCATTCCAAAGAAGTTTGATGAGCAAAAACTTATCAGCCATATTAATCCAAGCAAAGATGTAGATGGATTAAATGAAATAAACATCGGCAAATTAGTTAAGCATGAGCCTGCGATGAGATCCTGCACACCAGCAGGAATTATTAATTTATTAAGATCCCAAAATATTACAATTGAAGGTAAGAAAATTGTTGTTATTGGTAGAAGTTTGCTTGTTGGGAAACCCTTATCGCTTATGTTGTTGAATCTAAATGGCACGGTAACAATGACTCATTCAAAAACTTTAAATTTAAGTAAAATCTGTAGAGAAGCGGATATCCTAATTGCAGCTGCAGGAAAACCCAATCTTGTAGATTCGAGTTTTGTTAAAGAAGGAGCAGTAATTATTGATGTTGGAATACATAGATTAAAAAGTTCCAATAAAAATCAAACCAGATTATGTGGCGATGTATTATTAGAAGATGTCATTTCTAAAGTATTTGCTTACACACCTGTACCAGGAGGTGTTGGACCAATGACAGTAACAATGTTACTTGTAAATACTATTTTTAGTTGGCAAAAACAATTTGGTTTATCATCAACTCTTAATGACCTCTTGCCATAAACTCCAAAAAAAAATTTTTACTAAAGGTATAAAATGACTGAAGTTATAAATGGTATTTCTGATTTTGAAAAATATCTTAAAAACACAAAAAAGGTTGTAGAGGAAGCACTTGATTTTTCCTTGGGACCTGAAAATCCAGAAATATTAAGAGAATCAATGAGATATTCTCTTTTAGCTGGAGGGAAAAGAATACGTCCAATTTTATGTTTAGCATCTTGCTCACTGGCTGGAGGAGAACCCTCTCTTGCTGTTCCTACTGCAGTAGCAATAGAAATGATCCATACAATGTCCTTGATTCATGATGATCTTCCTGCAATGGATAATGATGACTTGAGGAGAGGTAGGCCGACAAATCATAAAGTATATGGAGATGCAATAGCTATTCTTGCAGGTGATGCTTTATTAACCAGAGCCTTTGAAATGGTCTCTCTAAGAAGCCCTGGGGTTGATCCAAATAGATTATTAAATGTAGTTGGCGAATTATCCCTAGTTGCAGGTGCACCGGGCCTAGTTGGGGGACAAGTTGTTGATTTAGAATGCGAAGGCAAAGAAGTCGACCTTCAAACTCTCGAATATATTCATCTTCATAAGACTGGGGCTTTATTGAAGGCTTGCGTAAGAACAGGCGCGATGATTGCAGGTGCTAATGAAAAACTATTACAAGCTCTAACAACATATGCAGAGGGAATTGGTTTAGCATTCCAAATAATAGATGATATTCTTGATTTAACTTCCAGTAGTGAAAAGCTTGGTAAAACTGCCGGCAAAGATCTTTTAGCAGACAAAACTACCTACCCTAAATTACTTGGGATGGAGGAATCAAAAAAAAGAGCATTTGATTTAGTTGAAAAAGCAAAAAAAGCAATTGAACCTTGGGGTGCAGATGCAAAGTATTTAATATCGTTAGCCGACTTTATTACTAATAGAGACAGATAATTAGTTTAGATTTATGTCTGAGTTTTTTCCCTTTTTTAATAATTCAGTTCTTTTTTGGAGCTTATTATCCTGCTTACTAGCTCAATTTTTTAAAATTGTATTCAATTTCTTTTCAACTGGAGAAATAAGATTTGGAATTATGTTCGAGACGGGTGGTATGCCTTCAAGTCATTCCGCCTTAATAACTGGTGCTACATCTGGTATAGGTTATGAATTGGGATTTGATAGCTCAATATTTGCATTATCAGTTGCTGTAGCACTAATAGTTATGTATGACGCTAGTGGTGTTCGAAAATCAGCAGGGGTTCAAGCTGCAGAAATAAATAAACTATCAAAAAAACTAGACCCACAATCTGAATTACTCTTAAAAGAAACCTTAGGCCATACAAAATTTGAGGTGATGATGGGTAGTTTTTTGGGACCATTAATCACATTGCCTGGGATGTATTTTTTAGGTTCTCCTCTGAAAATATTTGATTTGCTAATGAATTAAGAATCCTTTGAAAAACTAATTTGTGTGGCATCTATAAAGTTTTTTGCGACTTCTTGAGAACTTGGCAAATGTAAATGAATCCAACTTGCATGTAATTTTTCATCAAAAAATCCTTCATTTTTGTATTCGGTTTTCCAAGATTTAATTCTCCATGGGGAAGAAAGTTTCTTCTGATGCTTAGATTTTCTTAAATTAAGTTCAGGTAAATTATTTTCAATTTCCCAATAATGAAATTCATGTCCTCTAATTAATTGTTTTTGTTTAATGATGGGAGTATCTTTTAAACCCTCAATATATCTATAACCTACTGAAAGTTTACTTTTTTTTGATCTAAAAGGCAGGATGCCACTCATTTTATAATTATTACCATTTTCATCTTTTATATAGTCTCCTAAAATCATCATCCCTCCACACTCTGCATAAATAAATCCATTTTTGCGAAATTTCTTTAACGAATTTAAGCTTTTTGTAGAGTTACTTATATGATCAGCATATTTTTCAGGGAACCCCCCAGGAATAATTAAAGAATAAGCCTCATTAGGTATTTCTTCATCATCATAAATACTCCATGAAATCAATGGTATGCCTATTTCACTCAAAAACTCCTTAGTTTCAGGGTATTGAAAATGAAAAATTTTATCTTCTGCAATTGCGATAGGTTTACTTTTATCTATTTTAAAACCTTCAAATTTGACAGAATTAGATATTTTCTTTTGAGGAGATTTCAGAAATTTAATAAGAGAAAATACATCAAGATTTCTTTCGGCGAAATTTGCAAAATATTCAACATCTATTGCTTTATCATTATCCAATGGAGATATCAGACCTAAATTAGCTTTGTTTAAAGTTATTTTTGAATCAGAAGGTAAAAAACCAAGAATTGCGATGTCTTCATTTTTAAACACTTCATTGATTAATTTTTTATGTCTATCTGAATTAACGTTGTTAAATATAATTCCTGCTATCGACAACTCACTATCGAAATCTCTAAAACCTCGAATAGTAGCCAAAAGAGAAGCTACTTGACCTTTAGCATTAACAATAAAAATTACTGGAGCATTGAGTAGTTTAGAGATATCTGCTGTACTGGAATAGGTTGTTGACCCTAATCCATCAAATAGACCCATTGCTCCTTCAATTAATGAGAATTCATATTTCAAAGAATATTTAAAAAAACTTTCTTGAACCCATTCCTCACCACTTAAAAAAATATCTAAATTCCTACAAATAGGTTGCCCAATTGCACTAAGTTGTTGTTGATCAAGATAATCTGGGCCAACCTTGAAAGTTTGCATCTTTATACCTTTTGAGAACGCCCAACAAGATATCAAAAGCGATAATGTAGTTTTCCCACTATCAGTTGAAGGAGAAGAAATCACACAAGGCATTTATTAGTTATTGAAATCGTTAAATATTTGAAGGACTATTTTAATAGAATTTTCAAAAAGAGGACTTGTATTCCCTCTACTGCTTCTCAATAATTTACTAACATCATACTCTGATGTTGAAAAAGAATTTGGAACAACTTGTTCTATTAATTCCATATTTGCCATTCCTCCTGCTTCAAGTCTCATACATTCCACTGATTCACAGCCAAGTATTACACAAGTGTTATTTTTTTGTACCTCACTAATTTTTGAAATCAACCTCAATCCAATAACTTGTCCTAAATGAATACTTGGATTTCCCAAAGATAAGGGATTAATTGATGCAGAAATTATTTCTCCATTAATTCTTTCAAACTCTATTTTTGTTGATTCTGTATCCCTTTCAACTCTTAGAAAAGACCAACCAAGTTTATCGCTAATCCATGCAATCAAAAACAAAGCTTGAATCATATGATCTCCTGCGATATCAATATCAATATCAGTAATATGATCTAAAATTGGTCTCCTCGAAGGCGGATCAAAAATCATTGCCAATGATTCCCTCCAATTTTTCAACCTTACCCAATTCAAATCATTAATAGCTTTATTTGAATTATTTAATTGATCTAAAACTTTTAAACATCTTTGGGGCGATCCAAGAGCAGTATCAATTATTAACCTTATACCATGATTAGTAAAATATTCGAAGATTTCAGGCGATTCATCCAAACTTCCATTCCACCACAACCATGAAGGTAATTCATCAATAGATAATTCATCAATTATTTTTAATCCTTTACTAGATATTGAGGCCGAGTCCCCTCTAATAACAACTAAATCCCCACATATAGGTTGCATAGCTGGAGTATCACTTAATGGACAGTAAGCAGATACAAAAGTTTTGATATCCGAATTTTTATTTAATGTTGGAGCTAGAGTTATTAATCTTCTAGGATTCAATGTACTTATTGATGATTCAAAGAATTGTCCTCTGAAATCTTCAAAGTCTTTATTAGATAAATTTTCCTTCAACAAATTGAATAATTCTTCACTATTAAGGGAAGTACTGATAGGCAGTCCTTGATCTAAGATGAATTTTTTTGCAACTTCAATTATCTCTGGACTTAAATTTCCTAAAATTGGTCCATTTACTAATCCTTTTTGAACCAAACATTGTTCTAGCCAAGCAGGCTGCCAGACCATTAATGTAAAAGTATTAGCTCCACTATTATCTTTATCTTCTGAAATCCATAATTTATTGAGGTAATTAGGAATTTCCTGATAAGGCAGCTCTAGAGGGGTTTGGAGTGTAAGTTGAGGTTTCATTTTTAAGGTCTACGCCAGAAAATATTATCTTTTGAAATTAGTTGATCAGACTCAGGAGGTCCCCAAGTCATAGATTCATAATTATAAATAGGTAACTTCCAAGGAGAATTATCCATCAATTCAATTAATGGCGTATAAAGTTTCCAGGCTGCCTCTACTTCATCACTTCGAGTAAATAAGGTTGGGTCAGAAAGCATCGCATCAGCTAGTAATCTTACATAGCCTTCATCTGAGGGTTCTCCAAATGATTCATCATAAGAAAATTCCATTTCAACAGGTCTTGATTTCATTCCAGAACCAGGAGATTTTACCTCAAATTTAAAAGTAGCGCCTTCATTTGGCTGAATTCTAAGGATAAGTTGATTTGGGGCAGGATTTATTATTGTTGATTCAAATAAATGAACAGGAACGTCTTTAAAAGTCAAGACTATTTCTCCAAGTCTTTTAGGTAGTCTTTTACCTGTTCTCAAATAAAAAGGAACCCCTTGCCAACGCCAGTTATCAACGAAAACTTTTGTCGCAATATAAGTTTCTGTCGTGCTATTACAATTAACTCCATCTTCCTGCCTATATCCTTTGAGTCGATTTGAAATATTTCCTCCCTCTCCATATTGACCTCTTATGCAACAATTCCATGGTTCATTTTCGTCAGCAAGTTTTGAAGCTTGAAGAACCTTAGCTTTTTCATTTCTTATTGCTTCTGGTTCAAACTTTCCAGGAGGTTCCATAGCAGTAACAGCAAGCATTTGAGTCATATGATTTTGAAGCATATCCCTTAAAGCACCAGAGCTTTCGTAATAACCTGCTCTATCTTCAACACCCACTGTCTCAGATGAAGTAATTTGAACACTTGATATATAATTTCTGTTCCAGATTGGTTCAAAAATAGTATTAGCAAACCTCAAAACAAGAATATTCTGAACTGTCTCTTTACCTAAATAATGATCAATCCTATAAATCTGACTTTCTTCAGCACAACTTTGGACGATCTTATTCAATTTTTTTGCACTTGAATAATCTCTTCCAAAGGGTTTTTCAATCACTAAACGACTTTTCTTAGGGTCATCTAAAAGACCAGCTGCTTTAAGAGCTTTACATCCACTTGCATAGAAATTCGGAGATACTGATAAATAAAATGTTCTGTTCCCATGAGTAGCTTGTTTTTTATCAATTTCATTTAATCTTCTAGAAAGCCTTACGACATGTTCACTTTGTTGTAAATCAACTGGTTCATAGAAAAGATAATTAGAAAATTGTTCCCACTCCCTTTCTTTACCAGATATTTGATCTGATAGCTTTACTTTCATCTTTTCTCTAAACTCATTATCAGTCCAGGGTCTTCTCGCACAACCAACAATTCCAAATTCGCTAGGAATTCTTCTTTGCAAATAGAGTTCAAATAAGGCTGGTATTAATTTTCTATGAGTAAGGTCTCCACTAGCACCAAAAATTACTAAGCATTGTGGAGATATGACTCTTTCCTGACGTAAACCTAATCTTAGAGGATTACTTAAAGTTGAAGGCATATTTTTAGTATTCTTTATTTAAAATCCTCTTTTTTTCAAATATTAGCTACATATTGTGTCTAAACCAAAAAGTATTTAGCAGGTGGGATTTAGATCTAGATATCAAAGATTTAATAAGTTTCTACGTGCCATCTTCCTGCTTTTTTTAGTTGAGGTCTTAATTCTGACCAGTTTAAGCCTTTTTCTTCTGCTGCCTTAGTCATTGCTTCATCTATTCCAGGTTCCATACCCTTTAATCCACAAAGATAAATGTGTGTCTTTTCGTCTTCAATCATATTAAAAAGTTCATTGGCTGACTCTAAAACTCTATCCTGAATGTACATTCTTCCACCTTTTGCATTTTGCTGCTCACGACTAATGGCTTTTGTGTATTTAAAATTATCTGGATTATCAGCAATGTATCTTTGAAGATCCTCTTCATATAACAAGTTAGCTGATTTAGGAGCGCCCATGAATAACCAAGCTTTACCCTTGAAATTCCATTTATTTTTTTCTTTTTCAGTTGGTTCAAACATTCTTCTTAAATAAGCCCTCATTGGTGCTATTCCAGTTCCAGTAGCCAACATGACAATGTTTGCGTCCTCTTCTTCAGGGAGAAGCATTTCTTTACCTACAGGACCGGTTATTTTTACTTTATCTCCAGGCTTAATATCGCATAAGTATGTGGAGCAAACACCATTAATGGTTTGACCATCCTTTTCATACTGAAGTTGTCTTACACAAAGAGAGACTGTATTCCCATTAAAGTCATCTCCATGTCTCGTACTAGCTATTGAGTAAAGTCTTAATTTGTGAGGTTTCCCATTAGCATCTTCACCAGCAGGCATGATACCAATACTTTGACCTTCTACATAATTTAAAAATGGATCACTATCTTTAAGGTCAAAAGTTATGTGATTAACTCTACCAATTGCTCCTTCTTTAAGAAGACTATAATTTTCAATAACTGTTCCCTCGAAAGGCGTTTTAGGACGATAAATATTGACTGGAACATCTGCATGTTTTTTCTTTGCCACTTTTAAAGTTTCTGTTTTTGGAGCTTCTATTTTTGAATTTTCTGCTTTCGAAACAACTGGTTTTTTTGGTTCCACAGATTTTGACTCAGGTTTTTTTGTTTTTGCTTCTTCTACAAATTTCAATGCTCTTTTATTAAAAGTTGTGAGTATAAAATAAAAAACAGCTATTAATACTGGTATATGAGCTAATCCGCCTGCGATTACTTTTGCTTGTGAATACATTTTTTAAACTTCTTTTATAAAAGATTATCAATTTGTAGTTTAATTTGTAGTGATTTTACAAAAATGGTTACGTTTTGAGATCGGAATAATTAGATGAAATTATTTTTATTTTTCTTTATTTATTGTTTTTATCAGTATAGTTACACAGAAATAATTTTTTATCTAATTAAAAAATTCGTTTATGAATAATCCTCAAGAATCAGTAGATCCCTCTAAAAGCAATGATTACAGGACTATTGAGCAAACGATGGAAAAACTTTCTGGCGGAACAAGAAGACTCGCAGCTCAACTTACAACCTCTGCAAGTTTTGATTCTTTGTGGAATGTTTTAACAGATTATGATCGACTAAATCTTTACATACCAAATTTACTTTCAAGCAAAAAAATATATCAAAAGAACAATAATGTGCACCTTAAACAAGTTGGAGCTCAGGATTTTCTTGGTATGAAATTTTCAGCTGAAGTAACTATCGATTTATTCGAAGATAAGACGCTTGGTCTTTTAAAATTCAATTTGATTAAAGGAGATTTCAGGAAATTTGAAGGTAGTTGGAAAATACAAAACATTAAAAATTCTTCAAAAAACTCATTAATTTATGATCTTACTGTTCAAGGTTGTCAGTGGATGCCTATAGGGATGATAGAAAAAAGACTGAAAAAGGATCTTTCAGAAAATTTAATTGCCGTAGATAGGCAAGCAAAATCTTCAAAAAGGTCTTTATAAATTTAAAATTATAGCCCCAAGGGGATTCGAACCCCTGTCGCCTCCGTGAAAGGGAGGTGTCCTAGGCCTCTAGACGATGGGGCCAGGAAATTAGCGTAACAGCTTATTAAAAACTAAGAGTAAGGCTAGCCTTTCGTCAAGTATTGTTGCTCTTTATTTTGTCCTTGCCACACAGGAACGGTGAAATGGAAACAGGAACCTACACCAATTTCAGATACGACCCATATTCTCCCCCCATGAACCTCTACTATTCTCCTGCATACAGATAACCCTATGCCAAATCCTGAAGTTCCTTCGGAAGTCTGTGGAAGTCTCACCCTATCAAGAAAAATTCTTTTTTGTTCGCTCAAAGGAATACCTGCACCTTTGTCACAAATTGTTATTTCTACCCATTGATTTGTCTTATGAATCATAGTGATTTTTATAGATCCAGAGTCTTTGGAAAATTTAATAGCATTTTCAATTAAATTTAAAAATACTTGCCTCATTCTTCTTTGATCTGCAAATACACTTGGCAAATCAGATGGAATATCAGTGTCAATTTCAATGTTCCTTAATCTCCAGAATTTTTCTAATTCGAGTATTACTTCAGCACTAATATTACCTAAATCAATTTTCTGAGGATTAAATAACGCTTCCCATTTAGTTGTTCCAACCTCTAAAAGATCCTGAGATAAGAGTTCAATCTCTTCTAGACGTCGTTTAATTACCTCTTGCAATTTTGAAATATCTATTTGTCCAAGTTTTTGACTTTGAACAGCCAAAGTAGCAGCTGTTAAAGGTGTTCTTAATTCATGCGCAACCATTCTTAATAATCTTTCCTGAGACTCTATCCTTTTTGTTAATGTCTCATTTTCTTGTCTTAAAACAAGAAGTTCATCTTCCAATAGAAATTCTTTTTGAGTTCTTATTGAATCAATTTTGGATGGTTGCAAATTAATTCCAAGATTTTTTGTTAAGCCTTCCTGTGTCCACCTGGGTAACCATTTTTGCAACTGAGAGAAAATATTACTTCCAGCAAATATTTGCTTTGGAGCTGGTGAAACTTTAATAAGAGCAGGAATAGCGACTAATCTATGTAATTCAAGTAACTCCGGCTGTTCTGTAGGCTCAGATATCTGAAGAGATATCTCAAAATCACAATCGTCTGATTCTAAATAAGCTATTAGGGACTTAATATCATTACTAGAAAGTTGATTTCTAGCTGCAACAAGTATTAATTTTAACTCCTTTTTTTCATTCAAATGTTTTCCTCTGAAGTGTTGAAAAGCTGTTAATCCTTATAAACACCTTAAGATATTTTTTTTTATTTTACAGATAGGTTATTAAATAACTAGGACTTATATATAAATGGTTGCTATTAATCCAAAGAAAAATTTACATTTTGGTGAAAATCCTCCGGAAATTAATTTAAATAGTAATTTAAAAAGGTGGTTTTCGAGGAATATTGGTTTGTGGAAATCTAATAGAACGTATTTTCTCGATGAAGCACAAAAAACTTATAATCTAAGCATGAATATAAATATTCAAACTCTCAAGAGTAAATCCGAATGGGAGTCACATTATAAATTCACTTGGTACCCAGAAAAAAAATATAATTTCTTCGATGAAAATCCTCAGTATAAGGAACGAGGAGAAATGCATGCTTTCTTAAAAGGCCATCAACTTTTGAGGAAAAATTTTTATTTAAGTAATGATGAAGGGATTTCAAATATTAGGCAAGTCGACGAACACGAAATGATTTTTGAATCTTCTTACAAAGATTGGTATATACTTGAACATACAAGACTTGTAGATACTGATAATTACAGATTTAGGGTTATATATTCATGGAACAAAAATGAGCTGAAAATAGTAGAAAATCATCACGAAATTAAAATTAAATAATAAATTCTGTTTGCATATTTAATTAAAAAAATTTAAAGATGTTATCTTTAGTAGTATTAATAATTAAATCAAATATGGGGTTTAAAATATATAAAATTTTTGCAATTCCACTAATTTTTTCATCTTTTCTATTTGAAATAAATAATGAATTTAATTATGTAAGTGCAAATGTTAAAAATTCACCTGCGAACAAAAATGATTTAGATCTATATCATGGGATGGGTGTTTCATTCCTATGTAATGCAACAAGAAAAGGATTTGATTTAGATTTCTCAAAAACATTAAACGTTGCCTCATCAACATTCGCATCAGTAGTTTCTCAAAAACATGGAGGGGTAATAATAGAAAGAAAGAAAGAACAAAAAGTTGACATGATAAAATTACAGTTTATTGCATCTCTGCAATTAGTTGAATCAGCTCTCAAAATTTGTCCTGATAATGTTCCTGAAAAGGTTGAAAAAGAATTTAAGATTGAAACTGAGAGACTTAAGAAATTACAGGGATTGTAACATTAATTATTTCTATCACCTAAACATTGAACTAACTGAACTTTCTTCGTGGATTCTCCAAATAGCTTCCCCCAACATATTTGCGACAGAAAGAACTTTTAACTGTGGAAAATTATCTTTATGTATAACTGGTATGCTATTAGTCACAATAACTTGTTCGAAAAGATTCTTGGTACTTAATCTTTCATAAGAAGGAGGAGAAAATACAGCATGTGAGGCACATGCAAAAATCCTATTAGCTCCTTCTTTTTTTAGCAAATTAGCTCCTGAACAAATTGTGCCTCCCGTATCTATCATGTCATCTATAAGAATAGCCGTTTTACCTTTAACTTCACCAATAACTGTTAGACTTTCAGCGATATTATGCGCAGATCTCCTTTTATCTATAATAGCCAACGGCGCATCATTCATTAATTTTGCAAATGCTCTTGCTCTCGCAACTCCTCCTACATCAGGAGAAACTACAACTATTTTTTCTAAATTTAAAGATTCTAGATAATCAATTAATACGGGTGAGCCGTAAATATGATCACATGGTATATCAAAATAGCCTTGTATTTGAGCCGAGTGTAAGTCCATAGCAAGAACTCTATCAACTCCTGATTTTTCAAGTAAATTAGCAGTTAGTTTTGCAGTTATAGACTCTCTTCCTGAGGTCTTTCTATCTGCCCTTGCATATCCAAAATAGGGGATTACAGCCGTTATTTGTCTCGCAGACGCTCTCTTACATGCGTCAACCATAATCATAAGTTCCATTAAACTATCGTTTACAGGAGCGCATGTAGGTTGAATCAAAAATACATCACAACCTCGAATAGATTGCTGAATCTGGACATAAAGTTCTCCATCTGCAAATCTTTTAGAAATTAGAGGTACATTTTCAATCCCTAAGTATGATGCGATTTCTTCAGCTAATTTAGGATTTGTTGTCCCACTTACTAGCCTTAATCTAGTATTAGTTAGATTAAAGTTTGATTCCTTACTCTGCATTGCCGTGATAAAACTTGTCACGAAATTTGCACCATAAAACTATATTCTTATCGTAGTCGTTTATATGAATTTCGCAAAAAATAATGACTAGATGTTTTCAAAAGTCACATCCAATTAAGCAAAAAATTATTGATTAAAAATCATAATTTATATTTTATTTAGTCTTAAAAAACTAGGAATAATATTTGTCAATTAAAAAAAATTTGTATATGGTTTAATTTAGAGAAATAAAAACACTTTAAGTGTAAAGAATCAAAATATACAAAAAAATGCCTGTAGAGTCAATTCTTGCAAAAAAATCATTAGGCATACTTATGCATCCATCATCTATTCCGGGAGGAGGAATATGTGGAACTTTTGGAAGAGGAGCTAAAGAGTGGATAAAAAAACTACATAAGCATGGAATTGAATACTGGCAATTTTTACCTCTTACACCTACTGACTCTACAGGCTCTCCTTATAGTTCCCCATCTAGTTTTGCGCTAAACCCATGGTTTCTGGATATAGATGATTTAATAGAGAAAGGCTTCATTTTTATTTCAAATAAAGAAAATCTTGGTTTAACAGATCAGAAAAAAGACCATTTTGACTTTGATATCGCGGATGATTTAACAAAGAAATCAGGTCACCTTCTTTTAAAAGGTTGGGATTCACAATCTGAAGAAAGAAAAATTAATTTCAATAAATGGATAAGTAGGAATTCTTGGGTTGAAGATTATGCAACATTTGTTGTTATAAGGGAGGAATTTAATATGTTGCCTTGGTGGGAATGGCCTCAAGAATTTAAAGTAAAAAATAACAAGTTCTTAGAATCGTGGATTAAGAAAAAAAGTAAAGAGATACTCATTAAAAAATTAATCCAGTGGCATCTTGATGAGCAATGGAGCGCTATTAAAAACTTTGCAAAATCAAAAAATATTAAGCTAATAGGAGATTTGCCTTTTTACGTCTCTAGAGACAGCGCCGACGTATGGAGTAATAAATCATTATTTTCAATTTTTAAAAATGGAGATTTAATCTTTCAAAGTGGTGTCCCACCTGATTATTTTTCATCAACAGGACAATTATGGGGTACTCCAACTTACTTTTGGTCAAAACATAAGAGGTCTAATTTCAATTGGTGGAGAAAAAGATTTCAAAGGCAATTTAAACTTGTGGACATATTGAGATTTGATCATTTCAGGGGTTTAGCGGGTTACTGGAGAGTTAATGGCATTTCTAAAACAGCAATTATTGGGAAATGGATAAATTCTCCAGGTAGAACACTATTAAATAAAGTAAAAAAGGATCTAGGTGCTAACTATCTACCAATTATTGCGGAAGATCTGGGAGTAATAACCCCAGATGTTGAGAAATTAAGGAAAAATTTTGAACTGCCTGGCATGAAAATCTTACAATTTGCTTTTGATGGCAATGAAGATAATCCTTATTTACCTAAGAATATTAAAGGAGAAAATTGGGTCGTTTATACAGGTACTCATGACAACTCTACTTCTGTTTCATGGTGGGAATATTTAGATTATGAATCCAAAAAAAGAATAAAAGATGAGTATAAATTTTCAGAAAATCCTTCTTGGGATTTAATAGAAATTGGCATGGGCACAAATGCTAAACTCTTTATCGCTCCAATACAAGATCTATTATCTCTAGACGATTCAAGTAGATTAAATAAGCCTGGCACTACAAAAAATAACTGGAAATGGAAGTTAAACCGATCTTTAGAAGAAATAGAAGATAATATAAAAAACTTTAGTGAGCTAGGAAATAATTTTGGGAGAACTCGAAAGTAGAATTTCTTTAAATTATTTATCAATGATTTGATTCTCAATACTTTGAATCTCTATAACTTTGACATTTAAAATAAAGTATCTTTTTAATATAAAAATAGTTAGAACTAATATAAAAAAATATAAAAGAGTTCCTTGCCATGTATTGATAAGATCGAATTTCCTGAATAAAAAAGCCTTTTCCCTTTTATCTAAGATTTTTCTTTCGCTAACTGCTAATTTTAATAATGAATTTTTTTTTAATACTAAGCATTCCTCTAGTTTAATTAATATGGATCTTATAAAAGGATACTCTGGCCTAATATTTTTATTATTATTTTCAATAGAATTAATTATTCGTTCAGGAATTCTTGAAATATATGACAATTGTTTTATTGAAAGTTTTTGTTGAATTCTTGCTTCTTTTACTAACTTTGCAATTTCTATATATTGATCAACCAATTCAGTATTGAAGTCGTTATTCTTTTCAGATTTTTTATTAAATGAAAAGAGATTTTTCAAAATATTCATTAAATTTCCAAAAATAAATAATACTTTTAACTTCTTATTTTTAAAACATTACATACAATACTAATCGAATTAAAATCATAATTAAATTGATAAGATATAAATACAAAAACTAAGTTGTAGAAATAATATTTTGAACTGCACTTTTTGCAATATTCAGAGGGCTAAAAGTATCTCTAATTAAAGATAAGAGTTTTTTTGCATCAGTAAATTCTAATTTTTCATCTTTTATAAGACTTAAAAGAAGATTCTTCCTAACTTCGGATCCTTTTTTACTTACAAATAATTTCAATCCAGCGTTTGCAACTGGTATGAGATCTGAATTGATATTCTCTGAATCTTTAAATAAAATGTTTAATAAACTTTCAACTTTTTCTATTTGAATTTGACCTTTTTTATCAAAAACGACTTCTAAAAGTATGTCTAAAATCTCTTCAGAATTATCGGTCAGTAGTTTTTTAGCAATATATGGATAAGCTATTTTTAAAATTTTAAATTCAGGATCTAACCTTAGTGCTAAACCTTCTTGACTAACAACGGCTCTTATTATTAAGGCAAACCTACTGGGAACTCTGAAAGGATAGGAATACATAAGTTTTGAGAATTTATCAGTTACATTTTTAAGATTAAAATTACCAACCTCAGCGCCAAAAGATCCTCCTAGAACTTCTTTTAATGGTTCAACAAGTTTTTGAAGATCTTGTTCTTTGGTTAAAAAACCTAATTTCTGAAAGTCTTCTGCGAGAAGATAATATTCTTCATTTATTATGTGAACAATTGCCTTAATAAGAGTAAGTCTATCTGAATTTGTAATAGTATCCATCATTCCGAAATCGACATAAGCTAAATTCCCACAATCTGCATTTCCTCCTTTTAGAGCAAACATATTTCCAGGATGTGGGTCTGCATGAAAATAACCAAATTCAAATAATTGCTGCAGTCCACTAATGACACATGTTTTTATAAACGAAGCAGGTATTAAGTTATTTGCCTCTAGTAAAGCTCGATCTCTTAACTTAACTCCATCAATCCAAGAAGTTGTGATTACCCTTTTGGATGAAAACTGTTTTTCTAATTTAGGAATAAAAATATTTGGGTTTTCTTTGAATAAATTTGCAAATCTCAGAGCATTTTCAGCCTCTTTTTGATAATCAATTTCATCAAAAAGTGCCTTGCCGAATTCATCTATTATTTCTCCAATTCCAACACCTATATTTAATGGTAAGAGTGGGGATAAAAAAGTTCCTAAAAACCTTAAGATTACAATATCCCTCTTTATGAGAAAATATAGATTTGGCCGCTGTACTTTCACAGCTAAATAAGAATTATTTAATTTTGCTTTATAAACTTGACCTAAGCTTGCTGAGGCAATAGGAATATCTGGAAACTCTTCAAATAATTCATTAGCAGGAGATCCAAGTTCCTCTTCAATGATATTTAAAGCAATTTTGTGATCAAATGCTGGAAGATTATCTTGTAATTTTGTAAGTTCTGTAAGCCAATCTTGTCTAACAAGATCTGGTCGAGTTGATAGTGCTTGGCCTAATTTGATAAAACAAGGGCCTAAATCCGTTATGACATCAAAAAGATATTTCGAGAGATTTTTTTGTACATTTTTATTTTTACTGTTACCTTGAAAAAGTATTCTTAAAAAAAGGAAAATAAAAGTTAAAAGGATATATAAAACTCTTGGAATGAAAATCCATGGTCTCAAAATCAACCAAAGTAAGTCATCTTTTGCTGAATATTTCGAATAAGATCTTTTCATTAAAGTTAACAAATAGCAAAAATGATTACCCTTTAGAACATTCTATATATGTCAATAATACTTTATGAGAATTTCATCTTTTCTAACTAAAAAGTTTTTAAAGTCTTTATTCTTTCCCGCGCATAACAGAGGGGTAGCTTTACCAAAGAAATTAGTGAAGTTATTAAAATATCCACCTGGCTATTGGGACCTGCCCGAACTACCAGAAATAGGCTCCCCACTATCCCAAAGCGGATTAATTGCCAAATCTCAAAGAGAATTCTCCGACAAATTTGGGGCTAAAGGATGTTTTTTTGGAGTTAATGGAGCTTCCGGATTAATACAATCAGCAGTAATTGCAATGGCAAATCCAGGTGAAAATATCCTTATGCCTAGAAATGTTCATATAAGTGTTATAAAAATCTGTGCGATGCAGAATATAAATCCAATATTTTTTGACCTAGATTTTTCAACCGAAACCGGTCATTACAAACCAATTACAAAAATTTGGTTAGAAAATGTATTTAAAAAATTAAATTTTGATGAGCATAAAATTGCAGGGGTTATTCTTGTAAATCCCTCTTATCATGGTTATGCCGGAGATTTAGAACCTTTAATAGATTGTTGTCATCAAAAAAATTTACCTGTTTTAGTTGATGAAGCCCATGGTTCATATTTCCTTTTTTGTGAAAACCTTAATTTACCAAAACCGGCCTTATCATCAAACGCTGATTTAGTCGTTAATTCATTGCATAAGTCGCTCAATGGATTAACTCAAACGGCGGTACTTTGGTACAAAGGTCATCTAATAAATGAAGGTAATTTAATCAAAAGTATTAATTTGCTGCAAACTACCAGTCCAAGTTCCTTATTACTTTCTTCTTGTGAAGAGTCTATTAGGGACTGGCTTAACAAAAAAAGTTTATCAAAATATCAAAAAAGAATTTTAGAAGCAAAAAGTATTTATAAAAAATTAATTAAAAAAAATATTCCTCTCATAGAAACTCAAGACCCATTAAAAATTGTAGTAAATACTTCCAAGGCTGGGATTGATGGTTTTACTGCTGATGATTTTTTTTATAGAAATGGCCTTATTGCCGAATTGCCAGAAATGATGACTCTCACTTTTTGCTTGGGATTTGGAAATCAAAAAGATTTTCTTAATTTATTTGAAAAGTTATGGAAAAAATTAATATTAAATTCCAAAAAATCAAAAAGTTTAGAAGTGCTCAAATCGCCTTTTAAATTAGTTCAAGCTCCCGAAATTGAAATTGGGATTGCTTGGCGAAGTGAGACTCGTAGTATTCCTTTCTCCCAATCATTAAATAAAATATCAGGAGATATTATTTGCCCTTATCCTCCTGGGATACCTCTACTAGTTCCTGGAGAAAAAATTGATATCGATAGGTTTAATTGGATAAATAATCAAAGTTTATGCAATAAAGATCTGGTAAATTTTAATGTAAGAGTCATATAAACAAATAAATATCATATGAGATTAAGAAGCGGGTTACTTATAGGAATTTTTGGTTTAATTGTAGTTTTGTTGGGGGGATGGTTTTTTACATTGGCAACAGCTTTGCTTACATATTTAGCATTATTGGAATTTTTTAGAATGGCAGAATTTAAAGGAATAAAACCAGCTACAAAGACTACATTATTTTCATCTTTCATTATTATAATTTCTACTTATCTAGAGACCATAGGTTTGCTTGATGTAGAAATATCAAATTCAATTTTGCCAATTTGTTCAGTCGGGATATGTACTTGGTTACTTTTGCAACCAAAACCTGGAACAATTTCAGATATTGCAGCCTCTATTTTTGGTTTATTCTATTTAGGTTTTTTACCTAGTTACTGGATTAAGTTAAGGGGATTAGATTCAGTGATATTAAGTTCAAATAAGGGTTTTATATCATTTGAAAACTTATCAAATACTACAGGTCTTCATTTAACTTTAACTTCTTGTTTTTTAATTGTAGCTAGTGATATTGGTTCTTATTTCATTGGGAAGTCATTTGGTAAAACATCTCTATCTCCAATTTCTCCGAGCAAAACTATGGAAGGTTTAATTGGAGGAATATCCTGTTCAACTTTACTAGCAATATTTTTTGCATTTTTAATGAATTGGGAAAATCCATTATTTGTTGGAATAATATATGGAATTTCAATTTCTCTTATGGCATTAGTTGGAGATTTAATTGAATCCATGATGAAGAGAGATGCAAAAATAAAAGATTCCGGAACTTTTTTACCGGGACATGGAGGAATTCTTGACAGAATTGATAGTTACATCTTTACTCCATCTGTTTTGTATTATGTTTTTATAATTATCAAGTATCTAAGTATCTAAGTATCTAAGTATCTAAATTAATTAAAAAATCTTTTATTCCAAAAAATAATCTTGAATAATTTTACTAGATAATGATGGTAGATCTACATGTGGAAGATGACCACAATTTTGTAACCCTACAAAATTTAATTTTTCAATATTTCTTATATTTTTAATCTCTTTTTTTCCAAGAATTCGATCATTTTCTCCACATAATGTTTTAATTGGGATATTTTGGATATATTTTTGAGTCCCTGCAAACCCACCACTTTTTGCAAATGATGCAAGTGAATTCCTCCATCCTTTACAACCTAAATGAATTGAAGCAATTTGCTCTTCCATCTTACCAACACATTCATTTGGGAAAGCAAATGCTTGTCTACAAAGACTTTTTCTGACCTGAGGCAATCCAAGAAATGAGGCACCAATTTGGTTGAGAGGGAAAGGGATACCTTTAGGTTCTCCAAACAATCCAGCGGGTGACAAAAGGAAAATTTTATCAATAGTAGAATCAGGAATTTCAAAAGCAAGATTTAAAGCTGTTGAGCCTCCCATAGAGGCACCAATAATTTTTAGATTCTTTGTTATCTCTAAAGTCTTCAGGAGATCAATTAAAAACGAAATTATTTTCGAGGAATTGTATTCATTTGTTGCGCATCTAGGACTAAAACCAAAACCCAACAGATCAGGAACTATAACTTGGAAATTTCTTTTTAATGATTTATATATTCTCCTGAACTCTAAAAAACTACTATCAAAGCCATGTAGAAGAAGTATAGGTTGACCTTTGCCTCCCACAACCACAGGGAAAGTTAAAGAATTCCAGTTTTGGTTGAGTTTTATCCACTTAACATCATTTGCCAAATAAAGGCCTAAAGGATCCAATAGTGACAATTTGGCACTTTCAAAAAAATCCACATTAAGATCATTTAATTGTTCAAAATTGTTTTTAGTCAAAAAATGATTATGTTTTAATTTTTTGTTGTTCAAAATTTGCAATGACCTCTACTATGTCACGTTTATTAATTTCAAAAGGCAAAAAGTGAATCTCAGATCTTTCTCGACAAGTAAAATCAGCAATTTTCTCTAAATTATTATTTTCAAAAACATTTATTCCAAGTTGTCCGATAGTTGTTGGCAAATTCAACTCTTTCATAAGTACCAACAATTGTTTAATTGATTGATCAGCTAAATTATTATTATTTCTCATTTCCTCTAATCTTAATTGCAATAATAATCCAACCCCAACAATCTCTCCATGTAAGAATTTATTTGGGGTAATTATCTGAGTAATTGCATTATGAAAAGCATGTGCTGCAGCAGTCCTACACTTTTCTCCTCCAATACCTCCTACTAATCCTGCTGTCAGTCCACACGCTTCTATAGTATTTCTCCAAGAAGGATTATTTTCAAATTCACCCTTAAATGCTTTTTCTCCATCTATTAGTAGTTGATCCCTTAAAACTCTAGAGATCTGAATCGCTTGCTGAACAAGACCATCGTCAATGGTTGAACTTGTTATTGAGGATTCATACCATTTTGCCAAAGCATCCGCTATTCCACTTGCAAGTGTTCTAGATGGAGCCGTTTGAATAAATTTATGATCATATACTAGGATTTTTGGGCAAGATCTTAAAGCAACATCCTTTATAAATTGGCCATCTTTTGTGTAGATATTTGATAAGGCTGTCCAACCTGCACATGTAGAGGCGCTAAGAGGAACAGTGATACAAGGGATATTAAGAGAATCTGCTATATATTTGCCTGAATCAAGAACTTTACCACCTCCGGCTGCGATAACAGAATCATGATGGTTTTTTATAATGGAGTCCTTTATTCTTGATATGTCTTCATAACAACAATCAAATTGCAAATTAGCAGAATTAACACTGAGGTTTTGATTTTTTAAATCAATAAAAATTTTTTTTCTCAGATCATTAGTATGATTACCCCTACCTAAAATTAGTGGACTTTTAGTTAATTTAGTAATTTGAGGTAAAGATTCTTCCCACGCAAAATTTCCCCTAAATATAGTTTCTGGAGAGATTGATTGCATATTTACTTTGAATAATTAGAAGTTAGCACTTGCTAATTCTTGAGAAGATTCTTCAGGAGAAATATTTATTGTAACTTTTTTATTATCATCTATATCAACTAAAGCCTTATCTCCATCTTTGATTCTTCCAGAAAGAACTTCTTCAGCCAAGCTATCTTCTAATAAACGCATAACAGCCCTTCTCAAAGGTCTTGCTCCGTATGAAGGATTATACCCCTCTTCAACAAGTCTTTCTTTAAATGCATCGGTGACATTTAACTTAATGCCTTTATCTTGTAATCGTACAAAAACTTCTTGAAGCATAATTTCAGCAATCTCTTTAACCTCATTTTTAGTTAGTTGTCTGAATACAATTATTTCATCAAGTCTATTTAAAAATTCAGGCCTAAAGTATTGCTTAAGTTCTTCATTAACTAGAGATTTTATTCTATTATATTGGCTATCTTCAACTGAATCACCTGAAAATTCAAATCCTAGTCCACCTCCACCTTTCTCAATTACTTTTGAACCGATATTAGAGGTCATTATTAACAATGTATTTTTGAAATCTACAGTTCTACCCTTAGAGTCGGTTAATCTACCGTCTTCAAGAAGTTGCAATAATAAATTGAAAACATCTGGATGGGCTTTTTCAACCTCGTCAAATAAAACAACAGTATATGGACGTCTTCTGACCGCCTCAGTAAGCTGACCGCCTTCATTAAAACCAACATACCCAGGAGGTGAGCCTATCAGTTTACTTACTGTATGTCTCTCCATAAATTCTGACATATCTAATCTGATCATTGCTTCTTCACTGCCGAAGAAATATGAAGCTAATGATTTAGTTAATTCAGTTTTACCAACACCGGTAGGGCCAGAAAAGATAAAACTTGCGATGGGTCTGTTTGGATTTTTTAATCCAACTCTTGCTCGTCTTATAGCTCTAGAAACAGCCTTTACAGCTTCATCTTGTCCAATTAGCCTTTGGTGAAGAGTATCCTCCATATTAAGAAGCTTAACAGATTCAGTTTCTGTTAACTTTTGAACAGGAACACCTGTCCATGAAGCTACAATATGTGCTACATCCTCTTCACTAACAAGAGGACTTTGTAGAAGTTTTGAATCACTTTTTACAGAGTTATTATCGGCATCAGATTCAACTCCATTTATAGATTCTTTTTTATTGTCCAAAACCTCTTTAATTTTTGCAGATAATTCAATCTCTTTTTCACGTAGTTGGCCAGCTTGATCAAAATTTTGGTCTCTTACAGATTCTTCTTTCTGTTTTTGGACTTCTCTTAATTCTCTATCTATTTGTTTGGCTTCAGGCGGAAGTTTAGAGTTTATTAATCGCACTCTACTTCCAGCCTCATCGATGAGATCTATAGCCTTATCAGGTAAAAATCTGTCAGAGATATAACGATCACCTAAATGAGCTGCAGCCTCTAGCGCATCATCAGTAATTTTAAGACGATGATGCTGTTCGTAACGCTCTCTAAGACCTCTTAAAATTTCTATTGTATCTTCAATAGATGGCTCCCCTACCATTACAGGTTGAAATCTTCTTTCCAAAGCAGCATCTCTTTCAATATGTTTTCTATATTCATCTAGAGTTGTTGCACCAATACATTGCAGTTCTCCTCTAGCTAGTGCTGGCTTCAAAATATTTGCAGCGTCTATGGCTCCTTCAGCCGCTCCAGCACCAATTAAAGTGTGTACTTCATCTATGACAAGTATAACGTTACCTGCTGATTTAATTTCCTCCATTATCTTTTTTAACCTTTCTTCAAATTCGCCTCTATATTTTGTTCCTGCGACCAAAAGTCCTATATCAAGTGTTAAAACTCTTTTATCTTCGAGTATATCTGGGATATCTCCGGTTTGTATTCTTTGAGCTAAACCTTCTGCTATAGCTGTTTTGCCCACACCTGGCTCACCAATTAGGACAGGGTTATTTTTTGTCCTCCTACCTAATATTTGAACTACACGATCTATTTCTGAATGGCGGCCAACCACTGGATCTAATTTTGATTCACTAGCTAACTTCGTTAAATTTGTACCAAATTCATCAAGAGTAGCAGTTTTTAAGTTGCCCTTTGTTGAACTAGATCCAGAGCCAACTTCAGCTGTTTCACCCAGCATC
>CACMCA010000016.1 GCA_902612005.1 uncultured Prochlorococcus sp. | reverse complement strand
ATTGCTACAGCTCTTTCGACTCCCCAACAGAAGCCAAAGGCTTGAGCTAGCTTAATATTGAGTCTGCCCTTAGTATAAGTAAAACCATTATCCCTAATAGAACTTATCAAATCACTTTGGTAAGCTTCTTCTAATGCTTGAGCTCTTTTTGTTGGAGAATCGAAACCCCTTCTATTGTATCTGTCAGAATGATGAAGGGATCTTCTAAAAGCTTGAGTATCCATCCTTAGATATTACTACATTTTTAAAAATTTTTCTTAAAAAAAAAGAAACCTGACATTAGTCAGGTTTCTTTAGTCAATTGTAAGTTAGATTACTTAGCAGATGCAAAGTCTGGATATGCTTCCATTCCATGCTCTCCTATATCTAAACCTTGAGTCTCTTCCTCTTCAGATACTCGAATTCCGCCGAATAATCCTCCGATTACAGACCAAGCAATCCAGCAAGTGACTAGTGTCCAGATAGCATAAGCTGCGGCACCAAGAGCTTGAACTAAAAGAAGTTCAATACCTCCACCATTAAACAATCCCATGCCTGCACCATCTCCTTGTACAGCTGTACCCCAAAGACCGATAACTACAGTACCCCATACACCACAAACTCCGTGAACAGAGAATGCACCAACAGGATCATCAATCTCAGCGGCATCAAGAGCTGCCACAGAAAATACAACGATAATTCCACCTACTAGTCCTGCGAACCAGGCTCCAGCAAGAGTCATATCACCACAACCAGCAGTGATACTAACCAAACCAGCAAGGATTCCATTAATAATCATTGTAAGATCAGGCTTACCAGAAGTTAATGTGGAAACAACAGTTGCTCCGATAGCACCAGCTGCTGCTGCCAAAGTAGTTGTTACAGCAACATATGGTACCCATTGGTCCATAGCAAGTTGAGAACCGGGGTTAAATCCATACCAACCTATCCATAGAACCAGTGCACCTAAAGTAGCTATAGCCATATTGTGTCCTGGCATAGCTTGTGGTTTTCCATCAGCATATTTGCCAATTCTTGGCCCAAGAAGCATAGCTCCTACAAGACCTGCCCATGCTCCAACTGAGTGAACAATTGAAGAACCAGCAAAATCAACAAAACCCAATGCATCTAGCCAACCACCGTTCCATTTCCAACTACCAGCAATCGGATAAATAAATGCTGTTAATACAATCGCAAAAACAACAAATTCTCCGAATTTAACTCTTTCAGCTACAAGACCGGAAACGATAGTAGCAGCAGTTCCTGCAAAAGCAGACTGGAATAAGAAATCAACTGTAGGGACTAATCCAGCATCAGCAACTGTTTCTGCTGTAACTGTTGGATCAAAAAATAGGCCCATAAAATATAGCCATCCACCAGCAATACTGTCTCCGTACATTAGCGAGTAGCCAATTACCCAATAGGAGGTAACAGCAAGAGCAAATACGAATAGGTTTTTAGCAAGAATGTTGACGGCGTTCTTAGAACGACACATACCTGCTTCTACCATAGCGAAGCCGGCGTTCATGAAGATCACTAAAATAGTAGCGACCAATAGCCATAAATTATTGGCAAGAAAAGCTGCATTCAACTCAGGTAGATCGCCTGCGTGAGCAGAAAGATTAAAAATACCTAAACCAAACAGAGCTACAGGGACAGTTGCAAGCCACAACATAGAGCGGTTTGAACTAAATCCTCGAATACTCCTCAAAAGGAGCATAGGTCCATTAACAAGACTTGCATCTTGTAGTTTGGACCTAGAGCGCCTTTGAGGCGTTTGCAAAGCAGTGGTCATAAAAAAAAATTAGATCTGCAAAAAAACAGTTTGTGCTGTTTCCTTTCATATTCAATTTTGCTCAAAAAACTTATCAGTGTCTAGTAGTCGTTGTTACCAATTTTATAGTTGCGCTCCAAAACTATGTCTGTTAAATTAAAAAACTTTTTTTTTAGGATTTCAAAGAATAAAGTTATTTGTTTATTTTAAAGGTTTAATTCCATTCCATGATACGTGATCTTTATAAAAAATAAACGAACAGGGGATAGTAATCATACCTTGACTCGAAGATTCTCTAAAAAGCCTGGCATATAAGGGATCTGCCTCCTCCCCAGGAGCAAAAAAATCAGCGTCTTTTCTGGTAATACAAGGAACTAAAACACTTTTACTTTCAGGAATTAGTTCTTTTAATTCTACAAGATGTTTTTGTCCTCTTTTCGTTACTGTATCTGGGAATAGAGCAATGTTTTTTGTAATCCAGGTAGTATTTTTTACCTCTATGTAAATGTTACGTTTATCAGGATTTGAAGATTTTGGGGTTAAAAAAAAGTCAATTCTACTTTTTTTGTCTTTTCCGTAAGGAACTTCAGATTTAATTGTCTCTATTTCTCCAATTTTTTCTTTTAGCAAGTTTTTCTCAATTACCTTTTTGATCAACTTATTTGCAAATAGTGTATTGATACCTACCCAAACCTCCTCATTTTTTTCATTAAAAACACATATCTGTTCCCAAGTGAAAGGTAATTTTCTTTTTGAAGAAGTGGAAACACTTATTCTTACTTTTGCTCCCTCACTCAAAAGTCCCTTCATTGGGCCGGTGTTAACGCAATGAGCAGTTACTACCTCGCCACTCTCTAATTCAATATCTGCAAGAAACCTTTTATACCTCTTAATTAAAACCCCTTCAATTAAAGGGTCAAAATCAATTATCCGATCATTCATAAATATGTCGTTAATTAGAAATCAAATATAATTGAAACTTAAACTTATTGAAAAATTTAGAAGAGTCCAAATGCATTCATTGTTTAAAAATAATGTTTTTTCAATTTCGTTTGGGACTAGTCTAAGTAAATTAGCTGGATGTATAAGACAAATATTTATAGCTGCTGCTTTTGGAGTTGGCATAACATACGACGCGTTTAATTATGCATATATAATTCCTGGTTTTTTGCTAATAATCATTGGAGGTATTAATGGTCCATTGCATAACGCAGTCGTTACAGTTTTAACTCCGCTTAACAAAAAAAATGGAGGGATTGTTTTAACTCAAGCAAGCATAAAACTTTCAATATTATTATTAATTTTAGCCATATTGATTTATTCAAATTCCAGTTTATTAATTAATTTATTGGCCCCGAATTTAAGTTACGAAGCTAAATCTATTGCCACTTACCAATTACAAATACTTACACCTTGCATCCCTTTATCCGGCTTCATAGGTTTAAGCTTTGGTGCCTTAAATTCCCAAAGAAAATTCTTTTTATCAAGTATAAGTCCAGCAATAACAAGCGTAACTATTATTTTTTATATTTTATTTAGTTGGATTTTCAACCAAGAAAATACATCTTCTGATTTATTTACTTATTCGGGATTACTGGCATTTGCAACTTTGACAGGAACTTTAATTCAGTTTGTTGTTCAAATTTGGGAAATAAATAGAATTGGTCTCATGAGATTAGAGTCAACCTTCAATTTATTTAAGGATGAAGAGAGGAGGATTTTCAAACTAATTATTCCAGCATCTATCTCATCAGGTCTAGGTCAAATTAATGTTTTTATCGATATGTTTTTCGCTTCAAGTTTTAAAGGCGCAGCATCTGGACTAGCTTACGGAAACTTTCTTATACAAGCCCCCTTAGGCATATTATCTAACTCCTTGATTCTGCCATTACTTCCAAAATTCTCTAAATTTAGAAGTGAAAAAGACGAAAGAGGTCTCCAAAAAAAATTGATATCTGGGATAGAGTACTGTTTCTTAACAGCTATTTTTTTAACCGGATTTTTCATAACATTCAATAATCAAATCGTACAATTAGTTTTTCAAAGAGGATCTTTTGATTATTCAGCAACTTTAAAAGTAAAGAATATATTAATTGCCTATGCAGTTGGCATACCCTTTTATGTTTATAGAGATTTATTAGTAAGAACTTACTACTCAATAGAAAAAACAAACTTCCCTTTTAAGTCTTCATTTGCAGGGATAATATTTAATATTTTTTTTGATTGGTTTTTAATTGGTGCCCCAATTAAGAATTTTGGAAATCTTTCTCCTTATAATTTTGGAGTCGTGGGAATAATTTTATCTTCAGTAATAGTCAACTTTATAGTTTGTATTTTTCTTTCTTTCAATCTGCGCAATGAAAATATTATTTTGCCTAACTTGAAATTATTGAGAAAAATTAGCCTCATGTCATTAGCAGCATTTATAGACAGCACAATTTGTTTTACTATTCTCCAAAATACGAATAACTTCAATTCAAATCTCTCAGAATTTTTATTATTAATATTTGGAACTCTAACTTTTTTTGTGATTTATTTTTTACTTACAAAATGCTTGAAAGTAAATAAATTTAAATTTTCAAAAAAAGAGATTTAGTTTTTAAAAAAAACTTTCCAAAATCTCCTCTAATTCTAGAATTTGCGAGTTAGTGATTAAATTTATCAGTGGAATACTATTAACACCATCCCCTACTTTTACATTAATTGCTTTCAAACTTAGTTTTGCAGCCTCCAATGGACCTTGATCTTTATTGCTGATACATTCAATAGCAAGATGCCTAGCTAAGCCAGCGTCTCCAAGATACAAATTCCACTTTTCTATTTTAATAAAAACCTTTTCAGAAATAACATTTTCTAGATCACTTATACGTATCTGAGAGTCCATAAATATAAATTGATTTAAGTTGATTGTTTTGAAGTATCTTTTGGTTTTTTTAAAATAACGAAAAGTAAATGGGAGGCCAAAAAAACTGACCAGACAATTGCAAAATTATTAAAATAGCCGATTTCATACTTAATCTCTTTTAAAAGCCACGTGCCACTTACAATCGCAGTAAATATCATGCAGTGAATAACAAAATTTACTATTCGAGAAAAATGTTTATAGATAGGATCTTCTAAATCACCATTTCCGTACCACTTTATAGGCATATTAATAATAAGATTGTTAATAATAGATATTTTACCTGAAATCTAGTTGACTAAGAGACCCTGAAACAGAGATATTACATAATTATGCGCCTGTAGCTCAGTGGATTAGAGCACCTGACTACGGATCAGGGTGTCGGGAGTTCGAATCTCTCCAGGCGCGTTTAAAATTCTGAAATATTCTTTTTATATTTTTCTAAAAAATATCGTTTATATTATGGGTATTACTTATCAAATTCAATGAATATTCTTCAAAATCTTAAAGAAAGTGATCCAGTAATATCAAATTTTATTAACTCTGAAAAAAATAGGCAGGAAACTCATCTTGAGTTAATCGCAAGCGAAAATTTCGCATCAATTGCCGTTATGCAGGCTCAAGGTTCCGTTCTTACAAATAAATACGCTGAGGGATTACCTCAAAAAAGATATTACGGGGGATGTGAATTTGTTGACGAAATCGAAGAATTAGCTATTCAGAGAGCGAAAAAATTATTTAATGCAAATTGGGCTAATGTTCAACCCCATAGTGGAGCTCAGGCAAATGCTGCTGTTTTCTTAAGTCTACTTAAACCTGGCGACACAATCATGGGGATGGATTTATCTCATGGTGGACACCTAACTCATGGGTCTCCAGTAAATATGAGTGGTAAGTGGTTCAATGCAGTTCACTATGGAGTAAATAAAGAAACTAGTGAATTAAATTTTGATGAAATAAGAGAGATAGCACTTGAAACAAAACCAAAATTGATCATATGCGGATATTCCGCTTATCCAAGAACAATCGATTTTGAATCATTTAGAAATATTGCAGATGAAGTTGGTGCTTTCTTAATGGCTGATATTGCACATATTGCAGGTCTTGTAGCAAGTAAACTTCACCCAAATCCAATACCTTATTGTGATGTAGTAACTACAACTACTCATAAAACATTAAGAGGGCCTAGAGGGGGACTTATCTTATGTAAAGATGCAGAATTTGGAAAGAAATTTGATAAATCTGTTTTTCCTGGGACACAGGGTGGGCCGCTCGAACATATAATCGCCGCTAAAGCAGTTGCATTTGGAGAAGCCTTGCAGCCAGATTTCGTTAATTATTCCCAACAAGTAATAAAAAATGCAAAAGTTCTAGCTTCAACTTTAATAAATAGAGGTATCAATATCGTAAGTGGAGGCACTGATAACCATATTGTTTTACTCGATTTAAGAAGTATCAATATGACTGGTAAAATTGCTGACTTGCTTGTAAGTGAAGTGAATATAACTGCAAATAAAAATACCGTTCCATTTGACCCTGAATCACCTTTTGTAACCAGCGGACTAAGGTTAGGAACTGCTGCTTTAACTACTAGAGGCTTTAATGAGAATGCTTTTGCTGAAGTTGGCGAAATTATTGCTGATAGATTACTTAACCCAGACGATTCACTAATTGAAAGTCAATGTAAAGAAAGAGTATTAACATTATGTAATCGTTTTCCTCTTTATGAAGGCAAACTTGAAGCATCAATTAAATGATTCCTAACTCCAAGGGAGTTGAAATTCTTTCTATTGGAACAGAGCTACTCTTAGGAAATATTATAAATACAAATGCTCAATGGATTTCTGAACAGTTATCTCAATTAGGCTTAAATCACTTTAGGCAATCAACTGTTGGTGATAATTGTGATCGAATTATAAAAGTAATTCAAGAAATATCGAAAAGAAGTAATCTTCTAATCACAACTGGTGGCTTGGGACCCACCCCAGATGACTTAACTACTGAAGCAATAGCCAAATCTTTTAATGCAACTCTTTTTGAAAGACCTCACTTATGGGATGAAATTAAACAAAAACTGTCAAACTCAAAACTCCAGGACGATTCATCTAGCTTAAGGAAACAATGTCTATTCCCAAAAACTGCTCAAATAATTAATAACCCTAGGGGCACTGCCCCAGGAATGATATGGGAACCAATAAAAGGATTTACTATTCTTACTTTCCCAGGAGTACCAAGTGAAATGAAAACTATGTGGGAAGAGACGGCGTGTGATTTCATTAAAACCAAATTCTCAGATAATTATTCCTTTTATTCAAATACTCTTAAATTTGCAGGTATTGGAGAATCTAGTGTTGCAGAAAAAATTAATGATCTATTAAATCTTAAAAACCCGACTGTTGCTCCATATGCAAACTTAGGAGAGGTTAAACTAAGAATCACAGCGCGAGCGAAGAATCATCTAGAAGCAAAAAATATAATTAAACCTGTAAAAGAAAAATTAAAAAAAGATTTTTCGAAATTTATTTTTGGAGAGGATAATGAAACACTTCCTAGCGTTTTAATAAAAGAATTAACCGAGAGGAGCCAAACTATTGTTTTTGCTGAATCCTGCACCGGAGGCCTTTTATCATCGTCACTAACATCAATATCAGGCTCATCTCAAGTTTTTAAAGGTAGTATAGTTTCTTACAGTAATGAGCTAAAAAATTCATTATTAAATATTTCTGAAGAGAAGCTTATAAAATATGGTGCTGTTTCTGAAGAAGTTTGTGAGTCCATGGCAATTAATGTAAAAGAGAAATTAGGAGCAGATTGGGCAATAGCAATCAGTGGAATAGCTGGTCCTAACGGAGGCAGTAAAGATAAACCGGTTGGACTTGTCTATATATCAATTTCTGGACCGAATAATCTTATAACTAATATAAAAAAACTATTTAACTCAAACCGAAATAGAATAGAAATTCAAACACTAAGTGTAAATGTGTGTTTGAACAGCCTCAGATTAATCCTATTATCGAATAGTAAGTAACTATTTTTACAAATTGAGTCAAGATACCTTATTTGATAAAGTTTGGGATTTACACAAAGTTTCAAAACTTCCAGGTGGATCTGATCAAATATTTATTGGTCTTCACCTTATCCATGAAGTTACAAGTCCTCAAGCATTTGGCGCTTTAAAAGACAAAAAATTAAAAGTTAAATTCCCTGACAGAACTGTTGCTACCGTTGATCATATTGTGCCAACAGACAATCAGAGTAGGCCTTTCAAAGATAATCTCGCTGAACAGATGATTGAAACACTTGAGAAGAATTGCTTAGAACATAAAATAAGATTTTTTAATATTGGTAGTGGTAATCAAGGAATAGTTCACGTAGTAGCACCAGAATTAGGGCTAACTCAGCCAGGAATGACCATCGCTTGCGGAGATTCACATACTTCAACTCATGGAGCTTTTGGGTCAATTGCTTTTGGGATAGGTACAAGTCAAGTAAGAGATGTTCTTGCTACCCAAACAATAGCCATGAACAAATTGAAAGTGAGGCAGATTTGGTGTGAGAATATATTATCTAAGGGTGTTTATGCCAAGGATTTAGTACTTCATATCATTAATGAACTCGGTGTAAAGGCAGGAGTGGGTTTCGCATATGAATTTGGAGGGCCTGCGATAGAAGAATTATCAATGGAAGAAAGAATGACCATATGCAATATGTCTATTGAAGGAGGAGCAAGATGCGGGTACATTAACCCCGATGAAAAGACCTTTAGTTATATTAAAAATAAATTATGTGCCCCAAAAAATAAACATTGGGATAAAGCTCTCACATGGTGGAAATCATTAAAAAGCGATGAAAATTCAATTTATGATGATGTAATAAAATTAGATGCTTCTAAAGTAGAACCAACCGTAACCTGGGGAATTACTCCCGGTCAGAGTGTAGGAATCAATCAACAGATCCCTCTTTTAGAAGATTTCTCCCCAAATGACAAATTAGTTGCTGAAGAGGCTTTTGAATATATGAGTTTCAAGCCAGGACAATCAATAAAAGATATACCGGTAGAAGTTTGTTTCATAGGCAGTTGCACAAATGGGCGAATCAGTGACTTGAGAATTGCAGCTAAAGTTTTAAAAGACAAAAAAGTATCTAAGAATGTAAAAGCATTTGTAGTGCCCGGTTCAGAAAAAGTAGCCAATGAAGCAAAACGAGAAGGTCTTGATCAGATATTTAAGGATTCTGGATTTCAATGGCGAGAACCAGGCTGCTCGATGTGTTTAGCAATGAATTCAGATAAGCTTATAGGTAATCAAGTTAGTGCTAGTTCTAGCAATAGAAATTTTAAGGGCAGACAAGGTTCCCCCAGCGGGAGGACATTACTTATGAGTCCTGCAATGGTTGCTGCTGCTGCAATTAATGGCAAAGTCAGTGACGTTAGAGAATTTATCAAATAATGAAATCGCAATTTGTCCCACCAATTGGAAAAATTACACAAATAAAAGGACAATGTATCACCTTGATTGGTAATGACATTGATACAGATCGAATAATTCCAGCGCGTTTCTTGAAATGTGTAAACTTTGATTCATTGGGTGAATCTGTTTTTAAAGATGATAGAGAAACTTTAAAAGGAAAGCATCCTTTCGATCTAGAAGAAAACAAAAATGCCACAATACTAATTGTTAATAGCAATTTTGGATGTGGTTCCAGCAGAGAACATGCCCCCCAAGCACTAATGAGATGGGGCATAAAAGCAATCATAGGAGAGAGTTTCGCCGATATTTTTTATAGTAACTGTATTGCGATAGGTATCCCATGTCTTACGCTCCCAAAAAAATCAATACTAGAAATTCAAAAAAATAAGGATAATAAATTTTTATTCTTAGAAATTGATCTTAAAAATTCATTAGCAAAATCAAAAAATTTGATTTTAAAACTTGAGATTAAGGAAAGCTCAAGAAAAATGTTTTTATTAGGAGAATGGGATGCAACTGCAACACTACTTGAGAATGAAAGTCTAATTGAAAATAAATGCAAAGATTTACCTTATTTAGAATTTAATAATTATTTTTCTTAGTTATTCAAATCCAAATAAACTGAAAGAAATTCCTCCTGCTTGATTATGAGGTTGATAAAAAATACCAAATTCATAGGATCTTTTTTTCCAATTTAATGAGATTTTAGAATCTATAAATTCACCATAATCATCTGAATCATCTGTTAAGTTTAAAGTCCCATCACTTTTGAGAATAACTGGTCCAAATAATTGCTGATCAAAAGCAATATTTAGAGTAAATTTCTCATAATTGTGGTCAAATTTAAAAGCACTCTTTCCACTATCAAATTTATAAAAGGGTAAAAGACTAATACGTGTATAGTCAAAAGTTTTATTTTTAAAATTTCCGAATATTAATTCTGGGCCTATACCTAACCCAAAATATTCTTGATGCTCACCATTTTCATAGAAAGAATATGATGCCTCTAATCTTGTATCAAGACTTAATCCTTTGGTAATTGGTTGAGAAATGTACTTATATGAAATATCTATAGATTTATTTTTAGGATCTTGAATACTTATCGGAAATTTCTGGTCCAGTGAATAAAAAAAGTCACCTTTTAGGTTATTTACGAGATTTTTTGTATTTAAAGCCTCTGCTGTAATGTTTGCCAACCCTAAAGATAAAAATTCTTTCTTTTTAATGCCATTGACAACCCAAGTATTTTCTTTTTGTAGTTTTGAACCATAACCAGAGTAAATTTCCGCTTCACCTAATGAGCCATTCCAAACCCTCTCCCTATAGGTTCCATAAAAGGTTTTATCCCATTTTGTACCTAAAAAATTAATCTCTTTATTCAATATTGTTTTCAATCTGAATGCATCTGAAAATTTATCAAAATCAAAAGAATTTAAATTCTTATCTATTTCTAAATCCCAATTATTTATTCTTCCTTTTATCTGAGATTTAAGAGCAAAATAGTCTTGAAAATTTGTATTTCTCTTAACTTTCTCTGAAGTTATTGCTTCCCCCTTATTTACAAAACTTTTTGTATAGCCTTTTAGTGAACGTTGAATCAAGAATTGAGGCTCTAAATCAAGAACAAAATTATCATTTATGTCTATTGAGTTAATTCTCCTACCGATAAAATACCCATCCTTATCTAAATTGTCATATCCAAAGTTCCATTGATTTGCAGATTGGAAATTTTTAAAATTAAAATTTCTACTACCTAACCAAAAGGGGATTGATACTTTTTCCTCAAGTATTAAATAATTTAATGAAGATTTAAATCTGAGTTTTTTATTAATAGGAAAAACTTCTAATGAATTAATTGCTAATTTTACTTGTTTTAATTCGAGTAAATCATTAGTAAATATAGCCTTCTTACTTTTCCATTTATCCCCATCTATGGTCACTTTATCTGTAAAAAAGAACCAATTCTTTACATTTTTAGGAGTATTTATAACTTCTTTTTTTTTAAAATCGATTAAAGATTCTAACTTTTTAGAATCTGATAAGCTGAAATTCGAAGCTATGTCATCAATTAAGGTATTAGTATTGACAACCCCCTTGACATCTAATAAATAACCTTTTTCACTAATAAAGCTGTATTCAAGTTGTGAAACTCTAAAGATTTGATCGCCTAATATAAAGGTTATATTTCCATTGGCTTCAATTTTTTTATTTAACTTGTCGTATATTAAATTATCAGCTTTAAGCAGTTTACCTCTGTAAGAAACAGACACATTTCCTTCTGCATAAATAACATCTTTTATTTCGGACTGTTTATCTGATTGGATTATTAACTCTTGTTGATTTTCGGCTTTAGCAACAAAAAATGGATCTGTTTTTTTCTTTAAACAATTTGCATAAACATTATCATCGTAAAAATTATTATTAGGAATATTATTATGAAAATTTGATGAAATTTTTAAATTCGATAAATTTGATAAGGTTAATTTTAAATTCCTATTATTAATATTTTTATTAATATTGGATAAATCAGCTGATTTAGATGGCTGAATAAAATTAATACAAAAAAAAGATAAAAATATTACTTTTTTTGAAATTCCAGAAATCAATTTAAGGATTTTATTAAAAGATTAATCTTGAGGACTTTCTAGGTCTTTTCTGTTTGGAGTTCTTGTTGGATCACTAGCTAAAAATCCGAAGAGAAATATTCCAACAAAGAAGAAGACGATAGTGTAAACAGAAATTTTTAGGGCGAGCATGGAATGACTTGTACTAACAGATTTATATCTTATTAAATTTATAATTAAACTATGGTTAAATGTTTACTTTTTGTATTTTTGGAAAATTTTGAAATACTTTAAGGAAGATTAATCGTCATGGTCATCCCAAGGATCTGTAAGCTTTGCTGCTTTAGGTCCAAATGCAGTCCAAAGACCAAAACCGGTCAAAGCGAGAAGTAATGCCAGAATTGTAACTGCTATGGAAACTGCAGGATCTGGAGCAGATGATAAAGTTTGCATCAATTTTGATAAGTTTGTAAACAATTTATGTATAAGTTCTTATACAATAGCGAAATAATATTCGATTTTGTGAATTTAACATGGGTCAAAAAACAGCCTTAGGAAGTCTTTTAAAAGCAATTGGCAATTCAGGTCAAGGAAAAGTTGTACCCGGTTGGGGAGCAGTTCCTGTCATGACTGTTATTGGTCTACTACTTTTGGTTTTTTTAGTTATTCTTCTACAAATTTATAACCAATCGCTTTTATTACAGGGTTTCTCAGTAGATTGGAACGGAAACTAGATTTCTAAATTTCTAGTAAGAAATTAATCCAATCATTTGCATATTACTAAATAACCTGTTTTAGAACATTTGTTTTAATTTACTGGGTTATATTTTGCTTATATATTTATAATTCTCAATGAAAATAGATTGAGAAATACATCATGAATGAAATATTTTTAATTGGATTAGGAAATCCTGGTAAAAAGTATTCAAAAAGTAGACATAACATAGGTTTCCTGTTACTTGAAAGCCTTTCAAAGAAATATAATTCAAATTTTTTATTAAAAGAAAAGCTTAAAAGTTCCTGTTCAGAATTTCAAATTAATGATTCTACTTTCAGGTTATTTTTACCAAATACATATATGAATAACAGTGGTGATGCTGTACGAGCAATAGTTGATTGGTACAAAATAAATTTAGATCAGATTTTCATAATAGTCGATGATAAAGATCTTCCCCTTGGGAAAATAAGATTTAGAAAAAAAGGGAGCTCAGGTGGACATAATGGTCTTAAAAGTATTATTGAACAATTGCAAACACAAAACTTTAAGAGGATAAGAATTGGTATTGGTTCACCTCCTCTAATAAAAGGAAAAAATAATTTCAATACTATTTCACATGTATTAGGAAATATTTCTATAGAAGAAAAATCAATATTAGATAAAGTTTATACGAGAGTAATAAAGTCTCTCGAACAACTAAATATTAAAAAAGAAGAATTTATAATTAATGAATTAAATTCTTTTGATAAAGACCAACCTTAAGAAATGCGTTCAAAACCCGAAACGATTGCCAATGTAAGTGTTAAGGAATATTGCTTCTCAAAAAAGCAAATTCAGGGGGTTGTTGAAGCTAGTCAATTTAAATGGACTTTTACATGGTCCTTTAACAAAGGTTTATTAACAGTAAATCCACCTTTGGGAAGAGCATTAATTGAGGATGCCTTATTGAGATTTTTATTGAAAAAAGATTATGAACTTGAAGCAGGGAATGACTATAAGTTCACTATTTCAGCCAAGTTTTAAAATCTATATTTTGATTCAAAGTAAACTTCATTTTGTAATAATCTTCTAAAATTATCAAAGCTGATATGGCATCAAGGTTTTTATTAAGAATAAAAAACTCTCTAGGTATTAAAAACTTCAGTCCCGTAATTGGAAAAAGTTCGAAATATCTTGCTTTAGCCCTATAGGTAGTATTTTTTTCTTCAAAAGTTATTATTTTTTTTTTAAAAAAACATAGTTTTTCTCTAATCTCTCTACTGGTGGTACCATTACCAATAATAATTTGTGCTATATCCTCAACCGTAATTAAATTTCTTACATAATTCTCGAGAAATTCACTTTTAAGAATAATCGCTTTATAAACTTTTTTTTCAGTTATTTCAGCTAAGACTAAGCCGCATTTACTTTTTCCTGGATCAATAGTTATTATTCTAGGCATTTAAGATGCAATTTTGAAAATATTAATTTCAACGACTATGGGTTCTATAGTCTTACTATCTCTTAAAGATACTACTTCTAACTTAAATTTGATATTTTGATTTTCTTGAAGAAAGTCTTTAATTTTTTTTATAAAATTACCACTTGTATTAATTTCACTAACTTGTGACCCTTTTAACTTAATTTCATCTAATGTTTCTCTTAGCAATGATTTAATTTTTAAATTAATTGATTTAATATTTAAATCACTTTCTCCCAGAATTAAACTTGTAATAACATCTCCTTTTTTAACTATGAATTTATTCTGTAATAAATCAGGAGAAACAAAAACATAATTATCACCTTTTAAAACATTTGTTGCTGATTTAATTAATAAAATCCAATTACCACCTCTAGAAAATATTGCCTCAATTTTTGAAATATCACTAGGTTTCCATAAAAGAATATTTTTTGCCTCTTTATTATTTGGGATAACAATTCTCCTAACAAATTTATCAGCTTCATTATAGATTTTTGTTAAGTCACGTTTTATATTTGGGCTGGAATTAACCTCAGCAATAAATAAAGTTTGTCCTCTTTTAATAACAATATTTCCTCTTCTAAATTCTTTAATATTATTTTTTAATTGATTTAACTCTTTTTCTTTTTGAATAATTTTACCTTCAAGTGCCTTTTGTTCTTCCTGTAAAGGAATTAAGGCCTTTTTACTTTCATCTAAAGTTTTTTGCAAAAAAGGAATATCAACAAAAAGTCTTTGTCTGAATTCTTCACTAACTAAAATCAATAAACCTATTGATACAGAACTAATAAATCCACCAGTTATTATCGTTATTATTGTTGCTGTTTTTTTCGGTCTTAATTTTAAGATACTTAATCTTGCTTTACCAATCTTTGTTCCAAGAATATCCCCAAATGGTGCAATTAATCCTCCTAAAAATATTAAAAAAACAATTAAAATCCAAGCCACACTTTTGCATATATCTAATACATCATAATTTATAATGAATCAATTAAATCTTTTTGCAAGAGCAATTGGATCGAACACTGTGATTTTTTTTCTTTCAATATTTAGAAGCCCTGAATCCTTTAAATCGCCTAATAATCTTGTAATGGTTACTCTTGTAGAACCAATAGCTTCAGCAATTGCCTGATGTGAAAGTCTTAGATCTATTGTAATACCTTTTTCACCTGCAACTCCAAAGTCTCTACAAAGAACCATTAAAAAACTTACTAAACGAGAAGACATATCTCTATGTGTAAGAGTTTCAATCATTGTTTCAGTTTGAAGGATTCTACTTGAAAGCCCCTGTAAAAGTAATAATCCTACTGATGCATCTTCCTCTATAGCTCTTAAAACAGAATTTGCAGGTGCTGTTATCATTTCAACTCTTGTAAATGCTATAGCATGGTAAAAACGATCAGATCTATGGCCTGTTAGAAGAGATAAAACACCAAAGAGACTATTTTCTCTTAAAAGGGCAACTGTTATTTCTTCCCCTGACTCATAAACTCTTGACAGTCTTACTGCTCCTCTTCTTATAAGATAAACCCTTTCAGCAGGGTCCCCAGGGAAAAATATTGTTTTAGATCTCTCAATCATTTCTGTGCTTGCACCATCTAGACCTTTAATTACTTCCATTAAAGTTCTATTAATTGGGAAACGTTCCCCAACAGAGTTAATTTTACTTTGTCCGGACTGTTGCGAACTAAAGCGGTTTAATCCTCGTGAAGCAGGTATCATAAATAACTTTACTATTAAAAAATTTAAGGAGACACCCTGAAATATCTTGTATC
This sequence comes from uncultured Prochlorococcus sp., assembly GCA_902612005.1. Taxonomy (GTDB): domain Bacteria; phylum Cyanobacteriota; class Cyanobacteriia; order PCC-6307; family Cyanobiaceae; genus Prochlorococcus_A. The sequence goes on along the minus strand of CACMCA010000016.1, from coordinate 10,549 downwards.
AACTGTAACAATTTTCAATTCTTCTTATTTTATCAATAAGCTCTTTTCAGTTAGTTTCAACTTGCTTAACCCTTTTTTAAGTAAAATTACACTATATGCAGCGTCAATGGATCCTAATTATACTGCATGTAGAAAGAATCTAAATAATGGTAATTAGTTCATCCCATATTTATTCCAAAAGAAATCTTGATGTTGTAAATACAAATACTACTAACAAAATTAACGTTAAAAGATTTATACAAAATGGACAAATTCAAATCTATCAATCTTCATATCGAGGCAGCTACCCATCTATCATTAGAGACTCTCTAAGAAATGCTGCTCTTGGCAGGAAAGTTCTCTTAATACAATTTATGAAAGGCGGGGTCAAGCAAGGAGTAGATAATGCAGTAAAGCTATGCGGTAATTTAACTTGGGTAAGATCATCACATTCCTTTGATCAATATAATTCTGAAGCTATTGAAAATAATAAAAATTTAAAAAAAGCTATTCATGAATCTACTATTGAATTATGGAATTTTTGTAAAAAAGAACTACAGTCTGGCGAGAATGACCAAGTAATACTTGATGAAATTTTTTTAGCTATTGATATGAAAATCATCGATAAAGATGATTTGATTTCAACACTTGAAAACCGATTTATATCAGGAGATGTAATCCTTACTGGTACAGATATTCCTAAGGATTTATTATCAATGGCCAACCAAATCACCGAACTTCGCTCATAAAACAATGCTAAAAAATGATCTCTGGATAAATCAAAAAGCTTCGGAAGGAATGATAAAGCCTTTTCAATCAAATCTTGTGAGGCATCTTGAACCTCAAAATAAACAAAAGCCAGTTTTGAGTTACGGATGTTCGTCATATGGCTATGATTTAAGACTTTCATCAAAAGAATTCCTAATTTTTAGACATATCCCTGGAACTGTGATGAATCCCAAAAAGTTTAATCCTAATAACTTAGAAAAAACTGCTCTACACCACGATAAAGATGGAGACTTTTTTATTCTCCCTGCTCACTCCTATGGTTTAGGAGTGGCTTTAGAAAAGATGAAAGTGCCTGAAAATATAACTGTAATCTGTATTGGCAAAAGTACTTACGCAAGACTAGGAATAATTGTTAATACAACTCCCGCAGAGGCAGGGTGGGAAGGCCATCTAACTTTAGAGTTTAGTAATAGTTCAGGTGCAGATTGCAGAATCTATGCTGAAGAGGGTATTTGCCAACTACTTTTTTTTGAAGGTGATCCATGTTCTACAACCTATGAAGATAGAAGAGGTAAATATCAAAACCAACCAGAAAAAGTTACTCTAGCAAAGATCTAAAATGAGTAAAGTTGAGCTAATTTCGCTAACTCCAAATGCAGAAAAAACAATGGCTTATATTGCAAGAGTTAGCAATCCAAAAAATCAGGAAAATGCAGACTATTCGAAATTATTAAGTTATTGCATTAAAAATGAACATTGGAGTGTTTTTGAACAGTCATTTATGACCTTACAAATAGAAACCAACAGAGGAATAGCCGCCCAAATTTTAAGACATAGATCATTTACTTTCCAGGAATTTTCACAGAGATATGCAGATAGTTCTCAATTAGGCAATATCCCCTTACCAGAGTTAAGGCGTCAAGATTTTAAAAATAGGCAAAATTCAATTCCTGATCTGCCTGATGAGTTAAAAAAAAGATTCAATGAGAAAATTGGTTTACATTTTCAGGCTGCTTCAGAATTATATGAAGATTTACTTGCTGAAGGAGTAGCCAAAGAATGTGCGAGATTTGTTTTACCATTAGCAACTCCAACAAGAATCTACATGTCTGGATCATGCAGATCGTGGATTCATTATATTCATTTAAGATCAGCTCACGGTACTCAAAAAGAACATAAGTCTATCGCCCAGGATTGCAAGTCTATTTTTAAACAAAGTTTCCCAATCGTATCAAAATCTTTAGAATGGTAAAAATTATCCATGACTACGAGGACTAATCTCGTTATTTTTATTTTCTTGAATCTTTGAAAATTCAGAATTAATAATTTCCTCATAGGGTTTACCAAGTTTTTGTAAATTCTTAATAGATTCTCTTATTTTTATTTCATCTTGTTTACCAATAAATGTAGATATTAGATTACCCTTTTTATCAAAAAGATTAACTTGAGGAATTCCGTTGACGGAAAACTGATGGATGTAATTACCCCATTTTTGATTATCAACATTTAAAAAAACAAAATTAATATCTTTTTCGTATTCATCTTTTAAGGCAGAAACTTGTGGAGCCATTTCTTTGCAGACTTCGCACCACTCAGCATAAAATTCTAAGAATGTAGGCTTATTATTTGTAAAAGCTATTTCAGGATCCACAGATAATTCTCCAAAACTCTTCAGAAGATAAGTTGATTTAAAAAATGGATTTCTAAATAAAAGGAATAAAATAATAACAATAAATATAAACGCAATAAGTATTGTTTTTAAATTTGCCTTTAAAATTGGGTCTCGGCTCTCAGATTGCACTATTAGGATATTACTAACTAAAGACATATTAAATAAGTTAAATAAATAAAGAGAATTGAAATCTATAAGCTTTTAATCAACTGATAAAATAAAAAATGAATAATTATTAAAAATTTATTTGATTCCTGAAATCTAATTATGCAGTCAATCTTTGGAACTGATGGAATAAGAGGAAGATTTAATAAAGAGATAACTTATTCTTTAGCCTACAAAGTTGGCTATTTTCTAGGTTCGACTTTAGAAAATAAAAATCCAATATTAATTGGAAGAGATACAAGAATTAGTGGAGAAATTCTTCTTAAGGCGATAACGCAAGGTATAAATGAAAGTGGCAAAAAAGTTATAAATCTTGGAATCTGCCCCACCCCAGCTATACCTTTTTTAATCAAACAAGAAAACCTGAGTAGTGGGATCATGATATCTGCAAGTCATAATCCGCCAGAATATAATGGCATAAAAATTTTTGATCATAATGGTCAGAAAATTACCAAAAATTTTGAAAATAAAATTCAAAAATTAATTAAAGAGTCTAATCAAAATATATTAGTGCCTAAAACAGTGAGTCCCCTAAATACAAATGAAGATCTTATGGATATTTATATTAAAAGTTTAATCCAAACAATGGGTGGAGAAAATTTAAGCGGGTTAAAAATAATATTAGACACTTGCCATGGATCAGCGACAACCTGCGCAAAAAAAATTTTTCAGTCTCTTGGTGCTGATGTAAGAGTTATCAATAACTCTAAAAATGGATTAAAAATTAATATGAATTGTGGTTCTACTTACCTAGAACCATTGAAAAAAGCATTAAGAGAGAGTCCTGCAGATATGGGATTTAGCTTCGATGGGGATGCCGATAGAGTAATTGGAATAGATTCAAGAGGCAATGTGTTAGATGGAGATCACATTCTTTTTCTTTGGGGGAGAGAACTTATGGAACAAAAAATTCTCACAAATAATGTACTAATATCAACGCAAATGGCAAATCTAGGTTTTGAAAATGAATGGAAGAAAATTGGAGGTATTTTTTATAGAACTAATGTAGGAGATAAATACGTGTATGAAGCAATCAAGAAAAAAAGAGCTGTTTTAGGAGGTGAGCAGTCAGGTCATATACTTTCAAAAATCAATAACTTTTCTGGAGATGGTATATTGACTGCACTTCAAATTTCTAAATATTGTAAAAAGAAAAATATTGATTTAAATGATTGGCTTAAAAGTAGTTTCGAACCTTTTCCTCAAAAACTAACCAATATAAAATTAGATTTTAATATTAATAAATTAAATCCAAAAACCAAAATCTTAATTGATCAAACTATAGAAAATTTTCAGGAAATATATTCGGATCATTGTAGAGTTTTTATAAGGCCTAGCGGCACAGAACCCGTAATGAGAGTTCTAGTTGAAGCCAAAAATCATAAGAAAGTTCATTCCCTATCAAACGAAATAAAAAACAAACTCCTTTTAGAAATTAACAAAATAATAAATTAAAGATGAATCAAATTTTTATATAAATCCTTTCAAAAATATCAAGTTGGTTAAGCATCACATACTTTTCCCGATTAGTTTTTACTTTATTTGGATTAAAACATTCGGAAAAATTAAAATCTTTTTTATCTATCGTTTTAAAACAAAAATTACTTGATATAGTGAAATCCATATAATCGAATAAGTCCCTTACATCTGTTTTTATGAAAATTAGGGTACCTTTTTGTAAGGAATTTGAGAGGCTATTGATAAATTTTGGCTGAATTACACGCCTTTTATGATGTTTTTTTTTAAACCATGGGTCAGGAAAATTAAAAGAAATACTTTTTAGATTTTCGATAATAAATTTACTATGTGCATCATTCAAAATATTATTAGCATTACCAAATACAAAATATAGATTCTTGATTTCTCTTTCAAACGCTTTTAATTTAGCATTTTTAACTAATTTCTCACGGATTTCGATTCCCAAATAATTCCAACTGGTATTAACTAAAGCTAAATCGAATAGAAACTCACCAGCAGCACAACCTATATCCAAATGCAGATTCAATTTAGAATCACCAAACATTTCATTCAAAGAAGGTATTCTATTAATTTGATTGAAATTACTACTAAGAGGATTAACATGCTGTCTCATAAAATTATTAATGTAACTCTAAGCAATAATATAAGAATGCATAATATTCATAACTATGACAATAGTAAGTTCAAAAGTAACTGTTTGATGTTTAATTATTATGTGTTTAAAAAGAAAAAGTTTTGAACGTTTTTAATCAACTTTCTATTTGGCTATCCTTTCAACTTTCAATAATTTTCCTTATTGGTATGCCTGTTACTCTATACTTTTGGTCAATAAAAAAAAGAAATAAAGCAGTTAATAAACTTTTATCAATATATTGGAAAATATCTCTTTTATTTTTTATAAGCCTTTTACTTTTAATAGGCAAATATAATTATGCTCTTTTGATAACAAATATATCAACATTATTAATGACAGTTTCAGTTTGGTTTTGGAACGATATTAATAATGAATTAAAAGAATATGATTTTTCTTACTCACTTACCACTACGACAAAAATATGGCGATGGACGCTAACTTTTATATCTCTCAATTTCTTAATTCAGAGTTTACAAAACTTTAAATGCTTTTCTTTTATTAATTCGGACGCATGCTCAATATGGCTTCTGCCTTCTTCAAATTTATATATTTTTATAAAGAATTTATTTAATTTTTTCTTCGGAGCTAACTTTACTCCGCCGATAGCAAAATTTTTAGGATTATTTTCATTATTAATCTATGCTTTAGGCCTTATTCAATGGTTAATAATCAAATTACCTAAAAATGGAAGAATCTCTTATTTCTCCGAAAATGATAGAAATTGATTTAATTAATAATCTTGAAAAAATAAGTTCCGAGATACCTAATAGAATACTTAAACTAGAAGGTTACATTCTAAAAGAAAATTACAAAGAAAATTTAGAAATACTTATTTTCAAAGGTTTCAGTAGCTCTACCACTCATCCAATTGAGATTGATTTAGAAAAGAAAGTTATAGAATTACGTTATGTAATTAATAATTTTAAACTATATCAGAGAAAATCAGGACAGATTTTTCTTCTTAAATAGAAAAAACTGGGTTTAAGAAAATTAAATATTTATAATATTTGAACATCGTTTGCATAATTTTGTATTTTTGATTCCATTAAAAGTTTCTTTTTGATAATGCCAACATCTATCGCATTTTTGACCATGAGCTTTCATTATTTGAATTTTGCCAAGAGCATTGTTATCGATAATCAGAGAATTCTCTACCAAATCAGATACCACTTGGAAGTTTGACACTATAAGCCAATCCCTAAATAAATCTACATCTTGATTGCCAAATTCTTTTAGCCAAGTCAGTGAATCTTTTACAACTTTATCTTCAGGTAAATAATTAACTTCAGTTTCTAAAGCTGCTCCAATTATTTGTTTATTCCTACAACCTTCTATAGCCTTATTAATTTCAACTCTCAAATTTCTTAAATTAGCAATGTGATTATTAAGAATTTGATTTTTCCATGACTTCGAAAATATTGGCCATCCTCTCTGAAATACTGATTTTTCTTTAGTTGAATATGGAATATTTTGCCAAATATCTTCAGCCATATGACAAAGCACTGGAGAAATAATTACGGCTAAATTTTCTACAACTTTTGACATAACAAACTGACAGGATCTTCTCCTAAATTGTGATTTAGAACTTACATATAGCCTATCCTTTGCAATATCCAAATAAAAATTTGATAGATCTACAACGCAAAAACTTTGTAAGATTTGGAAAAATTTTGAAAATTCATAATTTTCATAAGCATTTGATATTTGATCTGTAACCTCAACTAATCTGCCTAACATCCATTGATCTAGGAGAGGCAATTGATCAATTTCAAAACTATCAATTTTAGGATCATAATCATGTATATTACCTAAAAGATATCTTGCAGTATTACGAACTTTTCTGTATACGTCTGAAAGTTGCTTGAGTATATTTGAACCAATTGGTACATCTACTGAATAATCTACAGAACTTACCCATAGCCTTAAAACATCAGCGCCATAAGCAGGTTCAGTTTTTTTATTGTTACCTCCATTAATAATTACATTTGGATCAACAACATTACCTAAGGATTTACTCATTTTTCTTCCATTTTCATCAAGTGCAAAACCGTGAGTTAAAACTTTCTTATATGGAGCTTTATTATTGACTGCAACAGATGTTAGCAAAGAAGACTGGAACCATCCTCTATGTTGATCTGAGCCCTCTAAATAAAGATCGGCTGGGTATTTTAATTCACTTCTTAGTTCACATACTGCCGCCCAGCTAGATCCTGAATCGAACCAAACATCCATAGTATCTGTCCCTTTTTTCCATAGATCAGATTCTTTTGCATAATTTTCTGGCAATAGATTCTTAACATCCCAATCCCACCAAATATCTGCTCCATATTCACTAAAAAGTTTTTGAATATGATTAATTATCTCGCTATTAAGGAGAATTTCATTACAATTTTTTTTATAAAAAACTGGAATAGGAACTCCCCATGACCTTTGTCTAGAAATACACCAATCTCCTCTACCAACAACCATAGAATAAATTCTTTTCTTTCCAGTCTCTGGCATCCATTCAACATCTTCGATTGCCTTTAATGCAGATGATCTAAAGCCATTTACAGATGCAAACCATTGTTCTGTTGCCCTAAAAATAGTTGGTTTTTTAGTTCTCCAATCATACGGATATCTATGCTTATAATTTTCTTTTAATAGAAGCAAATTATTTCCTTTTAAATGTTCAATAATTAAATCGTTTGCATCTTTCAGGACATTTGATCCTTTGAATTGACCAGAATTTTCATTTAAGTTACCTTTTTCATCAACGACACATGTTATTGGTAAATCATATTTTTGACCCACATTAAAATCATCTATCCCATGACCTGGAGCAGTATGAACAATTCCAGTTCCTGATTCTGTAGTAATATAATCCCCTCCAATTACAATTCTGCATTTTTTATTCTTAGAAGGGTGTTGATATTCAATATTTTCCAATTTAGAGCCTTTAACCTCTAATAGGACCTTAAAATCTTTATTAAATTTCTTACTTATTTCAGAAAATAAATCCTCAGCAAAAAGGTAAATTTTCTTCTCTTCATCGATAGCAAAAACGTACTTTATTTTTGGATTTACTGCAACTGCTTCATTTGCAGGTATGGTCCAAGGAGTAGTGGTCCAAATAGTTATGAAAGAATTATTTTGAAAAAAATCTTTTTTGATATTAAGGTTTTCTTGGATGAAATTTAATAGAATTTCCTCAGGTATTTTAGTGATTTTAAATGAAACATAAATACTTTTTGAATAATGTTCATCAGGGTATTCTAATTCTGCTTCGGCAAGTGCAGTCCTTGAACTTGGGCTCCAATGCACAGGTTTAAGACCTCGATATATATAGCCATTTAAAAACATTTTCCCAAATACTCCAATCTGAGCAGATTCATAACTTTTCTTAAGAGTTAAGTAAGGGTTATTCCAATCTCCCCATATGCCCCACCTTTTGAAACCCTCCTTCTGATTATTAATTTGGATATGGGCATAATCTGTTGCTTTTTTTCTTAAATTTAAAGTTTCAAGATTCTTTCTTTCATCAGATTTTAAATTCTGAAGAACTTTTAATTCAATAGGTAATCCATGACAGTCCCAACCAGGTACGAAATGAACCCTAAATCCTCTTAATGTTTTGTACTTATTGATTATGTCTTTTAAAACTTTATTAAGGGCATGACCCATATGAAGAGCTCCATTTGCATAAGGAGGGCCATCATGTAATGTAAAAATTTCGCCTGAATTGTTTGAACCTAATTTGAAATCAATATCATTATTAGCCCAAAAATTCTGTATCTCAGGTTCTCTTACAACTGAGTTAGCGCGCATTGAGAATTCAGTTTTTAATAAATTTAAAGTTTCTTTATAAGAAAAGTCTGATTTTTGTTCTTTGTTATTTTGAGATTTCATACGACGATATAAAAAATATTGGTGATCAAAAGAATTATTTAAATAAATCTAATTCATTATATTCTTTCTTAATTGACCTGTAGTTTTTTTGGGATGTTTCAAATAACTAATTTATTTATTTCAGAGTTTTATATTATCATTTTTATCATTTCTTACCCACTTTTTTTGGGTTGTATTTTTATTATTGCTACCAAAATTAAACAAATTTGAAGGTTTGGTGAAATCAGCAAATACTAGATTTATGGATTCTAATATTTTCAAAAAGTTATTTTTAAACTCCAAAAAGGTAATTAATTTTTTCTTTTCGTTATCTGTCAATTGATACCATCTAGATAAAAAAAGCTCTACTAGATAAAAAACAACTAGTACTGTTAAAAAAAGGAAAATTATAAAAAATGATTCATCTAGTGTCTTATGTTTAATTATTAATATCAAACCTATTAATAAATTTAAAAAAGCTTTTATTAAGTCTTTTGGTTTACCGAGCTCAAGATAAATTATCGGTACAGTTAGAAAAATAGTCCCAACCAAAATATAAAAAGTTCCCAAATAAAATATTAAACTATCCATTAAATTACCTGCTTGATTAAATTATAAGAGTTGATATCAAGAAACAAACTGTCTATCAGAATTTCATTAAGTGCGGTCGGGGAGACTTGAACTCCCACACCCGAAGATACGAGTACCTAAAACTCGCGCGTCTACCAATTCCGCCACGACCGCTCAAATAAAATAATAGTTGAAAGAGGTTTATTTTAAAAATTTTTTTTCTTAAGATAATCAATTTGACACATTAAAATTTAATTAAAAATCTCCTAAAAGAAATTTTTTATGTTTAAGCATGCAATCATCTTAGAATATTAGTTATATTATCTAAAGAATAAAAGAAACAATTTCAAACTTAACCAGTAAAAATACAACGAAAAATACTAATTCTTCAAAAACATTTAGTTGGCAAAAAGAGATTAAAAATTACGTAGATCCGCCAAGTTTTTGGAATCCAACATTAGGTTTATTTTTTGGCGGTTATTTCCTCGCGTTTCTTAGCATATGGCAATGGTACAGAGGTGTCTGGCCTTTACCTTTACTTGTAGCCACTGCTTTTTTAGCTTTACATATTGAAGGTACTGTTATTCATGATGCCTGTCATAAAGCTGCTCATCCAGTTCCTTGGATAAATCAAGCAATGGGCCATGGTTCAGCTATTCTATTAGGGTTTAGCTTCCCAGTTTTTACGAGAGTTCATTTACAACATCATATTCACGTAAATCACCCCAAAAATGATCCGGATCATATTGTCAGTACTTTTGGTCCAATTTGGCTAATTGCTCCAAGATTTTTTTATCATGAGGTGTTTTTCTTTCAAAGAAAACTCTGGCGAAGATATGAATTACTACAATGGGGAATTGAAAGATCCATATTCCTTACTATTATCTTGGCAGGTTTAAAATTTGACTTTATGAATTTAATTTATAACTTATGGTTCGGACCAGCATTAATGGTAGGGGTTACTTTAGGAATATTTTTTGATTATTTACCCCATAGACCATTTCGATCAAGAAATAAATGGATAAATTCTCGAGTTTATCCAAGCAAATTTATGAACTTATTAATAATGGGACAAAATTACCATCTCATTCATCATCTATGGCCTTCGATTCCTTGGTTTGAATACAAAATAGCTTATGAAAAAACTAAGCCTTTATTGGATAAAAAAGGCTCCCCTCAAAGGGTTGGGATATTTGAAAGTAAAGAAGATATTTTTAACTTTATTTATGATTTATTAATAGGTATAAGGAGTCATAGCAAAAAGAGGGGGAAAATAAGAAAAATAATAAATTTATATCCAGGCTTTAAGATAAAAAAATTTTTATTAAAGATAGTCAATAAAACATTTATTGGCAGCAACTAACTGACTCATTCATTAATAATTTTTGGTACTTTAAAATATTTATCTTCTCTCGATGGACCCAATTCTAAAAGTTCTTCATTGCAATCAGAAT
>CACMCA010000015.1 GCA_902612005.1 uncultured Prochlorococcus sp. | reverse complement strand
AATTATAAGGTCAGATTAGGTGGGGTAGTCGCAAATAGATCAAAAGATACAGACCAAATTGATAAATTCAATGAAAGAACGGGTTTAAAAACTATGGCCCATTTTAAAGATGTAGATGCCATTAGAAGATCAAGACTAAAAAAATGCACCATTTTTGAAATGGAACCAACTGAAGACGTAATTGAAGTTCAAAATGAATATTTATCTCTTGCCAAAAATATGCTTGATAACGTAGAACCTTTAGAAGGCAATCCACTTAAAGATAGAGAAATTTTTGATTTATTAGGATTTGATTAGTCTTAACTAATAAACTAATAACCCCCATTTTGTCATAAAGTCTAATTCCATAAGAACAATGTATTTCAGTGATTTAGTAGTATATATATTATCTTTTAATCATTTCATTTTCTCCTATTTTTGATATTTAAAAATAAGTTTGTATAGTTTGCAATAACTAATAAAAGCAAAAGGAATGTATTAATAGACATAAAAAAAGGGGGTGGTTATAACCTTTAATTTAGATCTACTGTCAATCGATAGATTTTTGTTTCAAAAATTATTTTTTGCAAATTTCAAAAGATATATAAGAATATATTCATTTGATTAATAAATTGATTTTGAAAAACTCTATTTCTCTTATTCCTTTTTTTTCGATGATAATTCTTACGTTGGGATGTTCAAATAAACCAGTAGAAAAAGAAATGAAAATGCCAATGTTATTTGATACCAAAGAACTGGCAGAAAAAGAAGCCTATAAATTTGGTTGCAAAGGAGCTCATCAAATGGGGAATAAATGGATGCCATGTAGTATGCACAAACATAACCATTAAAACGAGTGTTTAATCTCTCAAATTTTTATTAACTTAGAATTATTTTTTTGCCGAGATTTGTTTCACCTTTTGTTAAAGATGTTTTTGCAGCATTTATAAAAATTATTTGAAATCATCGGGATAGCAGAGATACCAGTTATTTTAGCAATAACCATATTGTATAGTTAATCTTAATCAAACTAATCCGACCAATTGTTTTGTTAGATCATAAGTTTGTTTAGAGGTTTTAGTATCAATTATTCTTTTTGATAACTTTTGAGAAAAAGCTTTTCTGCCAGTTTTCTGACGATTTCCCCAGCTCCAATGAACTGATGGTTTAGCAAATTCTTTATAACTTGCAACCTGAGCGACCCGCTCTCCTGCCAATCTTTGTGACACATATCCTTTTGTTATGAACTTTTGAAAGATCGGGAAAAGGAATCTAAATAACCAAGGTGTATCTCTAAAAAGTTTTGTATCAGCAACACATCCAGGATATAGAGAATTAACAATAATTTTCTCTGCAGGATATCTTTTTGATAATTCCTGAACAGTTACCATATTACAAAGTTTACTATCCTTATAAGCCTTCCCAGGTTTGAATTTCTTTCCATTCGCCATACTTATTGGAGATAAAAAACCATTTTTGAATCCATATAAATCTCCCAAATCAGCTGGGGCAGGGATGGGGATCCTTCCTCCAAGTTCTGAATAATTAGCGGTAACAGTCCCTAATACTGTAATTCTAGGCTTAAATACAGTTGATTTGCCATTTAAAACAATTTCTCTTTCTGAAGATAAAATATTTTCCATAAGAAGGTTTATCATAAGAAAATGGCCAAAATGATTTACTGCCATAGAGTTTTCGAACCCCTGCGGAGACCTTTCAGGTCTCTTTAATCTCGGTTTATAAACTGCTGCATTACAAATAAGAGAATTTATTGGTTTTTTAAATCTTTCTAATATTTCATCGCAACCTTTTCTCACATCATCCAAGTTAGAAAGATCTATTTCAATAAAGTGAACATTTTTAACTTCCTCTTTTGTCAAAAATTCCTCAGCTATTTTTTTAGCTCTTTTATTTGATCGATTAACAGCTATAACTTCCCATCCAAATCTTAAAAGAGGTTTTAGAGTATTTAAGCCAACTCCTGAAGTTGTTCCTGTTATTAGGACTAAACCCTTAATGTTCTTACTCACTTGCAAAAAAGTTAATAGAAAAATGAAAAGGAGAATAATTCTAGATCATCCTTATCAACGCCATATTACTCTGATAATGTCCCTAGAAATTATTTGATCCTGATCCTTCATAAATCTTTGCTCTCCTTCAGAAAAAAATAAATCATCAAACTTATTTGTTAAAACATTAAATCTATATTTTTCATATGAAAATGAGTCTTGAATTTCCCTTAACCTGGTCAACCTTACTTTAGAGCTATAACCAAGTTTAATCATGCTAATTATTGCTAAGAGGGAAAAGCAAATTTTTATAATTAAAAAAGATTAAAGATACAGAATAGGACTGTTTCTGTTGTCTTTTTATAAATAAAGACCCTAGATATTTTTTGTAAAAACTACTGTTTTTATAAAAAGATTTTGACAAATTTAAAATTTGATATTTTTACTGAATAAATGAATTCAGTCTTACTATATTATTACCTTACAAATTTAAATTTTCTAATAGATTTTAGTTCCGACCTAAACTAATTCCTAGTCTAAGTGCTAAAACTCCTGCATGAATAACTACTATGAGACTTAATGCAATTAGATTTATTGTTTGAGTTGGCTCCATTGTAAAAAAAATATTTTCTATATTCTCCACCTAAAAGAGGGAATTTGAAACACTATTACAAAATGATGTTACGTAATTAACAAATTGAAAGAAAAAAATTATTGAAAATTATCATAAATAAACCTGCAAAGTTAATTTTGGAAATAGAAACTCAGGCTTTAATTTTTTCAACGACTAATTTACCTGGATTTGATCAAATGGCTTTAGATTTAAATTCTTTAGATCAGACAATTTCGAATCCTGAAATAATTCTGACATTGAGGTTCTACTATTGGACTGGAGATTGGCTTTCAATTGGCTATCACCAAAAGGAAATTCCTCTTCATTGGGAAAATTTGTTATCAAATGGAGAAATTAATATTGTTAGACGTCCCTCAGGAGGGGGAGCTGTTTTGCATTCAGGTGGCATAACATATGCATTAACATTTAAAAAAAATTACTATAAAGTCTTTAGTTATGAAATGGTAAATAATTGGTTAATTAAAAGTTTTAGAGAATTAGGTCTAAATTTAAGATATGGTCATTCACGAAAATCAAGCATTAAAGCAAATTGTTTTGGAACTTCATTAATTTCTGATTTAATTGATAAGGATGGTTTTAAAAGAATCGGAAGTGCCCAATTTCGTAAAAAAGGTGGATTCCTTCAACATGGAGAGATACAAACAAATCCTTCAAAAGATTTGTGGTTCAAATTATTTAAAGAAGAAGCTCCACCAAAATTAAATTTAGAACTTAAAAATGATGAGATAGTTCAATATTTAAGAAATTCATTCCTAAAGAATAAATCAAATATAAATTTCAAAAATATTGTAATAGATAATAAAAAATTCAGACAATTTACATGACACGAATTATTAAAGATCTCCTTTCTGCTTCATTAAATTAATTATTTTTGGCAATTCAATGCCTAAAGGATAGTGATTTTTAAAGTTTAATTTGTTAACAATCTCTGAAGGTAAATTAAAACCTAATTTATTCAATACAAAGTTTCCAATTTTTGCCCTATCAATTATCCCCAAAGGGATATCTGCAGCATTGAGGACCAATAAAAAACCTTCACTTGTTTCTTCAAGTCTTTCTATAGTTTTCCATAATTTATCGTTACAAGATACACTTACAAAACTTTCTATTGGTTCCTTAAAATCTCCAACGAAATTCCTTTCCCATTTTTTTAAGGAAACAGTTTTTAAAATATTCTCATTAATATAACCAGTCCATCGCCCATTATTCGTGACAAAAAAATATTTATTTGATGCATCCTTTTTAAGTTTTATTAATGTATTAAATTCTGAGAAATTAGAATCGTATTCAATTCTCCTCAAAGGCTTTAATTTAATCTCAGAAACTTTACTGAATTTAAGTATGTTTTCAATTTTAAAATATTGACTTTCAGATTTTGAAGAATTAACTCCAAACAAGCCTAAAAAAGAAAGAATAAAACCAAAGTAAAAGTTAAATCTAAATAAACAAACTATCCCAAAAAATAAAACAAAAAAAGATAATAATAAATTTACTTTATTGAGGAAATTTCTTCCTTTATTTTTACTCCCTGAGAAATGCCAAATAATACTTTTTAATAAATTTCCCCCATCTAAAGAACCCATTGGAATCAAATTTAAGAAACCTAAGAATAAATTAAATATACCCACTCTAGAAATTACATTAACTGCTATTTGTTCTTGAGATGCAATGTTGTTACTAATTAACAATAAGATAGATGCTGTAGCGAAACATAAGAGAGGTCTAACAATTGCAATTTTTATATTACCTAAAGCAGTTTGGCAATACTTATCTATTTGTAAAATTGCTCCAAGAAAATAAAAAGTAATTTTTTTTATTTTTACACCCTGATTAAGTGAAACAAAAGTATGAAAAACCTCATGAAAAATAATTGATGATAATAAGAAAAAAGAAGTTAAAAATCCTATAATCCAAGATTCTTTAATATTATAAATATCACCTGAAGTCAAATTAACCTGATTACTTATACTCCATGAGAATAAAAAGAGAATAGCAAACCAATAAGGGTGAACTTTAAAGGGAATTCCCCATATTTTAAAAATTTGCCAACTTCTCAAAAATAATCTCCGCTATATTTAGCAATATATTAATTTTACATAAAGCCTAATTATATGCCCAAGAGTAATACTTTAATTAAAATTTGTGGCCTAACGTCAGAAGAACAAGCTCTTCAAGTCGCAAAGTTAGGAGCGCATGCTATTGGCATTATTTCCGTGGAACAATCACCAAGATTTATATCAGCTGAAATTAAGAAAAATATTTTTACAACATTAGAAAGGTTATATCCAAAAATCGAGAGGGTATCGGTTGTACAAAATTGTCCAATAGACTTAATTATTCAAAATTTCTTAGGAAAACCAAGTGAAACTATCATTCAATTACATGGAGATGAGGATATTGATTATTGCAAAGAGATAAGGAAAAAAATTCCCAATATTGGCCTATGGAAGGCTTTCAGAATAAAAACGGAAAAGGACATAGATAAAATAAAACCTTTTGAGGATTTTGTAGATGCGATACTACTTGATTCTTGGAATAAAGATACTTATGGAGGTTCAGGAAAAAAAATAAATTCTATTTATTTAAAGAATTTACAATTTAGCAAACCATGGTGGTTGGCAGGTGGAATATCAATTGAATGGATTGATGAAATCCTCAATAACTTCAACCCAGATGGACTAGATATTTCGAGTAGTATTGAAATATCTCCTGGATTAAAAGATATTAAAAAAACAGAGAATCTTTTTAAATTTTTAAAAAGAAATTAGTAATTATTAGTAGCGGACTGCTGTTTTACAAGCTCAAAAAATTCTTGTTTTAAACTTAAATCGTGTCTAAAATCGCCTCTCACCACAGAATTAATCATACTTGTATTGGGTTCTTTGACTCCCCTCCACTTCATACAATAATGTTGGGCCTTTACAATAATACCTAAACCTTTAGGTTCACACAGTTTTTCAATTTCATCTGCAAGAATCATTACAGCTTCTTCTTGAATATGGGGTCTTGAAAAAACCCAATCAGCAACTCTAGCAAATTTTGAAAGTCCTATGACTTTATTTCCAGGTTTAATACCTATCCAACACTCTCCTAGAATTGGAACTAGGTGATGTGAGCATGCAGATCTGACCGAAATTGGTCCAACTGTATAAATTTCATCAAGATTCTTGTCATTAGGGAAACTTGTAACTTTAGGTTGATCATGATATCTGCCTTTAAAAACTTCATTTAGATACATTTTTGAAACTCTTTCAGCAGTTTCTTGAGTATTATGATCATTCTCAACATCAATTACGAGGGACTTTAGTAAGTCGTTAACTCTTGAGGCTACTTCTTTTTCTAAAATTTCTAATTCGCCAGGATTTATAAAATCAGAAATATTATCGTTAGCACTAAATCTTGTACCAGAATTCTTAATTCTGTCTCTTATGATTTCAGAAATTAGTTTATTAGTAATCTGGTCGTCAAAGTTTCTAATATTATCGTTGGGTAATGTAGAGGTCATAAAATTCTTAACAGAAAATTGTATACAACTTAATTAACTGTATCTTCCAAAAGCTTGATTGCCCATATACTATATCACATTCACTTGTTCAATCGGGTTCAAAAAGCACTAAAAAAAATCACTATTTTAAGATTAATCAGAAAAACAGAATGTTTAAAAGGCTCCGCCAGAAGGCATCAAAGTCAAGTCTTCGATCAATTGTGATTCAGGTTTTTGAGCCATGTAGAGAATAGTTTCAGATACCTCTTTTGAGGAGAGCATAGAAGTTCTATCAAAATCAGAATTAATTGATTCGGAGTCCCAAAGAGGAGTATTTACTGAACCAAGAGTTATTGTGCACGCTCTTATTGAATTAGATCTCTCCTCCTCCCTCAAGCATTTAGTAAACATCGTTAGAGCAGATTTTGAAACACAATAAGCTCCCCATTGGGGAAATGCATTATAAGAGGCATGACTACTAACATTAATAACTAAACCACCATTTTTTCTCATTTGAGGAATTATTGAACTACAAATTTGAAAAACGCTTGTAAGGTTTATTTGAATAGTCTGTTCCCATTGACCTAATTGCATTTCAACTAAAGGGCCATTAAATGCGCAACCGGCATTATTTATCAATACTGAAGGGCACCCATACTTCTCAATTGCCTCTTTAACACAATGCTCTATTTCTAGAGGATTAGATAAATCACACTTTACTAGGTTAATTTTAGATTTCGTGGTCAACAGTTCGCTCTTTAATTTCATCATTAAATCCATATTCCTAGAGAGTAAAATTAAATTCCAGCCAGCATTGGCAAAAGTAATTGCGGTAGATCTTCCAATACCTTTAGTAGCACCGGTTATAAAAGCTAGTTTCAAGTTATTCAGTTTTTTGGGGGATTTCACTATAAATCTCTTCAATATTATTTGCTTCGATAAATTTACCTAAAACCCTAAACTTTTTGTATCTTTCTTCAATTAATTCGTCTTCAGGCATTTGCAGTAAAGCATTAAGGTGTTTCTCAATAGCCTCTTTTAATGTGTTACCAGCATCTAAAGGAGCCCAGTTATTCCCTCCAGAAGGTTCAGGTAATACCTCATCTATTATACCTAATTTAAGTAAATCTTTACCTGTGATTTTAAGGGCTGATGCAGCTTCTGGTGCCTTCGCAGCATCTCTCCACAAAATCGATGCACATGCTTCTGGACTAGCAACTGTGTAAACACTGTGTTCAAACATGAGTAACCTATCGGCAACGCCTATTCCAAGTGCTCCTCCAGAACCTCCTTCTCCAATGACAGTAGCAACAATTGGAACTTTCAATCCAAACATCTCTCGAAGGTTTCTTGCAATAGCTTCACCTTGACCTTGTTCTTCAGCTTTTAAACCAGCATAAGCTCCAGGAGTATCAATAAATGTAAGAATTGGCAAAGAAAATCTATTTGCATGCTGCATTAATCTAAGAGCTTTTCTGTAACCCCCTGGTTTTGCCATCCCAAAGTTTCTTACTACATTTTCTTTTGTGTCCCTTCCTTTCTGATGCCCTAACATCAACACTGGTCTATTATTTATCGAACCTATTCCCCCAATTAGTGCCATATCATCGCCACCATTTCTGTCTCCATGTAATTCGATCCAGTCATCACAAAACATTTGAACAAAATCCAACGTACTTGGTCTTTGAGGATGTCTAGCTACCTGAATTTTTTGAGCAGGGGTGAGAGATTTGAATATTTCTTCTCTTCTCCTAGCAGCTAAGGTTTCAAGCTGCAGAAGCTGTTGACTAACATCTACTTCTGAATCTCTAGCTAATTCTTTAATTTGCTCTATCTGCTTCTCAAGTTCAACAAGAGGCTTTTCAAAATCAAGGAGGTAACGTTTAGCCATAATTTAAACAGTTAATACTTTAGGCTGCTTATCAAGTCCAATCGCAGAAAAACCATGCTTTAAAGATGCTGCTCCAATAAACTCCATCTTTTCAAGGGAAATGTTATTTCTTCCCCAACTAAAGTTTGTATGACACTTTTCAAATTCTAAAATCATAGCTTCTGCAAAGCAAGCAAACATCTCTCGCTGAGGGTTTTGCATTTCCGCAAGTTCCATCATATTCCAACCAATATCATTGAAAAACTGTACTATACCTCCTTTTAAAACATGAATATTTTCACCCTGAAATTTCTCATCAAGATTTTTGGGGTATCCGCCATCAATCATTAAACATGGTTTTTTTAAGTTTTCTGTATCAATTTCAATAGTTTTAGGCATACTTGCAACCCATACAACAATATCCGCCTGAGGCAATGCCTCATTTAAGCTTGTTACGGTGCCGCCATCTAATTCTTTTTGTAACAGTGCTAGTGGTTCTTGTTGTCTTGCCACCATAAGAAGTTCTGAAATACCAGTTTTATTAATAAGCCATCTACAAACAGCACTACCAATATCACCTGTAGCGCCAATTACAGCAACTGTTGCTTTTTTAAGGTCTATCCCAATGCGAGGCGCATTTATTTCTAGTTGCTTACAAATAATCCAGGCGGTATGAGTATTGCCAGTCGTAAACCTTTCCCACTCTAATGAAGTATTTCTAATTTGTTTATGCTGTAGAAGATTAAAATTCTCAAAAATAATAGAAGTAAATCCTCCTAAAGCGGTAATGTTAATCCCTTTTTTCTGAGCTAATTCCATAGCATTAAGTACTTTTCTTCTAGCCGTTTTAAACCTAGAAAGCATTTCAGGAACAAAGCACGAATCTATATAAGAACCTTCAATAGATATTCCAGTAGCACTCTTAACTTCTACATTTTCAACAAGCTGAGGAGGAGCAGTACACCAAACATCCAAGTCGCCTTCTGCAATATGATCGAAGCCTAGCATCGAAGCTTTTCTTTTTGCATCTTCAAAACTGGTTGAGTGGCCTATTAACCCAAACATTTAAAATTTATAAATGGTTTCTATACGATGTTATGAACAATAGCACAGAGCTAACTACTTAAATAGGATTGATTAATTATAAAAAATTCTTAATTAATTAGAAATGTAATTAGACGATAGCTGCCATAGCCATTCTTGCAATTTCTCTATTATCAAGACCTATTTCCATCAATGTATCTTGATAAGCAATCATAAATTCTTCCATTAATTCTTCTCTGTCCATAGCTAAAACTGATGCGTCATCTGCTACTTCATCTAACATCTTTTTAATTAACGGGAGATTAACCTTATTAGCTTCCATTAATTCCTCTTTACAAGTAGATAGATTCTCTTTAAGCCACTCTTGACCATAATTTAAATGAAGATATTCATCTTTAACCACTCCCTCTGTTATTTTTTTTGCAAAAGGATCAGCAACTCTTATGTAGACGTTATACGCAGAAATTGCAAATGCTTCAATTAAGATGGCTTGTATTAAAAGACATGTTGTTAAATTTCCTTTTTCGAGAGCAACTTGAAAATTACCATGTAATTTAGAAAAGAATTTTTTAGCAAATTCCATGTCAGCTACTACACCTAAATTCCTTCCACATGCAGTAAAGCCTTTTTTATGCTTCATTTCCATTCTCGCCAATTTAGTTAACTCCTCTAACTCATTTGGAATTAAAGTTGCTATTGAAATGTAATTATCATGGGCCTCTTGCTCTCCCTCTATAACAATTGCATTTATTCTGCTGTACGCATCCTTATAAGAATCTGTAGTGAAGTCGGGCAAATCTAAAGAAATCGGATTAGTCGATTCTTCAATAGTTTTTTTATTTGATTCTAGAGTTTGCATGTCAGTAATCTTTAGCTCATTATGCATGAATATTACATGATTATAGAGAGTTTATTTAAATATCATGAAAATAGTTTCAATTGTTAAGTCACATTTTGTACTTCAACTTATTTAAGAATTGTTTGGCCAATCTGATTGCATCAGATTCATAATCAATTTGAACCAATGATTAATCAATAATTCCTTTAAATTATTTCCTAAAGACTCATTTGCTCCTCTACTATCTCCAATAACACCTGATTTACTGAAGTCGTCAGTAAGCCAAGCAGTAGGAGCATTGCCCTCTAGACTCCAACCTTCAGGAATCTTTACCTTATTACCCTCATTTGGGCGCTCATCACCTACTAATTCTGGTTTCAAAGCCATCATCAAACTTGTTTCAGCTAAAGAAGCATGAAGCCCATCCTCAATCTCAGTTTTTGTTAACAATTCACTCAATCCATTCACACCACTCCATAAGAAACAAGGGAAAACTGCCATCCCTGGTGCGACACTTCTTAGCTCTCTTGCAGCTGTATTTAATAGTGAAATTTGACCTCCATGTCCATTAATTAATATCAATCTTTTAAAACCCATTTCTGATAATTGACCTCCGACTTCCTTTATAATTGAGGTTATTAAATTTGAAGAAAGTGAAATTGTCCCGGCAAAACCCTTATGCTCTGGAGAAAAACCAATATATTGGGTAGGAAGTTTTTTTAATGGAATATCGGCAGAGAATAATTTAAAAACTTCGCTAATAATTTCATCAACAAAAATACTGTCTGTAGCAAGAGGCAAATGCGGCCCATGTTGCTCAACAGCTCCGAATGGCCAAATCACTGTTGACCTTTTGTTTTTTGCAACGCACTCAATTTCTTGCCAGTTTAAATATTCAAATTTATTAGGTATTGGTTTAAAGTTCATTAATTTTAATTTTGAGTACTAACATTTAGAGTATGTTAATAATTAATTATTCTTATTTTACCTACGATGGGAGTCAGTAATAAAAATGCCCAAGATAATATCCAACCAAAGGGCAATAAAAAACCTCTTCAGGTACTTCACATAAGCAAGAAAGATACTCATAAAATAGATAATGCGCAAACTAATTCGCAAGAAGAAATTAAAAAAGAAGATATGGCAATCAAACCGCAAATCATTAAAAATGATTCGGCAAAAGAAATTGAGGATAATATTGAAAACATCAAGGATTTAGATATTTCTCAACAAAATTTAACTCAACAAAACCTAAATAGACCTCTTAATTTTTCTGAGCTAAACACAGATTTTCAATTAGAAAGAACAGTTGATGAATTCGATTTTGATGAAAGTGCTTTTTTGGAGGCTTTAAATGCAAATGAGCCAATTGGGGCTACAGGAGAGACAATTTCAGGGAAGGTAATAGCAATCGAAAGTGATGGACTATATGTTGATATTGGTGGGAAAGCACCTGGTTATATGCCCAAAAAAGAATGTGGGTTAGGCGTCATAACTAACTTTAAAGAAAAGTTTTCTATAGGCCTTGAAATGGAAGTTTTGGTTATTAAAGAACAAAATGCTGATGGAATGGTAACAGTGAGCGCTCGGGCATTAATTCTCAGGCAAAGTTGGGAGAAAGTATCAAGTTTCGCAAAAAATGGAGAATTAATTGACGTCTTAATAAATGGATTTAACAGAGGTGGTCTTACGTGTGATGTAGATGGATTGAGAGGATTCATCCCAAGATCCCAACTTGAAGATGGGCAAGATTATCAATCTTTTGTTGGCAAAACTATAAAAGTAGCTTTTCTTGAAGTGAATCCAGAATCCAGAAAATTAGTTCTTTCTGAAAAAAAAGCATCATTAGTCTCTAAACTTACAAGTCTAGAATTAGGTCAATTAATTGAAGGAGAAGTTTTAGCAGTAAAACCATATGGCTTTTTTATTGATTTAGGTGGAGCCAGTGGACTACTTCATCAATCATCACTTACAAATGGATCTATTCGTTCTTTAAGAGAAGTTTTTAGAGAAGGAGAAATTATAAAAGCTTTAATATCTGAAATTGACCTCGAGAAAGGGCGCATTGGTCTAAATACAGCACTCTTAGAGAACTCTGCGGGAGAGTTAATTATTGATAAGCAAAAAGTCATGCAAGAAGCCACGGAGAGAGCACTAAAAACTAAAGCACTCTTCGATAAAAAAGAACAAGATAAATGAACATTAATAAAACAATGGAGTCAAGTCTTGAATTAAAAATTTCAGATTGGGAATTAGACTTTTATTCAAGACCAATTATTGAATCAAATGGAAAAAAAAGGTGGGAGTTAATTATTTGCTCTACAAGAAGTTATAAGACAAAAGATATTTTTCTTTGGAATAAAAAATGCCCTGCCAATGAAGTTAATTCAGTATGGCTTACAAAGGCACTTAATGAAGCAATAAGTGAAGCAAAAAAACAAGGGTGGGAGAAACCTTCAATAGTTCGATTCTGGAGGGCGTCAATGAAATCGATCATTAAGAAATCACTGGAGGCCGTAAGTATTGAGGCTCTTGTAAGTAGGAGAACTTACGATTTATTAGATAGAATCGAATTCCTTGAAAAAGAGATTTATCCAAAGGAAAAAGGTTATGTAAGAGGTGTATTAGCTCCTACTTTTACTTCTAAATTAGAAAATCCTCCTACACCTCTACCAGAAGAAGTAAGGGGTGATGCTTTAACTATCTCTGAAATATCAATTGGAGAATTAAAATCAGCAGAAAATTGGCCTATTGAATTTGGTGATATTTTTCCAATTCAGCAAGATTTAGATGATAATTACTTAGTTCAAGGATTAAGACTTTTTAGCAAAGATAGATCTTTAGCACTTTCTGCATGGTTCAGTTGTTTAGAACCTATTAAATTAGTCATCAATAAGAACCAACTTATACTTGAAGCTTCAGAGAACGATAAGTGGCTAGTAACTGATTTACCAGAAAAAGATGCAAACATTTTGAGTACAAAGTTTTTAGAGAATAAAAAAAATTCTTTTGGTTATCAATTTATTTCCATACAGTCAACGCCATACATAGAAAAATTTGCAGGATTCTGGATCTTGAGAGATATTGAATTAATTTCATAAATTCAGCTTAGGAGCAGGAACTATTCCATACAAAGAAAAATATTTCTCAAAAGCTGAATTTTTTATTCAAAACAAAAAATTCGAGTATTATTCATCACCTATCCTTAGTCAAAATAATTTCAAACATGCATATTTTACGAAGTCAAGCTCTGAGAAATTTCTTCAATTATTAGGGAATCACTTTAATGAAAATTACATAAATTGCGTTTCCAATCAAATTCACAGTAATGTGATAGTTTTCGGATCACATTCGGAAAAAGGAATCAAGACTGATGCAGATGGTCTTGTTAGTAATAAATGCAATCAAAACTTATGGATTTACACAGCTGATTGCATGCCAATATTTTTTGCAGATAAAAGGACAAGAAATGTAGCAACCTTGCATTGTGGAAGAAAAGGTTTAGAAAAAAAAATAATAAAAAATCTGGCAGAAATTTTCGATAATTTAGGGACATCTAGAGATAACTTACTTGTTGCAATAGGACCAGCGATTTCGAAGGAACATTATCTAGTTGATAAAATAACACTCAAAAATTTTTATAGAAAGACCGAAAACAAAAACATAACGGTCAATTTGACTGAAGCTAATAAAGATCTTTGTTTTAGTGATTCAAATCACTTCAAAAAGGAAAACTTAAATCAACTTGATCTTAAAAGATCTGCTTATAAACAACTTTTAAATGAGAACATTCCCAGCACGAATATAGATATCTCAAATTTATGTACATACAAATTAAAAAATGAATTTAATTCTTGGAGAAGGAGCAAAACATTCTCGAGACAATGGAATTTTATCTGCTCATAGAGATAATTAACTTGGACAAATTTCACTAGTTAAGTCTTTGGCGACTAATAATTCAGTCATCTCCTTAGTACCTTTAATATTAAAAACTTTGGCTAACAAAACATTCTCTTTGAAACCAAAAGGTTTTATTTTCACTTTACTTCCCCTTGGGAATTCACTCTTAAGTAAATTAGTTGCTTTAAGCTCATCATTTTCATTTACATCTACACAAAATAGTCCAATCGTTAAATTCCTATTTTGATCCCCTACCAAAATAGTATTTGAACTTTTAATTTGAAGAATTTCTGCCGAGTGAACTATTACAGGATTAAGAGAAATCAAACAGACTATAATTAAAATTTTTGATAATTTTTTCAATTCAGGAATATCTAAGCTTTTAAATTATCTTAAAGTTAATTTTTTAAAATGACGAATTTAAAAAAAATTAGTCTTCACAATTAACGTATCCAACCATTTGAGCATTACTTTTACCGGGAGGAACCATTGGATAACAATTTTCACCTCTTCTGACAAGAATATTAATCAAGGCAGGGCCGTCATGATCAAGCGCATTTTTTAATTCATTATGTAATTGTTTTCTATCAGAAATTGAGTATCCTTTAACTCCAAAAGACTCAGCAAGTTTTACAAAATCAGGTTCTCCACAACTCATATCAGATGAGGAATATCTTTCATCGTAGAAACTTTCCTGCCATTGTCTTACCATCC
This sequence comes from uncultured Prochlorococcus sp., assembly GCA_902612005.1. Taxonomy (GTDB): domain Bacteria; phylum Cyanobacteriota; class Cyanobacteriia; order PCC-6307; family Cyanobiaceae; genus Prochlorococcus_A. The sequence goes on along the minus strand of CACMCA010000015.1, from coordinate 14,385 downwards.
CTTGCCAGCGATTATTGATAATAATTAATTTCACCTTTAGACCATATTGAGATAAAGTGCCTAATTCTTGAATATTCATTAAGACACTTGCATCACCTGCAATACAGATTACATCTGAATTTGGTAAGGCTGCTTTAACTCCAATTGCCGCTGGCAATCCAAACCCCATAGTTCCTAAGCCTGCACTACTAATCCATTTTCTTGGAGAATTCCTAAGATATTGAGCGGCCCACATCTGATGTTGTCCTACATCTGTAGTTACATAAGCTTCTGGTGAAAGTTCCCTCAATTTTAAAAGAACCTCCTGAGGATAAATTTCTCCTTCTTTAGGCGGGTCATATAAAGGATGTTTATTTTTCCAAAAATCAATTTTTTCTAACCAGTTTTTCGTCTGACAAGTAAATTTATTTTTTAGAGATTGTTCATTAATTTTGATAACAGCTTTTAAAACATCAGAAACAATTGCAACATCTACACGTCTATTTTTATTAACTTCTGCTGGGTCAATATCTATATGAATTACCTTTGCATTAGGTGCAAAAGTATCTAATTTTCCTGTCACCCTATCATCGAATCTGGCTCCAATAGCAATTAAAAGATCGCATTCTGTAACAGCGAAATTTGCGTAAGCAGTTCCATGCATTCCTAACATCCCTACAGATAAATTGTCTTTTTCATCAAAAGCGCCCTTGCCCATTAAGGTTGTGGTAACTGGTATTTGATAGTTATTTGCCAAAGTTTTTATTTCATCATGAGCTCCTGAAGATATTGCCCCACCTCCTACGTATAGAAGAGGTCTTTCAGAATCTTCTATTAATTTAATTGCTTTATTGATATCACAATCATTAATTTCTCCATTTCTTTTAAATCCTTTAGGAATAATCTCACCAGGCAAAACTCTTTGGTAATTAAAAAACTCCTGACCTACATCTTTGGGTATATCAATTAAAACAGGGCCAGGTCTTCCAGATGAGGCTATAAAAAAAGCTTCAGAGACTACTTTTGCGATATCTGAAGGATCTCTTATTACCCATGAATGTTTCACTATTGGAAGAGTTATGCCAAAAATATCAGTTTCTTGAAAAGCGTCTGTCCCTATAGCAGGTCTTGGGACTTGACCTGTAACAACAACTAGGGGGACTGAATCCATTTGCGCAGTGGCAATTCCAGTTACCAAATTTGTTGCACCTGGGCCTGAGGTCCCAAAACATACTCCTACTTCACCAGTAGATCTTGCATATCCATCAGCCGCATGTGAACCACCTTGCTCATGCCTAACCATATAATGCTTTAACCAACCTTCTTGTTCTGCCTTATGAACAGCATCATATATTGGTAGTATGGCTCCCCCAGGATATCCAAATATAACTTTTACTCCATGAATTTTTAAAGAATCCATTAGTGCATCTGCACCAGTTATCCAAACTGGATTTTCATGTTTTGAACTACCCTTTGAAAAGGATCTCGAAGTAAGGGTCACTAAATAAATTCAATATTTAATATAAATATTAAACTTAATTAAATACTTTTGCCTCATTTAGAAATGTAATGTCAGAAATGTATTCAAAATAATCTTTTAAAAAATTAGAAATTATCAAATAAATTTCAATTTTTCTTTATAAAATGCCTAATTTATGTAGAGGTCCAGATCCTGAAATAAGTTCAATAAAAAGCACAAGAAAAATAATCATTGCAACCCTTCCGTTCCAGACTTCTGAACTATTATTCCAACCCCATTGCCACTTCTCTTGGGGATAAAGTTTAACTTTTTCAGGCAACTGTGAAGCCTCCTCTATATTAACAAGAGGTCCTTCCAAACAGGAAATAACTAGATCACTAAGACCTTCAATAAAAGTAGGATGGGTATTTAAAGCCTTAACTCTACGAAAGTTTTTAATACCAGCCTTTTCAGCAATTTCTTTATATTCAATATCAATTTCTTGCAATGTTTCGATATGCTCTCCAACAAAACTTATAGGGACCACAATCAGATCATTAACATTTGACCTTCCGAGATCAGCTAACACTTCTTCTGTATAAGGCTTTAACCATTCAACAGGACCAACTCTACTTTGATAAGAAAGTGTATGAGGGTTAGTATGCCCTAAACATTTTTCAAGCTCATTTATGATTAATAAAGAACAATCTTCAATTTGTTGTTTGTAAGGGTCTCCAGCTTCCTCTACGTAACTCTTAGGGACTCCATGAGCAGTGAAAAATATATGGGCTTTTGAAGGTGATTCACAAAGTGCAATCTGTTCAGAAATCAATTCGACCATAGACTTTAAATAACCTGATTGACTGAACCAACTCCTTACACATCTCATTGGAACTTTCTTAAATTCATCATCAGAATCTCGCAGTTTTTTTAATTCCCTAAAGCTCGAACCACTAGTACTTATTGAAAAATGTGGATACAAGGGTATTACAACAACTTGATCTATACCATCTGCTTTCATATCAGCAATTGCTGACTCGGTAAAAGGATGCCAATACCTCATAGCGATATAGGTAGTTGCATTAAATCCCCTGTCCCTTAATTTAGATTGTAATTCTCTTGCTTGTTGTTCAGTTATCCTTCTGATAGGTGAACCTCCACCTATAGAAAGGTAGGCCTGTTGCGAAGTAGTACTCCTAAGGGTGCTAATTAACCAAGCTAGGGGCTTTTGAAAAACAGGGAAAGGGGTCCTGATTATTTCTGGATCAGAAAAAAGATTGTATAAGAATGGGCCTACATCAGTAATGCGTTCAGGCCCTCCTAAATTCATTAGTAAGACGCCTATTTTATCCATTTAAAATTTATGGAGATTGAAAATCAACATTAAAAACGTCATTATAAGGACAATTATATAAGTAAATGAACGTAATTCAGGAAATTAATAATGTCAATGATAAATTCGCTACTCAAGGCAGCAAGCTTAAAATTGAGAAAAGAGGAGAGAAATTAAATATTCGTGGTTCATTACCCTCCAAAGAAGATAATAATGACTTTAAAATTCAAAGAATATCTCTTGGTTTAAAGGCTGATATTTCTGGATTAGAGGAGGCCAAAAAAAAATTACAATTAATCAATTTGCAATTGGAGTTGAATCAATTTGATTGGATTAATTGGATAGGCAAACCTCATAAAAAGGAAATAAAAGATGGTTTTGAATTCCCAAAAAGATTAAATAAATTTGAGGAATTTTTTTTTAAAGAAAATAAAAGTGATTTTCGAACCAGCACTAGAAAAACTACTTGGAGAAGTTCTTACAAACCATATATGAAAAGAATCCTAAATATTTACAATGAATATGAGAATGAAGCTTTAGAAAAAATATTCCAAAAAACACTTGAAAGTTATAAGGAGGGTACAAGAAGTAGGAAACAATGCGCCACTTCTTTAAGTGTTTTGGCTAAGTTTATGGACATTAAACTACCAGAAGATTGGAAATTAAATTCTAGAGGATATGGTCTGAACAAAGCAGGATTTAGGGATCTGCCTAAAGACGAATTAATAGAGAAACTTTGGGAGACCATACCAAGCAAGTCTTGGAAATTCGTTTTTGGCTTGATGGCTACTTATGGATTAAGGAATCATGAAGTATTTTTTTGTGATTTAAGTTCTCTTACTAATTTTGGAGACAAAATTATTAGAGTTTTACCTACTACTAAAACTGGGGAACATCAAGTTTGGCCATTTCATCCTGAATGGGTGGAAAAGTTCGAATTATCAAAACTTGGTGAGAATCCAGAACTTCTACCTAATATTAATAGAGACCTTAAAATTACAACCTTACAGAATATTGGGAAAAAAATTACAGACCAGTTTAAGCGTTACTCTTTACAAATAAAACCCTATGATCTAAGGCATGCTTGGGCAGTTAGAACAATTTTTTATGATTTACCTGATACTGTGGCTGCAAGAATGATGGGACATTCGGTTAGTTTACATACTCAAACTTATCACCACTGGATTACTAAAAGGGATCAACAACAGGCAGTGAATAATGCACTTTCAAAAGTTAAAAGAGTTTAAAAATATTTAAAGATTTATAATAATTAAATAAAAGTAAGTGTCATATGAAAGAAAAACCTTCACCTTCCCAGAAAATATTTAACCTCGATAATCAAGCAAATAAACTTGGAATGGGAGGTAAATTATCACCGGAAAGCGATGAGAGCTCATATAAAAAAAGAATGCAGCAAAGAAAAGATATTCAAGCCGAAAGACTACAAATTAGAAAAACAAAAAAAGGATTATTGATTGTTTTTACAGGAAATGGTAAGGGAAAGACAACTGCATCTTTAGGTATGGCTTTAAGGACGATAGGACATGGCTATAAAGTAGCAATAATTCAATTTATAAAAGGAGGCTGGACCACTGGAGAAGAAAAAGCACTTAAAAACTTGTCTTCAAACATATCTTGGCATTCATTAGGAGAAGGATTTACTTGGGAAACACAAGACAGAATAAGAGATGAAAAATTAGTTCAGGAGGCGTGGCAACTAGCCAAAAAATACATACAAAACGAATCTTATAAACTTATCATTCTTGATGAAATTAATATTGCGACAAAACTTGGTTATCTTGAAACCGAAGAAATAATCACTTTTTTAAAAAGCTTAAATAATAGAAAAAGTCATATTGTTTTAACTGGAAGGGGAGCATCTGATTCAATTATTAATTACGCTGATCTAGTTACAGAAATGAAACTAATAAGACATCCATTTAAAGAACAAGGAATAAAAGCACAAAAGTGTGTTGAATTTTAGTTGAACTAAATTATTACTTAAATTTTCGTTAGGCAGGTTTAGAAATGTTTAAAGACGCAAGCAATATCTGAACAAAAAATAAATTTGGTGCATTTACTTGCTAAGGTCTTAAAAGTACAATTATTGAATGACTTACAAAAGAGTTCTCTTAAAACTTAGTGGTGAAGCACTAATGGGTGAAAAACCTTATGGTATTGATCCTGCTATAGTTCAGTCAATTGCAGAGGATGTTTCAAAAGTAGTCGAAAATAGTGTACAACTTGCAATAGTTGTTGGTGGTGGAAACATTTTTAGGGGGCTTAAAGGATCTGCAGACGGAATGGATCGCGCGACGGCTGATTATGTTGGGATGTTAGCAACAGTAATGAACGCAATTTCACTTCAAGATGGTCTTGAGAGAGTAGGAGTTGCAACAAGAGTGCAAACAGCAATAGAAATGCAGGAAATTGCCGAACCTTATATCAGAAGAAGAGCCATGAGGCACCTTGAAAAAGGTAGGGTTGTAGTTTTCGGGGGTGGATGCGGAAATCCATTTTTTACAACTGATACCACGGCAGCTTTGAGGGCAGCAGAGATAAACGCTGAAGTTGTTATGAAGGCTACTAAAGTTGATGGAGTATACGATCGTGATCCTAATCAATTTAAAGATGCAAAAAAATATTCTTCTCTCAGTTATCAACAAGTTCTTAGTGATGAAATTGCAGTAATGGACAGTACTGCAATTGCACTTTGCAAAGATAATAATATCCCAATTATGGTTTTTGATATATTCAAAAAAGGGAACATTTCTAAAGCTGTTGCTGGTGAGCCAATAGGCTCTTTAATTAGTTAAAGATCATTAAATTTTTTAATTATGAAAGAAAAAGAAATTCAAGAAAATATGAATAAAAGTATTGAAGCCACACAAAGAAACTTTAATACAATCAGGACAGGAAGAGCTAATGCTTCCTTGTTAGACAGAGTAAGTGTTGAGTACTATGGAGCAGAAACACCAATCAAATCGCTTGCTACCATAAGTACTGTTGATTCGCAAACAATTTCAATACAACCTTTCGATATTTCATGTTTACAAGCCATAGAGAAATCTATTTCTATGAGTGATTTAGGTATGACTCCAAATAATGATGGGAAAGTAATAAGAATAAATGTTCCTCCTTTAACAGAAGAAAGAAGAAAAGAATTTTGTAAATTAGCCTCTAAATATGCAGAGGAAGGGAAAGTAGCTTTGAGAAATATCAGAAGAGATGCTGTTGATAAAGAAAAAAAAGACGAAAAAGATGGCCTTATTTCTATTGACGAATCGAGAGATAATCAATCTGAAATTCAGAAAATTACTGATAAATATATTGCTTTAATAGAAACTAAATTGTCTGAGAAAGAGAAGGAAATTCTAAAAGTTTGATAGGATTTGACGTTGTAATAATTGGTGGAGGTTTATCAGGATCTTCCACCGCTCTTAACCTATCAAAGAAAGGATATTCAGTTTTAATTATTGAAAAAGAAAAATCCCAAGATTACAAGCCATGTGCAGGTGGGATGGCATCTTCAATACAAAAATTTCTTCCTCTAAATATAGAAGATTGCATAGAATCAAAAATTAAGAATGTTGAATTCAGATGGAAAGCTGCAGATAATGTAACAGCTGATCTGACTGGTGAATCCCCATTTTGGATTGTTAAAAGAGAAAAACTAGATCAATTATTACTTGATGAATCCTTGAGTAATGGAGCTCAGATAATGAGACCATTATTGATAGAAAAAATCATAAAAAAAAATGATAAATGGGAAATTACTTGTAATAACAAAATAAAATATATTACAGAATTTCTCGTAATTTCAGATGGCTCCCAATCGAAATGGGCGAGTTATTTCAATTTAGGGCCAAGAAAACCGAAATTTGCTAACACATTCTCATTAAGATTAAAAGGGTTAGGTGAAATACCTAGAGATGCAGTTAGATTTGAGTTTGGATTTATAAAATATGGTTTTGCATGGGCATTCCCCTTAAAAGAAAGCTTAAATATTGGTTTAGGTACTTTTATAAATAATGGTCTCTTAGAAAATCAGGCTATAAATAAACAAGTTATCAGAAGCTTCGGTTTTGAAGATTTTCCTCATAAAACAATTAGTAAGAAACTGAGAATATGGAATGGCTTCCACTCAATTAATGGTGACAAAGTTTTAGCGGTTGGAGATGCAGCATCTCTATGTGATCCTTTTTTAGCTGAAGGAATTAGACCTTCTTTAATTAGCAGTTTTTATGCTGCAGAATACATAGATCAGTGCATATCAGGAAAAGTAGATGATTTAAATCTTTATACGAAAAAAATTAACAACATTTGGGGGAAATCAATGGTTTGGGGGAGGAGAATAGCCCAAGTATTTTATAGATTTCCTAAAACTGGATACCAATTAGGTATCAAAAGAAAAACAGCACCTAAACGTATTGCTCAAATATTATCAGGAGAAATGAGTTATGAAGATATTGCAAAAAGAGTTATTAGAAGACTTTTAACAAAAGGTGGAACTTGATTCTTTTTTCAATTCAAACTTTAATTTAGTTAGCAGAAATTAATTTATGATTTTTAATCTCTGAATATCTTTTTAGTAACAGCTCTTCCAATTCTTCTATAGCCTTACTGAATCCAGTGATACCTTCACTAAGCTTTTCACTTGCCATTTGATCTTCTAACATACTTAGTCTGAAATCTTTTTCTTCAAATTCGTAGTCAATAGAATTATTTATTTGAGGACTTACATCTAATTTTCTAACTAACTCTCCTTTTTCTTTTTTCAGTTCCTCAAGAAATTTTGGTGCGATTGTTAAAAGATCGCAACCTGCTAATTCTTTTATTTCATCAAGATTTCTAAAACTCGCTCCCATTACTTCTGTCTTGAATCCCTTTTCTTTAAAGTACTTATATATTTGTGTAACCGAAAGAACACCAGGGTCTTCAGCACCAACAAAACTAGTTTTACCAGTTTTTGCTTTATGCCAATCCAATATGCGGCCAACGAACGGGGAAATTAGAGTTATCTTTGCATTAGCACAAGTTACCGCTTGGCAGAAGTTAAAAAGTAAAGTTAAGTTGCACTTAATACCCTCTTTTTCCAAAATTTCAGCTGCCTTAATTCCCTCCCAAGTTGCAGCAATCTTAATCAAAATTCTTTCCTTTTCAATTCCGAAATTTTTGTAAAGATTGATCAATTTTCTCGCTTTTTCTACCGTAGCTTCGGTATCAAAGCTCAGTCTTGCATCAACTTCTGTAGATACGCGTCCTGAAATAATTTTCAATATTTCTTTTCCAAAAAATACTGAAACTTGATCAACAGTTTCTTTGATTAATTCAATTTCGGAGAATCCTTGGGGCAATGCATTTTCTGAGCTTTCTAAAGCTTTATCAATTAATTTCACATAATCAGGGTTCTTAGCAGCAGCAAGTATTAGCGATGGATTTGTGGTGGCGTCCCTTGGTTGAAATTTTTTTATCGAATCTAAATCTCCAGTATCAGCAACAACAACGGTCATTGAGGACAATTGTTCTAAAATTGATTTCATATCTAGATAATCATATATATACATAAACTAGCTTTTATTCCAGATGAAATCATCAAATATTGAACTAAATATTTATAAAATTGGAAAATTTTAGGGTTTTTTAACAATCATTCCATGATCTTTAATCTTGGGAGGTATTTTTTCAATTACTATCAAACTCTCTATAATTTCTTTTGCAACTGGTACAGCAACAGTTGAACCATATGCATAAGATTTAGATGGCTCATCAACAACTACTAAGACAGCATATTTCGGATCATTAACTGGTAAGGTCGCCACAAAACTGCAAACTTTTTTACTTGTATAGGAACCATTTAAGGCTTTTTGGGAAGTGCCCGTTTTCCCTGCTATCCTATAACCCTCGATTTTCACTCCAGATCCACTACCTTTATCAACTACGCTCTCCATCCACTCAAGAACAGTTTTAGACACTTCGTGTGAAAAAAATTGTTTTTTTGGATTTTTATTAACTCTTTCTTTGAAATTTGAGGTTACATGAGGAGTAACTTCAAAACCACCATTTGCTAGAGCCGCATGAAGTTGAACCAATTTAAGTGGCGAAATTGAGAACCCTTTACCAAATGAAGTTACAGCAGGCTCAATTGATTGATTTACAAATAAATCTTTTTTCTTTAGTTGGCCAGCAGTTGATTCAAATAAGTCAGTCTCTAAATGTTTATTTATACCTAAATTTTTTAGCCAATCCCAATAAATTGTGGGGTCTAAATTTTGCATTATTTTTACCATCCCAACATTACTTGAAACCTGCAATACTTTTGGATAGTCAATGTATCCATTACCTTTTTTATCCCAATTAGAAAGAGTCCATCCTCCAACATTAATTTTTCCAATATCTTCAACAAATCCATCTTTCTGAATTACTTTTTCTTCTAACGCTAAGGCAAGATTGATAGGTTTAAAAGTTGAACCAGGCTCAAATAAATCTTGAGAATACCAACCCCTAAAGAGTTCAGAATCATACTTCCAAAATTTATTTGGATCATATGATGGAGCTGAAACCAAGGAGAGAATCCGACCATTATTTACATCCATAACTACGGCAAATCCCTTCTTTGCTTTCCATTTGCTTACTTGCTTTGATAATGCATTGAATGAGGCTTTCTGTAATTTTGAATCTATAGTCAGGCCTAAACTTTTGTAATCAGAAATAAAATCACCTGGCGCTGAATTATCCGGTAGAGGAGTTCCATCTCCTCCTCTTTTTATTAAATTACTTTTATTAAAAACTTTAATTTGATTATCTAAATGAAGCTCTAAACCCGCTGAAGCTATATTCTCATCATTAACAAAACCGACAAGATTAGAGTAAAGCTCGCCTTGTGGATAATATCTCTGCGAATATTTAAACAAATCAAGTCCGCTTATTTGAAGGTTCTTAATCTTTTCTGCTTTTTCTTCGGAAATTTTATCCAAAAGCTTGATACCACTCATTTTATTATTAAATTTACTTAAGAGTATTTCACCATTTATATCCAAGATAGGTGACAATTTTTCTGCAACTTCTTCAATACTCCGAACTTTGTTAATTGAATCACCAGGAAAATTAAAATATTTTGGATGGGCCCATAATTTATATAACGGTTTATCGTAGGCAATTAGTCTATTATTTCTATCAACAATCGCTCTCCTTTTTTTTAAGGCGTTAGTTTTAGAAGACTGTATTAATCTAGCTTTCCTTTGCAAATCAGAGGCGTTAAAGACTTGCAATTTAACTAACCTGCCAAACAAACAAAATATTAATAGTAAGCTAAAAAAATAGAGAAATTTAAATCTTCTTTGATCAAGTGGTAATAGACGAACAATTTTCTTGTATTTTTTCATCAATATCCCCTTTGATATTTGCTATCGCTAAAACCTTCAATGAAGGTACTTAAATTTTTCTTAAATAAACTTTCTTTTTTTTCTGGAAGTTTATCTAAATAGATTAAATCTTCAGGTTTAGTTTTTCTATAAGTATTAATAGACTCAAGTTCACTAATATAAAATTCCTCAATTCTAGAAATATAATCAATGAGATTATTATTGATAGCTCTTGTTTTAGATAAGTTTTTATATGTATTTGACCATTTTCTTTGACTATTAAAAGACAAGAAAAATAAGGTGAAAATTAATACCAAAAGAGAGATATTAATGGTGTCGAAAATTTGATGTATTAATTTGATATTAATTATGAATATTTTTTCAGAATTTTTTTTACTTTCATATGTAACTTTTTTTTTTAAATTAAGTTGATTCCCATAAGGTTTCATCTATGATTTTTATTTAAATAAAAGAAGTATTATTAATTAAATAAACATCTTTTTGCTTGATTCGCAAGTAAAGTGAAATTCTTTATATCCTCAATAAGAACAAATTTAAGAAAGTCAATCCATTCCATAAAGAATGCATGATCACTGAAGAAAACAAACTACCTGAAGCTACCCTTGTAATTCCTAATCCAATCCCTAGAACAAATAATGGCGGCATTTCTCCCAAACTTAAATGGGCTAATGCAAAGATAAAAGCCGAAATTATGATGCCCAAAATTACTCCAAAATCTCTTGAAAGAGTTGGTAGTAAAACACCGCGAAATATAATCTCCTCAAATAAAGGAGCTAATAGAGTTGTTGTTACAAATAAAAGAAAAAATGATAAGTAATTATTATTATTAAGAACAATTTCCAGCAAGGGGTTACTACCATTCTGATTATCGATCAGACTATTCATAATTAGAGAAATCAATAAAACAAAAGGAACAATCGTTAACCAACCTTTAATTCCCTGATTAATTGCATATTTTATTGGCAAGAAATTGAACTGCAAATAATCCTTTTTAAAAGTAAATTCGCCATTCAAAGATTTAATTTGATAATAAACTATCCCTAATGGTGGAATAGCCATAAAAACATATCCAAAGAATATTTTTAAAGATTGAGACAATTCATTAGAGATATTTTTAGAAAAAAGTTCAACCAAACTGATAGAAAACAAAGGGGATACAACTTCTCCTAAAACAACAAATCCCCCTGCAATTAATAAAACCATATCTATTAACTCTAAATCTAAAGATTTAATTTCTTGCCAACCAAACTTTTTCAAAGATATGGTGGTCCATAATATTTTTAAAGCCAGAATAGAGCCAATAAGTATTGTTAAAAGTGGTATTAGTCTGATGGCTAATATTTTTAAAAACATTTTGCTGGAGAATGATTTTGTTATTAAAGAACTATCGTCAAAATCAAATTTCCGGCTTAAAAGATGATATAAAAATCTATCACCTTTAAATAAATCAAACTTATCAGAATTTGGTTTATATGAATAGTTACTGGATTTTTTTTCTATCTCATCAATAAGAAATTTAAAGTTATTATTTTCAAAATCTTTAGATATATTTTTAAAGATTATTGGATCATTTGATTCTGAAGAAATTATCCGAATTAATTTATTTCTTTCTGTTAGTTCTTCAAATGAGACCTCAGAGAGGGATTTATTTATTTGATCAACAGGATCATTTATGATAAAAAATTTTTTAAGATTTTCAGGTATTGATTGGACCGCTAATTCAGCAATTTCTAGCTCTTTTTGACTTATATCAAATGAAACAGATGGTCTATTTAAACTATCTCTTAAGCCTTGCTGCCATACAAAGAAAGTTATGACTAAAGAAATAAAGGCTAAAGCGAGTTTTGACTTAGAAATATTTTTAAAGATCATAACTTATTATATTGTTAAAAAATAAACTTAGTTATCATTTAAGTTCCTTATATTTAAGTATCTATTTTAATCACGCCATGAGATGATTAAATTATCTCAATTTTCAAATTTATATAATGGCTATACGTTTAGTTTTAGTTAGACATGGACTAAGCAGTTTCAATGCTAAAGGACTAATTCAAGGCAGAACAGATGATTCATTATTAACTGATGAAGGATACGAACAAGCCCAAAAAGCAGGAAAAGCATTATCAAAAATAAACTTCGATAAAATCTATTCCTCCCCACTTGTCAGAGCGGCAGAGACTGCAAAAACAATTAAAAAGACCTTCAATAAAGAACAAAATATTGTATTTGATGAAAATTTGCTAGAGGTAGATCTTAGTGAATGGTCTGGTCTAAAAATTGATGAAATAAAAAAGAAATTTCCAGAAATTTACCCTATATGGAAAAATGATCCAGAAAATCTAATCTTAAAGAGGAATGATAATAAAACTTATAAACCAATTCAAGAGTTATTTGTTCAAGCAACAAATTTTGTAGAAGACATTTTAAAAATTTATCTAGACAAAGATGATGTAAATATTTTAGTTGTAGGTCATAATGCAATTCTTAGATGTTTAATCCTCTTGTTATTGGGAAAGCCTAAGCAAGGTTTTAGGAAAATAAGATTAGAAAATGCTTCTTTCTCGATACTCAATATTTCACGGAAAGATAAATCTTTTAAGACACAAATTGAATGCTTAAATCAAACTTCTCATCTTAATAAAAATATTCCAAATAAAATTGGAGATTCCAGAATATTTCTAATAAGGCATGGTGAAACTAACTGGAACAAAGAAGGTAGATTCCAAGGTCAAATTGATATCCCTTTAAATGAAAATGGAAAAGATCAAGCTAGAAAAACTTTTGAATATTTGAGAAATATTTCTTTCAATAAGGCATTTTCAAGTTCAATGCATAGGCCTTATGAGACTGCACAAATAATCCTTCAAAATAACAAAGATTTAAAAATTGAGAAAATAGATTCACTTGTAGAAATTAGTCACGGATTATGGGAGGGTAAACTGGAAGCAGAAATTAGAGAACAGTGGCCTGTTTTACTAAAAAATTGGCATAATAAACCTGAAGAAGTAATAATGCCGGAAGGTGAATCTATAAAAGATGTATCAGAAAGGTCAGTAGAAGCTTTTGAGAAAATTTGTTTATCTCAAAAAGATAATGATCTAAGCCTTCTGGTTGCTCATGATGCAGTCAATAAAACTCTGATTTGCCACATCCTTGGGATTAATTATTCAAATATTTGGATGATAAAACAAGGTAATGGTGGCATAACTATAATTGACCTTTTCAATGATCCTGATAAGCCCCCTTTAATTAGCGCTCTAAACATTACAACCCACCTAGGAGGAATAATTGATTCAACTGCTTCAGGAGCACTTTAAATTAAGCCTTGTTAAAAATTTATTTTAATGAAGTAAGAGTCAGGGAAAAGGCTTCATTCACTGAAAAAGCCAGCTTGACTAAGAGGCCAAAATCTAAAATATGCTTTACCAATTATCTCTTTTTTATGAAGAAATTTACTTCCAGGCCAATATCTTCCATCCCAGCTATTTGCCCTATTATCACCTAAAACTAAAAAATGATCTTCTGGCACTTTTATGTTTTCAAATTTACCACAATTATTAAATAGTGATAATGAGCACTTATAAGAGACATAGGGTTCAGGAATTAATTTATTATTTATTATTAATTCACCATTAGAGTTTACACTTACAATTTCTCCTGGAAGTGCCACCACTCTTTTAATATAAGCATCGCAAGCTTGATCCCTCAAACCAGGAATAAACGACATTGGAGGAAAACTCATAAAAAAACAATATCTTTTTTTTGGTAAAGGCTTAGATCTTGATGAGATTAATTTTTTGTCAAAAGAGTAAGGTGAGTTAAAAACAACAATATCTCCTCTTTTTGGTAAAGAGTTTCTTAGCGAAAATTTTTCAATAATTAACCTATCATTTATTTGTAATTCTGGGAGCATTGAACCAGAAGGGATATAACGTGGTTCTGCAAAAAATGATCTACAAGAAGAAACAAAAAAAGTTAATAGAATTAGTAGACCCCATTCTTTTAAAAAAATTTTTATGGAACCAGGCATAGGATTAATAAACTCTTGATTTTCTAAACTTATATAAATTGTTTTGCATATTCAATTTCGTTAAAACCTAATATTACTTTTTTTCCTTCGTAAATCAAAAATGGTCTTTTTATTAATTTGCCATCACTTAAAAGAAGTTGAATAATTTCTTCTCTTGATAACCCATAAATATCAACGTTGAGAGTTTTAAAGGCTTTAC
>CACMCA010000014.1 GCA_902612005.1 uncultured Prochlorococcus sp. | reverse complement strand
TTATTAGGGAGTTTTTTCTTCGGTTCTGACTTCATATTAAACAGCAATTTAAAAAATTTTAGAAGTTATTTTTTTTGAGTTAGGTATTATTTTTTACAGTTTTCTGGTTAATAATATTTGTTTACATAGACAAATTAATCTTTATCTTTAGGGAGCCTTAACCATCCAGTAGTCCATTCTGATTTTAGTTTTGCCCATGAGATCCTTTTAATATCTTTTTTATTTTTGGTAGGAAAAATATCAACCCATCTATCTTCATTTTTCCCACCATAAGCTTTAACTTGAAAATGCCTATTACCATTAATAGTTTTTGGTGCTGTCCAACACAAAGTAGGAGGCCATTTCATGAGAACTTTTTAAAAGTTAAAAAACTAAAGGTTGCTTTGCCCAGTTAAAACTAAACCATAATATGCAATCGTACCAAGGATAAGTATGATTCCTAGTATTCTAATAATCATGATTTAATATTTTTAAATTCAAATTATATTAGAGAAATTTTATAAATTTGCGTTGAAGATTTAATATTTCCTAATTTTTCCTTTTTTTATTTCTAACTATTGAGTGGCAAGATTCAGCATGCCATTCATTCTGAATCTTGCCAATAAAATCATAAATAAATGAATCGGGACATCCAGTTTTTTTTTGAAGTTCTGAAAGTTCTTCTTTAATAAATTCATATACACTCGTTATTACCCCTAAATTTTCTTCTTGTGAGGGAGCCCATTTTTTGTTCTTCATTAATATTTTTTAAATTATTTTCAACAATATCGTAATAGGTTATGTCTCCATAATCAGCATCTGAACAACATAAATCTCCATATAGTTCCTCTAACAAATCGTACGCATCTGAATACTTATCAAAACTTTGAGCTGTTAATTCGTCATCTTTCCCATCAATTCTAATTATTTTGTAGGTCATGTTTTACTTAGATGCAAAAAGTATTTTTTTGATTCATTAGATCATCTTATTAATAAAAATCTTATTTAGGAGTATTAGTAGGGTAAAGCTTTTGAATTTTATTTTTCTGAATTTCTATTTTTCTTCTTTCATATTTTTTTGCCATTATTTTTCTGATAAATAATTGTGGGATAAGCCAAACTAACGCAATAGCAATAGCCATAAAAGCAGGATTTCTCCACGTTAACCTAATAATCTCTTGTATAAATTCTTGATTGAAAATTTCCATACATTAAATTTTGATGATAAAAATATCTTTGCTTTCTTTTATAAAATATTTTAAATTTCAAAACCTATCATAACTTTAAAAAATCTAATAAGGAATTTTATAAATTTTTTCTTTTTCTAGTTCGTTTTCTTTTATATTTAAATTTAGATTAATTTTTTATTTTTTAATTTAGAGATGTCGACTTATCTAATTACAGGATCAAATAGGGGTATTGGATTAGAACTATGTAGGCAAATTCATAATAGGGGAGATAATGTAATTGCAACGTGTAGGAAAGCTTCAAAAGAACTTAGAGATTTAGGAGTGAGAATTGAAGAGAATATAGAAATTTCTTCTGATGAGTCGATAACAAATTTGTGTAAAAAACTATCTGGAGTTAATTTAGATTGCTTAATTCATAATGCAGGAATTTATGAATTTAATTCTTTCGAATACTTAGATAAAAAAAGTATTTTGCGGCAATTTGAAGTCAATGCATTAAGCCCAATTTGTATGACTCAATCACTTAAACATTTTTTAAAAAGATCTTCTAAAGTTGCTTTTATCACAAGCAGAATGGGATCTATTGAAGATAATACATCTGGAAGTTCTTATGGTTACAGAATGTCTAAAGTCGCTTTGTCCATGGCAGCAAAATCACTTTCTATAGATTTATCAAGAGAAGATATTTATGTAGCTATTTTGCATCCTGGGTTAGTGAGTACAAGAATGACTGGCTTTACAAGAAATGGAATTAGTCCTGAAGAATCAGCAAATGGCCTTTTAAAACGTATAGATTGTTTAAATAGAAATAACTCAGGTACATTTTGGCATGCTAACGGAGAAGTTTTGCCTTGGTAAAATCTATATTTTTATTTTTAAGAGATTTATTTCGTTAATTTGTTAAAAAACTTTTAAATTTTTAATGAATTTCTTTCCTAGTTTAATTCTTTTAGTTATCTTTAGAAAAACATTAGTAAAGGAGGTGATTCATTGTCGTATCTACCGAAAAATGCGGTTATCAAAGGGGCCGTGAATTCAGTATCTTCATCACATTCATCGGTCTCTTTTTCTTCGATTAAGAAAAAAGGTTTTATAATCAACAGATTTATATAAATCAGTTATTTAACAATTAAAAGCTCTGCATCTCACGAAGTTGCAGAGCTTTTTTTATGAATTTAAATAGTCTTTCAAAATTTACTCTATCTTTTTTGTCCGAAGTAAATTAAGGCTAAAAAAGATAGAGTGCTTACAAAAGCGATTAAGTACCATCCAGTTGAGGAGTTGCTAGTTACTTCGGTCATTTATTTTGATTTATCGGAGGAATTGATTATTTGAGTGAAAAACACAATTGATATCATTAAAAAAACTAAAAGGATGTAAGTTACGTTCATTTATAGAAAAATGCTAATTATCAAAAAGATTATTCCAAGAACTACCGTAACAATTGCTCCATCTACTAATAAGTCTTTCCATGTATAACTTTTAAGCATCTTTCTTTTATCTTCTTCACTCATAAGGTTCTTTAACCACGTCCAATCTAAAAGCTGTGTCAATGCGACACCAAAAATTAAATGACCAAACAAAATACCAATTAGATCAATTCTAGAAATATCTTTAGTGAGACTTGTAATAATAAAAAAGTCCACTAGCTTTTTTCTTTATTAGATAGGGCACCACCTTCTTCTTTGTATTTTTCCCAAGCTTCGCTTATTTTTGCTTTAGAGAAATTTTGTTTCCCCTCAGAGAGTTTATTTTTGAGGTTATTTAAACTATTGGTCAGTTCTTTTTTTGTTGGTTCATCAAGAAAGTTTGATGTTAATTTCCATAAATACCAGCTACTAGCTAGAAGAAGAATTAATCCGAGTAATTGCATATTAGTTTTTTACCATCCTACAACTTTTCAAATGGTTTCGATAAATTAATTTATTTAATACCTGCAGGATTTTTTTTGATCTAAATAAAAATTAAAACTTTAACCAGTGAAAAAATATTCTATCCAGCAGCCATATAGTTAGACCCCCTTCCAGGAAAGCTAACCAATACATCCCATAATCAGAAAATCCCATTTGTTCTTTTACTGTTTTAATTAATTTTTTGTGAGCTTGAATGAGATCTTTCATGTACAATAAATTTTTAAACCTGCTGAATTTCTTTAATTAAAAAGCCCTTCCCGTAGCAAGATAGACATGTTTTAGTCTCATCTAGTGAAATCCTTAGAAAACCTGCACCATTACATCTAAAGCAATTTACTTTAGTGTTTGAATAGATTTTTGATTTAATATTAGCAGCACGATTTAAGTAAGAAACAGTTTCTTTACGGCCGTTTGCTTTGGCAGCTTTGTTTAAGAGCTTTTTGTAGTTGACTTTTAGTTCTTGAATATTCATCTTTTATTGAAACTATGATGCGAATACGGGAAAACTGAATTTTTAATGAATTAAAAACTTTGAAATTTCCGTTTATATTTCTATCCTGATCTCTTACTGAGATTTAGATAATATAACTAGGATTTGTTTTATATGTTTGGTGTAAAGAGTATTAATTTGTATATTTAATAGAAAATTTATATTTGATAAATTTAAACTTTTTAGTTGATCATTCAAGAAAATATTATTTGTCTCAGGAAGGAAGTTTATAAATTTATTGTTTAAAGAAATTTTTTAAGTTCTAGTAGATCATCCAGCCTTCTTGAGGTTTTTAACTAAAAAATCATTTTCATTAGTGAGAACTTCGAGCTTAGATTTTTCCAACTCTTTTTTGATTTCGGGATTCAGCCCCTTTTTTGTCTCTTTTAGATTCATAAGATTTCTACTTAAAATTATTTAAGACACTCGAAATACTAGTGATCCCAAAAAAAATTGTGGATAGTTTTTTTAAAAAAGAAGATAATATTTGATTTTGCACATAGAAATTTAAATTTAATCAACATATTGTGGAAAACCCTGTTGAAAAATGCTTAAAAAGTGGATAACTCTTCGGGAGCATTATCAAAACAAGCTTTTCTAAAAACTTTTTAAGTATTAATACTTCATCAAAAAAAAATAAAATATAGTTTAAAAAGTAACATAAGCTCTTGTTATAACAGTGGGATCATTACTTTTTTAAAAAAGATAAAATATCTACTCAAGAAGTTCATGTTGATAAAAAATTTAAAAAGTTTTTTCTTCATGATGTATCAAATTGAAAAATAAAATGAAGAAAAATCAATCTAAACTTGAAATTTTTATTTTTTGTCATAGATGATCAAAAAATTGTTTAATTCGGTTTTCTCTATGGAAATTTTTATCAAAGCTAAATTTAATCAAATATTATAAATTAAATGAAAATTTAAAAAATGTCAGAAGAAAAAAAAGATTTAAAAAAATGTTCTGGAAAGAAAAACATTATGTTTGCCTATGGTTTTATACAGCTTGGTTCTAGTTTCGTATCTGCAATAGCTTTGGCTGCGATTGCTGTTGGATTCTGTTCAGTAAAAAAAGAGTCTAAACTTTTCAATAAATGTGTTTCCGAAATTGTTGAAGACGTTGGCACTTATTCTGAGGCAGTAAGGTATTGCAATGGGGGGAATTAAAAGTCCAACATAAAATAAGTCCAATGGATTCAGCAAGTGAATTAATTATTGAATCTTTAAAAGAAGAGCCAATTGGAGAAACTGATCATTTTATTTGGTTCATAACGGAAATTGGCATTGTTGCACTATTTAAAAGAGAGGAGAACTTTGAAACTTGTAGTTCTATTGTCGAAATTGAGGCTAATAAAATAGCTTTGGATATAACTAAAGAAGAAAAAGAGTACCTCAAAATAAAAGAGATACAGCTTTTCTTGTTTTATTCTTAATTTAATATCTATTTTTTAATTTAATATGAAGGCTCAAGGTTACAGGACGGCTCCATAATATTTTTTTCGCTAATTAATTCGTAGGTTAGCTCTTTATTAAGGGCATTTATGTAAGATGTATAAAGTTTTCCCCAAACAAATTCAAATTCATCTTTACTTAAATTCTTAAAAAGAATTTCTCCTTTGAAGTAAATGTGATAAGAGTCATTCATCATGGAAAATTAATCTTATCCTTTTTAACGCAGTGAAATAAGTATGTAGTATTAGGTGCTACTAAAAAGAAATTTATATTTTTAAATTAGAAATACTTTTAGACTATCCGTGTATTCATTTTTTGTTTTTTGAATAATCCGACTGTCTCATCAAGATCCATACACGGCTGAATACTTATATCCATCAACCTTCTCCAAGGATGCCATTGCTTCCAAATTGTTTCAAGAGAATCTGCACTCACTACAGAATGTCCAATCCCATTTTGAACCATAAAAATCCAAGAATGAACTTCATAGTTTTCAGGTCTGTTTTGGGGACCACCTGATTCGTACCAATTAATTAGCATTTCGGCCCCTTCTTCTTGATCCTCGCCATCTGTAAATTCGTAGGAAATCAAATACCTTTGCATATAGATTATTATTAAAATCTCTAAACTATTTTAACTCTAGATTTAGATATTGCCTCCCAATTTAATTAATGCTATTAAGTTTATAGAAGTAATTGTTTTAAATGACCGAAAGATTTGGGAAAATTAAAAAGAATATTTTGACTAATTTATCTGTTATAAATAAGATAATCTTGAAGTATTTTCAAAACCATGATCTGTTCGTATAGCTTCTTTTAAGAGATAAAATTTGATACTTTTTAAAATACCTTAAATTAGTTACCATATCTGTACTGAAGAAATATTAATGAAAAATAAAAAGGATAAAAGCTATTCAATTGATAATTTAGAGTATGAAAAAGTTTTAGAAGAAGAAATACTTAATTCGTATGAAAGTAAATTTCTGAAAGATACTCAACTAGACAAAAAAAAGCCTAAATTTTACAGACTTAAAAGAACTCCATTAGAAATACTAAATAGGACATTTTTCTTTTTCTTTATTGGAAGTTTTCTTTTCTCTTTGTTTTTAGCTTATTCAGAAAGTAAGTTGTGGTTCATACTTTATGTAATAAGTGCGTTGTCATGTGTTTTCTATACGCCTAATAGGAAGGCACTTAAAGAATTAATAGCAGCTTGGCCAAATATAGAGGATCTCATTAAAGGGAGGAGTTTGTGGAGAAAAGGTAAGTAAATAGATTATGAAACCTTTAAGTTCATTTAAAAAGTGGTTATTAAATATTCTTGTGCCATACATAGAGAGCACCAACAAGAAAAAAGAGGATAAAAAATGAGTTTAATAAAGGTTGGAATTATTGTTGAAATTTTTTTGTTTGTAGGAGTTTTTTTATGGGTTAGGAAACTAAATAGTAAACAAGCTAGGCAACCATTTCTATCAAAAAAAACAATAAAAAATCTCAAATTTTAGGATTTTGATCACAAAATAAGGAATCTTTATAAAGAGATCACTTTTATAGAAAAAATTTTCCTTTTTTTCTCTCACTTTGTGTATGAAATCGGTTAGAACATCTACATCGTTCTCAAAAAATATGGTTTCTTCCATCCAAGGTCTTGCTCCAATAACTAACCCATTAAACAGTGTCTTAATAGAAAAGAAACTCATAAATGTTGATCAGAAGTTTATTCAACTTGTTTCTCTGGCAGAAGGTTTACCTCGTACAGAAGTTGTTGAAAGTGGTAGAAATTATTGGAGAGGTGTTTGTAGAAGCTTGATTTTTAGATTTCCAGATGATCTTGAAATTTTAAAGCTTGATGTAAGAAGTTATGTAGATAGATCAAAAGGAATTATTCAGATAAGATCTGCAGCAAGATTAGGTCAATCAGATTTAGGTGTTAATTTAAGAAGAGTGGAATACTTGTTTAATCAATTAGAGAAGTTTTAATTAATTTGTTTTTTATAAATTTAAGGTTCTTTTTAATAAATAGTTGTGCTTTAATTCATAAGAATATTTGAATTGCCATGGTAAAGATAATCTTAGTTGGAATTATTGTCGCGCTTGTATATTCTCAACCTGACCTTCGTCTTACAGTCGCTGATTGGTTAAAAGCAGCTTCTGATTTTCTTATTGAATCAGTACAAGTAAAACCTTAAATTATTTTTTAATGAAGTATTAAATAAGACCTGAGACAGTCATCATTTGTTTAAGGCAAACAGCTACGAAAATAAATATTATTATCCTGCTTAATATATATTTCACTAAAACAAATAAATAGTTTTAGGAACATAATAGAAAATTTTTTTGAAATTTTTGAATAGTTAACGATAATAAGGGATATGAAGCTTAGATTATTTGAGTTCTATTTTATTAAAGACTATTTAAGGCCTTGGTTTGGTCTTATTTATTCTTTATTCTTTCTGTTTTTTTTAGGTGCAATTGGCTATCGAATAACAGAGGGATGGGAATGGAGTGATTGCTTATGGATGGTTCTGATTACAATAACCACTATTGGTTTTGGAGAAGTACAACCTTTAAGTCCTGAAGGCAGAATTGTTACTGTTTTGGTAATCGTTGGCGGATTGATCTTTATTCAATTTACCTTTCAAAAAGCTGTTAGATTATTCGAATCCGGCTATTTTCAAAGAGTAAACGAATTACGTTTTAAAAGACTTCTTAGAAAAATGGAAAATCATGTCATTTTGTGCGGATATGGGAGGGTAGGTCAGGAAATATCTAACCAAATAAAAACACAAAATATTCCAATTATTGTTGTTGAGAGCGATGAAGATAGAAAAAAGATTGCTGAAGAAAATGGTTTAGAAGTTCTTTGTGCTGATGCAACTCTTGACGAGACTTTAAAACTAGCAGGATTAGAAAAATGTAAAAGTTTGGTCGTCACCTTACCTAACGATGCTGCAAATTTATATGTCGTTTTAAGTGCTAAAGGGATAAGAAGTTCTATAAGAGTAATTGCAAGAGCTGGAACTGAAGAGGCAGCAAGTAAATTGAGATTAGCTGGAGCAAGTATAGTCGTAAGCCCTTATATAGCA
Source organism: uncultured Prochlorococcus sp. (assembly GCA_902612005.1). Taxonomy (GTDB): domain Bacteria; phylum Cyanobacteriota; class Cyanobacteriia; order PCC-6307; family Cyanobiaceae; genus Prochlorococcus_A. The sequence goes on along the minus strand of CACMCA010000014.1, from coordinate 23,350 downwards.
GCAGGAAGAGCAATGGCATCAATGGCTTTAAGACCAATTGCCATTGACTTTCTAGATCTATTAGCAGGAAGTGAATGTGAAATTGAAGAATTTGAATTAAGTAATGATATTAGTCTTTTTGAAACAGCAGAGAAAAGATCACTTTCTGAACTTGGAATAGGTAAAAAAAGCGGTGCAAAAATTTTAGCTATTAAAGAAAATGAAAAGTTGTTCACTAATCCTGGCGGTAATTTCATGCTTCAACCAGGTCAGGTTTTAATAGCATTTGGTAGTAAAGAACAATTAAATATTTTGAACGGATTATTAGGAAATCTTGTCGTAGCAGTAGAGCTATTAAAGTAGATAGATCAAGATTCAGAGTTAATTGTTAAGTTGATGGTGAGTGGAATAAATCAAATGAAAATATTACTTTTCTTTAAATAATTAACCACCTGTACAAAAACGAACCGAATCAGCTGTTGGTGAACCAGTAGCTTTGATTTCTTCAACACATTCATTAAAGAAATTTGATTGTTTTTTTAATGAGCAAAAGCCTAGAGCTATAACTACTAATGCAACAGCAGATAAAACTTTTGAACCTAATTGAATAACTCCATAACCAAGCATTGCTTTATTCTCTATAAAATATTTTTTAGTATCTTTTTTAGTATCTTTTTTTTCAGCCATTTTTTAATCCAAAAATATCAATTTAAATTCTAGATTAATATTTAAATAATTTCCTTAACCCTTACTTAACGAAGTCTTAATTGACACTCAATCTAGAATATAAATCTATACGCTTATTTTTTTATGTCTAGCTCAGTAACCTCTATTTTTACATTCAAAATTGAAAGTACTTTCGAAGAGTGGACAGCAATATTTGATAGTGCAGAAGCTGATAAAAGACATTCTTAATTTCTTATTAAGCCACAATTTAGAGGTGTAAGCAAAAAGATCCTCAAAAAGTTATTGTTATTCATCAGGCTCCAGAAGGTAATGTTCAAAAGTTTGTTGAAGCTAATGGTGATTTCATGGCAACGCATAGAGTCGATCTTTCAACTATGTAAGAATCTTCTTGGACTTATGCAGAATCATAGAAAACTTATTGAGATTAAGTAATCAAACGTGGAATTTTCTACATCCCTTTGATTATTTTCATTTGGGGTTGTTCCAAGACTTCAATGACAGATTCGATCTCAATTTCAGAAACCCAAAGGCAGAGAGAAGTTTGTCTAGATTGGTATGGCTACAGAATTGATACCAAGAAGGCAATTAGCGATTTAAATCTTAAAATCGAAACCTAGTCAGAATTGATGGCTTATTGCGATTTCTTTAAGAATGTAGTTGATACAAAAAAATAAAGATTCAATATCTACAATTATTTAGTTATTTAATTTCTACCTTCTCCGCCTTCCTCAATATTTGATTCTTTAAAAAAACAAGCGCATCTAATTTTTCTTCTTTTTCTTCAATATTTACAAATTTCATTTCTGCAATTTCAATAATTGCTTTATTAACATTTTTAAGCTGTTTCTTAATAATTCTTTTAGGTTTTTTAATTGATTCCATTGGAATTATCATTTTCTTTATATTCCCTTTATTTTCTGAAAATGCAAGTCTCTCACTCAAAAAATCTTCAAAAGTATTTCTTAAGGAAATGATTTTAAATAGAAATTTTATCTAGAGGTAAAATATTCTGTACCTTGATTGTGTCTGTATGAACTTCACTCTCCATTATTTTGTATAGTCTCCTTGATTGAGGTGATTTAAGGGCATTATTGTAATTTTCAATAAATTCTGAATCATTCAAGAAAAATTTATCTTTATTCTCAAAGCTTCCTTTATAATAAACTCTTGAAAATTCTGTGCCGATTTTTTTTGGGTTATTCCTTTGTGAAGATAAGTTTTTTAAAGACATTTCAATATTTTTATACATTACAAATTTAGGTTTCTTGGATTAAGTAATGATTAATTAAAAAATAAATTTTTTTTAAATGGCTTAAATTTCTAAAATAGATATTTGTTGTTATTTCTTAGCTTAATCAAAATTTAAATATGATTTAACAATAGGGATTTAGAAAATATGTATGGATAAAAAACAACTTGTTAACTTCATCACTCTCTCTATTCTTCAAACTAAAAGAGTTGAAGATAGACTATTTAGAAGGGAAATCCAAAACTATCTTATTAAACTTAATAAAAGTCAATTAGAAGAAATTATTAGTGAATTTATCATCTAAAAAACATGAAAAAGCTATTAGTTTTATTTGCCATTATTGTTACTGCCTGTAGTCCAAAAGACGAATTACCCATTACCCAAGATGAAATATCCATTACACAAAATTCAATTTCGATTAAGAAAGATAAATCATCCATTAAAGATGAAAAAAAATTATTTTACTTAACTAAAGAAACTGCTGTTCTTCTTTGTGGAGGTAAATCGAGAATAATTGATAGTAAAAATGAAGAAATCATCAAAATAGAAGTCAAAGATTTTTCAAGTGCTGAAAAAGAAAAATTTGTTCAATTTACTCTTGTTGAGACAGATAGAAAAGGTGGTAAATATAGAATTGTTAATTGTTATCCAAATAAAGATCCGAAAAAATCGGTAATTAAAACAATCAAGACTAATTACAAGCTAAATTAGTCTTAGGTCAACTAGATCAAATGAAAATTTTTAAATTTCTATTTGTAATTCCAGTAATAACTTTAATAATTATTTTTCAAACCTCTTTGCAAAATAGTTATCTAATGGCTTCCGATATTAGAGATGGAGAGAAAATTTTTAGAAATGTTTGTGCAGGCTGTCATGTAAGAGGTGGATCAGTTGTTCTTAAAGGATCCAAGTCATTAAAACTTTCTGACCTAGAAAAAAGAGGAATTTCAGATGAGAAATCAATAGCAAAAATAGCTAATGAGGGGATTGGTTATATGAAAGGTTATAAACATAAATTAAAGGATGGGGAGGATAAGATTCTCGCACAATGGATTATTAAAAATGCACAAAAGGGTTGGGAGTAGATGAAAAGCTTATTTATTTCGTCGTTTTTATTTCTATTGGCTGAATTTTCTTTCGCTGAGGAATTAACTAATTACACAATTACGTCTGATTCTCAAATAAATACTTTAGAAGGTGATTTAGAGGCTAAAGGAAATGTAGTTATTAAGAGTAATAGCGATAATTTTGAGGCTTATTCGGACAAGCTTTCTTTTGACAAGGATGATAAATCTCTAAAACTTATTGGTAATGTATATGTTAAAAATTTAGAGTCTGAAGGAATTTCAATTGAAGAAACTTCTGGAGATGAGTTGACCATATTTACTGATACAGGAATTTTCGAATTCAAATCTCAAAATAAAAACAGAGTAAAAACAAAAATTAAAATCTAAATAAGGCTTTTTTTAAAAAAAATAATTCTTATTAAAAAGAAATTTTTAAATGAGATTTAAAGCTGATTTAAACTAAATAAAATATAAAAAAAATAGTAGAAATAATTTTTATTATGCATCCAAGCAAAGTAGTCAAAGATCCAAAAATCAACGATGCTTATTACGATCCAGATGTTGATAAGCTTTATAAATATGTAAAAATTGGCGACTTACCACCAGAATGGGTAGTTACAAATATAGATGAAGATGACGATTATTATTACGCTTCGATGGGATATTAGTTTTAATATCTATTATTAAATTCAATAAATTTGTCTCTTTAAAATTTTGTGTGAGGAAATTAAAGAGACAATCTAAATTTAAGCAAAGGGGTTTAAGGGGAAATTAAAGAGAGAATAAGATCAAATAAAAAAAAATAATAATTCAATGTAAATTAATTATAAAATAATTAGATCAAATAATTTTGATTATATAAAATAAAATTGTCGGAACTTTCCATGGCTATTAAAGATCATAAAAGTTTGCAAAACTCAAGAATTCTTCTTGTAGAGGATGATAAGAGTATTAGGCTTACAGTCAGTGAAACCTTGAGCAGCGAAGGTTTTAAAGTATCAAGTTTCAAAGACGGTTTAAGTGCGTTAGATTTTATTAATAATGATATTAAAAAAGAAGTTGACCTAATAATTCTAGATTTAATGTTGCCAGGGTTAAATGGATTAGAGATATGCAGAAAAATAAGAAATGAAGAAGACTATACACCCATATTAATTTTGAGTGCTAAAGATAATGAATCAGACAGGGTTCTTGGATTAGAGGTTGGTGCAGATGATTATTTAACAAAACCTTTTGGTTTAAATGAATTAATTGCTAGATCTAGAGCCTTAATAAGAAGATCTAAACGTAGTAAAAAATATATAGAAAAATCAAAAACTGTTCTCGAATTTAATCATATAAAAATGTTTTTGGAAGAATGCAGGGTAACTTCTTTTGATAGAGAAATAACATTATCTCCCAAAGAATTTAAATTATTAGAGTTATTTATGAAAAATCCAAAAAGAGTATGGTCAAGGGATTTAATACTTGAAAAAATATGGGAAATTGATTTTATCGGTGATACTAAAACGGTGGATGTTCATGTTAGATGGCTCAGAGAGAAATTAGAACAAGATCCCTCAGCTCCAAAGTTTCTTAAAACTGTTAGAGGTTTTGGATATAAGTTTGGATGAAAATGAAAACACTACAAGAAGTATTATTGCTTTTTCAAGAGAAGTGGAAAATACAAGTTAAGCAGTTTTCTCAATCAAAAGAAAAACAATTTGAAGTTGATAAAAATGATTATAAAAAAACTATTGATTTCCCATTTGATAAAATTAGACCTCAAGAAGTGTTGTCTTGGCTGGATTATTCTTCACAAGGGTGGATAATCTTATCATCTGATCTAACAGTAAAATTTATTAATCAAAAAGCTTTATCTCTCATTCGGGTTATCAAATATAAAGATGTTATTGGAAAAGCAATTAATGATATTAATGAGCTTGAAGTACTTAGTAATAAAATTCTATATTTAAGAAAAAAAGATTTCCCATTCAACCTTGATTTCACAATTGCGGGAATACCCATTTCGGCAAATATTTTTAGAGGAAGGAAAAAGAATTATTTAATATTATTGGAAAGTCAATTATCAATTGAATCCATAAAAAAACGACAAAATCAATTAATTAATGATGTGTCTCATGAACTGAAAACCCCTCTTACATCACTTATCTTAATTGGGGAAAGACTTGAATCAGTAGTATCAAAAAAGGATAGGTATCTTGTTAAAAGACTTATGAAAGAGTCAAAAAGATTAAGAAAAATGGCCGAAGAGACTTTAGAGCTTTCTAAGCTAGAAAGTAGCGAAGATTTTAATAAAAGCAAAAAAATATCTATTTCAGATTTGATTATGGAATCTTGGCAAACACTAAAACCGCTTGCACAAAAAAAGGATATAAAAATAAATTTATTTTCTCCAACAAAATATTATATATCTGGGGATATTGAAAATTTAAAAAGAGCATTTATAAATATTTTAGATAACGCTATTCGTTATTCCCCAAAAAATGAGGGCATACAAATTGAAATTTTTAAGAGAGATAGCTCTGTTGTTATAAGAGTTAGAGATAAAGGTATTGGATTAGAAGAAAATGAATCAAATGAAATTTTTTCTCGTTTTTATCGTGGGGATCCATCAAGGACTAAATTTAAGAAAAGTGGTAGTGGTTTAGGTCTTTCAATTACAAAAAAAATAATTAAAAACAATAAAGGTTTTATAAAGGCATTTAATCATAAAGATGGCGGAGCGATTATTGAAACTATCTTTCCGTGTCTTAATACAGATTTATAGGGAAAATTTAAAAAATATTAGGACAAGATTTTTCAGCGATAAATCTTTTTAAATTCAAAACCCCTTCTCTTGTAAAAAGAATGCTTCCTTCCTTGTAGTCATCTGCCCAATAAGAATCTCTTTTGCCAATAGCTAACCAAAGCCTATCAGGTAATGTTGGCATGTACATACTCTCGAAAGCAGATGTTCCAATTTCATTTTCTTCTTTCATATCTTTGCATGCTTCTATCATTAGTTTGGGTCGATTTAAATAATGCCTAACACCCTGCCAATAATATTTTGTTTCAGCTTTAACTGGGGCGATGAATAAAATAATAAATATTAGGTATTTCATGACTTGATTTTTTTAAATTATTAGTATTGAAAAAAAAAGCCACCTCATATAAAAGGTGGCTTTAATTTGTAGTTTTAACTAGATTTTTCCAATATTAAGGAAAAGAGTTTCACCAGTTGATTTCTTCCCAGTCCCGTCGTTGTCAGTTGAAATCCATGCTTGCCCGTCGTTTGTTATTGCTAAACCTTCAACCTTTTCAAGGATAAACCCACCCGTAGATTTCATTACTGGTTTTAAATCAGTAACTAACTCTTTTTCAACTAAAGGATAAAGTCTTGGAGGAATATTAGTTTGAAGACCTTCGAAAATGACATCATTTAAATCTATTTTATATATAGCTTTCAATTGTGCTTTCTTTCCATAGAAACTATCTCTTTCGATTACATAAAGTGCCCCGTCATGGTAAGTCAATTCTGAAATTCCAACACCTCCTTTTTTAATCCTATCTAATTGATAATTGACTGCTCCCCACTGTTTAGACTTTATATTATAAGAAAGAATCTTAGTAGTATTGAAAGTATCATCACCCCAAGGTTTCTGTTGAGCAATATAAAGAATGTCACCGTTTCTTGTTATGCCTTCAAAACCAGGATTTTCTGCATAATTAAGATATGAAGGGGGTGGAGTTATCTTCTCTAAAATTTCACCATCTGAGCTTACATGGTAGATAGCAGGAGGATGTTCATCAAGCTTTTTCTTGATTCCTTCAGTAGAAATGTAGAATCCACCATTACCATCAGTAGTAATACCCTCTTGATCCATGAATAAAGCAGTCTTACCATCTAGCTTTATATCTATAGCTCTTTCCAAAAGTGCTGGTGAAGATGAAGGATCAATAACGTAAATTCTTGGCTGAGTTTTAAAAGTCCCATCATTTACAGCATAAATCTTACCGTCATCACCAGCCACCATTCCGCTTATCGCACCCCAAGATACAAATTCAAGGCCATTTTCATTTGTTAAATGTGGGTAAGAAGCAGGAGCATCTTGTAGTTGATAAATAGTCACATGAGAAGATAAACCAGGTTCTTTTTTGTTGTAGTCTTTTTCATTTGCTGAGGCAATTAATCCCCTCTCTGGAATTGCAACAAATCCTTCTGGTCCAATGCCAGATGGTAATAGTTGAGTAAGTAAAGGTTGATTTAGCTCTGTGATATCGTAAACAGCAACAATCCCAGCTCGTTCAGCACCAACAAATAAATACGGTGTTCCATTAATTTTAGAGAATGTAACTGACTCAGGTTCTACACCCTTTTTACCTGCTCTTCCATCTTGGAAATGACCTATTTGTGCAATTGCTCTTTCTAATCTATTTGCATCTTCATAAACTACTGTTCCATCTTTTTTAAAAATAGTCCAGGATCTTGAACCACCTCTTTTTGCCTGCTTTGGATCAATATGCTTGTAATCACCCTCATTTGCTGTTGCAAAATGATCATTATCAATCCAAGTAAGACCATCTGGCTCTCTTCTTACATTCTTTAATTTGCTTTTGAATTTATGAGCTCCATCTTTCTTTGTATCCATTCCTGCCATTTGTTCTACAATTCCTGCCGAGAAATCTGATATTACATTTCCATCTTTATCAATTACTGCAAGATGGTTGTTTTCTTGAAGAGAAACTACAGTCTCACCAAGATCATTAATAGCGACAAATTCTGGTTCGGGATCGCTAGGAGCTATTTGCGATAAGCCTGTTAAATCAACTTTTTTTATTGATTTACATATTATTCTTCCTCTTTTGTTTAACTTCACAAGAGAAACATAACCTGGAGGATTAATTTGTTTACCTTCATCATCTAATTGGGGGATAAATCCATTTTTATATTCTTCATCCCTCTCATTTTCGATAGCGACTGCTAGAAAAGTACCGTCTGGAGAAACAAAAACGCTATCAGGCTGCCCACCTAAATCACATTCTTTTACCGCTTTTCTTGTTTCTAAATTATATTGAACTATTGCTCCTGAAGGATTTGTATAACTCTCAGATGTATTTGAACCTATATAAGCATTATTTCCAAGTGCTGCAATTCCAGTTGGTTCTGCTTCAAGTTCAACAACTCCCAGTGCTTTAGGTTTTGCAGGGTCTGAGATATCAACTAAACCTACTACTCCTAGATCACTATCTGTATACATCAAAGTCTTGCCATCTTCTGATGCTGTAACTACTTCAGAAGAAGTTTTGGTGGTAGATTTTGAGCCCTCTGGTAAGTTGTCACTTACATTGAAAGAAGAAATTCTGTTGAAGTTTTTTTCATTTGCCCAATATTTGGTATTCCAATTTGCAAATCCGCTACTTGTAGAGGAGGCGATAATTGCGAGTAATGCTGAAAAACTTGCAGCAGCTAATTTTTTTTTCATTTAGTGCGTAAGAAAACACCTTTTCATATTCCCCTTAAAAAGTTAAGAAAAAAAAATAAGTATATTAAGAACAAATTAAGGTTTTAAAAAAGGTAAGCAAAAAAAAAGGACCTCCAAATTAGAGGTCCTTATAAATGTGGTTATTCTGATTAGAATTTGAATCCTACCTGCAAACCTGCAACTGTAGTATCTTCTTCATCATCTTCACCTTCAACAATAGCTACGAAAGGCATAACTTTCATCCCATCATTAATAGGATATTCATAAGAAAGTTCATATGCGTATGTTGCATCGTCCTCATAAGAACCATCTGTTCCTAATCCAGCACTTAAAGTACCTTCACCAAGATCAGTTGATAGACCTGCTGCCCATTGTGTAGTATCTGTACCATCATCTTCATCACCTAGTTCTATACCACCACTTATGGTAAAAGGAACACTTTCAGGTGAGTAAGAAGCATTAAGACCCCAATATGTTGCAACATCAACATCAGAATAAGCAACAGCGATTCCAAATGCATCATTTGAGTAGCCAAGGTTTAGAGCTACGATGTCTTCACCCTCTTCAGTGAAAATACCCCCATCTTCATTTTCTCCATCTTCAGCTGAAACTCCGAGTCCGAAAGAAAAACCATTATCAAGATCATAACCAGCACTTATTGTTTGGTCACCACCAACAGCGACAGAATTCCCTGTTCCGCAATCACTTAGACTATCAACAACGTTGTCAAATTCACAAGCACCAGTAAATTGCTTACTAGCATCTAAGGAATCACCAACTGTGATTGTCCAGTCACCAAGAGGAAATGTGTAGTTTAGGTCAGAAACTTCAAGTACATCCCCTTTATCTTTGCCGAAGTCTGTTATTGCAAGTAAACCACCATTTAGGTCATCACCATCGGGTGTATTACCTGTTTCGATTTCTACATTTAATTTATCTTCACCTGTAAAAGATGTGTTTAGATCAATTTCCCAGAAGTAATTCATTGTGACTGCTTCATCAGTTCCATCAGGACCATCAGCACCACCAATCATGAATTTAGCCTTTCCTTTCATAGTGGTAGTATCAGTGAAAGAACCGGCTTCAATTCCGTCAACACGAGCTTCAAGGCCATCTACTCTTCCTTTCAAAATTGCCAACTCAGAACCAAGTTCATCACTTAGTCTAGTTATTGCAGCTCCGTTCATTAAGCCTTCGCCGCCTGCAATTAGATTGTTTAGTTCAACAGCAGCCTCTAAACGAGAAATTGAGTTACCATCGAATTTAGGACTATTTGTTAGATCTTTTAAAGAATCATAAGCCCAATCTCCTGGGAATAAAGTATCTGATTTGAACTCACCTAAAGATACTAAATTACTAGAGTTTGAAAATTGACCAAGATCGGTATTATTGATCTCAGTAGCATTTACTGCAAATCCTGAAGCAATCGAAATGATAGCAGGTGCAGCAATTAGTTTTTGAAAAAGTTTCATAAACCTCAACACGTAAAAATGGATATTAATCCACTGATATTAAATCGAATTAAGGTTAAGAAAATAGAAAGACATAAAGTCCAAAAGGAAAAATTAAACAGAGATTAAACTTTTCTTAAATTAAATAAAAAACATATTTAATTTTTATAGATTTTTTTCAAATTAGAGTTAAAAATTGACACATATTTATTTTCAAATATATTCAAAACTTAACGAAATAATGCCTAATTGCTATTAAGTTTAAGAAGGGGTTAAGAACTAATTAACCACAGGATAAAATTTTAATTAATGAGTATTTGTGTATAAATTCGGTGCTATATATATGGAGTCTTTCATTTAATCATGACATCCATGAACATAGCTAAGAAAGCTTTGGTTCTCACTTCTGCAGTAGCCATTGCTGCTGGTACAAGTGTTCCTGGCACAAGTGTTTCTGCTAAAACAAGATTAAGTGGTGCTGGAGCATCATTTCCTGCCAAAATTTACACTCGTTGGTTCAAAGATTTAGCCACTTCAGGTGGCCCAAGAGTAAACTACCAAGCTGTTGGATCAGGCTCTGGAAGAAAAGCTTTTATTGATCAGACAGTTAATTTTGGTGCTTCTGATGATCCTATGAAGGATAAAGATATAGCAAAGGTAACAAGAGGATTAGTTCAGATTCCTATGGTCGGAGGAACTATTGCTTTTGGTTATAACTATGATTGCGATTTGAAACTTACTCAAGAGCAAGCAGTGCAAGTTGCTATGGGTATGATCAAGAACTGGGAAGAAGTTGGTTGTAAGCCAGGTAAATTAACTTGGGCACATCGTTCTGATGGTTCAGGAACTACTAAGGCTTTCACAAACTCTATGGAAGCATTTTCACCAACATGGACTTTAGGTACTGGTAAATCAGTTAAGTGGCCTTCAGGTGTTGGTGCTAAGGGTAATTCAGGTGTGGCAGGTGTTATCCAGAATACTCCTGGTGCAATTGGTTATGTTAACCAGTCCTACATTAAGGGTAATGTCAAAGCTGCTGCACTTCAGAATCTTTCAGGTGAGTTTCTAAAACCATCTGTAGAAGCTGGAGCTAAGGCTCTTAATGGTATTACTTTAGATGAAAATCTTGCTGGTAAAAATCCTAATCCAACAGCAAAAGGAGCATATCCTATAGCTTCATTAACATGGATACTTGCCTATGAAGAAGGTAATGGTAGAAACACTAAAGCTATCAAACAAGCCTTTAATACATTGTTAAGTGATGAGTATCAAGATAAAGCTCCATCACTAGGTTTTGTTCCTTTGAAAGGTGATATTCTTGAGAAGTCAAGAGCTGCAGTAGAAAGAATCGGTAAATAAACCGTAAGACAACATTTAAAAGGAGGAATTTATTTCCTCCTTTTTTTATGCAAAAAAATATTTTGATAAACCTAATATTAAAGAAAAGAGGATAATTATGTATGTTGGAACTATTTTAAAAAAAGATAATATTGTTGAGATTAAAACTATAAAAATAGAGCTAACTAAAAGGAATTTTGATGAAAAACTATCTTCAATTAAATTAAATCCAGAGAAAAAAACTGCTCCAGGAATTGTATTGATCACTCCTTCGATAAAGTAATTAATCGATTTAATTTTGCTTTTTATAAAGCCTTTTCCAAAAACAAAAATCAATAAAAAACTTGGTAAAAAAATTGCAAAAGTTGATATAAATGAATATTTTAAAGCTTCATTTATTCCTCCAACCGAAAACCCTGCTTTGTATCCAATAAAACTTGTAATTAATAAGACAGGCCCAGGCGTTATTTGGCTAATCATTATTCCATCTATAAATTCATAATTTGTTAACCATCCTTGAGTGATAACATAATCACTCATAAGAGGAATGATTACTAATCCCCCTCCAAAAATAAAAAGTCCCGATTTGAAGAAGAAAAAAAACAGATTAAGATAATTTATTAAAAACTTTGAGTTTAAAGAATCCTTCAAAAAATTATAGAACTTAAAAATATCTAAAAAGAGTGTACTACTCAAAAATGACGTTGTTGAAAATATAGATAAAGGGATCAAGCTGTAAAAATTACCTTTGAATTTCCGTAATAATATATTTATCAATCCTGCAATAGTAAGAATTGTTATAAGTGGAAATTGAATACTATTATATTTAGCAAATATAAGTAGAAATAATATTGAGCTAGAGAATAATATTCGATCAAACTTTAATCTTTTTTTTAATAGAACTAAAGAGAATGAAAAAATTATTCCTGCAATAATAGGAGGATTAAAATAAATTAAATCTGTTAAGAATTTTGATCCTGATCCAATTTGCCAAAAAAAACTTAGAGCTAATACCGAAACGAATCCTGGGATAATGAAACTTATACCGGATACCAATCCACCAAGATATCCATTAATTTTAAGACCTATATATATTGCTAATTGAGTAGATATTGGACCTGGAAGTATTTGACATAATCCAATACCTTTTTCAAAAGATTGAGTTGAAATCAATTTTTTATTATTTATAAGTTCATCTTCGAATAAGGAAATATGAGCATACGGTCCTCCAAAACTTAAAATACCAATTTTTAGGAAAATTTTTGCAAGTTCAATTAAGGATATTTTTGCCATTTAAATATTCTAATTTCAGAAAATTAGTTTTTATGGTGATGATAAGCTTTGTTTGATTGATGGTAATTTAAGACTCGAAATCCAAGATAATAATATTAGAAGTGATGAAAAATAAAGACAATATTGAAGACCAATACTCGGATTTCTTCCAATCATAAATAGTAAGCCAGATAGTAATGTTCCAACTAGTCTTCCAGCAGCATTTGCCATGTAATAGAAGCCAACATTTAAACTGACTTTTTCATTATCAGAGTAGGCCAAAATCATATAAGAATGTGTAGAGGAATTCATTGCAAAAACAAATCCAAAAATAGTAAGTCCTAAAATTATTGCTATCGATGGAGAACTTTCTCTCCATAATGCGACTCCTATCAAAGATGGTATTACCATTAATACGGCACTCCAAAATTGGATAGCTTTACGACCTGGACTTTCTTTCTGGCCCCATATCTTTCTAATTGCTGGAGCCGAAGCCTGAACAATTCCATAACCTATTACCCAGGCCCCAAGAAATAATCCTATTTCCATGTAGTCCCAACCAAATGCCATATCAAGGAATACTGGAAGAGCTACAACAAACCAAACATCTCTTGCACCAAAAAGAAAGAATCTTGCTGCTGAAAGAATATTTATGGCATCTGATTTTGAAAAAAGATCATTAAAAGCTGGTTTGGTTTTCATCTTGCCAATTTCTCCAGGCAAAATTAATGTCAATAAAAAGGCTAAGCAGAGTCCAAAACCCATAATTCCTACAGCATTATTGAATCCAAATAACTTATATAAAAGTCCACCCAAGAAGAACCCAACTCCCTTAAGAGCATTTTTAGATCCAGTTAAAATAGCAACCCATTTAAAAAGTTGTTTTTGGCCAGTATCATTGCCATCATTTGTCTCTGGAACTACTGTCTTAACAGCACTTTTAGCACTCATTTTGTTTAAATCTTTTGCTATCCCACTAACTGCTTGAGCAACCATAACGTATGCGACACTAAAAATTACTGGCCAATCTTCCTTAACTGGAATAAGCATAAAAAGAGCGATGATTTGCAGGATAGTCCCAATCCATAATGTAAGCCGTAATCCATATCTTGCTCCTATCCAACCACCATAAAGATTAGTAATTATTCCAAAAAACTCATAAAAAAGGAAAAGTAAAGCAATTTGTAGAGTTGTGTAACCTAGCTCATGAAAGTGACCAACAACTAATAATCTTAATGCGCCGTCAGTAAGCGTGAACGCCCAATAGTTTGCTGTTACAACACTATATTGTTGAATATTAGATAACTTCATAAAGACATAAATTAAATCTCTTTTTTGATTACATATTCAGTAAGATCTGCAAGCCTGCAGCTGTAACCCCATTCGTTATCGTACCAAGCGTATATCTTTAATAAATTTGAATTAACAACCATCGTTGATAAACTATCAACTATTGAACTTCTAGAGTCATTTACATAATCTGCAGAAACTAAAGGTCTTTCTTCGTAGCCAAGAATTCCTTTTAAATAAGTTTCTGAAGCTACCTTAAGTGCTAAATTTACCTGTTCAGTTGACACTTCTTTATTTAATTCAAAAACTGCATCAGTTAAGGAACCGTTAAGTAGAGGAACTCTTACTGCATGCCCATTTAATTTTCCTTTTAATTCTGGGAAGATCTCAGCGATAGCTTTAGCAGATCCAGTAGTAGTAGGTATTAAACTTTGCATACATCCTCTTGCTCTCCTCAAATCACTTTTATAAAAATCTACAGGAACTTGAGTGTTGGTAACATCGTGAATAGTTGTAATAGCGCCGTGCTTAATTGAAAAATTTTCATTGATTACCTTTACTATCGGAGCTAAACAATTTGTAGTGCAAGATGCTGCAGTTACTAATTTATGTTTAGAAGGGTCATAAAGACTTTGATTTATACCGTAAACAATATTAAGTGACTCCTCTCCAGCTACAATTCCCTTTACTGGACAAGCTACTATTACTCTTTTCATCCCAAGAGAATCAAAATAGGGATTTAGTTTGTCTGGCTTTTTATTCTTTCCTGTACATTCCAAAATAATATCTACAGAAGATTTTTCCCAAGGAACATCAAGGTAATTTTTAAAAGATGTGTAGGTTAATTTCTTTTCATCAATTATTATTTCTTCTTCTTTAACCTTTATATCTTTCACCCATCTACCATGGACCGAATCGAATTCGAGTAGATGCGCAGCAGCATTCGAATCTCCTGCTATCTCATTTATATGAGTTATTTCTATATCAGCTCTATCCCATAATGCTCTGAAAACTAATCTGCCAATTCTTCCAAAACCATTAATTCCAATTTTCATAACTTTGAAATTTTCTATATATATCTTACATCAAAATATTTTGATGTATCAAGATGTTTTGATTAATGAAATCTTTTTTATTTAAGCTATATTAAAGAAAATTTATTTTCCTCATAAGTGTTAAAAGAGATTAGAAAAGTAAAAAAAGAAAATATATCTAAGTTGATGGTTTCATTTTCTGATCCTTTTAGGCTAGAAATAATTGACATAATGATGGATGGAGAAGTTTGTGTTTGCGATATTATGAAATTAACTAAATTGTCTCAATCAAGAATTTCATATCATATCAAAATTTTGAAGGATTCTGGTCTCATCTCAGACAGGCAAGAAGGTAGATGGGTATACTACAACCTAAAAAAAGATTCCCTTATTTTGATTAAGGAATGGATAACATCCTTGACAGATTGTTCCTCAAATAGAAAACGTTGCTGTGAATAAGTTATTTTTAGATTTTATTAATTAACTTCTGATTCTCTGTCATAAGTCATACCTGATTCTTCCATCCATTCAGCTTTTGTTTTGCAATTTTGTTTGTGATTAAAGATGTGAAAACCTTCAATAATAATCATTATGGATAGAAGCAATACAGGGATAAAATACACAGGTGAAGATATTACTTCTATATATTTAATTTGAGTAATAATTTCCTTGTATTTCATCATTCTATCTATTTCTATTTTTTTAATAATATTCAAGTATGGTTAAGTGAAGTTAAAGAAAAATTTCTTTAAAAAATAAATATAATCATGTTTTCTTTTCATCACTTTTGTATACCTTTAACCCTTCTTAAAGTCTTTTGCAAAATTTAATAGTAGTTTAATAGAAATATAATTTTTTAATGGAAGAGAAATTAATTCTTTTCAAGAATCGTAAAAGATTCGGGATTGAAAAAAATATAGATATCATTTTTAAAAATACAACCCTAGTTTTGTCTAGTCTTGTAGCAGTAGTGCTATTTGGGATTATTTTAGTAGTCTTTATTCAGTCATTTGAATCCTTTTCTAGGTATGGCTTGAATTTTCTTGTTACTTCTGAATGGAACCCAGTAAAAGATGAATATGGAGCTTTTACTGCAATATATGGGACATTAGTTACTTCTCTTCTTTCATTATTGATTACTATCCCTTTAGGCGTTGGAACTGCGATATTTATAACAGAGGATTTTGTTCCGAAATTTGTCAGAGAAATAGTTGGTTCATTTGTTGAATTACTAGCAGCCATACCATCTGTTGTATTGGGATTATGGGCAATTTTTGTTATGGAACCTTTCTTTAGAGACTTTTTTGCCTTTTTACATAATTTCTTTGGTTGGATTCCTTTATTCAATTCGGAGCCTGCAGGTCGGAATTCACTTTTAGCGATAATAATTTTAGTAGTTATGCTTTTGCCAATTGTGACTTCGATAGCTAGAGATTCTCTTAATCAAGTTCCTAAAAAGCTTAGGAATGCAGCCTATGGAATTGGTGCAAGTAGATGGAAAACTATATTTTCGGTGATTTTGCCTGCAGCATTATCAGGCATTATGGCAGGTGTTCTATTAGCTCTAGGCAGAGCTATGGGAGAGACTATGGCTGTCACAATGATTATTGGCAATTCTAATGCATTTAGTTGGTCACTATTATCGCCTGGATATACCATCTCCTCTATGCTTGCAAACCAGTTTGGTGAAGCTGATGGAAGTCAGGTCTCATCCCTTTTTTATGCAGCTTTTGTACTTATGATTCTTTCTTTAGTTGTCAATATCTTTGCTCAATGGCTAGTTAAAAAATTTAGTCTCAAATATTAGATAATTATGAATTCTCTTTATTACCAGAAAAAACTTTCAAGAAATGTAGGAGATAAATTTTTTACTTCTTTATCAGTTTTTTGTGCATTCATTGCTATACTTCCTTTGATTTTTGTGGTTACATATATTCTTATTAAAGGAGGTGCTCAGATAAATTCTGATCTATTTACTTTAGAACCAAATCCTCCTGGAGATGATTTAGATGCAGGAGGAATTAATCCTGCATTAATTGGGACACTAATAATTACAACTATTGCTTCAATTATTGCTATACCTGTAGGTGTAGGGGGAGGTATTTATCTGGCTGAATATTCAAAAGGTGGGCCTTTTTCAAAATTTATTCGATTCGGAGTAAATGTTTTAGCTGGTGTTCCTTCAATCATTGCAGGTGTATTTATTTATGCCTTAATCGTTTCAACAAAGATCTTATTTGGAAGTATGTATAGCGGCTTGGCTGGAGGTATGGCTCTTTCAATATTGATGTTGCCTACAGTTATAAAAACTACTGATGAAGGTTTAAAGTTAGTTCCAAATGAATTAAGGTATGCTTCTCTAGGCATAGGAGCAAGTATGTATACAACAATATTAAAAATAACTTTACCCTCAGCATTTAGATCTATTGCTACTGGTGTTGTGCTTGGGATTGCAAGAGCAGCAGGTGAAACAGCACCTTTGATCTTTACTGCTTTATTTTCTTACTACTACATAGTAGGTTTTGAAGATTTGTTTTACGAGATGGGGTCTTTAGCAGTTCTTATTTATAATTTTGCCCTTGAACCATATGATGCTCAAAATAAACTAGCCTGGGCAGCTTCTTTTATTCTTGTTATATCAATACTATCAGTAAATATATTTTCGAGGATATTAGCCGCTTTTACTGAGAAAACTAAGAGGGTATGAAATGATTAAAAATACTAAAAATTCCAAAAAGAAAAATATTTTATCTTTGGAGGATGTTTCTATTAGTTATGGCACTTTTGAAGCAGTAAAAAATGTTTTTTGTGATTTTAAAAGGGGAGATATAACTTCACTCATTGGCCCTTCTGGTTGTGGAAAATCAACCGTTCTTAGGGCTTTGAATAGAATGAACGATTTAATCCCTAATTGTTCACTTAAAGGAACTGTTCTCTTTGATGGGACTAATATTTATGACAAAAGAGTAGATCCAGTTGAAGTTAGAAGAAGAATCGGGATGGTTTTTCAGCAACCAAATCCTTTCCCAAAATCCATCTACGAAAATATTGCATTTGGGGCAAGAATTAATGGCTTTACTGGGAATATGGACGAGCTGGTTGAAAGTTCGCTCAGAAAAGCTGCTGTATGGAGTGAATGTAAGGATAAATTAAATGATAGTGGCTATTCCTTATCCGGAGGACAACAACAAAGATTATGTATTGCTCGAACCATCGCAATTGAGCCTGAAATAATTCTAATGGATGAGCCATGTTCAGCTTTAGATCCAATCTCTACTTTGAAAATAGAAGAAACGATGCATGAACTTAAGAAGAATTACACAATAATAATCGTCACTCATAATATGCAGCAGGCTTTAAGAGTTAGTGATATGACTGCTTTCTTTAATGCGGTTGAATACGAAGATGGTGATGGAGGAAAGGTTGGTTATCTTGCAGAATTCGACTCAACAGAGAAAATTTTTAACTCTCCAAAAGAAAAAACCACTCAGGAATATATTTCTGGCAAATTTGGTTAATTTACACTTTAAAAAGAAAGATTTTTACTTTCAAGAAAGCTTTGGGGTAGACAAACAGTATAAATACCTATATAGTTACCTAGAATTAGTATGTTTATCTTTGAAAAACTACCCTTTCCTACCTTTCTTGATATTTGCAGGGGCTCTTATAACAACTGCAACAATAGGATTGCCCGTATTTACTTCATAATTTAAAAGTATTTCTATTTCAGGTAATCTTATGCTTTCAATAATAAATAATGAATTAATTGGAAGTCCTCATAAAACCTTAATAAAGAAAAATTTATTTGACTTTATAAAAAAAAGAGAGAATATGAAACTGTGTGGGAGTGAAAAATCTGTATTAAAACCATTTTCAAAAGTGGTTAATTTCTAATTTATTTATCATGGATAAAACTAAAGAACAGTTAGAAAAATTAAGAGAAGTAGCAGAAGCATCTCTTACAAAAACGGATGAACTTCAAAAAGTTCTCGCTCAAATTGAAGCTTTAATGTCTAGGGAAGAATCAAAAACATTATCAAAGAAGAAATAATTATTTAAAAAACAATTTAAGTTTTTGTAATTTTAATTACACCTCTACACTTCTTTTGTAGTTATTTATTGGTTATACAGAACCCGTTCCAAAGTTTTCTGTTAGGTCTCTAGGTCTTTCCTTCATTTAAGTAAAAGACCTCTTTAATTTCTTTGTTTTATTATATTTTTATTGACTACTTATTTAGTTAATTACTTTATAGATTTCTTTCAAACAGACATTTACATCGAAATATTCAGTATTTACAACTTCTAATCCTGTTTTTTCTGTAACTTCAACAGTAGCGTTGCATTCGTCTTGTTTAAGAGCCATGTAGCTTGGCTTTTTATCTTCTATGCCTAATTCAACACTTGTTTCAGTGTCTTCATTATATTGCTCCATTACAAGTGTAAGTGCCTCTATCTCAACGGAAAAGTTATCATTTGCTTTTGCCCCATATGAGATCACAAGAAATGGGAATAAAATCAAGGCTATTAATTTATTCATTTCTATAAATAGTGTTTATTTTTTTTATAACGTGGATTTTCTGCTAAAGAAAGGGTCATTAGCTTTATAAATTTTTCATTATCTATCTTACTTTTAATAAATAGATCATATGGCTTTAGTTAATTGATAAAAAAACTAAACGAGACTTTTAAGTATAAATTGGTATATCTAAATGAAAAATTTAAGTCACTTCAATAGGATTTTACTTAAGAATTTATTTCGATAATTTCTTCTTCAGAAACAATTGCCCATTTTTTAAATGACTTTTTGCAAGGATATCCTCCTGTTAAGTCTCCAAATGCAGGAATATATAAAACATTTTTATTCATATCCATTGCAAAGCACCTAAATGATAATTTATCCCCATTGTTTTTTATATAGATTTTTGGATGATAATGTCCACAAATATTCAAGGTTTTTTTGTTCTCTGAATTAACTGGCTCATGGCTAAAAGTAATATTTTTTGTTTTTCTAATATCATAAATTTTTATATTTTTAATGTCGCAACCTACATCGTGATTTCCTAAGACTAGTTCAACGTTAGTTTTTAGTAGTTTTGGAAGATCTTCAACTTTTTTTTGAAGAGTTTTATCTATTGAATATTTACTGTGGAATAAATCTCCCAATATTATTAACTTTTCAGGACTATATTTTTTTACTATTTTTTTTATTCTTGCGAAGTTGTTTTTATCTGAATTATTAGTAAGAGGTATACCATTTTGCTGAAAATACTCAGCTTTCCCAAGATGAATATCGCATATTAACAACTCTTTTGTTTCCGGTAGAAATAACGCTCTTGAAGGAAGCATCTCTAACAATGTATCTTCCCAACAAAATTTAAAAGAATTTTTTTTCATTTAATCACTATATTTTTTTATAAGTTTTTCTACTCTTTTTTCTATTGGCTCATTGCTTAAAGTATTTTTAAGTCTTTCAACTAGTAAAGGGAAAGCAAAAGGGGTTGGAGTTTTTATCTCGTTTAGTAGCATTTTTAAATTTTTTAATCTTTCTAATGATTTAGATATTCTTTTATTTTCTAATTGATATTCTTTAACTTCTTGATGCGATTGTTTTATCAAAAGATGGCCTTCTTCATATTTAGTAAAGACATCGTAAAAAAGACTTGAACTTATTTGAAGTTGGGAAGAAGTTTTTGTTTTGGTTGGATTATTTTGATTTACTAGTCCACTTATTTGGGCAATATTTTTAAATCTACGTTTTGTTAATTCTGAAAAATTAATTGCATTTTCTAGATCTTCTTCTAATTTTTTGTTATTCAAAAAGTAATCAGCTTCTTTTTTTATTATGGAAAAATCATAATCTTCTGCAGTAGTTAAGCTGAATCCAAAATCATTAGCAGTAATACTAAATGTAGATTGTTTCAATTTTGCAAATCTCAATGCCCATAAAAATGCAATTCCTTCATTTACAAATTTGCCATCAAGTGTAAAAACAAAAAGATTTGATAAATCCTTGGTTTTATATATTTCTATAAGGAATTCATCTTTCTTTGGAATATTTGAAAGAACTTTTTGTTTCTTCAATATTGGTCGTAATGAATTTAGTTCGGGATTTAAGCAATCATAATTTTCTAGTTCGTTGCATATATCTATTTCTTTTCTCAAACTCTCACAAAGTAGATCAGAAATTGCCATTTGACCTCCAACCCATGCAGGAATTAGAGAACTTTTTTTTGTTGATTTTTTAACATACAAAATCATATCTCTTATTCTTACAAATTGAAGCATTTTGCCAGCAAAGTAAAATGTATCCCCAGGATTTAATTTTGAAGCAAAATTCTCCTCTAAATTACCTAAAGATTTACCTTTCATATATTTGACATCCACAAATTTATCACTTGTAATTGTCCCAATATTGAACTTATGCATTCTTATCAAAGATTTATCTTTTACAAAATATTTAAAGTTTTCATTATTATTTTGTGATTCTTCTTTAACTATCTTTTTATATTTTGGGTATGCTTTAAGACATTTTCCTCCATATTCTAAAAAGTCAAGACACCAATTCCAATCTTGATCTTTTAAGTTTCTATAACTCCAACAATTTTTAATTCTTTCTTTCTCAATTTTCGGATCAAAGCCATTTCCACATGCCAAACTTATTAGATGTTGTAGAAGGACATCATAAGATAATTCAGGAAGTCTAATTTCCTCAGATATACCACTTTTTATTATTCTTCTCATTGCACTAATCTCTAATAACTCTAAAGAATTAGTAGGCATAAAAATTATTTTTGATTTTCCACCTGGTCTATGAGCACTTCTTCCCGCTCTTTGGATAAGTCTAGCTAAATTCTTTGCACTACCAATTTGAACTATTTGATCTACAGGTTGGAAGTCAACTCCCAAATCTAAGGAGCTGGTGCAGACTACCCATTTTATTAATCCGTCTTTAACCCCTTCTTCAACTCTTTTTCTATCTTCTTTATCCAGGGAGCCGTGATGAAGTGCAATTTTGTCTTCCATCGCTGGGAGAAAAAATTTAAGACATTGATACCATCTTTCAGATTGATTTCTCGTATTGGTGAATAATAGGGTGCTTTTATTTTTATCTAGGATTTTTATTAGTGAAGAATGACTTCTAATCCCAAGATGCCCACTCCATGGAAAGGTAGTTTCCTCCTCTGGTAAAACACTTATAATTTCGATCTCTTTTTGAATATTTGTACTTATAATTTTGGGCTTAATAGCGCTCATCCCAACTATTGCTCTTGCTGCTTCTTCAATATTTCCAATAGTTGCAGACATTGCCCAAAGTTGTAAATTTTTTATATTACCTCTTAGCCAACTTAAAGATAACTCGCACTGGTTTCCTCTTTTACTACCCATCAATTCATGCCATTCATCAATAATTATTGATGACAACTCCTTGAACATATTATTAGATTCTTTATTAGAAAGTAAAAGAGATAAAGACTCTGGAGTGGTAATAAGAATATTAGGTGGTTTAGCTAGTTGCTTTTTCTTTTCATATGGGGTTGTATCCCCGTTCCTAATTTCAATAGTTATTTCTTTATTAAAATGCAAAGCTGCTAATTGTATGGAATTTTTTAGATCTCTACTTAGTGCTTTTAAAGGGGTTATTAATAATATATTCACACTTTTATTATTTTTGGGATCTTCTATCTTTGATAGAGGTCCCATTAATGCAGCATAAGTTTTGCCGCATCCAGTAGGAACTTGTATTATTCCACTCTCTCCATTTAAAAATGCTTCCCAAGATTCAATCTGATAAGGTAGTGGCTTCCATCCATTTGTGGAGAAAAACTGTTTAATTTTAGAAATTAAATTATTTTGCTTATTATTTTTCTTAATACTTTTCATGATATTTTTTTCATTAGTTCATAAGCATTCTCTAGGCTATCTGCATCATTAATTTTTTTATCTTTCCTCCACTTTGTTATTCTTGGAAATCGTACTGCTATGCCTGACTTATGACGTTTAGAACTTTGTATTTTCTCAAAAGATATTTCGAATACCATTTCTGGTTTTAGCGATCGTACAGGACCAAATTTTTCTATTGTATTTTTTCTTATCCATTTATCTAGCTCTTTAATCTCAGTATTAGTTAAACCAGAATATGCACTTGCAAATTTAATTAATTCTTTGTCTTTCCATAATGCAAAACTGTAATCTGTATACAGACCAGCTCTTCTACCGCTACCGCCCTTAGCGTAAATTAGAACAGCATCCAGTTGCATAGGGTCAACTTTATATTTCCACCAAATACCTTTCTTTCTACCTGAGGAGTATATCGAAGTCTTTTTCTTAATTATTAATCCTTCAGTATTATTTTCTCGAGATTTTTCTTTATAATTTAACGCATCAGGCCAATCTTTAGGAAAGATTAAATCACATATTTTGAAAATATCAGAGATATTATTCTCAGTTTTAATTTGCCATTTTGAAAAATATTTTTCTAACTCAATTCTTCTATTTTCTAATTTAATTTCCCTTATAT
>CACMCA010000013.1 GCA_902612005.1 uncultured Prochlorococcus sp. | reverse complement strand
TAAAATAATCAAAAGATACCAAGCTATTGTAAGAACTGCTGTAACTCTTGATGCCCTAATGGATTCTGAAAATGAAGAAAATTACAAACTCAAATAAAAATATTTTATTTAGAGGTATATTACCTTTACTTTTATTATTATCCTTTATCTTTAACCCATTAAAAGTATTTGCGGAAGTTGCAGAAACAGAAATAAACGGGGAGTTAATAAATGCTAGTAGTGAGTTTTTAAGGGACTTGGACTTTGAAACTTGGCAATTAGTGGCTTATAAATCACCTCTTTTTGAAGATAAGTTGATCTTGAGGGTAATAGGTTATCCAGGGAATCTTAGGATTGATCATCCCACTCAATTGAGAGTTGAATCCGGAAGAAAACAATGGCTTTTAGATGATAAAACATTATTTAATGTGGAATTAGCAAATGATAGAAGACAAGCTGCAGCAGAATTCGATCTTGATGAATTGATTATGAATTTAGTTAAAAATAGACCATTAAGATTGTCTTTATCAGGAGTTTTTTCTGAATTACCTGTTCCTCCCTTTGTAGTTAAAGAGTGGAGATCAATAAACTGAATTTAATTTTTGGAGATGTCTGAAAAAAATGTAAGCCATGCAAAATGGATGAAAAGAGCGATTTTTTTGGCCTCTTTAGGCAAAAATACAACGAGTCCTAACCCTAGGGTGGGAGCAGTGATAATTGATAAGAATGGAAAGCTTATAGCAGAAGGATTTCATTTCAAGGCTGGCATGCCCCATGCTGAAGCGATGGCTTTTAATAATTTAAAAAAAGATGCTAAAGGTGGTTCAATTTATGTAAATCTTGAACCTTGCTGTCACCAAGGTAGAACCCCTCCATGCGTAGATAAGGTGATAGCCTCAGGGATAAAAAAGGCTTTTATATCTATTAAAGACCCTGATGTAAGAGTCGCTGGTAAAGGTATTAAGCTGCTAGAAGAAGCTGGAATACAAGTTCACTTAGGATTATGTAAAAAGGAATCCTTAGATTTAAATAAGGCTTTCATTCATAGGAATATTACTAAAAAAGCATTTGGTGTTTTTAAATGGGCAATGAGTATGGATGGAAGAATAGCTTTAAAAAATGGAAAAAGTAAATGGATTACCAATGAAGAATCAAGGGCATTAGTACACTCTTTTAGAGCAGAATTTGATGCAATAATCATTGGTGGAAACACATTAAGAAGAGATAATCCCCTTTTGACTACAAGAGGTTTAAAAAATCCTGAGCCTTTGCGAGTTGTTTTTACAAAAAGTTTAGACCTGCCAACAAAATCTAATCTTTGGGATTGTAATGAGGCAAAAACAATAGTTATT
Source organism: uncultured Prochlorococcus sp. (assembly GCA_902612005.1). Classification (GTDB taxonomy): domain Bacteria; phylum Cyanobacteriota; class Cyanobacteriia; order PCC-6307; family Cyanobiaceae; genus Prochlorococcus_A. Next base: position 31,891 of record CACMCA010000013.1, on the reverse strand, counting down.
TATGATTCTTCTACAGCAAATGAAAACTACCTCACTAGGATTCCAAAGTGTGTTGAAGTTGAAAAGGTGTCATCAGATAATCCAGAGTTAATTTCAAAAATACTCGCTAAAAGGGGATGTAATAAAGTTTTGTGGGAATGTGGCCCTCGATTGGCTACTGCCGCTATCAAATCTAATTGTATTCAGGAAATTATAACTTTTATTGCTCCAAAAATCTTAGGCGGAGAAAATAGTATGAATCCCCTTGGGGATTTTGAGTTTGGAGAAATGCATGAAATTATTGAATTAAGCGAATCTCAGCTTAGTTTGATTGAAGATGATATATGCGTTAAGAGTACATTCAAAAATTAATTTTTAAGAAATTTTAAATGGGTTAAATTACCGTACGGTTCTTACCCACAAAAAAAATTACAGATACGGAATCTGTTGGTTTAGTTTATAATAAGTTCAAAATTGCCCACAATTATGCCAATAAGACAAGACGATAATCAACCTAATAGAAGATTTGGAATTGTAAATATCATTTTGATAGGAGTTGGAGCACTACTTTTATTTAGTAGTCTTTTCCCAAATCAAAATATGCAAATCCCAAGAGTGCCTTACTCTTTATTTATAGATCAGGTTAATGATGGGGAAGTTAAGAGAGCATATATAACCCAAGAACAAATTAGATACGAGTTAAATGGAGCTGAGGAAGGAGCACCTTCAGTATTGGCGACAACCCCAATTTTTGATATGGACCTTCCACAAAGATTGGAAAGTAAAGGTGTGGAATTCGCTGCTGCCCCTCCAAAAAAACCTAATTTCTTCTCAACCATTTTAAGCTGGGTTGTTCCTCCTCTAATTTTTATTCTTGTTTTACAATTTTTTGCAAGAAGAAGTATGGGAGGCGGAGGTGCTCAAGGAGCTTTAAGTTTTACTAAGAGTAAAGCTAAGGTTTATGTCCCAGATGATGAATCTAAAGTGACATTTGCAGATGTGGCAGGAGTTGATGAAGCTAAGGACGAATTAACGGAAATAGTTGATTTTTTAAAAAAACCTGAGAGATATACTGATATCGGTGCACGAATACCTAAAGGGGTTCTTCTTGTAGGACCTCCAGGAACAGGAAAAACTCTCCTTTCCAAAGCTGTTGCTGGTGAAGCAGAAGTTCCTTTCTTCATAATTTCAGGTTCTGAATTTGTTGAGCTTTTTGTAGGTGCAGGTGCAGCAAGAGTTAGAGACTTATTTGAACAAGCTAAGAAAAAAGCTCCATGCATTATATTTATTGACGAATTAGATGCTATTGGTAAAAGCCGTTCAGGATCAATGGGTGTTGTTGGGGGTAATGATGAGAGAGAACAAACCTTAAACCAGCTTCTTACTGAAATGGATGGATTCGCTTCTGCTGATAAGCCAGTTATAGTACTTGCTGCTACGAACCAGCCCGAGGTTCTTGATGCGGCACTTTTAAGACCTGGAAGATTTGACAGGCAGGTCTTAGTAGATAGACCAGATTTATCTGGTAGAAAAACTATATTAGAGATTTATACAAAAAAAGTTAAGTTATCCGATTCAATAGATTTGGATTCTATTGCTCAAGCCACTAGTGGATTTGCTGGGGCAGATCTAGCAAATATGGTAAATGAGGCTGCTTTGCTTGCCGCTAGAGCTAAAAGGAAAAGTGTAGAACAACAAGACTTGAGTGAAGCTATAGAGAGAGTTGTTGCTGGTTTAGAAAAGAAGAGTCGTGTTTTGCAGGATGATGAAAAGAAAGTCGTTGCTTATCATGAAGTTGGTCATGCAATAGTTGGTCATCTTATGCCAGGAGGTTCAAAAGTTGCAAAGATTTCAATTGTCCCTAGAGGCATGAGTGCACTTGGCTATACTCTTCAACTGCCAACTGAAGAAAGGTTCTTGAATTCTAAGGAGGAATTAAAAGGTCAAATAGCTACACTTTTAGGGGGTAGATCAGCAGAAGAAGTCGTTTTTGGGAAGATTACTACAGGTGCTTCAAATGATTTACAAAGAGCAACTGATATAGCAGAGCAAATGGTTGGAACATTCGGAATGAGTGATATACTTGGCCCCCTTGCTTATGACAAACAAGGTGGGGGACAGTTTTTGGGAAATGGAAACAACCCTAGGAGATCTGTCAGTGATGCTACTGCCCAAGCAATCGACAAAGAGGTTAGAGATTTAGTAGATGATGCACACGAAACTGCATTAAATATTTTGAGGAATAACTTACCTCTTTTAGAATCGATTTCCCAAAAAATTCTCCAAGAAGAAGTTATAGAAGGGGAAGATCTAAAAACTCTCTTAGCCGAAAGTAAAATGCCTACATAGTAGAATTAATGTTTATTTAAGAAATTTATGATTAAACCCAACAAGCTTGCAAAAAAAGACTTTATTTCGAGCTTGGACATGTCAACCGAAGAAGTTAATCATATAATCGATCTCGCAACAAATTTAAAAAATAATGATATTAATATTGATTATAAAAATAAAGTATTGGGGTTAATATTTGACAAGTCTTCAACTCGTACAAGAGTAAGTTTTCAAGTTGCAATGTCAAGGCTGGGAGGGACCACAATTGATCTAAATCCTACTACTTCACAAATTGGTAGAGGTGAGCCAATAAAGGATACAGCAAGAGTTCTCAGTAGGTATTGCGATGTAATTGCAATAAGAACTTTTAACCACTCAGATTTAGAAGAATATGCAAAATGGTCTACTAAACCTGTTATTAATGCCCTCACAGATTTAGAACATCCATGTCAGGCACTTGCTGATTTTTTAACTATTAAGGAAGAATTTATAGATTTTAAAAATGTAATCTTGACATTTATAGGGGATGGAAATAACGTTGCTAATTCTCTAATTTTATGTGGGGCCTTATTAGGAGTTGAAGTAAGGGTTGCATGCCCTAGGGGTTATGAGCCTAACTCAACTTTGATCGAGAGAGCACGCAAAATTTATAAAAATGATAATTTACTAAAAATCATGCATGATCCTGATAGTGCTGTAAGAGGTGCCAATGTTTTATATACTGACGTCTGGTCTTCCATGGGTGAAGAAAGTAAAAAAGAAGAAAAAGATAAGGATTTCAATGGCTTTACTATTGACAATCATTTGGTTAATAAAGCTAATAAAGATGCAATTATTCTTCATTGCCTTCCTGCTTATAGAAATAAAGAGATAATTGATGCTGTAATCGAAAGTGATAAAAGTAGAATTTTTGATCAGGCTGAAAATAGATTGCATGCGCAACAAGCACTTTTAGCTTGCATGTTTTAATCGCCCTACTTGCAATTCTTTGATGTTATAGGTACAAATGTATTAGAGTACATTTGTTTTGGTTTTGAATTATCCTGAAAACGATAATCTTTCAGATGCTCAGAAGGAGCTTTATGAATGGATTAAAAGTTATATGAAAGATTATCATCATAGTCCCTCAATAAGACAAATGATGCAGGCAATGGGTTTAAGGTCTCCAGCGCCAATCCAAAGTAGACTTAAACACTTACAGCAAAAAGGTTTTATTAGCTGGCAAGAGGGTAAGGCTAGAACTCTTCAAATTGTTGATGAAGTTTTGGGGGGTGTTCCAATTATGGGCTCTGTGGCAGCAGGCGGTCTTATAGAAACTTATTCTGATATAAATGAAAATCTAGATTTTTCTGAAATTTTAAAAAAGAAAAATATTTTTGCTCTCACAGTTAATGGAGACTCAATGATAGATGCATGTATAGCCGATGGCGACATGGTTCTCATGGAGAAAATTACTGATTCATACTCATTAAGAAATGGAACAATAGTAAGTGCGATGGTTCCAGGATTAGGAACAACTTTAAAATATTATTTTAAAAGAAATGGAAAAATTTTTCTTGAGGCAGCAAATCCATCATATGAACCTATCGAATTGGATTTTAATGCAGTAGTTTTTCAGGGAAAACTGTTAGCAGTTTGGAGGAAAGTTTAAGTGAATAACAGTTTTACTATCAAAACCAATTCCCCCAAGACAAATAATTTTTATAATTTTGATGAATTAATATTTCTCTAAAGCATTAGCTCTGAAATTTTTTAATACCTTATAAAACTTTTTATGTATTGCTAACTTGTTTTGCCAACTTCTAAACGATAAAAGAAATATATGAGTGTGTTCGCAAAAAGTTTGTTTAAAAAAAGAACTAAAAGAATAACTCAAAATAGTGTTAAGGGAAGAAAAACTTCAAGAAGAAAAAAAGTTTATCCCAAATCTAGAAAAATAGAAAAAAGGAAAAATAATTATTCTTTTTCTTCATCTATTTATTCCTCAATTCTCATTTTTGCAGGTTTAATAAGTCTCTCCCTTACAATTTTTTTTCTTGTAAAGCAATTACAACCTTTAATCAAGAATGAAAGATTGAAATTCTTATGTACATATCAACTTGGTAATAAAAAAAGTCAAAGATATAAAGATTCAAAGTTGGAATTAGAAAAGCTAGTGGGAGATAGTGATAAATATTGCAAAAATTTTCTTATTCCAAAAGAAAAAAATAGATTTGGATTTTTTCGCACTGTGGGAGATATTCTTTTTAGATTTATTTAATATTTTTCCCAGGCGCTTTAGGAACACTATGTCCCTTGTTCAAATCCTATAGACCTGAATTGCTTTTCAGCGATTGCCTGATTTTGCCTAGTGAAAAATTAGGAAAATTAACTCCTTACAATTTTGGTGAGGTCTTATGGTCTTTACCTAGACTTTCTAAGATTTTATTTTTGTTTTGCCTGTTTTGTATTTTACTTATTTGAATTGGTGGGGTAAAAAACTACTTGATAAATAAAAAATTCTGAGCTCCTTTTAACCTATTTAGCTTTTTTAGTTTTTAAGATATATAAAGTTAAAATTTTTAATAAAATGATTGATTTCAAATCAGAAAATATGTCAAGTGAAAGTTTTTACCCAGATAGTAATTATTATCTAGATCAGGACAATACTTCTGAAGGGACTCCACTGGCAAAAGATCAAGTATCTATTTCAACTAAATTTGAATGGCCAAATAGCTATTGGTTTATTGCAGAAAGAACTAATGGAAGACTTGCAATGATTGGATTCATGGCCGTGATTATTAACTACACCTTATTTGGTTGGATAGCATATCCAATTCTTTAAATGAGCAACTCATATTTTGGTTGTTTTTTAATTAGTCGTAAGTTTTCGAGGAGTTTTCTAGTAAAGCATTTAATTCTAAGAGTTCTTCTTTGCTAAATTCTCTATATTCTCCTTTTGGCAAATCTAACTTAATATTCATAATTCTTACACGCTTTAATGATTTTACTCTGTAGCCCAAGGCCTCACACATTCTTCTAATCTGACGGTTAATACCTTGAGTGAGTATTATTTTAAATTTTTTTGCCCCCAATTGTTTTACGAAACAATTCTTAGTTATTGTGCCTAATATTTCAACTCCACTACTCATGCTTTGAATAAAATCGCTGTTAATTGGACGATTAACTTTTACAATATATTCTTTTTCATGATTATTTCTTGCTCTGAGTATTTTATTAACAATATCCCCATCATTAGTTAAAAAAATCAATCCCTCACTGAGCTTATCTAATCTACCTATAGGGAAAATTCTTTTAGGATAATTAATGAAATCTATTACATTATTGGGTTCTACTTTTCTATCTGTTGTGCAAACAATTCCCACAGGTTTATTAAAGGCTAAGTATACGTTTTTTTGTCTTGTTGATTTTTCTATTCTTTGACCTTTAACTTCTACTTGATCACTTTCTTCTACTTTGGCACCAATTTCTGGAATTTTGCCATTAATGGTTACCTTTCCTTTTAAAATTAGTCTATCTGCTTCTCTTCTAGAACAATAACCGACTTCGCTTAAATATTTATTTATTCTGGTAGCCATTTTAGATGATTCTTTTTTATCTGCACTAAATAATTAACCAATCTCCCCATATTGTAGATCGGCTGTCAATTTAAGTTAATACTCCCATTATTGGATTTCAAATTATTTCCATCAATAATTTCTGTTGTATAGATCTAATAACTTTCTTTCTAAGACCAAACTTTTTCAATCTTCCTCCATCCCTGAGAAAGTAATCTTTCATAAATTTCTCTAGCTAAATCTATTTCAACAGAAACTGTATTTGTCATTATTGGAGGTTTGTTTCCTAATCCTCCTTCTATTTTTCCAGTATCTATAAACATATACTCAAAAACCCCATCAATGCTCTTATCGTTTTTCATGAATCTTTTAACTTCTGACCTATTTGAATTAATCAACCAAAAAGATTTAGCCATTAATCTAACCTTGGAATTAGTAAGCATTCCATTTAAAATAAACTCATTTGATCAGTTTCTTTTCTCTTTACATCTTCTACTAGCCAACCATCAGATGACCAACTCCTCATGATTGGGAATAATCTTTTTAATTCATCTGCATCTTTCACTTGCCCTGTCCATTGTTCTTCATATCCATTAGGTACGATTACGGGCATGCGGCTATGTAAAGGTTTAATTAAATCATTTGGTTCAGTTGTTAAAACTAAGCAACTCTCAAGTTCTGCTCCATCTGTTGAGGTCCACTTACTCCAAATTCCTCCCAACCAAAAAGTTTTATGATTCGCTTTTCGAACAAGATATTTTTTTTCAAAAAAACCACTCGCAGGTATTAGGCACCTTTTATGTTTCCAGCTTCCACTAAACAATTTTTTTTCTTCCACAGTTTCTGATCTTGCATTAAATGGCCTTGGTCTCTCTTTATCAAATGGCTCTTTCGCCCAAGGGGAAATAAAGCCCCATGTCATAAAAGTAGTTTTAATCCTTCCTTCGTTTTTAATTACAAGTACAGGATCATTAGGTCTTATTAGATTTTGAGTCTCGTATTTAGATTCAAGTCCACTCGGATAGTCTTGTTTCAAAACCTTTGGCAACTTATCAAATTTAGTTTTCAGCTCAAATCTTCCGCACATTGATTTTTCAAAATCTTTTTAAAACTCACTTTAAAAAAAGCAAATTTACCTTATTTTAGATCTACTTTCAGTTTTCTCAAATAAAAAAAACAATTTTTTGATGGTAGAAAGTTTTTTATTTAAATAATTAAAAGAAAATATAGATATTTAAAAGCTTCCTCAAATTTAATTTGATTGGTTCAAAATAAAGAAATGACAGATCCTATTCTATATTTATCTATGTTATTGGGACTTGGAGGAGTTTATGTTTTAGTTTCTTCCTTCAATGATGATGATGATGGTGATGATGATGGAGAAAAATATATTTATAATTTCGAAAAGACTAATTTGGCGAGATATTTGGTAAATTAGTAAAGCTAAATTATTTAACTTCAAGTTACTTTCCAAATAAGCTCTTATCTCATAGAGAACTATAGGATTACCAGAAAATATTATCTATCTTCATCCAAACTTACCTAGTTATTATATCCATTTTTAAATTTAATTGCTGGTCCTCTATCCGTATATGTTTGTGCTTTAAACCGTACATTTTTATAAGTCGGTTGATGAGTATGACTAGTTAGAAATTAGTGGTATCTGAAATAAATTAAATGCCTTCAACACCAATAAAATCTTGTAATAAATATGTGTTGAGTTACAAAGATTCATCAAATAATACACATGAAGTCGGCTTCTATGCACGCGATGCATACGATTGCCTAATGCTTGCGAGAGAATTCAACTCTTACGTACATGACAATCCAGGATCTGTAATCAGAATCCAACAAAAATATTGAGGTAATTAATTATGAATTTAAAAAGATCACCATTCGCAATTCAAGATAAAAATGCAAGAGATCTTGATAATGCAAAAGATTTTCCAACAATTGCAGATTTAATGAGAGAACAGAAAGTTTCACAAGATGATGGAAATTCAGTTCACCATCGAAGAGATTTAGACTCTCTTGGTTAGTTTACAAAAAAAAGAAATTAACTAATTTTTAAAAATTAAAGATCATTATGAATGCCATTTAGGTTTCAATCACAAGGTGATATTTTCTTCCTCTAGTTTTTTTTTAAGCTCTATTGGAATATATGCAATATCCTTCTTTATTGCATATATGGCATCTCTATACTTTTCAGGTTCAGCTAAAAGCATTTTTATTAAATTGTATTGTCTTTCAATTTCTTCAGAAGAAAATTTTCCCATAAAAAAACAAGTACTACCCTTTTATATTAGATCAACAGTCAAACACTCAAAAGATTAACTATTAGTAAGAGGCTGCTGAAATTTCTTTATGGACGGAAAGAAATTCTTTATCAGTTAGGACTGGTGTAACTTCAATTTCTACGCCAAAATTATCGACCCAAATACTACTCCATTTCCAAATGTTCTGATGGTTTGAAGATTCAACTATTGCCCAACCATTAGCTCCCTCAGGATTTACTACTCGATTAAGAACTTTAAACCCATCAAATTCATCACCTTCGCATCCTCCTTCAACAAAACCTGCAAAAGCCTCGGCCCCTTGCATATGACTTTCTTGATCTGGAAATTGCCAGTGTACGATGTAAGTTTGCATGAATAAAATTATTTTTTTAATTATTAATTATCGAATTTAAAAATTAAATAAAAAGTCTTTAAACACTAATTAAAAACTCATTACCCTATGGGAAAGAAAACAAAAAAAAAGACTCTTACGAGCCTAGGTGATGGGGACTCCTATAATGACAAAATAAACAGAAACAAACAACCCCATCAATAGGTAATTTTAAATACTTACTAACACCATATATAGTGCTAAGATTTTAAAAAGTCTGGGTGATGGGGATTATCCTGCTTTTGATTGCGGCGAAGCTAACGCCCTTTTTTTATGGAAAAATTTACTTTAATCAATAAAGCCAGATCGAGGATTAAAATATTTGAACCTTTTGAAGATAGTTCTAAGAACTCTTCTATGATTAATGCAATTTTAATCTCCTATGGTTGCGTTTTTAAGCAATCAAGTAAGCCAGTTATGAAAGACTCTAGGGTTGAATCTATCGAAGAAGCGAGAAACGAATATAAAAAACTATTAGAGAAAGGCTAGGAAAAAACTAGATTCAACTTTTTTTATAAAAAAAAAGGGTGAATAGGTACTTTACCTAAAATTTGACATTATTAAAAATTAATTGCTAGATAAGCTTCAGAATTGAAGATTGGACATGAAAAATGACATTTATTCAAATATTAAAGATTCAGATGCTTTGGAAAGTTTTTTTGACTGTATAACTTCTTGTAGCATCAATAGTGAGGGAGTAGATTGCACAACAGCATGTTACGTAAAACATTTAGAACCAAACAATATCGATTACCCTTTAAAATTTTCATAAGCAAAGCTTATTGATAATTGTTATATTTCATTAATGTTATTCCCACCTCCTCAAGTTATTTTTGGTCTATTGCTTTTATCTATAGCAGTAGTTCTAATCTGGGATATTAGATACAATCCTTTTGGAGAAGACGAAGACGGAATTTAATCTTCAACTAGGAAGCTGATTTGTAGGTGGTGCGTGAAATTGTCGTTTCTTTCTTTTGAGTCTTTTGTAAGCGACTAAAGAGCCTAATAATAACAATGTAATAGCTATTGAGTTAATCATATCGAATAGTTTTATATATATAAAAACAAATATGTTCTAAATATCAATGACTAAGGTTAGTTTTTCAAAAGTTATCAATTATGTACTAATTTTTAATATTTAGGTTTGACATTAGGTATCCAAAACAACCAAGAGAAAATACTTATCTTACCAACAGTAATTGCTCTGCAAAAAGAATCACTTTTTCTTATTCCTCATTTGATATTGCAGAACAGCTTTTAGATGTTGTACTTCTTTTTCTAAAGTCTCAATTCTTTTTTCTAGTTCTTCATTAGTTGCCATATTTTTAAAAGCTAAATTCCTTGATATTTATACCATTAAAAAAGCGACTTGTTACTCATCGTAAATGTCTAATAAGTAATAGAACCTATTGATGCGCATAATCTCACTAGATAAATTATGCAGAGTATAAATTTAGGAGTAATTTATGAGTGGAGATTATGAGACTCTAGAAATAAATCAACCTAAAATTAAATATTTTCAGAAAAGATCCGAAAATAATACAGAATGGTTAGATGAGTTAATCAATCAAATTGAAGAGATGAAAAACAATATATCCAAATCTGCTTAATGACAGAAAAAGAGTTGAAGGAATTAGAGAAATTTGCGAGAGAAAGTGGATACAATGACGAGCTAAAAGATATATATTTAAGGGAAGTTATTGACAGGAATAAAGAATACGAATGAGATCAAATTTTCGACCAAACATCCGACTAGCTACAAATATTTTTTTAGTTATTGGTACTTTTGCTATTGCTTTAAAGATTTCTCCAATAGCAGAGGTATATCAGGAAAAAAATTTATGTATTAAATATTTAAAACATCAAATTGATCGAGACAAACTTATCAAAAGACTAAAAATAGTTAAGCAAGCGAATCCATCTAGTATTTGTGACTCTATCCTCAAAAGTTAAAATGCTTATTATTCTTAGAAATTTTAAATTTTTTATTTCTTTATTTTTCTTATCTCTAAATTTCAATAATTATTCTCTTGCACATATGAGGGGTACATTTCTTTCTGAGGAGGAAGCTGAAAAAAGTGCATTAGAACTTGGTTGCGAAGGAATACATAAGAACCAAGATAAATGGATGCCATGCAAAAACGAAAAAGAATTACATATCCATTTGAGGAAATAGATGAAAAAATTAAAAACAAATCAAAAAAAAATTCACAGAAAAATAACCGCAATTTCAGCAATCCCCTTACTAATTACTATTGTATCTGGGACTATTTATAGTATTCTTCAACCATTAGGAGTAGATGCTTTTTGGTTAATAAAATGGCATACGGGTAATTTTGGCATTATTAATTTGCAACCTTTTTACTCGATAGTTCTTGGTATAGCTTCAATAATCTCAATAATATCTGGCATTAAAATATTAAAAGAAAAACCTTAGATACATCCTAAGCTAAGCCAAAATCTAACTAATTAATACTATTTGCGCCACCACTTACTAAGAAAATTATCGCTCCTAATGCCATTGTTGCTACACCCATATAAGGATATTTCTTAATTCTTGATTTAGTAATTGGAAGCCATGAAAGGTATCTATCAGATTTATTTAATTCATTTTTTTGTCTAGGTGGCAATCCTAATTCTTCTCTTCTTTTAGCTTCGCCCATAATCTTAAATTTGTTTATGTATCAATATTAAAAATTATGTTCCACACCTGCGAGTTAACTTTATTAAAAACAGATGTCATTTATAAATAAACAAATTATTTAAAATTTATTTAGCCTTCTTTAAATATAGATTCTTTGTATTTGCCTGATCTGATGTAAATAACAAAATTAAGATAGTTCCAACTAGAAATGAAAAAATCATTGTCAAACCAACAACTTCAACCATTTCACTAGGCAGATAATTTAGAAACATTAATGAATAGATCTCTTATCTTAAACTTAGCAATTGTATTTTTTATGTAAAGTAAGTATTCCTCATTAAATTTCAAAAAGAACTTTCTGAGACTTTTTAATCTTTATTTATTTTTATTTGCGGGATAAATCTACTTCTGGCCGATCACAATTTTCTTACTTAGCTATTCCTACTTTTTTAAGCAATTTCAGGTAAGGCAAGGCCCAATTACCAAAGGTAAAAGAGATTGTCGTATTTTTTGTAGTTGGTAATAATGTTTTAGAACGTTGAGAGGCTAATTTAGAAAATATCTTAATAGTCTCTGCTTCTACATTATCCATATACAATTTTTTTTGAACACCTCGATCTTTCTTTTGGGGCAAATAATTTTCTATAAACCATAAAACTTGATCTAAATTCGATTTATTGGGTGAGGTTTTAATTTGTTCATTTTTCTCTTTAAACATATTTATTTACCTCTTAATTACTGAATTAAATTTGCCATTTATATAATTTAAATCAATAGTAAAAGCATCAAAATTATGTTGTTTTTAACAATAGATAATCGAAAAAATAAATTAATAATTACGGTTTTTTTATAAAAATAAAAAAAGAGGGATAAAATCCCCCTTTATAGATCAGTTTCAAAAAAGAATTTAATTTTTTGAGTCTTTCAATTTCATTTCTTTTTGTGTTCTACTGATTCTTTCTTCAAAGACGGATCTTCTGTATGGAGTAACTTCTCCGCTTTTAGTAGCCAAAAGTTGGGCCTCATAAAGCCTATTGGCTCGTTTGATTTTTTCTCTTATTTGTAAGAGGTTATTCATGGTCTTATGCAGTTAATGAGAATCCCGTTCCCTACTCCCATTTCATGCGTCCAGAGATATAAACTTGGATGAACGTTATCGAACGATAACATCTTTAAAAAAATTCCGCGAGAGTAATTTTTACTAAATTTTTCTCTAAAAAATAAATATTGAGTAGATAGTATAAATAAGGTTTTAATATTTCCTAAATTAGGATAAGAAAATTGTTTGCGACCCATCATTATTATCTTGAATCACTATTTTTTTATTTGGGAAAATATCTGATAATATTCTTTTCAAATTTGAATTATCTGAAGGAATTATATTACTCATATTTTTTGAATTAATTTTCCAATTTTCATCTACAAATAGTTCTTTATCATCACCTTTTTTATTCTCCAGTGATGTCTTATTTAGAATCTTAAGTAACAGTTCTGAATCATAATCTTTAAATTCTTCAGGTTCCTCTTTAAAATTTTTAATCATTATTTAGAAATCTAATGTTTCTAAATCTTGCATAAGAAATTTGAAGAATACAAGGTATTAATTACCTAAAAATTTCTCTTAGAATAAAAAATTCGGATGAAATTAAAATAATTTTCTTTAGAAAATTTAATTCCAAAATAGCTGAAGAATGATATTTAAAAAAATTAATTAATCATTTACACCATTTATTTACTTGTTAGGTTACAACAAGGGATTCAGAAAAGATGCCAAGAGTAATTAACAAAAAAATTAGACTTTTAAGATGGTTAAACTCAGGCATGATACTACCATTTATCATTATGGCTGCATCCTCATCAATTATTCTTTATGGTGTTTTATTTATACTAATAAAATAGTTTTTAAATTCAAGCAGCTAAGTTTTCCTCAGATTTAGACATAATTATTGCAGCTTTTTTTAATAAACTAACTACTTCTTTTCTTCCAACTGCATTATCCGCTTGACGAATTATTTCATCATATTTTTTATTTATTTTTTTCATAAATAGTTTTAATTTAATCTAAAATTACAGCACCTAAAGATGGTGTCAATCGTTAATAATTATCATCTATTATTTTTTCATCATTCATTACACATTTATTTTTAATAATTTAATATCTTTAAAAGTTTTTTAAACAATGGTTACAAAGATTCATCAATATCAAAATTCACAATCCTCATAATTAAGCAACATTAAAGGATTTGAAAACATAAAATAAACCTCCTATTAGGATAACTATGGCAGCTCCATAAAAAAGAAAAGGGATAATTGGATATTTATATAGTGTAGACCTAACTTTTTGCTGTATGGCTTTTTTATCTAGTTGGGGCAACTTTATGTCTTCATTTTTTTCTCTAGGCGGAATACCTAAATTTTTTCTTCTCTTTGCCTCGCCCATGATTAATACTGAGGTATGCCCATACATTTTAAATAATTGTTATCAGCTAAATCTAAAATTTTATTCCATTCTTCATGAGATGTTTCCAAATGATTTTTAAAATCTTTTTCAAATTTAAGAATACACCTTTTTTCTATATTTTCTGGAGAATTATAATTTCTTAAAAAAGAAACACTCAAATACGATAATGATGAAAAAACTATAATTGTCTTAGCAATCCTAAAATTATTCATATCTTAAATGATATTGCCTTATAAAAAAATAAGGTACTTGTTGGTTTTATAATTAATTTAATCTATTAAAAACAATTATCAAATGATAAATTCGGTGAATTTTAACCATTTACCTATTCAGGATTTGGTTGTTTCAGGGTTAATAATCTTTATAATGTCGACGATTATTGCCAATATTTACGACCCATTATTAGGAATAACTTATGCATTTGGGAATATACTTACTCTTACCTTTTTGAGCTGGTTATACAAAGAGACTTGGAGTGATCCAAGGAAATAAATCGAATAAAGAAAAAAAGATAAATAAAAAACTACTTCTGTATTTTTAATTTTGAAGAATACTTTAAATTAACAATGTAAGTTGCAACAAGAGAAAGTATCAAAAAAAATAATAAGCTTTCCAAGGTAGATTGGGGCATAACCATGAGTAGTACTAAAAATGATATATCTTTAAAGAAACGAATTTTTAAAAAAAATCAACCCTTTCATTATTTTTTATACTCAAATAATAAAATAATTAACCAATAACAAGTCCTTTTTCAAGAAGTAAATCGAAAACCTCCACACTTTTCATTTTCCCAAATTTGGGTGGCTTATGTAAATCTAATATTTCAGCAAGGCACATAATCCAATAAGTATCTTTTTTTAAATTTAGACCTTCGCAAATATGGGTAGGGGCTGATTTAAAACAGCCAAAATCTGTTGATATATTAATGTTCATGATTTGAGTTTCAAGCTCCAGACTTAAAAGTTCTATTTCTTGCTCAGAAAGTGATGTTCCAAAAGAATATGATTCAATTAAAAGTTGATAATTCATAAAAAATTTATTTTTTCAAGAAATCCATCGAGTTATTTTTGTACCCGCATAAATATGCCCTGAAGCTTCAACAATAGGTTTTGTTTCAGGATTCATAAAAATATCGTATAGAACATTTTCTGGTCCTTGAAAAATTACAGTTGCCCTTTGAGGATCATCTAATGATTTACCAATATAAAATGTTTATCTCCCATTTCTTTAAACATTGATTGCTGTTCCTCAGCATTCATATGAGATTCATATTTTTCAAACGTATTACTCAGTTGAAAATCTAGAATAGTTGTTTCAATAGTCATAGCATTAATAAGATGTTTCTCAGATTTTAAATCTTTTTGCAAAAAAAAATAATTGAATAAAGATTAGTTTTAATTATTCAATGCATCTCCTATAAGAAAATATATAAGATATATCTAGGTGTTGAATTTAAAGAAATTACAACGCAATCAAGAATAGATTACAAATTTAATGTCAACTAAGTCTGATTTATTAAAAGAAAAGCTTACTGAAAATTTTTATGAATTTTCTCAACTATCTGACTATTCTTTTATGAATTGTCTTAAAGCAGATCCTCAATCAACAAAAGATGGAAATGATCATAAACCGCGTTCAGTATATTCAGGTCATTACGTACCAGTTGTTCCAACTGCCATTCCAGAACCAGAATATATTTCCCATAGCAACAAACTTTTTAAAGAACTAAGGCTGAGCTCAGATCTTACTAAAGACAAGAATTTTTGTCGTTTTTTCTCAGGTGATATTTCTGTTGCTAATTATCCAATGAGTCCTGTTGGTTGGGCAACAGGTTATGCATTATCAATTTACGGAACTGAATATACCCAACAATGTCCCTTTGGCACTGGCAATGGTTATGGCGATGGCAGAGCTATTTCTATTTTTGAAGGTTTATTCAATGGGAAAAGAATGGAAATGCAACTTAAAGGAGGAGGGCCAACTCCCTACTGTCGTGGAGCAGATGGTAGAGCTGTATTAAGGTCTAGCGTACGAGAATTTCTCGCTCAGGAATTAATGGATTCCTTGGGAATCCCTACCTCAAGATCTTTAACACTTTATGTCTCACGCTCAGAAATAGTTAGAAGACCGTGGTATTCGAAAGGGTCCAAATATTTTGAACCTGACATCATGATTGATAATCAAGCGGCAATTACTACGAGAGTCGCTCCATCTTTTTTACGTGTAGGCCAGATTGAACTTTTTGCAAGACGAGTTCGTAATAATGCTCATGATGAGGCCCTCAATGAACTAAAGATGATAGTTCAACATCTTATTGATAGAAACTATAAAGATGAAATTGAAAATAAGATTTCAATTGAAAGTAAAGTAATAAAATTGGCTTCTTTATACAGATCAAGACTTATATCACTTATAGCCAACTGGATGAGAGTTGGTTATTGCCAGGGTAATTTCAATAGTGATAATTGTGCTGCTGGAGGTTATACCTTGGATTATGGCCCCTTTGGATTCTGTGAATTGTTTGATCCAAGATTTCAACCATGGACAGGTGGAGGTGAACATTTCTCATTTTTCAACCAACCTTCTGCTGCGGCAATTAACTTTAAAACATTCTGTTCCTCTCTTAGTCAGTTACTTTCACAAAGCAAACAAGATCAAGAAAAGTTAGATCAAATCGAAAAAGACTTTTCTGAATTAATGAACAAAGAGTTGAAGAAAATGTGGGCAAGCAAGCTTGGCTTAGAACATTACAACGAAACTCTAATAAATGAATTTTTTAATCTCATGGTCATTTCAAAAGCAGACTATACAATTTTGTTCCGTAAACTCTCTGAAATACCTGATAACTTAGATTCTTTAAAAGACAGTTTCTATTTACCGATTAATGATGAGCTCAATAATAGGTGGGGAGTATGGCTTGAAAACTGGCAATCAGTCTTAGAGAAAGAGGGAAATATTAAAGCAAAATCGGCATCAATGAAATCCCTTAATCCAGTTTATACTTGGCGCGAATGGATGGTCGTTCCCGCATATGAAGAAGCTGAAAAAGGAAATTACAAAAAAATAAAAGAGTTACAAGAAGTCTTTAGCAATCCATATATAGAAAAAACATCAGAAATAGATCAAAAATATAATCGACTAAAACCAAGCAAGTATTTTAACTATGGAGGTGTATCTCACTACAGTTGTTCTTCATAAAAGTTCAATCCTCATGTAGATTAAACAACTTTGAGAAAAATCTTATTTATTTTTTATATAACTTTTCTAATTGCTTAATTTCCTCTCTTAGATCCTTACCTCTCTTATTCAATTTATTATTTTTAATTATTATTGGGATAATCCACCATGCTTGAAGGCCTAAAAAGATAAATACTAGAATCAATAATTCAAAAGTACCAGGCTGCATTTGATAAATAACCCTTCTTTGTTAGTAACACTATTCTAAAAGTTGTTAAACATTCCTGAGATGTTCAATATTTCTAGGCTGCCTCTAGTTCAATATTAAGTTCAATTCCCTTTGAAATGATTGCTTCTTTAAATTCAATAAGTTTGGAAATTATTCTTTGCTTCTCAGGATCAGTTTTATGGATATCCTCTACAACTTCCTGCATTGCAAGTGTTACTTTTTGTAGTTTGATTTCTAGATCTTCCCTGTAATTCATAAGCCTAAAGAAATTATCTTTTTTATTAAAAAACAAAATAATTATTAGTAAATAAGTACTTAACCTTAAAAGGATTGACAGCAAAACAAGGAGGATATATTTTATAGTACAAACGTATTAATAATCAGCCTGCCAATTAAAGGTAAAGTATGAAGCCTAAGTACTCATTTGGTTGTAGCACTAGCATGCCAAACGGATGTCTACTAAATCCCGAAGGCAGCAGAATGATCTTTTTCGAAGAATGCAAAAAATCTCCTAAACACAATTTAAAAATTCATACTCATCTTTTCTTCACAAATCACCTTGGAGAACCTGGAGGGTACAAATCCTCTGAAAAACTCAACATAGATTCAGCCTGGGAAAAGTGGCACGAACTACACCAAAAAGGATGGACAGAAGTATCTCATAATTACGGATAAGTGATCCTGCCAAGAAAAAGCCTTTATTTCTATGAGCTTAAACAAAAAATTGATTTCTCAATAGTTTTCGAGCCAATCTGTAAAGCGTAGAAAGCCTAAAATACAACTATTTAAATATATATGTCACGTTTCTGTAACAATTATGTAGTAAATATCCTGAAAATAACTTAATTTCAGCTTAATACTTTACATTTGTTAATAGTAGTGTTACATTAATTAACAATTACACAACTTTAATGGCTAATTCAAACGTTACTACTGAATCAGGTGGCAGACAGAACATGTTTCCAACTGAGACACGTCCTTACATAGATGAGTCTGTTTCTTACGACAGCTACCCACAAAATGCAGAAAAAGTTAACGGTCGTTGGGCAATGATTGGCCTTGTTGCGTTAGTAGGTGCTTACGTTTCAACTGGACAAATTATTCCTGGCATTTTTTAATGAGTCCACTTTCAGGTTTTTTAGCTGTAATTGTATTCTTTACAGCCATTCTCGTTGCTTATTTAACCAAGCAATTTCAAAACGAAAATTTAAACTATTCATCTTCTAATCAAATGAAAAACACAAACACAAAAGTCAAAACAATCGAAAAAGAAAAGGTTGTTGCTGAAACTCTTAACGGCAGATTCGCAATGCTTGGATTAATTGCTGCTGTTGGAGCATATCTAACAACTGGTCAAATAATTCCTGGTTTCGTTTAAAAACCTACTATTTAACATTTCTACAAATCAAAAAATGGAAAATTCAAAAACAACTTATTGGCAAAACGCCGAGAGAACTAATGGAAGAATGGCAATGATGGGCTTATTTGCATTAGTTGTAAATTATGGCTTATTCGGATGGATAATCCCAGGAATTTTTTAAAATGAATTTAGGCTTACTTTTTCTTAAAGTAAACACTTTAGGAGTTATAACTCTTTCTGAACTTGATTGGATAACTAACCATCAATCTGAATTTTCAAGGCTGGATATGGCTTTAGTTATTAAAATCGGCCGTCTTATGGATTCTGGAGTTGTAGAAATTGATAATAGATTGCCTGTTTAATTTTTAAAAGTGATCGTCATGAGTGTTTGTCAATAGGGATACTGACAAACACTTTTTTATGAGAAAAAATATTTGTAAAAAAAAGAGATTGTTTCTTAGCTAAAAACAATCTCTCAATTACCTAATTCTTACATGAAAATTTCAAGTAAGCTTACAGATCTTAACTGATTTGTTTTTATAGTAAATCCGTAAAAATGCTTTTGTAATTTATCTTTTTAAACCACCTCTTTTTATCCAAAGGAACCATGTAACCCAAATAGGAGGAAGGAATCTGATTAAAAAAGAAATTTTATATATATAAAATGGGGCATTTTCACTTTGAAATAAACTCATCAAAAAGGAAGATATAGTTACCCAAAGTAAAATTATTAATATATTTGCTCCCAACAAAGCGAACTTATTTTGTTTGAATATTTTTGGCATAAGTTTATTTTTTTATATTCTTAATTTTAAATAATCTCGGGAAATAAATTATACATTTTCAAAAAAACTTCAAATTTAAAATCCATATCCAAATAAAAAAAGTACTAAATTTTAATCCCTCTCCAAATAACAATCCAAAAGCGATAGGAGGAGAAAATATTAAAAAAAGAATAGAGAATAAACTAAATAACGCAAATGATCCTCTTTTAAAAAAATTCTTTCTTTTTGTTCTTCTTAGATTTTTTAAAGTATTCCACTCCCATTCGATAAACTTATAGAACTTCTCTGATAACAAAAAAAAATACTTCATTAATATTTTTAATTTCTATCGGCTTTTCTTATTTATAAAATTTATTTCACCAGTTAGCAATAAACCTTGTCCCCTTCTTCAGAAAGATAGTAAATTCTATTTTCTGAACTTACAAAAAAAGTTAATCCCTTATACTGTGATCTTCTAAATTTATTTAATCTAAGTTTGTGTAAATCCCAATTATCTGTACTTATATCAGGATTAAATTCTTGTTCTTTTAAAAAAGGTGCATAAGTTGGACTAATTTTTGTTTTTTTGGCTGACTTATTGTTTCGTCTTGAATAAAAAAATAATAGAAATAAAAGTACAAAAAAAAGAATTAATAATATATTTGTCATTGTCAATTTTTCTAATTTGAAAAAACTTTATTTTGGAGAATCAAGGACTTTTCACAAAAAAATTTTTAGTAAGTAAAAAATCCTATTTTTATATTCTTGTATTTTTGAATACTTATCAAGGGTTTACTTAGATCAGATTATAAAGCGAGTCGCATTTTTAACATGACTCAAAATTCTATGAATACTCCTTATGCAAAAAGAGTGGCTGAAAAATTTAGAGAGGCTCAAAACTATTTAAAAACAAACGGTTTTAGTAGATCAACTAAACATTTACTGGAAGATATTGAAAATTCTGTTGAAAAATAATAATGCCAATACCTCCTCACTTACCACAATTACAATATGGCTATGATGATGGCTATACAACCCTTGTTTTTGGGTTTATAGGTAGTTGCCTAGGATGTATCTTAATTTTATTAATTTCATTTTTTGAATTTAAATTCAAAAAGCAAAAAAGTAAGCCTTAAAAGACTAACTAAACATTAAATAAGAACTCCATTACATCTCCTTCGTTTACAACATATTCCTTACCTTCACTTCTTAATAAACCTTTAGTTTTTGCATTTGCAATTGAACCAGAATCAATTAAATTTTGATATGAAATGGTTTGAGCTCTAATAAATCCTTTTTCAAAATCAGTATGAATGACTCCTGCTGCTTGTGGCGCAGTCATCCCATTTTTTATAGTCCAGGCTTTTGTCTCCTTTTCTCCTGTAGTGAAATAAGTTTTTAATCCCAGTAATTTATATGTTGATCTAATTAAAGAACTTAATCCCCCTTCTTCCACTCCTAAACCCATAAGGTAGTCTTTTTTATCTTCTGGTTCTAACTCTATTAATTCAGATTCCACTTGAGCTGATATTTTTATGCATTCTGTATTTTCACTACTTGCAAAACTCTTAACTTTTGATGAGAAATCATTACCTTTCGCCAAATCATTTTCGTTCAAATTTGTTGCGTAAATAATTGGTTTTGCGGTAAGGAAGCCTAATTGCTTAATTATTAAATTTTCTTCTTCACTCAAAGATATTGATCTAACTGAAAGTCCTTTTTGTAGCTCTTCTTCAATTTTTTCTAGTAAGTTATCTTCTTTTGCTGCCTCTTTACTAGTTCTAACCTGTTTTTTAATTCTTTCTCTTCTTTTTTGGAGCTGGGATAAATCAGCTAAATTCAATTCTAGATTAATTATATCAATGTCATCCAAGGGATCTACCTTTCCGGAAACATGAATTACATCACTATCTTCAAAGCACCTTACAACATGAACTATTGCATCAACCTCCCTAATATTTGATAAAAATTTATTTCCCAAACCTTCACCTTTACTGGCTCCTTTTACTAGTCCTGCGATATCTACAAATTCAATTTTTGTTGGGATAATATTTTGGCTAGAACTTAAATTACCTAGCTCTTGTAACCTTTGATCTGGGACAGAAACTATGCCTTTATTAGGTTCTATAGTACAAAAGGGGAAATTAGCCGCTTGAGCTTTAGCATTTTCTACAAGTGCATTAAATAAAGTTGATTTTCCAACATTTGGCAATCCAATGATACCGGCTTTTAACATTTGAAAAAATTTATTGAAAATTATCAAGAAAACATTCTCTAGTAATATAGTATTTACTTAACCAATCTTGGATAAGTTAATTATAATCGTCTTGATTATTTATTTAGTTCCCAAATATTCTCAATTACTATTTTCAAAAAAAATGCTTGATTTAATAAAAAAAAATATAAATCTAAGAAGTGGAATTATATTACTTTCATTAACTATATTTTTGGTTTTTATAACCAATTCCTTCAAGAAAAATAAGTCAAAAGATATTTCTGATTTTGTAGTTCAGGTTGAAAAAGGAATTCTCTCAGATTCAATTAATACAAGTGGTGAAGTAAAAGCAACCAGGACAAGCAATATTGGACCTCGGAAGCAAGGTGTAATAAAAGAAATCAAAGTAGATGAGGGCGATCTTGTAAAAAAAGATCAGGTTTTAGCTTCACTTGATGATGAGGACTTTATCTATAAAATTGAAGAACTTGAATTAAATGTAAAAAAACAAAAATCTGAATTTTTAAGAAGAGAATATTTATATCAAGAAGGTGCAGTAAGCAAAGAAGATTACGAAAGTTATAAAAATAACTACAACATTAGTAGCGCCAAACTTAATGATGCAAAAGCTGAAAAAAGTTTCTATCTAATTAAAGCTCCTTATGGAGGAAAGATAACTGCAAAATATGCGGAGATAGGATCTTATGTAACACCAAGTACAAACTTAAGTTCAGACCCTAAAACCAAAAACTTTATTTTTGAACTATCAGAGGGTCTAGAAATTGTTGCCAAAGTTCCTGAGAGTGACATTGGCAGAATAATAATAGGTCAAGAAGCCTCAGTAAGAATTGAGGCTTATCCCTCAAAAAAATATAGTGCCATAGTAAAAAAAATAGCTACAAGAGCTGTAAAAGATAATAATGTAACCTCATTCGAAGTAACTTTAAATTTTAAAGATATTTCTGAAGAAATTAAAATTGGAATGACTGCAGATCTGGAATTTAGAGTCGAAGGTAATGAAGAAAAAATCCTAGTGCCAACAGTTTCTATTGTCACAGAAAAAGGTGAAAAAGGAATTTTGAAAGTTGATAAAAACAATTTCCCCAAATTTGAAAAAATCGAAATTGGTACTAGTAGTGGAAATAAAACTTCAGTAATCGATGGATTAGAACCTGGGGAGCAAATCTTTATTGATATTCCACCTTGGGCTAAGAAGAGAAAATGAGTTTAAAATCTGAAAACTCTAAAAAACCAATTTTACTTTTAGTTGATGGCCACTCGCTTGCTTTTAGAAGCTTCTATGCATTTAGCAAAGGGATGGATGGAGGTTTAACCACCAAAGAGGGATTTCCAACAAGTGTCACTTATGGATTTCTAAAAAGCCTTCTGGATAATTGCAAAAATATAAGTCCTGAGGGTGTTTGTATTACGTTTGATACCGAAAAACCTACTTTTAGACATGAACTAGATCCAAATTATAAGGCCAATAGAGATGTAGCACCAGATGTTTTTTTTCAGGATATTGAACAACTAGAAATCATTTTAGAAGAAAGCCTTAATTTACCAATTTTTAAATCTCCCGGTTATGAAGCAGATGATCTCTTAGGCACAATTGCAAATGATGCTTCTTCTAAAGGATGGTGCGTGAATATTCTTTCTGGAGATAGGGACTTATTTCAATTAGTAGATGATCAAAAAGATATTTATGTACTTTATATGGGTGGTGGTCCATATTCGAAAAGTGGTAATCCAACTCTTATGAATGAAAATGGAGTAAAAGAAAAATTAGGTGTTGCGCCAGAAAGAGTAGTTGATCTTAAAGCCCTAACTGGTGATAGTTCTGATAATATTCCGGGTATTAAAGGGGTAGGTCCAAAAACTGCAATTAATCTACTAAAAGAGAACGACACTCTTGATGGGATTTATCAGGCTTTGGACAAGATTCAGCAGAACAATGATAAAAAATATAAAGGATTCATCAAAGGTTCAGTTATAGAAAAGCTCAGAAACGATAAACATAATGCTTTTCTTTCTAGGGATTTAGCAAAAATAAATACTGAGGTGCCTTTAATTTTAAGTAACGGTTATGAATTAAAAAATATAAATCAACAACTACTTTCAGAGTCACTGCAAAAACTTGAATTATCAACACTACTTAGACAAATTGATATTTTCAATTCAACTTTCAGCAAAGGTGGTTTTGACAAAAATAAAGTGGCTAAAGAGGAGGGGAATCCACCAAAAGTCTCCAGTAAAAATGAATTAGAAAATAGTGAAAATAAAATCCCTAAAATTAAGGTAACTATTATAAATGATTTCGAATTACTTGATAAATTAATTCAAAGATTAGACAAGACCAATGAGATAGTTTCTTTAGATACAGAGACCAATAGTTTAAATCCAATCGATGCGGAACTTGTTGGGATAGGGTTATGTCTTGGAGAAGAAAATGATGATTTATTTTATATACCTCTTGGTCATCAAACAAAAAAAGAGACACCAAATCAATTATTAATTGAAGATGTTTTCTCAAAACTAAGAACTTGGATAGAAGATCCGAAAAAAGAAAAGGCACTCCAAAATTCTAAATTTGATAGGCAAATATTTTTTAATCATGGACTTGATCTTAAAGGCGTAACCTTTGACACCTTGTTAGCAGACTACCTTCTTAATAACAAGGAGAAGCATGGGTTAAGTGAAATAAGTTTTAGATTATTTGGATTTAAGCCCCCTACATTTAAAGAAACAGTTGGGAAAAATAAAGACTTTTCATTTGTTGATATTAATGAAGCAAGTATTTACTGCGGTTATGATGTATTTCTAACTTTTAAGATTGTCAAAATTTTTAAAGAAAGATTTTCAAAGGAAAAAGATGAATTAATTAAGTTGTTTGAAGAAATCGAGCTGCCTTTAGAGCCGGTATTGTCTCAAATGGAAATGAATGGAATAACCATCGATATCCCTTATTTAGATAAACTCTCAAAAGAACTAAAAAGTACCTTAGAAGATATTGAAAGTAAAGTTTATGAATTAGCAGAAGAAAATTTTAATCTATCTTCACCAAAACAACTCGGTGAGATATTATTTGAAAAATTAAATTTGGATAAAAAGAAATCACGCAAAACAAAAACAGGATGGAGTACAGATGCAGTAGTTCTTGAGAGATTAGTCGACGAGCATGAAATAATCCAACATTTAATAAAACATAGAACTCTCAGCAAATTACTTAGTACTTATATTGATGCTCTTCCAAATCTTATTAACGAAAAGACAGGAAGGGTTCA
Organism: uncultured Prochlorococcus sp.; assembly: GCA_902612005.1. Lineage (GTDB taxonomy): Bacteria > Cyanobacteriota > Cyanobacteriia > PCC-6307 > Cyanobiaceae > Prochlorococcus_A. Next base: position 7,223 of record CACMCA010000013.1, on the reverse strand, counting down.
TACAAACTTTAATCAAGCTGCTACAGCAACTGGAAGACTCAGTAGTAGCAATCCTAATCTTCAAAATATTCCGGTTAGGACTGAATTTAGTAGGAGAATCAGAAAAGCATTCTTGCCTGAAAAAAATTGGAAACTTTTATCAGCTGATTATTCTCAGATCGAATTAAGAATACTTGCTCACTTAGCGGATGAAGAAATATTAATTAATGCATTTCATAAAAATGATGATATTCATTCTTTGACTGCAAGATTAATTTTTGAGAAAGAAGAAATATCATCCGACGAAAGGAGAGTTGGGAAAACAATAAATTTTGGAGTTATCTATGGTATGGGTATAAAAAAGTTTGCCCGTTCAACAGGAGTAAGTACTCTAGATGCAAAAGAATTCCTTATAAAATACAAAGAAAGATATTCAAAAATTTTCAAATTTCTTGAACTCCAAGAAAGGCTTGCCTTATCAAGAGGTTATGTAAAAACAATTTTTGGTCGAAAAAGAGAATTTAAGTTCGATAAAAATGGACTTGGAAGATTAATAGGGAAAGATCCTTACGAAATTGACCTGCAATCTGCAAGAAGGGCTGGCATGGAAGCACAGTCATTAAGAGCCGCGGCTAATGCACCAATTCAGGGTTCAAGTGCGGATATTATTAAAATTGCAATGGTTCAACTAAATAAGAAATTCATAGAAATGAACGTTTCGGCAAAAATGCTTTTACAAGTACATGATGAATTATTGTTTGAAGTTGAACCAGATTCTTTGGAAATTACGACGAAATTAGTAAAGAAGACTATGGAAGATTGTGTAAAATTGAATGTACCTCTTTTAGTTGATATTGGAATTGGAGACAACTGGATGGAGACAAAATAAACCGTATGAAATACTTAGTTTAAGATGATCAAACTTTTTAATACTTTAAGCAAAAGAGTTGAGGTTTTTAAGCCTATTGATGATGTAGTAAAAATTTATTGTTGTGGAGTAACTGTTTATGATTTATGTCATCTTGGTCATGCCAGAAGTTATATAGCTTGGGATGTATTGAGAAGATTTTTAATTTACAGTGATTTCAAAGTAAAGTATGTTCAAAATTTTACAGATATTGATGACAAGATCTTAAAAAGAGCGAAAGAAGAAAGCAGTTCAATGAAGGAAGTATCTGAAAAGAATATTATTGAATTTCATAAAGATATGGATTCTTTAGGGATAATGCGACCGGATAGTATGCCAAGAGCAACTAATCATATATGCAATATCTGCTCCTTCATAACAATCCTTGAGGATAAAGGTTATGCATACTCTAGAGATGGAGATGTTTATTATTCTGTTTTCAAAAATAAAAATTATGGAAAGCTAAGTAATCAAAATATACAAGAACAAAATATCAATCAGCAAGGAAGAATGGCTAATGAGGAAAATAGTAAAAAACTAAATCCGCAAGATTTTGCACTATGGAAAAAAGCCAAAGATGATGAACCATTTTTTGATTCGCCATGGGGTAAAGGTAGACCAGGATGGCATATTGAATGTTCGGCGATGGTTAAAGATGAATTAGGAGATACTATTGATATCCATTTAGGTGGTTCTGATTTGATTTTTCCTCATCATGAGAATGAAATCGCTCAATCAGAAGCAGCCAATGGCAAAAAGCTAGCAAACTATTGGTTACACAACGGGATGGTCAATGTAAATGGACAAAAGATGAGTAAATCCCTTAAAAATTTTAAAACTATCAGAGAGCTAATTAAGTCAGGTATAAGCCCTATGACTTTGCGATATTTTGTAATGACTGTGAATTATAGAAAACCACTCGATTTTACTGAAGAAGCTTTAAGGAGTGCTTCAGAAGCTTGGAATAACATTAATCTAGCCCTTTCTTTTATGGACCTTACAAAAGGTGCATTTAGATCTATTGAAAAAAATGAATCTCTCGAAGAAGAATATAAAGAGAAAATAAGTTTTGAATTATCTCAAAAAAAGCTTAAATTTTCTGAGGCTCTTGGTAATGACCTTAATACAGCAGGTGCTATTGCAATTATTTACGATTTAGCGAAACCATTAAAAAACTTTTTAAACCAATTTCAAAGGGTTAAAGGTTTTAAAATAGACCTAAATGAAAAATTCTTTCTACTTGAGAATTTTAAAACTCTTGAAAAGTTGACCGAGGTACTTGGTCTTAAAAAAGAGGTTTTAGTACAAGAAAGTAAAATAAAAGAAGACGAAATATCATCGCTTATTGATGAAAGATTGAAAGCAAAAATGGAAAAGAATTATGCGAAGGCTGATGAAATCAGGAATTTGTTAAAAGAAAAAGGTATTGAACTTATTGATCAATCAAAGGAAATAACAACATGGATAAGGGTCTAAATTTTAAGAAAAAAACCAATTTCAAATTTTTGTTTTTTAAATACACCTTTAAATGGGAAGATATTAGAAATATCAGAGAAAATTGAAATACATTACTGTGCTCGGTTCTACTGGTTCAATAGGGACTCAAACTCTCGAAATAGCTAGTGAGCAGCCTGATAAGTTTAAAGCCGTAGCTCTTTCTGCAGGAAGAAATATTAATTTATTAACTGAACAAGTCAAAATACATAAACCAGAGGTAGTTGCACTTGAGGATGAAAGTCTTATAGAAGATTTAAAAGATAATATTAATAACTTAGATTTGGATGATACTCCTTTGGTTTTAGGTGGAAAGCAGGGGATTAACGCAGTTGCAGCATGGGATAAGGCAGATACTGTAGTAACAGGGATAGTAGGCTGTGCAGGCTTAATTCCAACAATGTCAGCAATTAATGCGGGGAAAAATATTGCACTTGCTAACAAAGAAACTTTAATTGCGGCAGGACCAATTGTTATTCCTGCATTAAAGAAAAATAATAGTAGGCTTTTACCTGCTGATTCAGAACACTCTGCTATCTTTCAATGTTTACAAGGATTACCTAATTATGAAAATGCAGATTTTTCAACTGGAGAGATGCCTAAGGGTTTAAAGGCTATACATTTAACAGCTTCTGGTGGTGCTTTCAGAGATTGGGCCGTTGAGGATTTAAAGCATGTCACAGTGGAAGATGCGACTTCACATCCTAATTGGGATATGGGGAAAAAAATAACTGTAGATTCTGCAACTCTTATGAATAAAGGATTAGAAGTTATAGAAGCTCATTATTTATTTGGGACCTCTTACGAAAATATCGAAATAGTTATCCACCCTCAAAGTATTATTCATTCAATGATTGAGATGGAAGATTCTTCAGTATTAGCTCAATTAGGTTGGCCAGATATGAAACTACCCATTTTATATGCGATGAGTTGGCCTGAAAGATTTAAAACAAATTGGAAAAGATTAAACCTAAGTGAAATTGGAAAATTAACTTTTAAAGAGCCAGACGAGTTTAAATATCCATGCATGGGACTTGCCTATGCTGCAGGAAAATCTTCTGGGACTATGCCTGCAGTCTTAAATGCTGCTAATGAAATGGCTGTTGAACAATTCCTCAAAGAAAAAATTTCTTTTCAAGAAATTCCAACATTTATAAGTAAAGCTTGTGAATCACATATGGAGAATTTGAATTTGAGTCCCGAATTGGAGGATATTCTTGAAGTAGACAATTGGGCCAGACTTTTTGTTGAGCAAGAAATTAAAAAAGGAAAAAAATACGTAAGTATTGGATAAAAGTGAATATAAAAAAACATCTTCTACTATGCGCAACACCCACAAAACAGAAATGCTTTAAAGGCAATGAAGGTCAAAAAACATGGGAATGTCTGAAAAAGACTTTAAAAAAATTTGAGAATGATACCTCTACAAAAAACGTTCATATATTAAGATCAAAAGCTGACTGTTTAAGGGTATGTAAGAACGGCCCAATTCTTCTTATTTGGCCTGATGGTATTTGGTATGAGAAAGTTTCTCCAGAAAAAATTTCTGAAATTTTTACCTCACATATTATTAACGGTAAGCCAATAGAAAAATGGATTTTCAAAAAAACACCATTTTTAAATAGTACTAGATATTCATAAACCAGTTCTTTACGACTTCGTCTGACCAGCAGCCATTAATCGAATGAAAACCATTATGACCTCCTTTTTCAGTTATAAAAATAGTGAATTTATCAATAGATTCTTTTTTTAAATTCAAAGTATCCTTATATGGAACCCAGGGATCATCCTTGGCATGAATAAAAAGCATTTGAGGTAATTTATTTATTGAGTTTTGGATTCTAAATATTGGAGAAGCTTCAATATAATAATCTTCTAAAGAATTAAATCCCCAACTTGGAGCTGTAAATTTCTGATCAAATTCTCTTATACTTTTTAAATTTCTAATTTTTATTCTTAATTTCTCATTATTAAGAATTTTGCCCTCATCTTTAAATCCGTCCCATAACTGATTTTTTAAGCGGTGAAGTAACCATTTTTGGTAGATATAATTTCTAGGTTTTTCAATACAGAGACTGCATGAAGATAAATCTAAAGGGGTACTTACGCATGCAAGGCCATCTAAAAGTTTTTCTCCTTTGTTTTCATCGTAATCTAGGCAGGCATTTAAAAGAATTGTTCCGCCTAAAGATAATCCAACTCCGTAAATTGGAAGATTATTGTTCCTTTTCATAAGTTCTTTGAACTCGAAATAAATCAATTTTTTAAAATAATTAATTGCTGAAATAACATCACTGGAGCATCTCGCACAATAATTTCCTTTAGCTAAATATCTAGCTGATCCAGATCCTCTTAGATTTAATTTAAGAACTCCAAAACCATTATTTGCTAATTTCCTAGATATTCTTCTTAAACCAAACCGTTTAGTTGAGCCCCCTAAACCATGTGTAACGATTACAAAACCCCTAAGTGAGTTTAAGTTTTCAGGTAATTCTAAAAAACCTAAAAGATAATCACATTCAAATTTTTTAGAAAGAATTTTGTTAATCGGAAAGAATATTTTTTTATTTGTTATTGGTTTATCAAAATCAATAACAAAAGTATCTCTCAAAGTTTGTAAGTCGCCACCTATCCAAGGTAAGACTTCTCGAAATGGCTTATATTTTACGTAATCTGAAAAACTAAAAGATATACTACTATTTCTCCCCAACTCCAAGATCCTTTAATTCTCCAATCAAATCATTAAGTACCTTTTTTGCATCACCAAAGACCATTGAGGTATTTGGCAGATCAAATAAATCATTTTTTATTCCGGAGTAACCTGCACTCATACCACGTTTAATTACAAATACTGTTCTTGCTTCCTGCACATCAAGAACTGGCATGCCATATAAAGGAGAAGAGCTATCATTTTTAGCTTGAGGATTAACCACATCATTTGCTCCTAAAACTAAAACAACATCCGTTGCTGGAAAATCAGGATTTACAACGTCCATCTCTTTAAGTTGTTCGTAAGGAACATCTGCTTCTGCTAAAAGTACATTCATATGTCCAGGCATCCTCCCTGCTACAGGATGAATTGCGTAAACAACTTCAATACCACTTTGCTCAAGTTTTTTTGTCACTTCCCTTAAAGTATGTTGAGCTTGAGCTACTGCTAAACCATAACCAGGAACAATAATTACCTTGTTGGCTGCCTCCAAAGTCAATGCGCATTCTTCAACACTGCAAGAAGTTATATTTGTATATTCTCCTGAACCAGAAGAGGCTGTACTTTGTGCAGATAAAGATCCTCCAAAAAGAACGGAGACCAATGATCTATTCATACCCTTGCACATTACTTGAGTAAGTATTAGACCTGCCGCTCCAACCATTGCGCCTGCTACTATCAAAAGCTGACTATCTACAACGAAACCTGCTGCTGCTGCTGCAATCCCTGAATAGCTATTTAATAAAGATATAACGACTGGCATATCCGCTCCACCAATTGGCAAAGTAACTCCTATACCTAATAAAGAAGAAACTATAACTAAAAGCCAAATAGAACTTGTATTGCCATTTATTAAATCAAAAAAGGCTATCAAGGAAGCAACTGCAAAAACAATATTTACAAAATGTCTAACTTTGCTCTGAGTCCATCCAGGAGTTGACAACCAACCCTGTAACTTTGCCATCGCCACAATTGAACCTGTGAAAGTTATGGCGCCAACAAATATAGAAACAGATATTGAAACTTCGTTAATAAGTGACTTAAAAAAATCAAAATTTTCTTGGCCACTAGATATAGGAAAAATAGCTACTCCTAAGGCCACTAAAAGTGATGACATTCCTCCACAACCATTAAACAATGCAACTGTTTCAGGCATGGAGGTCATAGGTACTTTTTTTGCAAGAATTGCTCCGAATAAACTACCTATGATTGATCCAATTATTATCCAAATCCAAGCCTGAATAGCAATTCCAGAAGTGCCTAAATAATAAGAAAGTAATCCCACTACTGATAGCGACATTGCAAATGCAGCTAATCTATTGGCATCCCTTGCTGACTTTACCTTTGACAGCCCTTTTATTCCCAACGCCAGTAAAAGTACTGCTAGAAGGTCAATAACGAATTTAATGATTACAGGTAGATTCATGTTAAAAATTACTTCTTATTTGATGGTTTACGACTAAACATCGCGAGCATTCGATCAGTTACAAAGAAACCGCCTACAACGTTAAAAAGAGCAAATCCAAGAGAAACTGAACCAATGATTAAAAGTGGTACGTTACCTTCTGCTTTTACAATTAAAGTTAAGGCTGCAAGCATTGTTATTCCTGAAATTGCATTCGCTCCACTCATTAGAGGTGTGTGAAGGGTAGGAGGAACTTTTCCAATTAACTCGAGGCCTAATAAACTACCAAGTAAAAGAACCCAAAGAAGACTTATAAAAGACATAATTTTAAAACCTCAATTTTCAAAAACTTTATTTTGAAGAACAACTCCTTCATCGCTTAATAAACATCCAGAAATGAGTTCATCCTCTTTATCTAATTCAATTACACCATCTTTTATAAATGGTGTAATCAAAGATGTTAAGTTCTTAGCATAAAGTGAACTTGCATCATAAGGAACTGAAGAGGGTAATTCGCCCGCTCCTATAAGTTTTACCCCATCTTTGATAATAGTTTCATTTGATTTTGTTCCTGAGCAGTTCCCTCCCTGAGAAACTGCTAAATCAATAATTACTGCACCAGGTCTCATTTTTTCAATCATGGGAGCGTCTATTAAAACAGGGGCCTTTTTACCTAGAACTTGCGCAGTACATATAGCAACATCAGCTTCAGATAAATATTTAGTTAA
>CACMCA010000012.1 GCA_902612005.1 uncultured Prochlorococcus sp. | reverse complement strand
TGCTGCTACAGAAACATATCCTAATATTCCAGTGGTAATGCACCAAGACCATGGTAATGAGCCATCAACATGTTATTCAGCAGCAATAAATGGTTTCACATCAGTAATGATGGATGGTTCTCTAGAGGCAGATGCAAAAACACCTGCTAGTTATGAATATAATGTTGCAGTTACTAAAAAAGTTGTAGATTTTGCTCATTCAGTTGGAGTTAGTGTTGAAGGAGAATTAGGTTGCTTAGGTTCATTAGAAACAGGGAAAGGTGAAGCAGAAGATGGTCATGGATTTGAAGGTGAACTTTCTACTGACATGCTTTTGACTGATCCTGAAGAAGCTGCAGATTTTGTTGCTAAAACAAAAGTTGATGCATTAGCTATTGCTATAGGTACAAGTCATGGTGCTTATAAATTCACAAGGAAACCTACAGGAGAAGTTCTTGCAATAAGCAGAATTGCTGAAATTCATAAAGCACTTCCAAACACCCATCTTGTAATGCATGGATCAAGTTCAGTTCCTCAAGAATGGTTGGATATCATTAACAAATATGGTGGTGAAATTCCTCAAACATATGGTGTTCCTGTTGAAGAGATTCAAGAGGGAATAAGAAATGGAGTTAGGAAAGTCAACATCGATACCGATAACAGACTTGCTTTCACTGCCGCGGTAAGAGAGGCAGCATTTGCCGATAAAGCAAACTTTGACCCAAGACATTTCAACAAGCCTGCTAGAAAATACATGAAGCAAGTTTGTCTTGATAGATACAAGCAGTTCTGGTGCGAAGGTCAAGCAAGTAAGATCAAGCAAAACAGCACCAATTACTTTGCTGATCTTTACGCTAAAGGTGAATTAGATCCCAAAGTAAAAGCTACTGTTTAATTTCTTCCCAAATAAAATAAAAAAGACCTCCAAAATTGGGGGTCTTTTTTTAATTAAATATTAATGATTTTAATGTAAAGAGACCATCAGTCCCACCAATTGTCTCGTCACATGCTCGCTCTGGATGAGGCATTAAACCTAGAACATTACCCTTTTCATTAGTTATGCCTGCGATATCGAATGAGGATCCATTAGGATTATTTTTATATCTCAAAGATATCAATTCATTATCTACAAGTTTTTTTAAAGTATCAGAATCACAGTGATATCTTCCTTCCCCATGTGCTATGGGTAACTTAATAGTTTGTTTTTCAACTCCATCATTAAACCAACCTCCCTTTGAAGAAACAATATCAAGTTCAACATCATCACAGATGAAATTAAGATTTTTATTTGTAGTAAGGGCACCAGGCAAAAATCCTGATTCTGTCAAAATTTGGAACCCATTACAAATTCCTAAAACTCTTCTTCCACTTTTCACAAAGTCATCCAAAGCATTTATTAATGGAGAGAATCTCGCTATTGCTCCGCATCTTAAATAATCACCATAGCTAAATCCTCCGGGTAAAACTATTGCATCTACATCGCTTAAATCTGAAGACTCATGCCATAAGTATTTTGTTCTTATGTCTAAACAACCTTCCAATGCCCATGAAACATCACGATCACAATTAGAACCAGGGAAGACAACAACTCCTACAGTAAAATTATCCATCTTATAATTTTTCTAGTGAATACTCATAATCTTCAATAACAGTATTTGCGAATAACCTATCACACAATAAATCAATTTTTTCTCTTACTTCGTTTTCACCATTACCTTCTATTTTCACCTCAATCATTTTTCCTATACGTAGTGATTTTATTCCTTCGGCTCCAAGTTTTATAGAAGCAGATTTAGTAGCTTCCCCTGCTGGATCTAAAACTGAGGGTCTTAGTCTTACAAAAACTTTTACAGTAAATTGGTCCAATTAAAAATTAATTTCTATTAGAAGATTAGTTTAAATTCTAATAAAAAAAACTATTGATTAATAAACAAATATTTTTACCTTAAGGTTGTCTGAGTTATTAAATATTTATGTAGCCTCTACCAAAACAAACTAAACAAGTTCTTCTTGAATTTTCATGTGTTTTAAAATTTCCTGCCCCTCCACATTTTGAACATTTTATTTTATCAATTGATGTAACGTCGTCAGAAATTATTTGTTTTAAAGTAATTTTTGAATTTTCCATCTTGGGCTGTCTACTGTAGTTAGTATCCCGACAGCTAACTATAAAATCAAATTGCTATTTTTGGTTCACTTAAAATCTTAAATTTCTCTTTAATTTTTCCATTGAAAGTTTTTATAGATTTTTCATCAAAGGAAATTATTACTAATTCAAGCCCAGCATTATCATTTGGTCTCCAACAATTCTCTGGAGCTTCTTCAAACCAAGTATTAATTTTCTTTCCAACAATTTGTATTTGTAAAGGCAATGATTTATTTGGTATCCAAATACGCCCTTTTATTCTAAGAATGTTTAATTCATCCAAGATTTTTGACATCTCTTTTTCAAAGTCATTTTTTTCAAGGAAATAATTTGATTTAATTGAATCTGATACAAGCTCTACATGATTATGGTCATGTTCTTCAGTTAAAAATTCTTTATATGTCTCTTTTTTAAAATTAGAATCAAAAATATAATTTAAATCAATTTTGCCATTCTTGGATTTAAGGACTGGTGTAGATGAGTTTAGACTTCCCTGGATTTTATTTTTTACAACATCAAACTGATGATCATTTAGGATATCTGATCTAGAGACTAAAACGATATCAGAGACTTCAAGTTGTTCCTCAAAGAGTTCTTCAATAGAGGCGTTGTGATCAATTCTATCTGTATTATTATATTGTTTTGTTATTTTATTTAAATCATTAATTGGTGAACCATTAAGCATTGATTCTCCATTAACGATACCAACAACTACTTCAAGATAGATGGAAGACCTAATCTCAGGCCAGTTAAGTGCTTGAATTAAGGGAATTGGTAGTGCCAAGCCACTTGTTTCGATAATTATTGATTCGATAGGAGGATTAAATTCAAGAAGAGCTTTTATTGAGGGAACAAAATCATCTTGCACAGTACAACATAAACATCCATTGTTTAATTCGATAACGCAGTCTTCTTCAGATTCATCACATGTATCACAACTTTTAATTAAATCCCCGTCAATGCCAACATCACCAAATTCATTAATTATTAAACCAAATTTTTTATTACTCTCCTTTAATAAATATCTTAGAAAAGTTGTTTTACCTGAACCAAGAAATCCCGAAACAACAATAACTGGAATTTTTTTTTTCATTCTTGATTATTAACAACCTAAACTATATTCTGTACTCTCTCCTGTAGAACTATTTGTGCCATTAGCAATCGCACATAATTGTTTTTGTTGTGTACGACTAAGAACAGCATCAGTAAAATCTGCACCATCTATTTTTGCACCTTCAAAATTACTCTCCATTAATAAGGCATTAGTAAAATTAACATCCGAAAGATCAGCATCTGTAAAGTCTGTTGCATAAGCTAGTGCATCTCTTAAATTTGCTCCAGTAAACTTTGAGTTTTGCAATTTACTATTATTGAACACCGCCCCTTCTAAATTACTTTCACTGAAATTAAACCCATTCAAATCAAACTTAACGTATTCGTTACCGCTTAAGTCTTGTCCATGCATATCTGGCTCTAAATTAAGGTCTTGCTGGTTTCTAATCTCAGGAGGTCTTTTAGCCCATGCAGAATTTACAGAATTAAAAAATAAAATCCCCACGAATAACAAAGTAATTAATGCATTCTTTAGTGAGGGGAAAACAATTGATTTAATCATAATAAGACTGTATTTTAGAACTTAAGTATTTAAAGTTTGTAAGAGTATCTTAAAGGAAAATATATGGCAATGTCACTAAAGGTTATTGTTCCTCCTCATCCATTAATAAAACATTGGCTTTCAATATTACGAGAAAAAAATACTCCAAATATTTTGTATTCAACAGGATATGAGCAATTAGGGAAATGGCTTACATATGAAGCATTACGCAATTGGCTGCCATATAAAAAAGAAATAGTAAATACTGATAATGGAGACGCAGATGGATTCTTTATTAATAATGATTATCCAATAAAAGTGCTCGCAATGTTGCCCGAAGGGTTATCTCTTTGGTTTGGATCTAAAGAAGTAATTCCTAATTCAACCCTCTCATTAGGAGAACTTCCTAAAACTATTAAATCAAATGAAGGAGTTATATTTTATTCAGAACAAATAACAACAAAATCAGCAACATTAGAAACTTTAATTAAATTAAAGGAATTAGGTGTTGATTCAAATAGGATTCTTTTAATAACTGCTATTTGCTCAAATAAAGGGTTAAATGAAATTGCGAAATTACTCCCTAATCAGGTAATTTACACTTCTTGCATAGATGAGGAAGACGAAAAAACACAATTATTAGTACCGGGTATTGGGAATCCTCTATCTCGTTTAAGTACTATATTTCAAGATAAGAACTAATATAGAATATAGGAGTAATTATTTTACCAATGTCTGAATACAGAGATTCGTCTTCAAATAATCTTTTATCATTAATAAGCGGTGCTTTTATTGGAGCAGCAGGTCTAGCTTGGTGGTTAATATCCGAAGCAGACAAAAGAAAGGAGGAAAAAAAACAAAAAGCAATGATGTATTCCTCCAGAATTCAAGACGGCTCAGAAGCGATTGATTCTAATGAAAATATAAATGAAGTTGAAGGAGAGAATCTGGAGAAGAAAGTTGAGCAACTTAATTCTGCAATTGCTGATGTGAGGAAGCAACTTGAAGAGTTGGGGCAATAGAATAAAAAAGGTTCTCAAATAATATGAATAAACTCAGATCATCTGCAATAACCCAAGGTGTGCAAAGATCCCCTAACAGATCGATGTTAAGAGCTGTTGGATTTAATGATGAAGATTTTAATAAACCTATTATTGGAGTTGCGAATGGATACAGCACCATAACACCTTGCAATATGGGTTTAAATAAGTTAGCTCTAAAAGCTGAAGAGTCAATAAAAAGATCAGGTGGGATGCCTCAGATGTTTGGGACTATAACAGTAAGTGATGGGATTTCTATGGGAACAGAGGGCATGAAATATTCCCTAGTTTCAAGAGAAGTTATTGCTGATTCAATTGAAACAGCATGCAATGCTCAGAGTATGGATGGGGTACTTGCTATAGGTGGATGTGATAAGAATATGCCTGGTGCCATGATTGCGATTGCAAGAATGAATATTCCCTCAATTTTCATTTATGGAGGGACAATAAAACCTGGGAAATTGCATGGAGAAGATCTTACTGTTGTTAGTGCATTTGAAGCTGTTGGACAATTAACATCAGGCAAAATTAATGAAGAAAGGCTAATCCAAGTTGAGAAAAATTGTATTCCTGGTGCTGGTAGCTGTGGAGGAATGTTTACTGCTAATACAATGTCTGCGGTTATTGAAGTATTAGGGTTAAGTCTTCCTCACAGTTCCACTATGGCTGCTGAAGATCTTGAAAAAGAATTAAGTGCAGATAAAAGTGCTGAGATATTAGTCTCTGCAATAGATAAAGATATAAGACCTCTAGACCTAATGACAAAGAAAGCATTTGAAAATGCAATATCAGTAATTATGGCAATTGGCGGATCAACAAATGCAGTATTGCACATCTTAGCTATAGCGAATACTGCAGGAATAGATATCAACATTCATGATTTTGAGAGAATCAGACAAAAAGTACCCGTTATTTGTGACCTTAAACCGAGTGGTAAATATGTGACGGTGGATCTTCATAAGGCAGGTGGGATTCCACAAGTAATGAAAATACTTTTGAATGCAGGATTAATTCATGGCGATTGCAAAAATATTGAAGGCAAAACCATCTCAGAATACTTACAGAATATTCCAGATAAGGCTCCAACAAATCAAAATGTCATAAGAGACATAAATGACCCTCTTTATAAAAAAGGACATCTAGCGATATTAAAAGGCAACTTAGCGAGCGAAGGTTCTGTAGCCAAAATTAGCGGAGTAAAAAACCCTGTATTAACAGGTCCCGCAAAGATTTTTGAAAGTGAAGAGGATTGTTTAAAATCGATATTAAATAACGATATCAAAGCTGGAGATGTTGTTGTTATTAGAAACGAAGGTCCTGTAGGAGGACCAGGCATGAGAGAGATGTTAGCTCCAACATCTGCGATTGTTGGTCAAGGGTTAGGAGAGAAGGTGGCTTTAATTACCGATGGTAGATTTAGCGGAGGTACCTATGGTCTTGTTGTGGGTCACATAGCTCCGGAGGCTGCTGTAGGAGGAAATATAGCTCTAATAAAACAAGGTGATTTAATTACAGTAGATGCCGTAAAACAACTAATTGAAGTTGATTTATCAGACGAAGAATTAGAAAAAAGAAAAAAAGATTGGGTTAAACCCATTCAAAAATACAAAAGAGGAATTCTTTCAAAATATTCGAAAATCGTAAGCACATCAAGTTTAGGAGCTGTTACTGATTTATAAATCAGCTCAAATTTTATTTTCTTAATCAATAAAACTTTTTATCCTATTTGCTAAATTTTCCAATCTAGCGCTGTATTTTGGTGAGTTGCATTTTTTCCCATTATTACTATCCATCCATAATGTTTTAACTCCACACCATAATATTGGTTCATCAGGAAAGTTAAGCTTAGAGATTACTAAAACCAACTCTTTATTTGATTTAAAAAGTTCTAATTCAAGATCATAAATTTCTAATCTTTTGCCTTCTTTATCTCGACATAAGATATTAACTGTTAAATCAATATCTTCATCTTCGAATTCGTATTCACCATTTATTTTTACTACAGAATGAACAAAAGGTTTATTTGTTAAATCTGCTGACTTAGCTATTAAGCCATCTATATTTTTAGGTGGATTTTCAAATAACACTTATTGATTTAATTAAAACTTTTATTGAACCCTGTTTAAACTCGTTATTAAGTAATCCATCATCACCGAACTTAGAGTGTAGTAGTTGCAATCTTTTAATTTTAGATGGCTTGAATTTAAATGGAAAACGTACTTTATTAGCTCTCACTGAAGGTTTTAAATCACTAAAAGGAATTTGAACATTTGTTGTCCCAAATTTTTTTGTTGGGAATGATTTAATCCATCTAAGTCCACCCGGAATAAATTCGGTTAATCCTAGGAGATCATCTTCACAAGCGACAGCAAATTTAAAAGTTCTTCCTTGTCCATCAATATTTAATTCAAAGGATGAATACTCAGATACATTTAAAGAAGGTTTATATATAGACGATCTACAACTAACAAATCCTCCTGCTTTCTCGACAATATTACCCTTTAATATCAAACCCGAATTTGAAATTTCACAAAAAGCTGAACTTGATCCGCCCATAACAGTATCATTTAATGTTTTCCAACCTTCGAACTCCTTTTTCTGGAATAAAAATTTTTTCTTACTCATTAAATAATTTAAATTATTAATAGACTTTAACTAAATTTCTAATTCTTTTGCTGATTCCTGATCACAAAATATTGAAATTTGATTAATAGATTTTATTAATTTTGATGGTGTTCTATCTGGTGGCTCTTTTTCATCCAATAACCTCTCAAGAGCAATTCTTTTAGAAGCTCCACTAACTAAAAATACTATCTTTGAAGAAGCTGAAAGAACTTTTGGAGTTAATGAAATTCTTTTTAATCCTTTACCTTCATTAAAAATCACAAAGTCATCTACATTATTATTTTTTTGATAAGGGAATAGTGAAGCTGTATGACCATCGTCTCCAAGACCTAATAATGTTAAATCAAAGGCTGGGGGGTTCGATCCGCATTTTTCAAATAATTTAGAAATAAATTGATTTTTTATAGCTTCATCATCACCCTTTAAATCATTGAAAATTTCATAAAAAAAAGCTTTAGATCCAAAATTAGTTAACAATGAATTTTTCAACATTAACGAGTTACTTAATTCTGAATTTGGATCAACACATCTTTCATCTCCTAAAAAGACATCGACCATATCCCATCTAAGATCACTATTAGAAAGAAGTTGATACACAGACTTCGGAGTTGAACCTCCACTTACACAAAATTTGAATCTGTCTTTCTTTTTTAAAGTATGAATAATGTGGCTTTCAATAAACTTAAAAACCGCTGTTGATAGTTCTAACTTGTCTTTGTAAATATTTAAGGTGTATCCATTTTTGACCTTTTCAATCATTTCATCCATTCAGTATGAAAACTACCTTCCCTATCAATTCTTTCATATGTATGAGAGCCAAAACAGTCTCTCATTGCCTGAACAAGATTCTGAGGAAGTCTATTGGTTCTATAACTATTCAAATAATCTAAAGTACTGGATAAACATGGGACTGGTATACCAGCTTTTGTGGATAAAGATACAACTTTAGCCAAGTTATCTAATCTTGTCGCAATTTCATTATTGAACCAATCATCAAAAATTAAATTTTTTAGATTAGGATCTTTGTTATAAGCATCTTGAATTTTACTTAATAATTTTGATCTAATTATGCAACCACCTTTCCATATTTGAGCAATTGACGGCATATTCAAACCATAGTTATATACTGCAGATGCTTCTCTTAAAATGTCCATACCTTGGGCATAGCTAGCTATTGTGGCAAGGACTACAGCATCAAATAAAGGTTTCATTCCATCTGATATATTTCCTAAATCAAAATCCTTTATCTCTTTAGATGGAATAGTTTTTTCAATTTCACTACGTTGCTCTTTTAAAGAACTCATTACTCTTGCATTTAAAGATGCATAAATAGTTGGGACTGATACCCCCAGTTCTAAAGCACTTACAACAGTCCATAACCCTGTACCTTTCTGTCCAGCTTTATCTAATATTTTTTCCACGACATCATCTCCAGTTATCTCATCTTTTGTTTTTAGACAAATCTCTGTTATCTCAACAAGATAGGAAGCTAATTCATCAGTATTATTCCAAATACCAAATACCTCTGACATTTGCTGACCGTTCATACCTTTGACTCTCTTCATAAGGTCATAAGCTTCTGCAAGTATTTGTTCAATGCCGTATTCAATTCCGTTATGAACAGTTTTCACAAAATGACCTGAGCCTCCCGGTCCAACATATGCAACACATGGTCCGTCTTCAACTTTAGCAGCCATTTTTGTTAATAAGCTCTCTATTGCGTCATATGAAGCCTTAGTACCACCGGGCATCATACTTGGACCCTCTAACGCTCCTTTGGCACCCCCAGAGACTCCCATCCCAATATATCCAAAACTTTTACTTTCAAGAGTATTTACCCTTCTTTCTGTATCTTTAAATTGAGAGTTGCCTCCATCTATTAATAAATCTCCTTCCTCGAGATATCCAGAAATATTATCAATGACAGCATCTGTTGCGGGCCCAGCTTTTACCATCATTAGAATTCTTCTAGGTCTCTCTAGCTTGTTAACAAATTCTTGAAGAGTTTCAGCTCCTTCTATATTCTTACCCAGTCCACGACCTTGTAAAAATTCTTCAGTTTTTGAGTAAGTCCTATTAAAAACTACACTAGAAAATCCATTTCTCTCTGCGTTAAGAACTAAATTTTCGCCCATAACACCAAGACCTATTAAACCAAAATGTGCCTTGGACATAAAAATTAAAAAACTCAATAAATATAGTGTGCCCGCAACTCAACAAAATTGCTCAAAAAAAATGCTTATGTCAGCGAAAAATGATGGAAAAGATTTAAATAACAGTTCCGTTTGCAATAGTTGCATTTTTAACTACTACAACAATTCCATTTCTGATATAGAAGCCTAATTCTGGCTTATCTGCTTCTTCTACTCGATCTTTATTAATGATTACGACATTATCTCCAATTCTTGTGTTCTTATCAAGAATTGCTCTTTTTACAGTAGTTCCTTCACCTACTCCAAGAGGCGTTCCTCCTCCTTTTCTTAATTCAATCCTCTCTTCAGGCGATTCAAAGAAATCGGCACCCATAACAAGAGTATCCTCAAGAACTGAATCACTCTCAATTCTGCTTCTTACACCTAAAACACAATGTAAAATACTGCATGACTTCAAGATTGTGCCTTCGCAAACTATTGAATCAGTAATTTGAGCATCTACAAGTTTAGAAGGGGGGAGAAATCTAGGTCTAGTATAAATTGGAAATTTCTCATCATAAAAACTAAATGGAGGCTTTGGTTGCTCAGTCAATGCAAGGTTTGACTCAAAGAATGCCCCAATGGTTCCGATATCTTCCCAATAATCATCGAATACATAACTTTTAAGAGTATCACCTCTAATAAGAGCCTCTGGAATTATGTCCTTACCAAAATCCGTATAATTAGGAAATTTATTAAGAAGATCGAAAAGAGTATTTCTGCTAAAAACGTAAATACCCATAGAAGCTAGATATGGTTTTTCAGCAGCTGACTCTTTACTTAATCCAAATTTTGAAGTATCTACTGCCATTGCCTTTAACTTCTCTCCAGTGGGCTTTTCACTGAATTCTTTTATATTTCCCACATCGTCTGTTCTCATGAGGCCAAAACCCTCTGCTTGAGCTTCATCAACTGGCAAAGCTGCAACAGTTAAATCAGCACCATTATCTCTATGATGTTGAACAAATAAACTGTAGTCCATTCTATAAAGTTGATCCCCGGACAATATTAAATATTCATCAACATCCCATTCTTGAAATAACCATTGATATTTTCTTACAGCATCAGCAGTACCTTCAAACCACTTCGGACTATCAGGAGTCTGTTGCGCGGCTAAGACCTCCACGAATCCTTGGCCGAAAGGGCCATTTAAATTATAGGTTCTTCCTATATGCCTATTTAGAGATGCACTATTGAACTGGGTCAATACGTACATTTTTTCAATGCCTGAATTTATACAATTACTAATAGGAATATCTATCAAACGATACTTACCTGCCAATGGGACAGCAGGTTTAGCCCTCATTTTTGTTAGAGGGTAAAGTCTAGAACCTTTTCCTCCTCCGAGGATTATGGCCAACACACGCTTCATTCAATCTAATAGAGGTAGATATACAACTACTTAAAGTAACTGATTGTGGGCATATTTAGAAATACAAATGGTCAGTTTACAAAGGTATTTCGATAAATCACTGGAAAAACTTAATATAAATCGAAAAAATTAGTTATTTTTATCCTCTTCTACCAAAGAAAATAATTTTTCAACGATTTTTAAAGAAACTTGTCTTTCCTCTCTTGATTGAGGACTTCGCAACTTGGTCACAGGCGTATGAAGTATTTTATTAATTATTCCTTTAGTAAGAGCTTCCACAACTTTTCTTTCTCGAGCCGAAAAATCTGGTCCCATTCTGCTAAGTGCTTTTTGCAATTCCTCTTTTCTAATTAACTCCAAATCTGATCTAAGTTTATTAATTACTGGAACGGCCTCTAAACTTGCCCACCATTCTAGAAAAATAATCCTTTCTTCTTCCACTAAAGATTCCGCTTCCTTTGCTATTTTTTGTCTAAATTCTTGATTTCTTGAAACGACCTCTTGTAAGTCATCCACATCAAATGATTTTACAAATTCATGTTGTTTGACATCATTAGATATATTTCTCGGTACCCCAATATCAATAAATTTAAGTTTTTTACTCAAATTTAATTTTTCAATTTTAGCGAGATCAATTATTGGCTCTTCAGAAGCAGTACTTGTGAAAACAAGGGAAGATGTTGCAATATTTTCATCTAATTCATTTAAACCTCTACAAACAATCTCTAAGTCGGGAAAGTCTTGAGCAAGATTTATAGCTCTATCAATATTTCTATTTACAAGGATAAGTTTTTGACATCCTTTTGATTTTAAATGAGTTATTAAAAGCCTACTCATTCGTCCAGCACCAACTACAAGAACATTCTCTGATTCCAAAGTTACAAGAGTATCAAAACCCTTTTCTTGTCCAATTTTTAATTGGGCAAGTTCTACCGCAGCTGAACTTATTGATACTGCTCCAGTTCCTAAATTTGTTTCGGATCTTACTTTTTTACCTGTACTAACTGATTGAGTTAATAATCTATTAAGAATTGGTCCAGTAGATTGATTCTCTTGACCTAATCTCATCATTTTTTTTACCTGCGAAAGGATTTGTCCTTCACCTAAAACGAGGCTATCTAGTCCTGCCGAGACTTTCATCAAATGCAAAACTGCTTCTTCCTGTCTTAAGCAAAAAAGATGTGGATTTAAATCTTCAAAAACAATTCCAGAATATTCTGATATGAATTCATTAATAGATGAAATTCCAGTATTTTTATCCTTTACTAGCGCATATATTTCAAGCCTATTGCAAGTACTTAAAATTGACACCTCTAATACATCAGAGAAAGCTTTTAATGCTTTCAATGATTCTGTTATGGATTGGTCAGGAATACTTAACTTCTCACGCACTTCAACAGGTGCCGTGCGATGACTCAGTCCGACGACAACAATATGCATAAAATCAAAATTGAATTTTTAAAGGCTGATACTCTTAGCACCATCTTTTATATGGACAGTATTTGTGAACCTTGCAGTGCTATCTAATGTACTAATAACTAGACTGCTTGTTCTAACACAATCCCTTTCAAATTTAACACCGTCAAATAGTAATCCATCAGTTATTCCACTTCCAGCGAAAACAACATTTTCTCCTGATGCCAATTCGTTAGCTTCATAAATTTTATCTATATCGGTTATTCCCATTTCATTTAGACGTTTTATATTTCCTTCTTTTGTGTAATCAGCCCATTCAGACGTTTGAGCGATTGCTGGATCATAAACTAGTTGTCCTTGAAAGTGTCCGCCTAGAGCTCTCATCGCAGCTGCTGAAATAACACCCTCTGGAGCTGCACCTATCCCCATCAAGCAATGTGTTCCAGTTCCTGCAAAACCACATGCAATCGCAGCTTGAACATCACCATCAGAAATCGGTTGCACTTTTGCACCACATCCTCGAATCTCTTTAATTAAATCTTTATGCCTAGTCCTATCCATTACAACAACAGTAAGCTCATCAATAGAAAGACCCAAGCAATCACTTAGTATCTTCAAGTTTTCAGTAGCCGAATTTCTAATATCTACTTTACCTTTCGCAGCAGGAGGAGCTGCTAATTTGTTCATGTAAAAATCAGGGGCATTGAAAAGACCACCCGTATCAGAGGCAGCCAAAACCGCCATAGAACCTCTTTGATTATTTGCACAAAGATTAGTTCCTTCACAAGGATCTACTGCAAAGTCAACCCCAGGCCCATTTCCACTCCCAACCTCTTCACCTATATAAAGCATAGGTGCTTCATCTCTTTCACCTTCTCCAATAACAATTTTCCCTTTCATTTCAATTTTGCCCATTCGCAATCTCATTGCTTCGACAGCTGCAGCATCAGCTTCATCTTTTTGACCAAGTCCTGTTAGTTTTGCTGAGGCAATAGCTGCTTGCTCGACAACTTCGAGAATTTCTTGAATTAAAGTTTGATTCACAATTAAATTTTAAGGATTTTCTAAAAGGTTTTGAGTATGATCTCATAAAAAATGCCTTTTTTATGAGAATTATTATGCTAATAAGCTTTTTTTAACTCATTACAGCTGTTACTTTATCAGGCCGTGACTTGAAATTAGGAATAAACAACTAAATATAGTATCTTTATTAAATATTTTAAAAATTAAATGACTGAGTCAAATCAAACAAACTTAGCTGGTGTTAATAGACCAATTCAAATAATTCCTTCAGTTTTACCCGCAGACTGGGCAAATATGGGGGCATGTGTGAAAGAACTAGAGGAAGCTGGGGTAGATAGAATTCAATTTGATGTAATGGATGGGAATTTCGTACCAAATCTTACATTCGGTCCTGAAATGATTTCTGCATGCAGGAAATATTGCAATGTCCCTTTTGAGACTCAATTAATGGTAAGTCAATACAACTGTGAAACCATGCTTGAATCTTATGTAAACGCTACAAAAGGGGCGAATGGCGAACCAGGAGTAGTAATAGCTCATGCCGAAGCAAATATTCATTTGCATAGAGTTCTCGGCAGAATAAGAGATCTAGGAGGATCTCCTTCTGTTGCATTAAACCCTCATACTCCTTTTGAAATGATTAAAAATATTATGGATATGGTTGATCATGTTTTGGTTATGACAGTTAATCCAGGCTTTGGTGGACAAGCTTACATACCAACAATGCTTAATAAAATCAGAGAAATAAGAAACTTTATTATCGAAAAAAATTTAAATATCGACATTGAAGTTGATGGGGGAATAAAAGCAAATTGGACTATTTCACAATGTGCCGATGCTGGTGCTAATTGTTTTATTGCAGGTAGTGGAATGTTTGCTTACCCTACATTAAAAGAGGGATGTGATGACTTGAGAAAAGTTGCGCAAGAAGCGCAAAAAGGGAATGTTCTTTCAGAACCTCAATAAGTATTCTGGGTGATTAAAAAATCATCCAAATATCCAGCCATAACTATGTAATCCTATTCCTAAGAAATTAACTCCTAAATAACATACTAAAACAACTACAAAACCTGTAGATGCTAATAATGCTGGTCGGCGTCCTTGCCAACCCTTGCTTATTCTTATATGTAGATAAGCGGCATAAAACAACCATGAGATAAATGCCCATGTTTCTTTTGGATCCCAACTCCACCATGTGCCCCAAGCCTCATTGGCCCAGACTGCGCCAGAAATCAATCCGAGAGTCAAAAGAACAAAACCTATTAATATAGAGCGATAACTTAATGTATCTAATTCTTCTGAATGAGAAAATTCAATAGGTTCAACTAAATCATTTAAAGGATAGTTATTAGAAGTTCTAAACCCTCCAATACCCGTAGAACTACTTCTGATTTGAAGCGACTTATTTTTATTAATGAACAAAACAGAAACTGAAAGTAAAGAACCTATAATTAATGCCGCATAACTAAGCATTACGACACTAACATGCATTACTAACCAACTTGATCTTAAAGCTGGAACCAAGTTCGATGATAATTTCAAATCGTCGGGCAACACAAAGCAAGCAAAGGCCACAGTCATTAACTCAATAGGTATGGCAATTGAGGGAATTATTGGAGATTGGTATTCCCTTTCAATTAATAGTTGTCCCATTGTGATCCCCCAAGCAAGGAAATAAAGAGATTCATACAAATTACTAATAGGAAAGTGTCCAGAAATTGACCACCTAAAAAGTAATTGTAATGAGATTAATAAATTCACTAAAATTGTTAGGAGTCTTACAGTAAAAGAAGACTTTTTTTTGAAAACTGCACTTAAAGACAAGGGTAAGTTAACCAATAAAAAATAAAAGACTAAAAGACCTAAGACTGAAACTGGATCATATATTAAATTTTCAAAAAGATTATCTAGTATCATCCAAGAAATTTATTCGGTTTTAATATTTCATAACAACCAAATAATAATTTAAATCACTCCTATATGAGTAAATCTTTAATAATTAATTTTTAATTTATTTTGCAAAAAGATTTCAAAGTTTGAAATTATCTCCAAGATAATACTTCTTCACTATTGGATTATCAGCTAATTCACTTGATGTACCTTTAGCTAAAATTTTTCCTTCACTTAATACATATGATTTGTTAGTAATTAAAAGTGTTTCCCTCACATTATGGTCTGTAATAAGAATCCCTACTCCATCACTACTTAATTTAAGAATAAGTTTCTTTAAATCACTAACAGCTAGAGGGTCTATTCCAGCAAAAGGTTCGTCTAATAACAAATATTTAGGTCCCTTTCTACCTACAGTGAGGGCCCTAGCTATTTCACACCTCCTCCTCTCTCCTCCCGAAAGTTGATAACCATAATTATCTACAAAATTATTCAAATTAAATTCATTAATTAATTGTTCTCTTCTATTTCTAATTAACGCTCTACTATAAGATGAATTTTGCAAAGCCAAATCTATATTTTCCTTAACAGTGAGGTCTCTAAATATACTTGCTTCCTGAGTTAAATAACCCAACCCAAGTCTTG
Organism: uncultured Prochlorococcus sp.; assembly: GCA_902612005.1. Classification (GTDB taxonomy): domain Bacteria; phylum Cyanobacteriota; class Cyanobacteriia; order PCC-6307; family Cyanobiaceae; genus Prochlorococcus_A. Next base: position 26,418 of record CACMCA010000012.1, on the reverse strand, counting down.
ATCTGATTGGAAGAGTAAGATTGGTTATATTTTTTCCATTCATTAAAATTTCACCTTTATCAGGTTTTATATTCCCAACTGCAAGATTAAAAGTGGTAGTTTTTCCGGCACCATTAGGTCCCATCAAACCTACAACTTCCCCCGGATTTACAGTAATTGAAACATCATTTACAATTAACCTTCCTTTAATTGAGAGAGATACATTATGAATCTTTAGGTTCATTTTTTTGGGGATTGATTAGTTTTCTTGTTTTCTTGAAAAAAAAATGAAATAGAAAATAATAATTTAATTGAAGATAAAGATATACTCATATTCATCAGAGAGGTGTCAAAAAAGGTTTATCGTTCTCATTTAATACCTCTTTAAATTGTAATTTCCTCAATAAATCTTCCAAACATCCGCAGAAGGATTCGAGATCAATGCCTAAATTAGTCTTGGTTCTAGGTTTGATTCTACCTAAACCCTCTCCAAGCAAAATAGTCGCTCCATTTAAATTACCTTTGCTTAAGTGAAACTGAGAAACAGATACTTGTAGAATTCCTTGGATAACTTGTCTTTCGTCACCATCAACGGAATTCCATATTTCTTCAAAAGCATCATGTGCCTCGTACCATTGATGCTTGTTAAAAAGATTTAAAGCATTCAAAAGAGAATCTTTAAATCTTTTTGTACTTTCTTCGTTCATAAAACTAGTTATCAATTTTTTTTCTTTTTATTTATTTTTCTCATTCTTATTGAATCTGGTGTTACCTCTAGCATTTCATCTGGACCAATATATTCGAGTGCTCTTTCAAGGGTAATATCAACAGGTGACTGCAAAGTATCAAGTTCTTCGGCCCCTGCAGATCTCATATTAGTCAACTGCTTAGTTTTACATATATTCAACTCAAGATCTTGAGGCCTATTATTTTCTCCAATTATCATTCCCTTATAAACTTTAACTCCAGGTTTAATAAAATACACACCCCTATCTTCAGCATTCTTTAATGCATAAAATGTAGCCACACCTTCCTCAAAAGCTATAAGGACTCCATTTCTCCTGGTTTCAAATTCTCCTGTTTTAGGTTTATATTCATAAAATGAGTGACTCATGATACCTTCACCTCTTGTTATTCGAACAAATTCGCCACGAAATCCAATTAGTCCTCTTGATGGGACGAGAAATTCTAATTGAGTTCTCCCATCTGAACTTGTCTGCATGTTTTTCATTTCAGCCTTTCGAGATCCAAGTCTCTCTATACACGAACCAACGGATACTTCAGGAACATCTAGGACCAAAGTCTCTATTGGCTCACATTCAACATTATCAATTTCTCTAAAAATTACTTGAGGTTGTGAGATTTGAAACTCGAACCCTTCTCTTCTCATAGTTTCAATCAAAATACCTAGATGTAATTCTCCTCTACCTGAAACTGAGAATCTATCAGGAGAATCAGTTTCTTCGACTCTTAGGGCAACATTTGTTAAAAGTTCCCTTTCCAATCTATTTTTTAATTGTCTACTAGTAACAAATTTTCCTTCTTTACCCGCAAATGGAGAATCGTTAACGACAAAAGTCATATTTAAAGTAGGTTCATCAACTTTGATTAATGGAAGTGGATGGGGAGAATCGGGACATGCAATGGTCTCACCAATATTGACATCATCGAAACCAGAAACGGCAACAATATCTCCTGCGAATGCTTCGTTTATATCAATCCTTTGTAATCCTTCGAATCCTAGTAGTTTACTAACCTTACCTTTAATAGTTTTTCCATTTTCTTTAATTAAACTGGCTTGTTGACCATTTTTTATAGTTCCATTATGAATTTTACCAATTACAATTCTGCCTAAGAAATCAGAATAGTCCAAAGTAGTTATTTGCAGCTGAAGAGGCTTATTTGCATCACCTACCGGAGGTGGAACATGTCTGATAATAGCTTCAAAAAGAGGCATCATATTGTCACTATTGGATTCCATCTCTTCTTTTGCGAAACCAGAAAGGCCGCTCCCAAAAAGATAAGGAAAATCACATTGATCATCATCAGCTCCTAATTCTAAAAACAAATCAAGAACCTTATCAATTGCAATTTCTGGTACAACTCTTGGTCTATCAATTTTATTTACAAAAACTATAGGCCTAAGTCCTTTTTCTAATGCTTTTTTTAAAACAAATCTTGTTTGAGGCATAGGTCCTTCGTTTGCATCAACAATAAGCAAACAACCATCAACCATTCCCAAAACTCTCTCGACTTCTCCTCCAAAATCTGCATGGCCTGGTGTATCTATAATATTAATTCTGGTTTCTTTATAATTTACAGCAGTATTTTTTGAGAGAATTGTAATTCCTCTTTCTCTCTCAAGATCATTTGAATCCATTACACATGTGGGAATAACTTCATTGTCTCTGAATATTCCTGATTGAGACAACAATGCATCCACAAGGGTTGTTTTTCCATGATCTACATGGGCAATAATTGCAACATTCCTAATTTCTTTTATCGAAGATGACATTTATAAAATTTATATAAATAGTGGTTTGATTTTATTAAGGCTAACTCAAAAAATGCTTATTATGCCAATTTTCTCTTTAGGACTTTGAAAAACATAATCATATTCAATAATTTAATTGATCAATTAAATTTTGTGGTCATCTGTTTGAAGTTTCAAAAACTTTTAAAGCTTCAATTGAGCCCTCGTATCTCCAATGCCATGGTTCGTAATCTATATATTTATTATTTTTGTTGAACGATAACTTAAAGTGAAACTTAGCTGCATTTTTTATTAACCACCTGAACGCGTCAGTATTTTCGAAGTCGGTTTCAAAGTCTGTCTCTCTTTGAGTAGCATCACCAATATCGATTGCGAAACCCGTACTATGTTCAGAATACCCTGGTGGGGCTGAAACTCTAGCTCTTTCTGCCGCTTCTTGATTTCTAATAGATTTTAAAGAATAAAAGATATCGTTTTGCAAATTTATTGATCTATAACCACTCAAGAAGACCAAATATATCCCATCCTTTTTGGCTTCTTCTCTCATCTTTAGTAGAGAATCGCGCATATCCATATGGACTTCAATATTAGGCTCAATTAAAACTAGTTTCTCTCTAGGAGTTTCGTTATAGGGAAGATGCCCTAGAATTCTGGCATCATGATTTCTTTCAACCTGAAATTTGAGATTATTAAGAGGTATTAATTCTACATTTCTTATAAATCGCAATCCTGCGACAGAAAAGATAAGAAAAAGAAATGGAAAAAATATTAATATTTTTTTTAATAATGTTGAATTTGGGTTATTTAGGTAAGTTCTTTTGGCAAGAGGTATGTCAAATTGATCGATATCTTTGTTTAGTTCCAATATTTAGAAGTGTATTTGGAAAAGATATTTCGATATTAACTATTATTTTAAGAAATGCACTTTTATAACCAAAAAAGATGTAGTTTTTATATACAGTATTATTTTTTTTTCATATGTTGAGGGTAGCTGTTATTGGTGGAGGTCCAAGTGGTTCATGTGCGGCAGAAATACTTGCTAAAGCTGGAATAGAAACTTGGCTATTCGAGAGAAAATTAGATAATGCAAAACCATGTGGAGGAGCAATTCCACTTTGCATGGTCGAAGAATTTGATTTGCCTGAGTCAATTATTGATAGAAAAGTAAGGCATATGAGAATGATATCTCCATCAAATAGAGAGGTAGATATAAGTTTAGATAGAGTTTATGGGGAAAGTGATAATGAGTTTATTGGGATGTGTAGAAGAGAAGTTATGGATGCCTTTATGCGCAACAGAGCATCAGATCTCGGTGCTACATTAATAAATGGATTAGTTACTTCTATTGATACTGGTGATAATAATCAAGGGCCGTATAAGCTTTCCTACTCAGATTTTACGAATGGAGATAAAAAAGGGGAACTCAAAGAGCTTACTGTTGACCTTTTGATCGGAGCTGATGGAGCCAATAGCAGAGTCGCAAAAGCAATGGATGCAGGAGATTACAAAGTTGCCATAGCATTTCAGGAAAGAATTAAATTGCCTAAAGAAGAAATGAGTTACTACGAAGATCTTGCTGAAATGTATGTCGGAACTGATGTTTCTCCTGATTTTTATGGGTGGGTATTTCCTAAATATGATCATGTTGCTGTGGGCACTGGAACCATGCAAAAGAATCAGTCATTAATTAAAGGACTGCAAGAGGGTGTAAGAAATAGGGCAAAGAAAAGACTTGTTAATGGTGAAGTAATAAAGGTAGAAGCTCACCCAATTCCTGAGCATCCAAGGCCAAGAAGAGTAGTTGGGAGAATGGCATTGGTTGGTGATGCAGCTGGTTATGTTACAAAAAGTTCTGGAGAGGGAATTTATTTTGCTGCAAAAAGCGGAAGAATGTGTGCTGAAGAAATTGTTGAAGCATCAAAAAACGGTCAAGTAATTCCATCAGAAAAAGATTTAAAAAATTATCTTAAAAAATGGGATAAAAAATATGGCACAACTTATAAGGTGCTAGAAATCCTTCAAAATATTTTCTACAGAAATGATTCTGCTAGAGAAGCCTTTGTTGAGATGTGTGATGACATGGATGTACAAAGACTTACTTTTGATAGTTACTTATACAAAAGAGTTGTCTCAATGAAACCATTACAGCAACTTAAAATTACAATGCTTACACTTGGTTCGATTTTAAGAGGGAAAGCCCTAGCACCTCTAAAATATAAACCCGTTGATAGTGCTGTTAGGGAAAATAAAGAAGTAGAAAAAATGCTAGAAAATTATTCAATAAAAGGTGGCATTAAAGTTAAGAGTTCAAAAGTGTAAAGTCGGCTATTTTTAGAGAATAATTTCTAATTAAGCTCAACAAATTAAGTCTATTATTTCTTATTTTCAAATCCTCTGACATTATTAGAACTCCCTTTTCATTATCAAATAAATCCTCGATAGTGTTTACATTAATCTCAAACAAATTTAGAAGTTCCAAATAATTGCAATAACCTTCCGAAAAAAGTTTTTCTAATTCTCCAATAAATACAAAAACTTTCAATTCACAATCTTTTTCAAAAAGTTTTGTGTTTACATAATTTCTTGTTGAGAGAACGTCTCTTGAAAGATCACTATTATTTGCTAATTTACTCACCCTAGTAATTACCTTTTGGATTTCAACAAAATTATCCTTTTCATTAAAATGCATAATAGATTTAATCCTATTTTTAAGATCAACAATATTTATTAATCTTTTTTGAGATAATTCATCAGAAGAGCAAACGGCCTTTATTAATTCTTTACTTAGTGATATTTCTTCTAGATGACTAACAATTCTTTGTACTAAAAATTCATTTAAATCATTAAATACTCTTTCTCTTGAGAAGTTTAAATTCGGAAATACAATTTTCCAAAAATCAATAAGTTCGATGAATAATTTATCTAAAGGCAAATCAAGTTCATAATCCCAAATTATTTTAATCACTCCATTCAAATTTCTTCTTAAGGCGTAAGGATCAGATGATCCACTTGGACGTTTACCGGAAATAAATATACTTATTAAAGTTTCAACCTTATCTGCTATAGACACTATTGCACCATATTTTGTGGAGGGCAAAGCATCTTTATAAAAAGAAGGTAAATAATGTTCAGCGACAGCCAAGCAAACACCCTCACTAAATCCCTCATAGTTAAGATATTTACCACCCATTATTCCCTGCAGCTCAGGGAATTCGAAAACGATTTCGCTACATAAGTCGTTTTTACAGTATTTAGCAGCCTCTATTATTTTTTTTTCTTCTAAAGACTTATCATTTAAAAATTTAAGAATTTTTTTAGTAACTTCCTCTATCCTTTCTACCCTCTGAAATATATTTCCAAGTCCTTTCAAATAGGAAACAGATTTAAGCTTTTCATTTCTTTCGATTGAAGCAACTTTTTTGTCACTTTCTACGAAAAACTTTGCATCTGAAAACCTAGCCCTTAATACTTTCTCATTACCTTTGGCAATATTATTATTTGATTCTTCAAGACCATTTGAAATAACGCAAAAAGTTGTACTAATATTTTTTTCAGAGCTTAAATCTAGTTTAGAAAAACTTTTGTTTTTCAATAAAAGAGGAACGTATCTCTGATGACTTTTCATAACTGTTGAGAGAACTTCAACCGGAAGATCAAGAAATTCATCACTAAATTTGCCAATAATTAAGTCTGGCCATTCAACTAGATCAGTTAGTTCATTTAGTAATCCTTCTGAAAGGTCAGGTTTCAGATTTAAAGATTTAGATGCCTGATTTATTAAACTATCAATTTTTTCTTTTCTTTCTTTTCGAATAGCTATTACTCTATTTCGTTTCAATAATTCAAAAAAGTTATCAGGATTCTGAACTTCTAAAACTTTATTAATTAGCCTATGACTTTTTGTTTTATTACTTATTTTGATCTTTGGATCACATTCATCAAATTCAAAATCAAGAATTTCATCATTATATACAGAGGCAATCCACCTAATAGGTCTCGAAAATTTCATGTTCCCAGCCCCCCATTTCATAAATCGAGGACCTTGAAGACTCTTTACTAATTTTGGGATCATCGAAGACAAAGAAATTTTTGTTGATAGTCCTTTTTCAATTTTCTTTCCAAATACAAAATCACCCTTTTCTGTATTTTTTATTTCTAGCTCTGCTACATCTATATCTAAACTATTAGCGAATCCTAAAGCAGCATTAGAAGGACATCCATTTAAATAAGCTAAATTTGCTTTAGGGCCTTTTCTTTCTATTATCTTGTCTTCTGCATAATCAACTAAACCTTCGAGAAGTAGAACTATCCTCCTTGGTGTAGAGGTGACAACAATATTTTTGAATTTGATTAACTTTTTATCCAATTCAAATTCTATTAGAGATTTAAATTGTTCTAGAACAGAATGAGAAAATTTTGCGGGCATCTCTTCTATCCCTATCTCAAGTAAATATTTAGACAAGAAAAAAATATGACTTCACTTACTATAATTTACTACCAGTTAAATAAGCTTTTCGCTAATGTATAAAAAGATATATTTTTTGGTCCTTTGATCAAGGTTGAGAAAGTAAAAAAGAAAAAAGAACCCCCCAAGGGTGAAACTGTTTGTTTGGCAAATGGACTAGAAGTTTCTAAATTTGAAAATTTTAAAAAAAGTAGCCAATTTCTTAAAGAACCACTTGCTACCGAATTAGTCAATGAAAGCGATCATTTTACTAATGATGCAGTTCAGTTATTAAAATTTCATGGTAGTTATCAACAAGATAACAGGGAAAATAGAAGGCCTGGCAAAAGTAAAGATTGGCAAATGATGCTCAGGTTAAGAAATCCGGGCGGTGAAGTTCCTGGGGAATTATTTTTAGCATTAAATGAATTATCTGACACACTAGGTAATGGAACACTTAGGGCCACTACAAGACAAGCCTTTCAAATGCACGGAATTAGAAAGGAAAACCTAAAGGAAGTAATTCAAACAATAGTAAATTCAATGGGCTCCACATTAGCTGCATGTGGAGACATAAATAGAAACGTTATGGCCCCAGCGGCTCCATTTGATTCGCCAGACTATAATATTGCAAGAGGATTGGCAAAAAAAGTTGCAGATCTTCTCACCCCAATGGCTGGCCAAGGCACTTTTTTAGAGCTTTGGGCTGATGGAGATTTAGAGTACACCATAAAGCCTGACAAAGATATTGAAGCAATTAGGAAGCTCCAGTTCAAAGATAATGTTTTTAGTGGGATAAAAGATGAGCCGCTCTATGGTTCAACCTATTTACCGAGAAAATTCAAATGTGCTGTTACGGTTCCTGGAGACAATTCTGTTGATCTTCTTACCAATGACATAGGAATAGTTGCCTTTACCTCCAAAGATGGAAACTTAGAAGGTTGCAACTTCTATGTTGGAGGTGGTATGGGGCGCACACATAATAATGAAGAGACCTTTGCCAGAATTGCAGATCCACTTGGATATGTTGAAGAACCAGATGTTTATGAATTGATACAAAGTATTGTGGCTATTCAAAGAGATTATGGTGATAGAAAATCAAGAAAAAATTCGAGAATGAAATATCTCCTTCATAGAAAAGGTATTAAATGGTTCAAAAAGATACTTTCTGATAAGTATTTCAAAAAAGAAATTAAAAAAATCAGAAAAGAACCTGATAAGGTTCTTATTGATTACCTAGGTTGGCATAAACAAAATAAAACTTGCTATTTCGTAGGTTTACCATTATTATCAGGCAGGTTATCTGGAGAGAAGAAGAATACCATCACAAGTATTGTTAAAAAATATAATTTAGATTTAAGACTCACACCTAATCAAGATATTTTACTTTGTAATATCGCCAATAAAAACAAAGGTGAAATACAAAAATCTCTATCAAAAATTGGATACGAAAAATTAGAAAATATTAATGAAATTCAAAGACACGCTTTAGCTTGTCCTGCTTTACCACTTTGTGGTCTTGCAATGACTGAAGCTGAAAGAATATTACCTGATGTATTAAAAAGGATTGAAAATTTACTATTAGATCTAAAAATACAAAAAACAATATTATTCAGAATGACAGGATGTCCGAATGGATGTACAAGGCCTTATATGGCCGAATTAGCACTTGTTGGAAGTGGGCAAAACAAATACCAATTATGGTTGGGGGGAAGTAAAAATCTTCAAAGGCTTGCTAAACCATTTTTACAAAAAATGGAACTTAACGATTTAGAAAAAACTCTTCAACCATTATTTCATAATTGGAAGAGAAATTTGGATTTGGATTTCGGAGATTTTATAAATACTCAAGATGAAAATTATATAATGAATTTACTAAATAAAAATCAATAGAATTTAAATTTTTCCATAAAGGGCATTTGCTTTTTTATTTTTCCAAGCCCATAATTGATCACCATAACTAAAATGCCACCATTCACTAGGATGTTGAGCAAATCCGAATTTTGACATAATTTCCCTTAATAAATTTCTTCTACTATTCCAAATAATTGCTTCTTCATTCTTCATGTTTACATAAAAATAAGGATTTGAAGTATCATCCATTTGATCAACCATGCTTCCCATTTCAACAAGATTTCCTTCTTTATCTGATAAACAAACATCCAACGCACCGCCAGTTGAATGAGGGGGAGGACAACTAGTGTCATAAGAAGGATATGCCCAAAATTTTTCAACTTTTTTTAAAATGGATGGATAAGATTTTATATTTTCAAAAGAAATATCAATATCAGATTTTTCACACTCTAATAAAAATGCTCTTTTAAACATAAATTCCTGGACTTCTAAAGGTCGCCAACTGTCATAAATTAAAAGGTTAAAACTACTCTTTGATATCAAATAATCGTTTACTTTTACTAATCTATTTACGACCTCCTCTCTTAATTTCCAAATAGAAGTTTTATCTTTGTAAGGTGCGCCTAAATGATAGTAAGGGTGGGGATCTAAAAACTTTAGGCAGCCAGGTATAGCTATTAATTTATCTCCATTATCTTTAATTGGTATTTTATTCCAAATTTTCAATTGAAATTTGCAATTGATTTATAGTGGCATATATATCAAAAATTACAATGATAGTTTTCAATTTAAGAAATCATGAATGAATTTATTATCAGAATTATCAATAAGTATATTCCTTAAAGCTATATTTTCTTTTAAATCAGGATCATCACTAACAATCTTAATAGCCTCTTCACGAGCCTTATCAATAAGAAATTTATTGTTAGGTAAATTGTCCAGTACAAAATCAGGCAATCCGGATTGTCTATATCCTAAAATCTGGCCTGGTCCTCTAAGCTCCAAGTCTTTTTCAGCAATATAAAAGCCATCATTAGATTTTTGCAAAACACAAAGTCGTTTATTTTCTAATCCATTTATGTCGGAGGTTACCAGATAACAAAAAGATTTTGTTGGTCCTCTACCAACTCTCCCTCTTAATTGATGTAGCTGGGACAATCCAAATCTGTCCGAATTATAAATAATCATAATTGTGGCGTTAGGCACATCAATTCCAACCTCAATTACTGTGGTTGAAACCAATATATTAATTTCATTCTTTAAAAAAGAATTAATTACTTCATTCTTTTCTTGTGAACTTAATTTGCCATGTAATAATCCAACTTTTTTGTTAAAAAAAACTTCTTCTGATAAATATTTGAATGTTTTCTTTGCGGAGCTTAAATTCATTTTTTCTGAATCTTCTATAAGTGGCAAAATCACATAAGCTTGCTTTCCCTTATTGATCTCATCTTCAACAATCTTGAACAAGTTAGTTAAATCATCTTCTGAAATTATTTTTGTTGTTATAGGAACTCTCCCAGGCGGGAGTTCTGTAATTTGACTAACATCTAAATCACCATAAATAGAAAGCGCAAGAGTTCTTGGAATTGGTGTTGCTGTCATTGATAACAAGTTAGTATTTTCTCCTTTATTTAGTAATCTATTTCTTTGAGTAACACCAAATCTATGTTGTTCATCAATAACTACCATCCCTAATGCATTAAAGATGACTTTATCTTCAAATAATGCATGAGTACCTACGAGGATATCAACTAATCCATTGTTCAAATTAGAGAAAATTTCTTTTCTCTTTTTTTGAGGAGTATTCCCAGTAAGTAGTTCAACAGAAACTAAAAGCGGGTTTAAATATTTTAATAAATTTTTATAATGCTGTTCTGCCAATACTTCTGTTGGGACCATAAATGCACCTTGCAGGTTTTTTTCAATGACAAGTAAAAGAGAAGCTATTGCAATTATGGTTTTACCGCTTCCCACATCTCCCTGAAGTAATCTAGACATTGGTAAGGGGTTAGATAAATCTTTCTTAATTTCGTTTAAAACATTTTCTTGAGATTTTGTTAATTCAAAAGGAAAAGTGTTTAAAAATTCTTTTAATAAAGATTTCTTTTGAGGTAATTGTTGGGAAGTTACATTTTTATTAGTCTTTCTTTTTCTAAGTAGGAACTTTATTTGAAGTAGTAATAACTCATCAAAAACCAAACGTTTTTTTGACTCAATAAGTGCCTGTTGAGTTGGTGGAAAATGAATATTAATCAACGAATCTCCTTTTGATAATAAAGATAATGAATCAAGTTGCTTTTTATTTAAAATTTCTGGATATTGTTTTGCATAAATTAGTACCTTTTTCATAAGTTTTAAAAAACTCATATTTGATAATGTTTCACCTAATGAATACAAAGGTAATATTTTGCCTGAGAAATTAAAATTATCATTGTTATCCTTAAGAATTTCAATCTGGGGATCTATAAAAGTTTTGCCATACTCTGTCAATTTAACTTTACCGGAAATTGCTAATTTGGTTCCGGGAGTATACAAAGATTTTTGAGATGTGAAGAAGGAGTAAGATCTAAATCTTCTTCCTAAAAAAAATTTTGTAACCTTTATTGAAGACGTTTCATCAGAAACTACAATATTCATTATTGATAAATTACTATTTTTTTTACTCTTATGAATATAAAATCTTTTAACCTTTGCGATGCAGGTGTATAAATTATCTGGTTTTAAATTTATTATCTTGACTCTATTTGTATAGTCTAAATATGTTCGAGGGAAATAATTAATTAGATCTTTTATATGAAATATTCCTAATTCATTAAGCTTATTTTTATAAACTTTTCCTACATTTTTTATTAATGAAATATCTGAATCAAAAGACAAACTTGAATCAGCTTTATTCAGAAAAACTTCATTAGAAAAATTATTAGAACTTTCTATATCTAAAGTTTTACCAAGTTTATAAAGATTTTTTCTTGTATCTATAATTAACCTTTTTCTTTGATTTTCATCTAATTTATTATATTCATTATATTTTTTGGAGAATTCACTAAAAATCCTCAAATATTCGTCTGAAAGATTTAAATTATCTAGTTTTTTCAATGATTCATGCAAGTAATCATTAAAATATTTTTCTCTTCCTAGAGTATTGATAAATTTGTTTTCAGTTTCAATAGTTAGGGACTTTTGAAGAGGTCTTATCCAATCTTTAATTAATTTATTATTATTCCCGCTAATAGTCACATTTGAAAAAGAGTTATTTTTTCAACGTATCTTATTCAAAGTTATTTCTTTTTGCCTCCAGTATGTCTCTTTTTTAATCAAATGCTGAAATTGATTTTTTAGCTCATTTATTTTATTCCTTTGAATCGAAAGATTTAAATTTTTAAACTCTAACTCAACAGTAGATATATTAAAGAAAATAATACTTGGAAGATTATTGCCGCTTAATGATGACCGATTTAAGTTAAATTCAAAATTAATTACAAAAGGGTATGGGTGTTTTATCATCAATTTTTTGCCTACTAAGTACTCAAAGGAATCTCTAGATATTATCTTTTTAATTAGATTGGCCTTAAATAATTCTTGGTTAATATTGTATGAAAGATTTAATAGTAAATTTTCCAGTGACTTGTCTAAAAAATCAAAATTTTCAAGACTCTGATATTTGGGCGAAATATCCATTTGATTGATATTGTCTTTTTCAGAATGGCTTGTTTTTTCAAACTTTACTTCCTCTATTAATTCAAGCAAAGAAGAAATAAGTTGTTTATCATCTTCTGAATTTTCAATAATATTGTTATTTGATAGATAATTATTTTGGTCATTATTATCTAGTTCAAGTGATAGTAATTTCTCATAATTATCAACTTGATAATATTCAGAAGTATTTGAAATATCTTTACTAATATCGAAATGAATGGGTTCTTCTAATTGAAAACCATCTTCATATTGAAATTTTTCTTTTTGGTCATCCTTTCTTTTTGTATAACTATCAAAACTATTCAAATTAATTTTCTTATCTATGTTTTTATCGATTTTATTTATTTTTAATTGTTCTACTGTAAATAAAGGCAAATTCGTATGAATAAGTTCACTTATTTTTTTTTTAAAAGATACATAAAATTGATTTTCATTTAAGAAATTATCATTATTTGTTGGATAACTATATATTTGATTAAGGCCTTTTTCTACAGAGGTGAAAAGTAGATCTCTTACTAGATTAAGATAAAATTCATATTCCCTATAGATATTTCTAGTTAATATTCTTTTTTGTATGTATGCTCTCTCTAATTGAGAATTAATTTTATCTGTATCTATGTAATTATTGAAATTATTCAAATCATTCAAGTGACTAGTTTGTTTGCATTGATGCGACCTCTTCAGCAAAGTCCATCTGATTTTTTTCGATACCTTCACCCAATGTATATCTGGTAAAACGTCTTACTTTGATATTTTCCCCAATTTTTGCAGCTGCTTGTTTAACAAGATCCTCAACTGTTAGAGAACTATCTTTAATGTAGGGTTGTGAGAGCAAAACAAGCTCATTAAGTCTTTTTGCTATTCTCCCTTCAACTATTTTTTCTTTAATTTGTTCTGGTTTCCCAGATAAATCATCCCTACCCATTTCAATCTGCTTTTCTTTTTCAACAACATCTTCTGGTATTTCATCAATTGATACATACTCAACATTTGGACATGCTGCTACTTGCATTGAGACATCCTTCAACAAAGATTGGAATATATCACCTCTAGCAACAAAATCAGTTTCACAATTTAACTCTAGTAAAACTCCAACTCTTGATCCAGTATGTATATAACTACCAATTGACCCTTCGGCCGCTACTCTTCCCGATTTCTTTTCAGCACTAGCTATACCTTTCTTTCTTAACCATTCCAAAGCTTTATCTAGATTTCCTTCAGTTTCGTTAAGTGCTTTTTTGCAGTCCATCATTCCTGCGCCTGTTTTGTCTCTAAGATCTTTTACAAGTTTTGCTGTAATGTTTCCCATTTGAAGTAATAAAAAATAGTGAATAGTAAGTTTTGAATTGGATTTTAATTTTTTCTTTCGGCATTAGAGCCCTTTCTACCCTCATTTATGGCATCTGCAAGTCTTCCTAAAATAAGTTGCACAGATCTAACGGCATCATCGTTGCAAGGAATTGGAACTTCACACAAATCCGGATCGCAATTTGTATCCAACATTGATACTAATGAGATATCTAATTTTCTAGCTTCTAATACTGCATTAGATTCTCTTCTCTGATCAACCAATACAACTACATCTGGCAATCTTCTCATACCCTTAAGTCCACCTAAGTATTTTTGTAATCTTTCAAGTTCTCTCCTTAATACTGCAGCTTCTTTTTTAGGCCTCATTGCTATTGAACCACTACTTTCCATTCTTTCTAAATCCTTTAATCTTTCAATCCTAGCTTTCATTGTTGTCCAATTAGTCAACATCCCTCCAAGCCATCTTTGATTTACGTATGCAGCTCCACAACGTGTAGCTTCCTGAGCTACTACATCTGATGCTTGTTTTTTTGTACCGACAAACAGGAAACGCTTTCCGCTTTTTGCAGCGTTTCTCGTCCATTTATATGCATTGTTCATACACAATGCTGTTTTTACAAGATCAATAATATGAACTCCATTTCTCGCACAATATATAAACTTAGACATCTTGGGATTCCAACGTCTAGTTTGATGCCCAAAATGAGCACCAGCTTCCATCATTTCTGATAGTGATACAACAGCCATAATTTAAAAAGAGTTTCGGGTTTGCCTCCATCTGACGGGGAATCAATATTAATAATTCACCCGAAACTGTCAGATGTGTGAAATTTATTTTTAATATTCTAGCAACTGATGTGTATTTCTAAAAGTTTTTTATCTTGATTTGGTTAACTGTTTAATGTAAATCATATTTAAAGGGATCCTAAGTATCTCGAGTGCAAGTCTATTTCTTCTTATATTTACTAGGAATCTTAAAAAAGGAATAATTCTTTCAACACTGATTAGTCCTCCTAAGCAAAGTATTTGCCAAAGTAAATTATGGAGAGGAGTTAATTGAATCATAAATCTAACCCTTAAATTTGGGTGTTTCTTATAAAACACTAAAGCCATTTTTGCTCTTTCTTTTTCTTGAGCTATTAATGAATCTATTTGTTCGCAATTAAATGGCGGATGCCAATGAAAACCTACTGCATTTGGGCATTTAATTAATTTTGTCCCAATTTTTTTTAATCTTTCTCCAAGTTCTAAATCCTCCCAACCGTAAAGACTAAAAGAAGTGTCAAATAATCCCACACTTAAAATCAATTCTTTTGATATCGCTACATTCCCAGTAGCAAAGTATGCAAAAGAAGTATCCATTATTTTATGTTTTTCACTCTGAGGATTTAGAAAATTAGATGTATTGACTACCGAGCCATAGGTAAAACATTTTTTATCATTTTTTCTCCAAGAGCCAAGTAATTTTTCTACGTGGCAATTTATAAAATTGTCTAAAACAATAAGATCACTATCAATAAATATTATAATTTCATATTTTGATTTAATTACTCCTAGATTTCTTCCAAGTGCAGGTCCTCCATGTTCTTGCTGAAATAGAATAACGTGTGGGAGGTTAGCTTTATTTTTATTTATCCAAGAGGTTGTCCCATCAGTTGAACCATCATCAACAACTATTACCTCATAATTACTGATATTTGCATTTAATTTTTGATTCTCAAGGGCAAATAGACATTTCTCTAATATAGGTAATCTATTGTAAGTCGGTATAACAATACTTACATTCATGATTATCTCTTAAATATGCATAATATATTAAAATCCAAAAGATAAAAATAAAAGATATTCCTTAATCAGCTGCACCGCCATTATTTGCTGTACCTGTAACGTTTCCACCATCAGGTCTTCCATCAGTTCTTAATTTCCTTTTTTTGAATTTTCTAGCATAGGCTCTATTACGTTCCTGCTTTTCTTTTTTTAGATTCCTTCTCTTAGACATAAAATTTTTAATTCTTAATTATATTAGCTCACTATGAGCACTATATATTTTACCATCTTCCATATTTAATATCCTATCAGCCATATCAGAAATTCTTGGATCATGCGTCACCATAAGTACAGAACAATTTTGCTCTTTTGCTAGTTTCCTTAAAAGGGTTACTATTTCTCTTCCTGTGACGCTATCTAAAGCTGAAGTAGGCTCATCAGCTAATAAAAGTTTTGGGTTAGCAGATAAAGCTCGAGCAATCGCTACTCTCTGTTTCTGCCCACCAGATAAGTCATTTGGCAACTTTTTATGATGTTCTTCTAATCCTACTGCTGACAACCAATTCCGTGCTATTTCACGTCTTTGCAAATAAGTTAAACCTTTTATTAAATCGGCGCCCATCTGGACATTTTGTTCTGCTGTTAAACATCTCAGAAGATTGTGACCTTGAAAAATCATCCCAATACTTCTTCTAAGAATCTGACGAGTTTTCCTTGATGCTCCATTTAACTGATTATTTAATACAGTTAAATCTCCACTTTGACAGGTTCTCAAGGCACCAATTAATGTTAAAAGAGTTGTTTTACCACATCCAGAAGGTCCTTTCAAGAGAACCAACTCTCCTTTATCAATATTTAAATTAACGTCATTAAGTACTTGTTTTTTATTCTCATTTTTTCCATAAAAGTGACTCAAATTATTTATTGAGACTGTTTTAATATTTTTAACATTATTTTTTGATTTATTAGCTTTAACCATTTATCTTCAATTGTTAGAAAATTTCGGCAGGATCAGCGTCAACTAATTTACGCATTGCAACAGCGGCGGACCCCATACACATAACTAAAACTAAAACGAAAATTAAAATAGTTTTATCTGAATCCATTATTATTGGGAGTTTAGTAGAGCTTCTTATTACTGAATAAAGGATTTGACCAGAGAAATAAGCCGGTAAATAGCCAAACAATGCCAATAAAAAACCCTCTCTAGCAACTACAAAGAAAAGGGACTTAAGTCTATAACCCATCGCCAATAAGGTGGCGTACTCTGGGAGGTGGTCTGTAACGTCACTATAAAGAATTTGATAAACGACCACACAACCTACAACGAACCCCATCAAAGCTCCAAGACTAAATATAAAACCTATTGCAGTACTATTTTTCCAATAATTCTTCTCGAATTCTATAAATTGATTTTTTGTAAGAACTCGAACATCATTGGGAAGTGAGTTATTTAATATTCTTGAAATAAATTCAGGATCGGATCCTTTTTTTAGCTTTACCAAACCAATTTCTATACTTCCAGGAGGATTAGCAGGAAAAAGTCGTAAGAAGGTTTCTCTGCTAGTTATCAAATTACCATCTGCTCCAAAAGATGGTCCCAACTCCACGAGGCCTTCGACAATTACTCTTTTCCCAGCAACTTCAGTCTCAACTTTTTTTTCTGATAAAAACCATTCTTCAATTGGTCCAAATTCAGGTCTAGATAGTTTATCAAAAAGAACTCTTGATGGATTTCTTAATTTATAAGCTTTCCTTGAAAATCCATCATCTAAAAGAAGTGAATCGGAAGGATTAAAACCTAGTGCAAGTATCGATCTAGTTTTAAGATTTTCGGGATTTCTCCAAAGTAAATAATTCAGATTGACGGGAGTCGTTTTTTCAACATCTTCTACTGCCAGAGTTTGAATCAGCCTTCTTTTTGGGAATCCACTCATGCTTATAGAACTTTTTGATCTAGGACTTATCAAAACAAGATCAGCATCTAAAAGTTTATGAATAGTTACGCTAGTGTCAAATAAACCATCTCTGAAACCCAATTGCATGAACATCAAAATCCCTGCAAAACTTATTCCAGCTATGGCAACTGCGAGCCTTAATGGTTGCCTTGTTAATAACAACCAAGCTAATGGTATTTTTCTGAATTTTAAAAAAGAAAAACTCATTAGGGGATAAATGTTGCAATCACTTTCATTCCTGCATAATTTTGCACAATATCTATAGAATCTTGATCTAGTTTTACTAGTACCTCAATAATTCGCGAATCAGCATCACCTGTTGGATCAGTAGATAAAACTTTTCTTTGTTTTACCTGGGGGCTAATCCTAATCACCTTTCCTTTAAGATTTTTTTGAAACCCACCATTCTCACTGGTCAATTCAACATTCTGAGAGATAAATACTCTATCGATATCAGATTCATACACCTCTATCAAAGCTTCCATTTTTTGACTAGAACCAATATCTAAGATCCCTTCATTTTTTGGCCTCTCACCAACCCTCGTATTTATTCCAAGGATAAAACCATCAATTGGACTCCTTAGTTTTGAATTAAATAGGTCTATCTTGATATTTTTTTGATCTCCAATGAGGTTTATTTTCTGCTTTTGCAATTTTAATAATTCATCTTTTCTCTGAGAAAACTGTACGAAGGAATATGCATCTTTGCTCAAAGCCAACTCATACCTTTGAATTTGATCTTTCTTAAGGGCAATTTCATCGTTTATAGTATTAATCAGATTTTCATTTCTTTCAAGATCAGAAATTAACTTTTCTCCATTTTCAAAAATTGCTAGGATATCTCCTTTTTTTACAAAATCTCCTTCTTTGACTAAGATTTCAACAACTCGAGGGGAGGAGCCAAACTGACTTATTGGAGCTGCTAATTGCCTAATTTCTCCCGAAGGAGAAAGTTGACCTAATGCGGCAACAGATGTAATAGGCGGAATAATATCTGCAGTTATTTCCTCTTTAAATTTTGCATTAGATTTATTATTGTTAGAACAGGAAATCATCCCTAAAGATAATGGTGTAAACAATAATAAATAAATAAATAAATTTTTGAATGTTTTGATTTTCATTAAAAATCGAAGAGCACTGTTTTTATGTATTTATTGACCCATTTTTCATCAAAATATTTTAGAAGAACCATGCTAGTTTTCTCATTTTTCATTTGTTGCACACAATAATTTTTTTGATAATCTATTCTCTCTTGGATAATTTCCTCCTTAAATTCTTGTTTAGCTTCTTTACTTAATTTGATCAAAACAGAGAGGTATTGATCAACAACTCTGCAAAAATCATGTTTTTCAAATTTATTTTTTAAAGAAGCAAAAAAGACATTTTCAGAAAAAATCCCCCCCCATTTAGGAATTTCTCTCAATGAAGTGAAAGAACTTTTATCAACCTCAGAGAGAGATTTTTCGTATTTAAAACTTTGATTTTGAGATGCTGGTGATAAATCAACAATTGCAGCAGAAACAATATCATTTATTTTTACTAAATCCATCCCAAAAATTGGAATATCAAACATTGGATCAGGGAAAAATACGCAGTGTAAAATCTTAAGATTCTTTGAAAATTCTGCCACTTCAATATGTAACTTTCTAAATCCTTTTGCCTTGTGAAATTCATTTTCTATATAAAGTTCTCTACCTATTTCGTTAGAAATTATATTATTAAGATTTGGATCGACTTTTATAATCTCAAGATTCTCAAGCATGGACCTGCGATCTCTAATATTTTGCAATAAGTCCAAAATAAGAGGGTCTTTTAATTTTGTTTTAGTAAAAGATTCAGACAACAAGGTTAAAAAGTACCAAAATAGAGTTTAAAGAGAGACTTTAAATGAATGTAGGAAACATTAACTACTATACCCATTCAAGCAAAACTAAATGTGTGTTTGTGGATAATAAAGAATTACCGCTTATAAGCATTGATATTTGGTGCAAAGCAGGTTCTTCATTTGAGGAGGTTGATAAAAATGGCACTGCCCATTTTCTAGAGCATATGATTTTTAAAGGATCTAAAAAAATAATGCCAGGTGAATTTGATTATAAAATTGAATCACTTGGCGGATCAAGCAACGCTTCAACAGGTTATGATGATGTACATTACCACGTTCTTGTTCCACCAACTAACTTTAGAGAATCACTTGCTCTTTTGACAAATATTGTCGTTGCTCCAGATTTTAATCCTGATGAATTTATAAAAGAAAAAGGGGTGGTTATTGATGAAATAAAACAACAAAATGATCAGCCTGAAGAAAGATTATCTAATTATTTTTTGAAAAGGGTTTGGCTAAGTCCGAATTATGCTAATTCGATTCTTGGAACTGAACATAGTATTAAAAACTTAGAGATAAATGACCTTGAGAAATTTCATAGAAAACATTACACCACCGAAAAAATTTGTATTGCAATTGCTGGGAATCTCTCTGAAGAAATTTATAAAATTTTTGAAAAAAGTGATCTTTCTGGCATAAAAGAAAGTCCAAACTTAATAAATCTAAAAAATAAACCTTCTTTAAAAATTAGGAATGGTAGAGAGACAGTTAATTTTGATAATTTAGAGTTTTCAAGAATATTTATGGCTTGGTTTATCCCAAACCTAAATGATCAAAAAAAAATCATTGGACTTGAGATATTAGCATCAATACTCTCTGTTGGAAGAAACAGCAGATTAGTTAAAATTTTAAAAGAAGATAGTAATCTTGTTGAATCAGTATATGTAGATGTAAATGCTGGAGAATTAGGAGGATTATTTATAATTGAAGCAAGTTGTGAGTCTAAAGATATTTATTTGGTAGAAAAGCAAATTAATAAAACCATAGATGAGATCTCAAATTGTAAAGCTTTGGCTTCGGATGAATTAAAAAAAGCAATAAATATTGTGAAAAGTAATTATATCTTTAATTTAGAGACATCTACACAACTCTCTTCATTCTTTGGAAATGAACTTCTTTGGGGGAGAAAATCTTCAATAAATAATTTAGAGAGTCATTTAAAATATTGGAATGACTTGGATAACTTCAAAGAGATCACAGAATATATCCTTAGAGAGAAATTTACTTTAGTTGCATCACCTAGTAAATGTTAAAAAGATATTTTTTAAATAATAAAAAAAGAAATTTTTCAACTGCTTCAATTTGGATTAAAGGGGGGAGTGATATGGATAGTACTGGCAAAAAAGGGATAAACAAGATCCTTTGTTCATTACTTACAAGAGGATGTGAAGGTTTTAACAATTTCTCTCTCTCTGAATATATTGAATCCTATGGAGCAGAATTAAATCAAGAAATATTTGAAGATGGTATTTCAATAAGTATTAAATCCCTAAATGAACATTTCAGCAAATTATTCCCTTTATTAGAATTAATAATTGATAAGCCAATCCTCTCGGAAACTGAATTTAAAAAAGTAAAAAAATCTTCTATTGATCACATCAAAAAAGATAAAGAGAATCCATTCAATATCTGTTTTGAAAAATGGAGAAAAATTGTTTACTCAAATCATCCTTATGCTTTCAACACAATTGGAAATGCTTATGATGTCTCAAAGATTACCTATGAAGATGTTTTGCTGGAGTTTAAAAATTTTAATAATAGAGAAAAGTTTTTAATTTCAAATAATCCTGAAATAAATGGAGAAAATTTTGGAACATTAGAAAAAAAAATCTTAAAAGAAAAATCAGATCCTTTAAATCATAATTTAAATACTTCGAATAGATTTGACTACATTAGTAATGATTCAAATCAAACAATAATAATGATAGGGGATCAAACTTGTTCGCGAAGAAGTAGTGAATATTTTACTCTTAAAGTTTTGGAGTCATATTTATCTTATGGAATGAGCGCTACTTTATTTAAACTTTTTAGAGAAAAACATGGTATCACTTACGATTTAGGTGTTTATTATCCCATCAGGAGTGGAAATGCTCCATTTTTAATTTATTTATCCGTATCAAATGAGCAAGCACTTTTTGCGTTTGAACTTTTATCAACACTATGGAAAAATTTACTTTTTAATCCGTTGACTGATTCTGAGATATTTGTAGCAAAAGAAAAACTAAAAGGTTCTTTCCTATTAGGAAATCAATCACTAGATGAAATTTTACAGAGAAAGATACAGTTAGTTAGTTATGGTATTTCACCAATTTCTGAGAACGATTTAAGTTCAAAAATAGAGGGAATATCTTCGTTAGATATTTTTAAATTAACAAATAAGTATTTTTCAAAACCTTTTCTGAGTATTTCTGGAAATAAAAATATATGCTTAGAAATTTGTACTAGGTGGAATAAAAATTTTTAAGTTAGTTTTTCTCAATCTTATCAATATCAATTAAAAACGAACCTCTCCTAAACTTTACTTCAACAGTATGTGGAGATTTAATTGAAAGGATTTCCCCAATTTCATCAATCGCCACTAAATCAGGTGGTCTTAACATCGGCATATTATCTGAAGTCTTCAAGTAAGAGACTGGTGCAATCAACTTTACCTTATCGTTGATCTCAAATTTCATTATAAAATTAGATACATTAGAGACTAGTATAAACATAAAGTTAAAGAAAATATCAACGAAATGCACTGATTCATTCTAGAATAATAGAATTGACTTTCTACAAATTAATGAATCAGAAATTTAAAACATTAATTTTATGGGCTTTACCTATACTTTTAGTAATAGTGCTTTCCTACCAATTTTTATCTTCAAGCAATGTTGATTCACTTAAATCTAACGGGACTACCGTTGCACCAAGAAATTCAGCGGTAGCAAGAGTTAGTTACGGCAGATTTTTAGATTACATTAATTCAGGAAGGGTTACATCTGTTGATATTTTTGAGGGAGGCAGAAATGCAGTTATAGAGACAATAGATTCCGATTTAGATAACAAAGTTCAAAGGTTGCGTGTAGATCTTCCCGGCTTAACACCAGAACTTATAAATATTTTAAAAAATGAGGGAATAAGTTTTGATGTTCATCCAGTGAAAACAGCTCCTCCTGCATTAGGAATTTTAGGTAATTTACTTTTCCCGGCTATCTTAATTGGAGGTTTAATTTTGTTAGCGAGGAGGTCAAATGGAATGCCCGGAGGCCCTGGCCAAGCAATGCAGTTCGGAAAAACAAAGGCAAGATTTGCAATGGAAGCTGAAACAGGTGTTGTATTCGATGATGTTGCGGGTGTTAATGAAGCTAAACAGGATTTGCAAGAAGTTGTCACTTTTCTGAAAAAACCAGAAAAATTTACTTCAGTAGGAGCAAGGATTCCCAAAGGTGTTCTACTGGTAGGACCTCCTGGTACTGGTAAAACCCTTTTAGCTAAAGCAATTGCAGGTGAAGCTGGTGTTCCATTTTTCTCATTATCCGGTTCTGAATTTGTTGAAATGTTTGTTGGTGTTGGCGCCAGTAGAGTTAGAGACCTTTTCAAAAGAGCTAAAGAAAATAGCCCTTGTTTAATTTTTATTGATGAAATCGATGCTGTCGGAAGGCAAAGAGGTGCAGGTATTGGTGGAGGTAATGATGAAAGAGAGCAAACTCTGAACCAATTACTTACTGAAATGGATGGCTTTGAAGGTAACAGTGGCATAATAATAATTGCAGCCACAAACAGGCCTGATGTTCTAGACTCGGCGCTAATGAGACCAGGTAGATTTGATAGACAGGTAACTGTAGATGCACCCGATATCAAGGGCAGATTATCAATATTGGAAGTTCATGCTAGAAACAAGAAACTTCAAGAGGATTTAACACTTGAAAGCATTGCGAGAAGAACACCAGGGTTTACTGGAGCAGATTTAGCAAATTTGTTAAACGAGGCTGCTATATTAACTGCCAGAAGGAGAAAAGACTCTATAAGTATTTCAGAAATTGATGACTCTGTAGATAGGATTGTAGCAGGAATGGAAGGTTCTCCATTAACAGATGGTAGAAGCAAGAGATTAATTGCTTATCATGAAGTTGGTCATGCTCTCATAGGTTCACTTGTAAAAGCCCATGATCCTGTTCAAAAAGTGACTGTCATTCCAAGAGGTCAAGCCAAAGGATTAACTTGGTTTACCCCAGACGATGAACAAACCCTTGTTAGTAGGGCGCAATTAAAAGCAAGGATAATGGGTGCTTTGGGGGGAAGAGCTGCTGAAGATGTAGTTTTTGGAGAAGGTGAGATTACAACAGGTGCGGGAGGTGACTTCCAGCAAGTTGCTTCCATGGCCCGCCAAATGGTTACTAGATTTGGAATGAGTAATTTAGGTCCGATAGCTTTAGAAAGTGGTAATCAGGAAGTATTTGTTGGAAGAGATTTAATGACTAGAAGTGAAGTTTCTGATTCAATCTCTAAACAAATAGATGAAAGTGTAAGAGTAATGGTCAAGGAATGTTATAAAGAAACTTACGATATAGTCAGCAAAAATAGAGAAGCTATGGATAAGATAGTTGACCTATTAATCGAAAAAGAAACATTAGATGGTGATGAATTTGTGAGTATTCTTTCCAAATTCACCAAAATTCCTGAGAAAGATAGAACTCCTCAATTATTAAGCTAAACTTTTACTGGTTTTTTATCTAACACTAAATCAATTAAACCGTACTCAACCGCTTCGTTTGGGGACATATAAAAATCCCTATCAGTATCTTCTTTTATAGTGTCATAATCCTTTCCAGTTCTCTCTGATAATTCAGTATTAAGTCGTTCTTTTAAGAACAAAATTTCATCTGCTTGAATTCTTATATCACTGGCTTGCCCTCTAGCACCTCCAAGTGGTTGATGAATCATTATCCTTGAATGTCTAAGGCTGCTTCTTTTACCTTTAGTACCTGCCGCAAGCAAAAAAGCACCCATACTAGCTGCTAAGCCAACACAAACGGTATGGATGTCAGGCTTTACATGTTGCATTGTGTCAAAGATACCCAATCCGTCATATACGGATCCGCCAGGTGAATTTATGTACATATAAATGTCCTTATCTGGATCCTCAGCCTCGAGGAACAATAATTGAGCAACAATTCTATTAGCAGTTTCACTAGTAACTTGTTCTCCCAAAAAGATTATTCTCTCTCTTAATAGTCTCGAATAAATATCAAAGACTCTTTCACTACCGCCTGACTCTTCTAAAACTAAAGGGATCATAATAATATTTATCTGTTTATTAGATATTAACGATATTGAGTCAACATACGCTAACCTTATTAAGGTTTACATATAAAAAATTGAAAGAAAAATTGACTGTTTCAGATAGCAAAAAGTTATTTCATGAAAAATTTCCTTACGTCATTCCTGGTTTATATAAAAGAATAGTTGATGAAATGCTTGTCGAACTTAATCTTTTAAACCATCAAAATGAATTTACGCAAGATTATCTTTTTTGTGTCGGTCTCACCGAAACATTCAAAGAATTAATGAAAGGATATCAACCTGAAAAACACTTGGGTCTACTTTTTGAGTCTTTATGCAGTTCTACAAATTTTGAGGAGAAGGAAATTAATGAAATATCTAAAAAGTCTCAAAAAGAATTCAAGGATAAAACATCTAAAGATACTTTAAATTTATTAATAGAAAAAAGTAATTCTAAACTTTATCCTTCAAGGATTTTGAACTTAGGAATATATATATTAATTTCAAACTCACAAGATTTCAAAGAGAAAAATGAATCAGATAAAAATAAGATGACCTCTGATATTTTTGAGAAGTTAAGCTTATCTGCTAATAAAGCAGAAAAAGATATTGGAATCTATAAAAGCAGCATATCAAAAATGGAACAAGCAAAAGAATTAATTGAAGAGCTCAGAATTAAGGATAAGAAAAAAGGCTAAAAATAATAATATCTATTTTTTTAATCTTTTTTTATCTTTCCAAGAGACATAAGATATATAAATTACAGCTAATGTTATGCATATGAGTAAAACAAACGATATTAAGATAAGAAATTTGCTTAAATAGATTTCATAGGTTAAAAATGAAATCATATGTCAATGGATCCGTCCCCATTTCTTCCCCAAACAACCATGGCAATTGAAAAAGTAAAAATAGCAGCCAATGCTGCCCAGCCTATTTGAAAGATCATTAGAATTTAATCGTTTTTATAAATATAACAGAACTTCAAAATTTTTTAATCATTTTAAAGCTAAAGTTAATTTCTCAGAAACAAAATTTTCTCAATATAATAGCTATAAAATTAAATTGGGAAGGTTAGTTTTAAATCATAGTACAAATATAGAAGGTCTAATTCCAATACTTCAAAAATTAGCACTGGACATTAATATCAAGACAATAACACCAGCTGCTATTTCAAGAGCTAGGGGAAGATCATCTAAATTAATAATTAGATTGTCAGTGAAAACTATAAATGGATATAAAGCAATCGCAAGAAAGGGTAAAACAGCTCAAGAAGTTTTTATTTCAACAGAGTTAAGCAAGGATGAATTAAAAGAAATTATAGATATATATAATAAAAAGTAATTAAATTAAAGTGTATTAGAAAATAGTTAGGAGAGAACAAATGAAATTGATATTAAATTTTTCTATGTTTTTATTGGCTTTTTTTTCATATAGTAATGAATCATTATCACTTACTGACTACCAAATAAAAAGATATTGCACAAAACAGAAACGAATATCTTCATGTATAAAAGATTTAAAAGAGAAGAGATCTAAGCTCCAGGAAGGAACGCATATCGAGATTCCTGTCGTTCCTTATAAACGTTAATTAAAAATTGAATTTAAATTTCAAATTCTGATTCGAAAATATTAAAAGCATTTTTATAGTTTGTGAGAAGTTCTTCTGAATTATCAGAAAATCCTTGTCGTTCATAATCTTCTTTTAATTGATCATATAAGAAAACCACTTGGTTAAAAGCGCTCATATATTCTTTTTGTA
>CACMCA010000011.1 GCA_902612005.1 uncultured Prochlorococcus sp. | reverse complement strand
ATCTATTAATCCTTCGCTATTTCTACCACCAACAGCTGCTAATTTTTGTATTTTTGAGTTTGCAAGCTCTAAAATAAGATCAATGTCATGAATCATTAAATCCATTACTACGGATACATCATTTGCTCTGTCTGCATTAGGACTGTGTCTCCTTGCTTCTAAAACAACAATTTCTTCATTATTTACTATTTTACTTAATTCTCTAAAAGCAGGATTAAATCTTTCAATATGACCAACTTGTAATAGACATTTACTTGCACTAGCGGCCTCTATTAAGGATTTTGCCTCCAATTCATTAGCTGCAATTGGTTTTTCAATGAGAACGTTAATACCTCTATTTAGACAATCTAGTCCTACCTTATGATGAAGTAGTGTCGGGACAGCGATACAAATAGCATCAACTTTTGGAATTAAGTCCTTATAATTTTTGAACCATTCACATTGAAATTGTTCAATAGCTAATTTACCTCTCTCTTCATTTGGATCAGCTACTCCAACGAGATTTGCATCTTTGAGTAAACTTAGTACTCGAGCATGATGCCAGCCCATATTTCCTATACCTATGACTCCAACCTTTACGGGTGATGAGGTTGGTTGCATAATTTCAAATCCATTTATTTATTATTATTATCCTTCATAGGGAGCCATATTTAGCTTTTGGGAAAAATTATTTTAACACGATCAATTTTTGGACCTGACATGGAAATAACTTCAAATTTAATGTTATTAAAATCTAAAATGTCGCCAATTTTTGGAACCATTTGAAATTTTTCTAACATAAACCCAGCAAGGGTATGATAATCAGTACCTTCCGGAATAGAACATCCTAACTTTTTATTGATTTCAATAATTTCTGATTTTCCAGCTATTGACCATTTTTTAGAGAAATTATCTAACATTCTCATGTCTGAATAAATTCTATTATTGAGCATTTCCTCTCCAACTATTTCGCCATTTAGATCAGCTGCAGTTATAAGTCCCTCTGTCCCACCGTGTTCATCAACTACTAGTAAGAAAGGATTGTAGTCTCTTACTATTGGAAATATTTCTGCTAGTGAACATGTTTCTATTATTTTTGTTACTGGTAAAAGGAATGGCTCTAATAATGTATCGGCTTCCATTTCACCTTTTGATATTGGCTTGGCTAGATAACGTAAATCTAATACACCTAATACATCATCTAAAGACTCACCAATCACAAAGAAGCGAGCATGTCGAGTTTTATCTACTTGTTTCATAAGTTCTGAAAAGGTTATATTTTTTGGCAAAGTTACCATTTCAGATCTTGGAATCATCACTTCTTTAACCTGTGTATCTTTTAAAGCAAAAACTCCCTCAAGAATATTCTTTTCATCAGGTTTTAAACCTGTTACGTTATCTGTTTCTATAAGAGTTTCTAATTCTCCTGCAGATAAACCTGAGTTTAAAGAATCCCATTTGTTATTTAAATTGAAAAAGCCTAAACATGCGCTAGCAAAGAATTCTATTGTTTTCACTATAGGATTCATAGCTTTTCTTACGGCATCAAATATTGTGGTTAACCTTAATGCAGCAGATTCTGGATTGTTAATTACTAAAGCTTTAGGAATTAGTCCGGAAACAAGAGTAACAACAAAAACAACAAATAAAAATAATAGAAGATCATAAAATCTATTTGATAAAATATTGCTTTTCCAATAATCATTAGCCAGGTTATTGCTGAGCCATCCAATTGCAATTAATGAAATTGTTACTCCAAATTGAGAAGCAATTAATGAAGATCTAAAGCGTTTTTGAATTTTTAAAATTGAAAATGCTCCTTTCTTTTTTTCTTCTATTAACCTTAAAACTTTACTTGGCCTAATTAATAAAAAAGAGAGTTCACTCGCTGCGAAAAAAGCTGGTAAAAATAAAAGAAAAAAAAGTAGAGTTATTTTCATTCAATGACAAATGAATAATGGGGGTGGCGAGGATCGAACTCGCCTTAGCCAAATTATGAGTTTGGTGCATTCACCAGATTGCTACACCCCCAAGGGGAATTTATGTAATTTTAATTACATTGAATTTCAATATACAATATAAAAATAATATTTCAAAAAACACCTCATTAGGAAGTTTTTGTGAGATTTCTTTTTTTTCTTCTAATCTTTAAATATAAATTTAACTTTTACTAATGGGCAAATTTTTTGATAAGTATGATTTAAATAAAGCAAAATTGTTAAAACAGTTAATTGAAAAATCTTACAAGAAAGGAAACTTTACTTTATCTTCCGGAAAAAAAAGTAGTCATTATTTGAACTGTAAACCAGTTTCATTAAATGGCGAAGGCTTAAACTTAATAAGTGATTTATTTTTAGAGTTAAAAGACTCAAGGTCAAAAGCTGTAGCAGGATTGACATTAGGCGCAGACCCAATAGTAAGTGGACTAATTGTCAAGGCAGCTTTGCATGGCCTAGACCTTGATGGTTTAATAATTCGGAAAGAAATCAAACAATACGGTACCAAAGCTGGAATAGAGGGCCCTAAATTAGAAGAAGGAACTTTGGTAACTGTTTTAGAGGATGTCGTTACAACTGCTGGTTCAGTGATAAAAGCCATAAAAAAGTTACGCGAAAATAATTATGTTGTTGAGGAAGTTTTGTCTATAGTTGATAGGCAAGAAGGGGGATTAGAAGCCCTTGCAGATGAAAATGTTACATTAAAGAGTCTTTTTACAATAAAAGACTTTTTATGATTATTTCAAAATGGAAGATATAAAAAAAAAGTTTTGGCTTGAAAAATTTGATTGTTTTTCTATTACTGGAAAAGATGCCAGAAAATTTTTGAATGGAATAACAACTGGTAATATTCTTTATTCAGAAAATAAAGTTATCAAAACTTGTTGGTTAACTCCAAATGGAGTTCTAAGGTCATTAATTGAAATTATTCTTTTAGAAAGACACTTAGAAGTAATTATCTTGGCGGGTAACACTAAGGAAATAATTGATTACTTTAATCAAATTATTTTTCCAGCGGACGATGTACTTCTAAGTCAACCTTTCTTGATAAATAGAATTCAGGAAATTGATGAATCTAGTTCATGGAGAACTTACCAGCCTATTTTTTTCAAAACAGAAGATAAAGAATTTGAAATATTTAAAAATAAACTAAATTTACTAAATGCCAATGATTTAAAAGTTTGGAAGATTAATCAGGCAATACCCTCATTAGAAATGGAAATCAACGGAAAAAATAATCCTCTTGAGCTTGGATTAGAAGATCTTATAGATTTCAATAAAGGTTGTTATTTAGGACAAGAAACAATGTCAAAAATAAAAAATGTTTCTTCTTTAAAACAGGAAATAAGAATTTGGAAATCATTGGAATCTAATTTGAATTTAGAGGTTAAAGATAAAAATTTATATATAAATTCTGCCAAGGATATTTCTGTGGGCAAAATCACTAGTTTTTTTAAATCAGATTCTCAAATAAAAGGTTTAGCAATGATAAAAAGAAAATATTTAGAGGAAGGAAGTTATTTTTTTTCAGAAATTTTTGGAAAAATTATTATTAATAAATCTGTAGGATCAATTTTTCTTTAATTGATTTTTTATTAAATATTCTGCAATTTGAAGAGTAGCCAAACAATCATCTTTGTTATATTGGATAATTTTTTTTAAAAATATTTCGTTTTTTGTGATTTGATATTGAATCCACCAATAAAGGGCTTTCGAGCCACTTACATTTTTCTGCATCCATTCAAATCCAAGCCAATTAGAAACAGTTTTTAAGCCATAGTTTTTTAGTGGTAATATCCAAGACTTTCGTATTAAGTTATGTAAGTCTATAAATCTTGAGGCAAGTGAATCAATTTCTTCAAAACTAAAATTTAGGTTTTTAGCAATATTAATTATTGCTATCTTTTCAGTCTCTCCGTAATGTAAAACTGGCCATTCCCTATGTGAAAAAATTATTTCAATAATTTCCCTGTAAGATTCTCTTTTATTGTTTTTGAGATTTAAAATTGGTTTATAAATATGATTTTCTTTTTTTGTAAACAAATTATTTATTTTTAAAAAACCATATAAAAAGTCATGCTTATCATCTGGATTTGACTCAATATCAAATATAAAAAATCCCGTACATGTTTTTTCTAGTAGATGGCTAGTATCATTTTTATTGGAAATGCGATATGGTTCCCCAGAAATATAAGCTTGTGCTTGCTTTACAAATACGGACGCTTTTTCATACTTTTGATCGTTGAATTTAGATAATTTCTCTACAATTTGTTTTTCGCTAAATGAAGCTAAAGTTTGGGTATCAGATATTCCATTTGTTATGAGTAATGAGGCCGTTTTGGATCCTATTCCATCTATATCTGTTAAATATCCATTTTCTTTCGCTTCTTTGTCACAAAATTTTTGCCATGAACAAATAGTACATTTTTTTCTATCTTGAGTTATTTCTGGCATAAATCCTTCTAAGCATTTATTCAAACTTAATAAAACATTCAAAACTTTTTTTCTTAATTTTTTATTTAAATAAATTTCTTCAACATTAACTTTTTTATCTAAACTTGAAATTACTAATCCTTTCTCAATTTTAGATTCTTGAAAAGATTCCAACAGCATAGAACTAAAAGCTAAGTCGAATAAATGTTCTTTAGTGGTTTTGTGGCCTAACTTATAAACAGCAGGTAAATATTTATATAGTCCCCATTTACTTTTTCCTTTAGTCTTTACAAGTAATTGTGGACGTATCTCTGCGTAAATGTTTTGGAAAAGATTCCCTTTGATTTTTAATCCAATTACCCCTTTATAACCATTTTTGCATGCTTTTAATCCTGTATATATTTCACTATTACAAAATTCAGAGAAAATTTGAAACTGATTAATTTTGTCTATAGCTTTATGGGGAGACCAAACTTCATAAGATTTTTTACCCTTAAAATCTAGCCATGCTTTTCTTTTGCATCTTATGAAACTTTTTAAATGAAGAGAATTCAAATTATTTTTTAATGGCAGTTTTAAAATTTACTCATATAAATTATTATAGATAACTATAAGAATTCAAGGAACTTTTAAATTTGACAGCTGATAAATTAGATCAGATTAAATTTGGAACTGATGGTTGGCGAGGAATTATTGGATTTGATTTTAATCTATCCAATCTTTCAAGAATTGTTGTTGCTGCATGCCAGGAGTTGCATTATCAATACTATAAAGAAGTTAATTCAAAGAAAATTATTATTGGATTTGATCGTAGATTTATGGCTTGTGAATTTGCCAAGCAAATAGTGCCTTATGTAAGAGGATGTGGTTTCGAACCGATCTTATCTAATAGTTTTGTAACAACACCCTCTTGTAGTTTCTATGCAAAAGAAGTAGGTTGTCTTGGAGCGTTAGTAATTACAGCAAGTCATAATCCATATAATTGGCTAGGTCTGAAAATAAAGAGCTTTAATGGTTGTTCTGTTGACGAATCTTTTACGAGTGAAATTGAAAAAAGATTAATGCTTGGTAATTCAATTGAAAAAATAGATGGTGTTAATCAATTGGTAGATATTAAGAAATTTCATTTAGATAGAATAAGATCCCTTTTTGATATTGACTTTATTTCTAAAAGATTGAAAAAAATGAAATTGAGAATTTTTGTAGATTCTATGCATGGTTCAGCTGCAAATTGTATGGCTGAGATTTTTGCTTCTAATGATTTAGAAGTTATTTCAGAAATCAGGAACGATGCTGATCCTTTTTTTGGAGGAAAACCTCCTGAACCTCTTTTGAATTATGTAGATGATCTAAATCAAATTTTAATGAAAAATTCAACAAACGAAGTTAAAACTCTAGGAATTATATTTGATGGTGATGGTGATAGGATTGCGGCAATTGATGAAAAAGGAAGGTACTCTAGTACTCAAGATTTACTTCCATACTTTATTAGCTATTTGGGCGAAATTAAAAATAATTCTTATCCAGTTTTAAAGACTGTTAGTGGTTCAGATATTATTAAAAATATATCAGAGAGTCAAAATAGAGATGTTTTTGAACTTCCAGTTGGCTTTAAATATATTGCTGAAAAAATGATTAAAGAGAAAATATTTATTGGAGGAGAGGAATCTGGTGGAGTTGGTTTTGGTGACTTTATGCCTGAAAGAGATGCTCTATATGCAGCGATGGTTTTATTAAATGGAATTGCTGAAAAATCTGAATATTTATACCAAACCTTAGATGAAATTCAAAAAGATTTTGGGCCAAGTTTTTATAAAAGAATTGATATTAAATTTCCAAATCAGTCTGAAAAAAATAATGTAAAAGAATTTATCATAGATAATATGCCTGAGAAAATTAATAATCACAAGTTAAAAAATATCTCAAAGATTGATGGAATAAAGTTGAGAATTGATAAAAATTTTTGGCTTCTTTTTAGGTTTTCAGGAACGGAACCTCTTTTAAGGTTATATTGTGAAGCACCAAAAGAATCTTATTTAGATGATTTATTAGAGTGGGGTCAGGTTTTTATAAATTTGGCAGGAAAATAAGGATGAAAAATTTATATTTAGCGAGTAAAAATAAAGGTAAAATTGAAGAATATAAGAAATTGCTTGCTGTAGTTAATTGCCAATTATTACTCCAGCCAGAATCATTAGAAGTTGAAGAGGATGGAATGACATTTAGAGATAATGCAATTAAAAAAGCGAGTGAAGTTTCGAGAAAAACAAATAATTTCGCCATAGCAGATGATTCAGGAATTTGTATTGAAGCACTTGATGGTAAGCCTGGCATTTACTCATCTAGATATGCAGAAAATGATAAGAAGAGAATTGAACGAGTTTTAAAAGAACTTGATGGAGTTCAAAATAGAAGTGCTTTCTTTATTGCCAATATTTGTGTTTGTTCCCAAGATGGTGAAGTGATTATTGAATCTGAGGCCAAATGTCATGGCAATATTATTTTAAATCCGAGAGGAAAAGGAGGTTTTGGGTATGACCCAATTTTTGAGGAGAGTTCTACTAGATTAACTTTCGCAGAAATGAATAATGATATTAAAGACTCTTGTAGTCATAGAGGTAAAGCATTAAAAAAAATTATTCCAAATTTAATTCAAATTTTTTCTTAAATTCAATTAACCCAAGATCCATGAAGGCCATGAGGAATTGAAATGGGTAATTCATAAACAGCTAATTCTTTTAAGTCTTTTGCGTCTAATATCACTAAATCACTTCCTCTTCGTTCTCCGTTCCATAGAAGTATAAATAAAAATCCCTCATCTTCTTTTGAAGAGTTTTCTGAGGGAACCATAATTGGTTCACTAACGAACCCACTTGGACCTGCTGACCAAGAAATCTCTTCTTTAGAAATTAAATTTATTTTTTTTATTGCTTGAAGTGGAGCGTTCCCCAGCTTTTGGGATGTACTTGCCATCCAACTAAAAGTTGCTTTTAATCCTAGGTTTTTAGGATTAACAACAGCAAATTCACAACATTGTTCACTTAAAGTTTCAATTTCACTAGTTTTTTTCTTTAGATCGATAATTGATCTTTTCAGTTTTCCTTCTGGATATTTATCAAAGTCAATATCTCTAAAATTCTCGTCTGGACCAACTGATGGGAAATCATCATAAAAAATACTATCTAATATGATTTTGGAATCTTTTTCAAATGCATTTACATGATGAAAAACGAATCCTTCTGGTGCATCTATTGTTAACGGTGGCTGACCTCGAAATAATCCACTTTCTCTGGGGATGATAAAAAACTTTGCCTTTTTATTTGGGTTTGACTTTAGACATTGTGCTGCTCCTCTTTGACCCATTACAAATGGAAGAGGATTGAAATCAATAGCGTTCTGTAAGAATATTGCAAAATTAGTTGTAATCGCGAAATCATGAAGGAATGCAAATCCATTCAATGTGTCTTTTCTATCGAAAATCAGTTCACCAGAATTTGTACCATCATTATTGAATTCCATTAATCTAATGGTGCTTTTTGGCCCGGTTTGTAGTCCAAAAGTGACTAAAAGTTCTGAAGATGCATTTGAGTTTAGGTCTCTTTTTGGATGAGCACTGAATGCTTCGTTGGGCTTGAGCACCCCTTTTAATGTTGTTAAACCAATAGTATCAAGACTTTCGGGATCCATTGCATGTGGACCGGCTGCTTCCCATAATGCGAGAATTTCATCTCCTAATTTAACGACATGAGTATTGGCGATATTCTTGAATTTCAGATCTAATGCATTATTTAGAATTCCTCCATTTTTTTGGGTCCCAAATACCCCTCTATAAATAAATTTATCTATTTTTTCTTCTTCCAAATAACCCTTAGTTTTAACGAATCTATTTGTTAAAAATGGCTGACCATTTTCGAATTTTATGGATGTTATCATTCCATCACCATCAAATGGATGATGAACCCATTGTCCACCTCTCTTTAGTATTCCTGGTCCATTTCTTAATAATGTTCCATTTAAATTTTTAATATTATTACCTTTACTAATTTTTAGAAGCTCCTTCGTTAGTTCCTTTTCTACATTTTGATACGCACTTGACCAATCTTCTTTATTAAAACTTTTAAATTTATCAATTTTTTTATCTTGTAAATTAGTCACAACAAAATAATTACTTGTTCTATTTTCGCCAAAAATCAACTGAATTGTGGCTGATTCGAAAAAATTCCTATTTATTGATTTTCTAGCATACCTTTACTGCTTGGAATTGAATCAGATCTTCTTAGGTCTATTTCGGTAGCCATTCTCATTGCTCGTGAAAAAGCTTTAAAGCAAGCCTCAACTATATGATGTGAATTGCTACCTCTTACTTGATTTATATGCAAAGTAATACCACTGTTATTTATAAAAGCAATAAAAAACTCTTTTACTAGTTCAGTATCATAATTACCAATTCTAGGAGCTTTTAATTGAAGATCATAAGATAGGTGTGGTCTGCCGGAGCAGTCTAGAGTCACTTGAACTAATGCTTCATCTAATGGGGCAAAGAAATGTCCAAATCTACTTATTCCTTTTCTTTCTCCCAAGGCTTTTGAAAATGCTTTGCCTAACGCGATTCCTACATCTTCATTTGTATGATGATCATCAATATGGGTATCTCCAATTGCTTTTATTTTTAAATCGAATAAACCATGACTGGATATTTGATGAAGCATATGATCCAAGAATGGTATCCCGGTTTCAATCTCGGAAATCCCATTCCCATCTAAGTTTATAAATACAGAAATATCTGTTTCATTCGTTTTTCTTTTTATTTCAGATTGTCTTAGAGTTGACATTTTTATGCAAAAAATTTAGTTTACATTCCATTAATGCAGTAACCCGCATCAACATAAATTGTTTGGCCTGAAATGCCGCTAGAGAGATCACTTAATAAAAAAGCAGCAGTATTACCTACTTCCGTTTGAGTGACTGTTCTGCGTAAAGGAGCCTTTTCTTCAACATTGTGAATCATATCTAAAATGCCACCTATAGCAGAACTAGCAAGTGTTCTTATAGGTCCAGCACTTATTGCATTAACTCTGACTTGTTTTTCGGGCCCAAGTTCTGCAGAAAGATATCTTACTGAAGCTTCTAAAGCTGCTTTTGCAACTCCCATAACGTTGTAGTTAGGAATTGCCCTCTCTGATCCTAAATAAGTTAATGAGACAACGCCAGCTCCATCACTAAAAAGTGGTTTTGCTGCTTTACATAAAGGTGCTAATGAATATGCACTTATATTAAGAGCCCTATCAAAACCCTCTGAAGTGGTAGCACTATAATCTCCAATCAATTCGTCGCGTCCTGCAAATGCTAGGCAGTGAACTAATCCGTCAATTAGCCCCCAATTATTTTTTATATTTTTAAAGATTTCTTCAATTTGAGCTGGATTTTGAACATCAAGAGGCAAAAATAACGATGGGTTTAACGGTTCAGTGAGTTCTCTAACTTTAGATTCGAATCTTCCCTTATCATCAGGCAAATATGTGATTCCAAGTTCCGCGCCAGCTTTTGACAATTGTTGAGCAATACCCCATGCTATTGAACGATTATTGGCAATTCCTGTGACAAGAATTTTTTTCCCAGTTAGATTTAGAAGCATTTTATTTATTATTTCTATATATTCTCCTATATAAAAGTACCTAACTTTACGGATTACTGCAAAATATACAATAATTTTCAAATATCAATAAATATTTAACTTAAACATGGTCAGAACAAACTCTATGGTTTTGGAATTAGGTTTTCAATTGCCTAATTTCGAAATGTTAAATGCTAATTCTTCAAATAATCAATATTTTAATTCTCATAATCTAGATAATCGGCATTTACTTTTAATGTTTATTTGTGCCCATTGTCCATTTGTTAAATATATTGAGAATCAAATTCTCACCTTAAGTAAAGAAATTGAAAATACAGTTCAAACTGTTGCAGTTTCTAGTAATGATATTGTGACTCATCCTTCAGATTCTCCTGAAAATTTGAGATTACAAGCACAATCACAAGGATGGAGTTTTCCTTATTTATATGATGAAAATCAAAAATTTGCTAAGGAGTTAAAAGCCGCTTGCACCCCGGATTTTTATCTTTTTTCAAATGAAGTAACTGGTGATTTTTTCTTGTTTTATCATGGCCAATTAGATGATAGTAGACCAGGTAATAATATCCCTCTGTCTGGTGAAGATTTGCGCTCTGCTGTAAGAGATTTGAATCAAGATAATTCTTATCCTTCAAATCAGATGCCTTCTTTAGGTTGCAATATTAAATGGACTAAAGGAAAAGAACCGAGTTGGTTTAAGTGAATTAAAATGTTTTTTTACCCATACAAATATGGTTTAGGGTTAATATATTCATTATGCAAATACCTCCTTTTACTTTAAATAGGCAGTTCCAAGAAATTGGTTCTGAAATTGAGAGTGAGGTTTCTAAAGTTTTAAAAGGGGGGCAGTATATTGGAGGACAAGAGATTGCTAAATTTGAAGAGAGTTTTTCTAATCTAATTGGTGTTAAAAATACTATTGGATGTAACAGTGGGACTGATGCTTTAGTTTTAGCTTTGCGTGCATTAGATATTGGTGTAGGTGACGAAGTTATTACCTCATCTTTTAGCTTTTTTGCTACTGCAGAGGCTATTAGTGCAGTTGGTGCTAATCCTATTTTGGTAGATATTGATCCTGAAACTTATCTCATTAATACTGAATTAATAGAACAAGAAATAAACTCTAATACCAAGGCAATTATGCCAGTTCATCTATTTGGAAATGCAGTAAATATGACCTTAATAAAATCATTGGCCAACAAATATGACTTAAAAGTAATAGAAGATTGTGCTCAGGCAACATGCACAATTTGGGAAAA
The DNA here is from genome assembly GCA_902612005.1 of uncultured Prochlorococcus sp. Classification (GTDB taxonomy): domain Bacteria; phylum Cyanobacteriota; class Cyanobacteriia; order PCC-6307; family Cyanobiaceae; genus Prochlorococcus_A. Next base: position 35,887 of record CACMCA010000011.1, on the reverse strand, counting down.
TTCCAAAGTTGGTAGTATCGGTGATATAGGTTGTTTTAGCTTTTTCCCTACTAAAAATTTAGGAGCTGCTGGAGATGGTGGAGCTGTAACCACTTCTGACCAGAATATTGCCAAAAAAATTAGAGAACTAGCTGTCCATGGTAGCCCAATAAGATATCACCATACTCAAGTTGGATATAACAGTAGACTTGATACCATTCAAGCCGCCATATTAAATATCAAAATTAAATATATTTCTAAGTGGATAAATAATCGTCAAAAAATCGCCAATAATTATTTTAATTTATTAGAAAAAAATCCATTTATCAGTTTTCCGAAAATTAGCTCTGATTCAATTTCCCATTCTTGGAATCAATTTGTCATCAAATTAAGAAACGATAAATATTTATTAAATGAAGATTTTTCAAATTTATTTGATACTGATTGTAATAAATACTATTCCTTAAGGAATTTGGTAAAACAACAACTTTTTGAAAAAGGTATCAATTCAATTATTTATTATCCAATTCCAATACACGCTCAATTAGCTTACAAAAATAAAAATTTTTCTAGAAAAAAACTTATTAATACAGAGAGAATTTGTACAGAAGTTCTTAGTCTTCCAATGTTTCCTGAAATTTCTTATGAAGAGCAAGTTTATGTTGCAGAAAATGTAAATAAAGTCTTGAAGAATTGTATAGAGGAAATTCAAATTTCAGCATAAAGTGATTTAAATAATCTTTGTTGTATGTTGTGATTGACAATAGGGCTTGAATAATTATTTTTTTCTAAATTAGATATCTCACCGTTTAATAGGTCTGAATTTGACACTTTAGATAATTCTGGAATCCAATATTTTATATATTCGCAAATAGGATCAAATTTTTTTGCTTGTGTATATGGATTAAAAATTCTAAGTGGTTTTGGATCCATACCGCTACTGGCGCTCCACTGCCATCCTCCATTATTTGCAGCTAAGTCTCCATCAACCAAAGTCTCCATAAATTTTTTCTCGCCCATTTGCCAATTGCATATAAGATCTTTTACTAGAAATGAAGCGACTATCATGCGACATCTGTTATGCATCCAGCCAGTACTATTTAGTTGACGCATTGCAGCATCAACTATAGGTACTCCGGTCTCTCCGTTGCTCCAATGTTGAAACCATTCACTATTATTTTGCCAGGGAAATTTATCCCATTTTTTTCTATATGGACCTTTCTCTAGTTCTGGGAAATGGAATAAGCAATGTTGATAAAATTCACGCCAAACAAGTTCTTTTTGCCACGTTTCAATTGATAGGTAATGTTCATGACTTTCAAAATCTGAATTTAATGTGGCATTCCATACTTTTCTAATGCTGATGGTGCCGAATCTGAGAGATGCACTTAAAAAAGATGTACCATTATTTGAAGGTAAATCTCTTGATGAATTGTAAGAATATATTTTTTTTTGGTTAATGAAGTTTTCTAATAGTGTTTCTGCGGCATTCTCACCAGGTCTACATGGACAAATATTCGAACCAGAAAATTTGATATTTTTGAGAAATTTCTTCAAAACCGAATCAGATGACTTTATTTTTTTATTTTCTTTGAATTTATTATCTATATCCTTAAACTGGAAGATAACTTTATCTTGATTGTATGAATCTAATAAATTCATTTTTGATTTAAGGTTTTTGTAAAAAGGTCCATAAACCGAATAAGGTTTGTTACTCCCTGAAAATATTTTTATAGGTTCTATTAATAAGTGATCCCAAGTTTCAATGACTTGAATATTTTTTTCTTTTAAATTTTTTTTTATTTGTAAATCTCGATTAATCTCATAAGGTTCAATTGATTTATTCCAAAAAACAAATTTAGCATCTATTGTCTTTGCTAATTGAGGAATTATTAATACGGGATCTCCTTCATTTATGACGAGTCTACTACCCATTTTTTCCCAATTATTTCCTAATTCTTGAAGGGAATTTCCTAGAAACCAAGCTCTTGAATTGGCATTAAAATCGTGTGAGTAATTTTTATCTAATATGTAAGTTGAAGTTATAGCATTTGATAATGAAAATGCTTTGATTAAAGCTTGATTATCAAATATTCTTAAATCTTTTCTATGCCAAAAAAGTATCCTAGGATTATTCATAATTTATCTAAAAATTGTTTAGCTCTGAACCAAGACGTCACAGTTTTTGCGTCAAGTATTTCATCCCCACTAGAAATAAGATTATCTAGTTCCTCGGGTTCTAAAATTAACACTTCTATATCTTCATCTAAATCTCCTTTAACCTTGTAATTTAGTTTTCGCAAATCACGCGCTAAAAATAAATAAATTTCTTCATCTGCATAACCAGGAGCAGGTACAAGAGTTCCTAGTTCATCCCATTTGTCAGCACTAAATCCAGTTTCCTCTTGTATTTCTCTTTTAATGGAGTTAATAGGTGTTTCGCCTATTTCTAATGTACCTGCTGGAAATTCTAATAAATACCTCGAAACAGCAAATCTATATTGTCGAAGAATGATTACTTTATTATCTTTTGTGAGAGGCACTGCTAATGCTGCGCCAGGATGCTTAATGTATCCATATTCACCTTCATGTCCATTTGGAAGCTCAATTCTATTAATTTCGAAACTAAATTTTTTTGACTTTAACTCAGATATTTTTTCTTTAAAAATGGATTTTTTTATAAGGTTTTTGTTGCCCATAATTTTTAAATAAAAACAGCCTAACAGTTATTTTTTTGTTTTGTAAATCATTTAATAGTCCATTTTGGGGCATCAAATTTTTTGATTTTTTGGCTTCTACTTAAGATTTCAGATAGTGGCGTAATAACGAAATTCCGATTCATGAATCTAGGATGAGGTAATGTTAATTCTTCATCAACGGTATGAAAATCTTCCCACCAGAGAATATCTAAATCGAGACATCTTGATAGCCATTTCTTATCCTTTGGCGACTTTTCTCTTCCGAAAAATCTTTCTAACTTTTTTAGCTCTTTTAAAAGTAATTTCGCCTTTTGTTTTGATGGTTTTGGAAAAGAATTACTTTTTATAAGCAATAGAGTATTTAAATAATTTGGCTGCTCATTTTCAACTCCATGGGGTAATGTCTCATAAATTGAAGACCAAAAAAAGTTTGCATGAAATTTTCTTTTCTCTTCTTTTTGTTTGTTGGAATTTTCTCCCCATTCATTTATTATTTCTTCTATTTTTGGTTTACACATTAATAGTGACTCATGTGGGCTTCCGAATTTACTATCAATATTTGCTCCGAGGGATATACATAGTCCATTTTTGATATTAAGATTTGATAATTCCACTACAAAAAACAAAGTTATTGGATAAATTCTATATCAGGCATTTTTAAAGTGATTTTGAACCCCGAGTTACAAGAAAAAGGAGAAATAAAAGATTTAACGAAGTCAAAGAATTCTTTTAGAGCTTTCCCTTTGGCGGCAATTACAGGTCATAGTTTATTGAAGTTATCTTTGCTTTTGGCAGCAGTTGATCCCAGTTTAGGAGGCGTGATTATCGCTGGAGGAAGAGGTACTGGTAAGTCAGTATTAGCTAGGGGTTTGCATACTTTACTACCTCCTATAGAGGTATTAGATAATGAATCAATACTTGAAAAGCTAACTATGAGAAATAGTAATACTTCATTAAGACCTATTGGTAGGAACCTAGATCCAGATAAACCTGAGGAATGGGATATTAGTACTAATAAATTGTTGGAGGAGGTAATTGGAAGTGATTATTTGAATCAAATTGAAGAAATTCCAAAAAAAGTAAGAGAGGCTCCATTTATTCAAGTTCCCATTGGCATAACTGAAGACAGGCTTGTTGGATCAATTGACGTCGCTGCATCATTAAGTACCGGGGAACAAGTTTTTCAACCTGGAATCTTAGCAGAGGCTCATAGAGGTGTTCTTTACGTAGACGATATAAATTTATTGGACGATGGCATTGTAAATTTAATTCTTGAAGCTACAGGAAGAGAGAAAAATAATATTGAAAGAGATGGATTAAGCCTTTCTCATCCTTGTAAGTCACTTTTAATAGCAACTTATAACCCGCAAGAAGGTGCTCTAAGAGATCATGTTTTAGATCGTTTTGCTATCGTGCTTTCTGCAGATCAATCTATTGATAATGCTCAAAGAGTTGAGATTACAAAATCTGTTTTATCGCATGCAGAAAATAATATTAAATTTTCAGAAAAGTGGTCTGAAGAATCTGATAATTTATCAACTCAATTAATTTTGGCAAGGCAATGGTTAAAGGATGTCAAGATAACAAAAGAGCAAATAACCTATTTAGTGAATGAAGCTCTCAGAGGTGGAGTAGAAGGGCATAGGTCAGAATTATTTGCAGTAAAAGTAGCAAAAGCTAATGCAGCTCTTCGAGGCGATGAGAATGTAAATTCTGAAGACCTAAAAGTCGCAGTTAGGTTAGTTATTCTCCCACGAGCAATGCAAATTCCTCCAGAAGATGATGATATTCAACCCCCTCCTCCCGAGGATCAGAGTCCCCCACCTCCACCTCAATCAAATAATGAAGAGACTGAACCTGAGGCTAATGAAAATGATAATGAGCAAGACCAAGAACAAGAAGAAGATAATTCTAATGGAGAAGAAGAATCTACTCCCGAAATACCTGAAGAATTCATATTAGATCCTGAGGCATGTATGGTTGATCCTGATTTATTGCTTTTTTCATCAGCTAAAGCAAAAGCCGGAAATAGTGGAAGTAGATCAGTGATATTCAGTGATAGTAGAGGAAGGTATGTGAAACCTATAATTCCAAGAGGTAAAGTAAAAAGAATTGCGGTAGATGCGACTTTGCGAGCTGCAGCTCCTTATCAAAAATCACGAAGATTAAGAAATCCAAATAAATCAATAATCATAGAAGAGAATGATTTTAGGGCTAAGCTTCTTCAAAAAAAGGCGGGTGCTTTAGTCATTTTTCTTGTTGATGCGAGTGGCTCTATGGCTCTTAATAGGATGCAAAGTGCTAAAGGTGCAGTTATTAGACTTTTGACCGAGGCATATGAGAATAGAGATGAAGTTGCCTTGATTCCCTTTAGAGGTAATCAGGCAGAAGTTCTTTTGCCTCCTACAAGATCAATAACTGCTGCAAAAAGAAGGTTGGAAACTATGCCTTGCGGAGGTGGATCGCCTTTAGCTCATGGACTAACTCAATCAGCAAAAGTAGCAAAAAATTCTCTTTCTACTGGAGATATAGGTCAAGTTATTGTTGTTGGAATTACCGATGGAAGAGGAAATGTTCCATTAGGTTTATCTTTAGGACAAAATGAGGTTGCGGGAAAAGATAACGAAAATGAAAATGTCAATTTAAAACAGGAGGTTCTAGATATCGCTGCAAAATATCCCATGTTAGGGATAAAACTCCTAGTAATTGATACAGAGAGAAAATTTATAGCAAGTGGATTTGGTAAAGAGTTAGCAGAAGCTGCTCAAGGGAAATACGTCCAATTGCCAAAAGCTACAGATAAAGCAATCGCAGCTATGGCTTTAAATGCTATCAATGAATTCTAAATATTTCTTATGGATAAATTTCGTTAAGGAATTTTGAAAGTCCAATCGTTAGATCTCTTATAGATTTAGTTAATTCTTTATCTTGTGTTAATTTTTCAAAATCATCGCTCATATAATCTATTTTGGTTGAGATAGACCTAGCAGCATTAATTGTCAATTTAATGTCATTAAGGGTTTCTTTATCATCAATGGTAGACAAAATGTTATTTAAATGATTAGCAGCAATTGTGATTTCTTTTATTAGAGGTTCAACTCTTTGTAGTTCTTGTTTAGATAAATAAATTAATTCATCAAGATTTTCTTGTGTTCTGTCAAATGTGTCAATTGAGTTAACGATGTTTTCAATTAAGTTTTCTTGATTTGTGTCTTTTAGAATTTGACTTATTTTATTAGTTATATTTGAAAGACTTGATAGTTGTTTACCTGTGATAGTGTCTCCCTGACAAATAATTAATTTGGCATCGCATTTTTCGGATATAGGTTTTGCAATGTTTTTTGGAATTGTCCTTTCACTACTTTCTAAAGCAACTTGTACATCTCCTCCAAGGAAAGAATTTGTAACTACCCGTGCAAATGCTGGCTTTGGAAGAATAATTTCAGGATTATTTAAAACTATTTTGGCTTTAATTGATTCATTCGTGAACAAGATATCTTCTATCGATCCAACTAAAATTCCTCTGTAAGTAACTGGAGATTTTTTTGATAAACCGCTTGCGTTATTAAATTCAGCAAAAAGGTACCAATTTTTTGAAGATAATCTCACTCCTCTTAGCCAAAAAGAAAAAAATGTGAATATTAAAATTCCTCCTAATAAGGAAAAACCAACTATTGAATCTCGTAAGCTTCTACGCATAATTTCTAAATGTCTTTCGGTTGCATTGGACCATCCAGTTTCCCATTCCTAAATTGAAAAACATAGGGATCTTTACTCTTTTTAAATTCATCAGTGGAGCCTGCCCATCTGAATTTGCCTCCATAAAGCATTAAAACTTTGTCTGACGTTCTTTCTATAGTACTAAGAACATGGCTAACCACAATAGATGTTCCGCTAGCTTTATGATTTGTCTTATTAATTAAATCTTCGATTCTTGAAGAGGCAATGGGATCAAGTCCGGCAGTTGGTTCATCAAAAAGTAATAAAGGTTTAGAGTTTGCATTAAGAGTTTGGTCAGTAATTAATGCCCTCGCAAAACTTACTCTTTTTTGCATGCCTCCACTTAATTCATTTGGGAGTTTATTCTCAACATTAAATAAGCCTACCTCAGCTAAGCATTCACGTACTACTTCATGAATCGACTTTTTCGATAGATTTTTATTTCTCTTGAGGAGAAAACCTACATTTTCTTCAATAGTTAGAGATCCTAATAAAGCAGGGTTCTGAAAAACTATTCTTACATCAGGAGGATTATTTTGATCTAATCTCAAATATGTTTGCTTCTCACCAAATATCCTTAATTCTCCTTTGGTAGGTAAAATTAGTCCTGCTAATATTTTTAATATGGTTGATTTACCAGAACCTGAGGGGCCAACAATAGCTAATTTCTCTCCATCATTAAGTTCAAAATTTATTTGATTAAGCACATTAACTCCCCCCCAGCTTATTGAAAGGTTTTTTGTTTCAACTGCATGCTTTGATTTTTTCAAAACTTATATAAAAAAAAATTACATATTTCATTTTGCCTGTTTTTAGAAATAAAAAAAGGATGTATGAATTTGATTTATAATGATTCTAAATAGTTTTTAAATTTGAGAAAAATAATTTAAGGGGTTTTTTAATGAATAAGCGTAAAAAAAGGATAAGAAGACACAATCAAAATTTTAAAAAGTCTCATTTTGACTTATTGAAGAAAATCTTAAGGATTTTGAGTTGGCTTTTGCCAGGATTGGTAATAAAAAGATGGATGTTTACATCTGCGATAGGTTTTTTGACAACATTATTAGGCGTGGCAATTTGGACAAATTTAAAACCGCTCTATTGGCTTATTGAAATCTTTTTTTCTGTAATCACAGGTTTAACTAGTATTTTGCCTGTTTCATTGATGGGACCATTAATTTTTGTTATTGGAATATTATTAATAGGGATTGGACAAAATAGAAGTATTAATTCTATTCAAAAAGCGCTTGTTCCAGAAAAAGATACATTTTTAGTTGATGCATTAAGAGTTAAAAGTAAATTAAACAGAGGCCCAAATATTGTTGCAATTGGGGGTGGTACAGGATTATCTACTTTACTGAAGGGATTAAAAAATTACAGTAGTAATATTACAGCAATCGTTACTGTATCTGATGATGGTGGAAGTAGTGGAATTCTCAGAAAACAATTAGGTGTGCAACCTCCAGGAGATATTAGAAATTGTTTGGCAGCCTTATCAAACGAAGAACCTACTTTAACTAGATTATTTCAGTACAGATTTTCAGGGGGAAGTGGTCTGGAAGGTCATAGTTTTGGAAATCTCTTCTTGTCAGCTTTAACAACAATTACAGGTAGTTTAGAAAAAGCAGTTCAAGCCTCTAGTAAGGTTTTGGCGGTACAAGGTCAAGTTTTACCCGCGACAAATATTGATGTTATGTTATGGGCCGAATTAGAAGATGGTGAAAAAATTTTTGGTGAAAGCAAGATTAGTAAATCTAAAAAATTAATTTCGAGGATTGGTTACCTACCAGAAAATCCTTCAGCTCTTCCAAGTGCTCTTGAATCTATAAAAGAAGCTGATTTAATTGTCCTTGGCCCAGGAAGTCTATACACTTCTTTATTGCCTAATCTGTTAGTACCAGAGATAGTTGACGCCTTATTACGAAGTAGTGCTCCTAAAATTTATATAAGTAATTTGATGACTCAGCCTGGAGAAACAGATGGACTTGATGTCTATCAACATATTAAAGCAATAGAAAAACAATTATCAAATTTTGGAGTTAATACTCGAATTTTTAACTCAATCTTGTCTCAGATTAAATTTGAAAAGTCTCCATTAGTAGACTATTACGAAAGTAGAGGGGCAGAGCCTGTCCAATGTAATAAAGAAAAATTATTATCTGAGGGTTATTATGTTTTGCAGGCACCATTATATTCAAGAAGAATAACTCCAACTCTTAGACATGATCCTAAAAGACTGGCAAGAGCAGTTATGTTTGTTTACCGCAAACTAAAAAAATTAAACTAAAAAGCATCTTGAAGTTCATAGAAATCTGGTTGAATATAATCTTTTCGCAATGGCCATCCCTTCCAATCTTCAGGCATTAATAGTCTTTTCGGATTAGGATGATCAATAAAATTTATTCCATACATATCAAAAGTTTCTCTTTCTTGCCAATCACTTCCTTTAAAAATTTCATACAAACTGGGGATTGATAAATCAGAATCTCTTTTTAAGAAAACTTTTAATCTCACTTCTTTAATTTTTTCAATTTTTTGTAAATCATCAACAGTTATAAAATGGTAGAAACTAACAAGATTTTTGCCTGGGCCTTCATCATATCCCCCTTGACATTGGAGATAGTTGAAACCATAATTTCGCAAGGCAGATACTGCTTCATATAATTTACTAGGTTCTACAGAAATGTTTTCAATTCCTATGTGATCATCAGATAAAGATTGATTTGGAATTCCATCTTTAGATAAAGATTTACTTATAATCCCTTCTTTTTCTATTGAAGTATCTGAGGATGTGGCTATACCTTCTTTTTCCATTAATCTTCTACAGAATTAATAATTTCATTTTTTTCGGTATTTTCAGGTAATTCAGTTATTTTTTCTTTTTTGGAGGGGGTTATTACGTTAGCTGAAGTTTTGTTTAGATATTCACCTGTATTTTCTGAGAAAACAAGATTCATTTCATGATCATATGTTATATATCTGTGGGTTTGTTCAGTTTTTGTACGCTCTAAGATTGATTCGTTACCCACTTTTTTTCTTAATTTGATTACAGCATCAAAAATTGCTTCTGGTCTTGGTGGACATCCTGGAAGGTATAAATCAACTGGAATCAATTTATCAACACCTCTTACAGCAGTTGTAGAATCTGCGCTGAACATTCCCCCTGTGATTGTGCAAGCACCCATCGCGATAACATATTTTGGTTCAGGCATTTGTTCATAAAGTCTCACTAGGGCTGGAGCCATCTTCATGGTTACTGTTCCTGCAACTATTAGCAAATCTGCTTGCCTTGGAGAGCTTCTAGGTACTAATCCAAATCTATCAAAATCAAATCTAGATCCTATTAAGGCAGCAAATTCTATAAAACAACAAGCTGTTCCATATAAGAGAGGCCATAGACTGCTTAGTCTAGCCCAATTATGAAGATCATCTAAGCTTGTCAATATAATGTTTTCGCTTAAATCTGTAGTTACTTGCGGTGCACCAAGAGGGTTGCAAGTCCCTTCTCGAATTTCTCTTATTGCTTTTGGGGATAATTGTGGATTCAATTGTTTAACTCCATTCTAAAGCACCTTTTCTCCATGCGTATGCCAAGGCAATAACGAGTATTGCAATGAAGATTAAAGCCTCAATAAAAGCTAATAAGCCTAATCTATTGAAGGCTACAGCCCAAGGATAAAGGAATACTGTCTCAACATCAAATATAACGAAAACCAAGGCAAACATGTAATAACGAATATTAAATTGAATCCATGCTCCTCCAATAGGCTCCATTCCAGATTCATATGTAAGTTTTCTTTCCCCTGTTCTGCCTTTTGGGGCAACGATGAGATTAGTAACTAGAGCTAATACTGGAACAGCTGCGGCAATGAGAAGAAAACCTAAAAAGTATTCATAGCCAGTTAATAAAAACATCTTAAAAAATTAATTTTGAATAAAAGTCGCTTAATTAAGCAAAATCTTTTAAAGTTCTTAAAGAACAATAATAAACCGTGAGTGAAAACATTCAACCAGCCTCTGAGGAAAACAAAATAGTTGAAGACTTTGAGAAAGAAAAACTTTCTGAAAATTCCTCAGGAGTAAATGTTGAACAACCTACCCTTAATCTAGAACAAAATAGATTCGAATGTAGAAGTTGTGGATATATTTATGATCCGTCTGAAGGAAATAAAAAATTAAACATACCTAAAAATACTCCTTTTTCAGAATTGGATGGAAACACCTTCGCTTGCCCTGTTTGTAGAGCGGGTAAAAATTTTTATAAGGATATTGGTCCTAAATCTAAACCTAGTGGTTTTGAAGAAAATTTAGTTTATGGGTTTGGTTTTAATAGTTTACCTCCTGGACAAAAAAACATCTTGATTTTTGGAGGTCTGGCGTTTGCTGCTGCGATGTTCCTTTCTTTGTACTCTTTGCACTAATATATACAAATGAAAAAAATTATTACTAGTATTCCCAATCTTCTTTTATCAGTTCTTCTTTGTTTTGTATTGAGCAGTTGTTCATCTACAGGAGTAAAGATGAGTGATAGCAGTCCTTGGAAAACAATTCAGTTCGAGGACCAGTCTAATGCTTTAGATGTTGATTTTATAGATGATAAAAATGGATTTTTAGTAGGTTCTAATAGACTTATTATGGAATCTAATGATGGAGGAGAAACTTGGGAAAAAAGAAATTTAGATTTACCAAGTGAAGAGAACTTTCGTCTCCTAGATATTGATTTTAAAGGTGAAGAGGGATGGTTAATAGGTCAGCCTTCATTAGTTATGCATACACTCGATGCAGGAAAGAATTGGACACGTTTATCTCTAGGTAACAAATTACCAGGCCAACCATTTCTAATAACAACTGTCGATGCCGGTCTTGCAGAATTAGCTACCACTGCAGGTGCTATTTATGAAACATCAGATAGTGGTGAATCATGGAATGCGAAAGTTGTAGATGCATCTGGTTCTGGAGGTGTAAGAGATTTAAGAAGAACTAATGAAGGAGATTATGTCAGTGTAAGTAGCCTGGGAAATTTCTTTTCTACTTTGGAAAAGGATAGCGATGCATGGATAGCTCATCAAAGAGCCAGTAGCAAAAGAGTTCAAAGTATTGGTTTTAATCCGGAAGGAAGTTTATGGATGCTTTCTAGAGGAGCAGAAATTAGGTTTAATGAAGATACTAGTGATCTAGAAGATTGGTCGAAGCCTATTATACCTATTCTTAATGGATACAATTATCTGGACATGGGATGGGATCCAAATGGTGATATTTGGGCTGGCGGAGGTAATGGAACTTTAATAGTAAGTAAAGATCAAGGTAAAACTTGGAATAAAGATCCTATTGCTTCTGAATTGCCAACGAATTACATTAAAATAGTTTTTCTAGATAAAGAGGCTCTAGATAATCAAAAAGGATTTGTACTTGGCGAGCGTGGTTATATCCTTAAATGGAATAGCTAACTTTGACTAAATTCAGTAAATAGTAAAAAAAAAATTAATTTTTCACAGATTTAGCAACTGTCTGTAACCAACCTGTTAATTTCTTCGCGAACTTATGATTTTACACTGTAAGATCATAAGGTAAACATTTGTGATTATGGCCGCAGGTTCAACGGGTGAACGCCCATTCTTTGAAATAATCACCAGTATTAGGTACTGGATTATTCATGCAGTAACATTACCAGCTATTTTTATAGCAGGCTTCTTATTTGTATATACAGGCTTGGCCTATGATGCTTTCGGGACTCCTCGTCCGGATAGTTATTTTCAATCATCTGAATCTAAAGCGCCTGTCGTAACACAAAGATATGAAGCTAAATCTCAACTAGATTTAAGAACAAAATAACAATGACTAATTCTCAAGCTCCAATGCAGGCTGCGGAAGTCCGCGTTTATCCTATATTTACTGTTCGTTGGCTAGCAGTTCACGCTCTTGCTATTCCATCAGTATTCTTTTTGGGTTCTATTGCTGCTATGCAATTCGTAGCCCGATAAATTTAAATATCATGCAAGTAAACGAAAATCCTAACAAAGTTCCAGTAGAACTTAATCGTACAAGCCTTTATTTAGGCTTATTATCAGTCTTTGTATTGGGAATCTTATTTTCCAGTTACTTTTTCAATTAAATTAAAATTATGAGTAAATTAAAAGGACCTGATGGAAGAATTCCGGATAGACTTCCCGACGGTAGACCAGCAGTTGCATGGGAAAGAAGATGGACTGAAGGAACTCTTCCTCTATGGCTTGTTGCTACAGCAGGTGGAATCGCAGTTATCTTCGTTTTAGGAATATTCTTCTATGGTTCATACCAAGGTGTTGGAGGTGGAGGCTAATAAATCCTTAACTTTACCTGACAAGCACTTATATTTATTAAGGCTAATAAGAATCAGTAAATATCCTTAGCTTCTCTATTGTGGAGCTGGGGATATTTTCTTTTTGGGTTATCAATCCATCTTTTAATGAAAAATGTGACTTACTTTTTGGTCTCTCTTTTTCAATTAATTTAGCTACTTCAAATATTATTTTATTAGCCACTTCAGTATTAGATCTAAGATTATCTAAAACCATCTCTACAGAAACTTCTTGATGAGTTTGGTGCCAGCAATCATAATCAGTAACCATAGATAATGAGGCGTAAGCTATTTCAGCTTCTTTAGCTAATCTTGCTTCTGTATGGTTGGTCATTCCAATTATTGAACATCCCCAACTTCTGTATAAATTAGATTCTGCTCTTGTTGAGAAAGCGGGGCCTTCCATTGCTAGATAGGTACCCCCTCTATGCAATTGTCTACCTCCAGGAATATTTTTTTCTCCGATTTCACTTAATAAACGCGATAAATTTGTGCAAAAGGGATCTCCCATAGTTACATGAGCCACTGCTCCTTCGTTAAAGAAGGTTGCAGGTCTATTTTTTGTCCTGTCTATAAATTGATCTGGAACCACTATATCAAGCGGCCTTATTTGTTCTTGTAATGACCCAACTGCTGATGGAGCTATAATCCATCTTACACCTATTGATCTTAGAGCCCAAATATTAGCTTTGTAAGGGATTTCAGAAGGATTTAAACTATGTGTTCTGCCATGTCTAGGAATGAAAGCTATCTCTAGATTTCCAAAATTATATACTTTTATTGAATCAGAAGGTTTACCATAGGGAGTATTGATTTCTAGTTCTCTTAAGTACTCTATTTGATCCATTGAGTAAAATCCACTCCCACCAATCACTCCTAATCTTGATTTTTCAATTGGTAATAAATGTTCTTTATTCATAGTGATGTAAATGACTTTTAATCATCTAGTACTAATTGGAGGAGGACATACAAATGTTCTTTTATTGAACAAATGGTTAATGTGTCCGAAATTAATGCCAGAAATTCCTGTTTCAATTATATCTAGAGATTCTCATTTGGTTTATTCGGCGATATTCCCATCGGTGCTTTCAAAATCAATCACTTTAGAAGAGAGTTTAATTGATATAAAATCTTTAGCAAAAAATGCAAAAGTATCTTTTATAGAAGAAGAAGTAAAGGATATTGATTTCAATTTAAAGGAAATTGTTTTAAGTAATAGACCTTCAGTTAATTATTCGAAGTTAGTGCTTAATTATGGAAGTCAAACAATAATTCCAAAAGAATTTGAGTCACTAGTTAAAAATCGAAATGCTTTTTCAATTAAACCTTTTTTAAGGGCTTATGACTCAATACAAAAAGAGGACATTTTTGATTCAGTTAATGAACTTCCATTTGTAATTGTTGGGAGTGGTCTTGCTGCAATTGAAGTATCATATGCTTTGAGAAAAAGATGGAGAGATAGAACTTTAAAACTATTATGTGATTCAAGAAAAATTAGTAATACAATTCTAAAAAGTTTGCGGAATTCCAATATTGATTTAGTTGAAAACCTTAATTTCGATTATGGAAAGATTCTTTTATGTACTGGAAATACATCACCTTTATGGGCACAAAAAAAATTATTAGTTTCGGATTCTCACGGCAGAATAATTACAAATCAGAATTTGGAGTTGAAAAGTTTTTCCGGAATTTTTGCCGCGGGTGATTGTGCAGTTGTAGATTCAGCAAGAAGACCAGCATCGGGAGTTTTTGCAGTAAAAGTTGTAAATACATTAGTCCAAAATATAAAAAAGGATTTAGAAGGGGGATCATTAAAAAAGTGGTTTCCTCAAAGGATCGGATTGCAAATAGTTAATACATTTCCAAGCCATCATTCAAAGGCTTTTGTTATTTATCGCAATTTTGTTTTTGGTCCTTCTTTTCTTTTTTGGATTTTAAAACATAAAATTGATCAAAAATTTGTAAACAAATTTAGATTAAAAAGGCTAATTATGAAAGGTAGTGGGAAAAATATTTCATTGATTGATTGCAGGGGATGTGCAGCTAAAATCCCTCAGACTGTTTTGAACAAATCATTAATAAATTCTAATTTAGATTCTTTTGCTTCATCTCCAGAAGATGCAGTTGAGATTTATCAAAATGGTAAAGATATTATTTTGCAAAGTGTAGATGGATTTCCTGCTTTGGTAAGTGATCCTTGGCTTAATGCAAAAATTACTACTTTGCATGCTTGCTCAGATTTGTGGGCATGCGGAGCAAAACTTACATCAGCGCAGGCTTTAATATCATTACCAAAAGTTGAAAGAGAATTTCAGAGTTACCTCTTTTCTCAATCCCTTCAAGGTATTAAATCAACAGTTGAGGATAATGGAGGTGAATTACTTGGAGGCCATACTTTCGAGGCAAGAAGTTTAATAAATAAACCTTATTCATTAGGAATAGATATTTCTTTAACTGTTCAAGGCATTTTAAAAAATGGAGCAAAACCATGGCTTAAATCTGGAATGAATGATGGAGATATTCTTATGATGTCTAGACCTCTCGGCGTTGGGATTTACTTTGCGGGTCAAATGCAAAATATTAATATGCTAGGTAGTTCTTCTGAAATAATTAATAATTTAGTAAAGAGTCAGCAGTATTTGATTGATGAAATTTATCTTTTTCAAAATCAATTTAAAGCATCATTAGTCAATGCTGCGACTGACATTACTGGATATGGATTTATTGGACATCTTAAAGAAATGGTTGAATCATCAAATTTATATAGGCAAAGAAATAATCTTGAGCCGCTAAAAGTTTTATTAGATTTATTTGCATTTAAAGCTTATCCTGGAATATTTGATTTAATAAGAAAAGATGTTAAAAGTACTTTCTTTGAATCTAATAAAGAAATTTTTGACGAAATTTATAGAGAAAATAAGCAAAAAAGAATAATTAATTTTTTAAACGAGAATTCATTAGATCAAGAGACTTTTAATGAGAGAATATCATTACTATTAGATCCTCAAACATGTGGCCCCTTGTTGATAAGTTGCAATCGTAAATATGAAAATGTTCTAAAGGATAAATGGTACAAGGTTGGAGAAGTTGCAAAAATGTAATTAGTTTCTATTTAATTTGTCAATTTCCAAATATCTTAATCTTTTGATTTCCTTACCCATCTCCTTCCCTGGATCCCATCCTTCTTTTTTTAATGTTTCTCCATCTTTTTTTGATTTTATGAATTTGTAAATAAATAACCACTTAAACAAGTTACGCCAGTATGGTCCTCCATCACAAATTAATAATTTGACTGTCTCATCATTAAGGTTTCTGTCCTCAATAAATTCTGTCCAATTTGATGGAGAAAAATGATTGAAATTTTTTTGGTTGGTATTTAATATTTTTTTGATATTTAAATAATCTTCTAATATTTTTATCTCACTATTATTTACCAAAAATCTTTGACATGCTGTTTCTAAATCTTCTGAATCTTTTAATAAATAAAGGATATGATTTCCCTTTAACTTCTTAATCCAATTTAGTCCTCTTAAGAATCTTTTATCAACTTTAATATTTTCATTTAAGATTGAGATAATTTCCCATTTATGAATTATCGAAATTACATTAGTCAAATTATCGTGTTTGTATATTTCAGCTAGTTCCATCCTTATTCGTATGCCTATTGCAGGAGGGTAAATCATTTTCTGATGAGTTTCTGAACATTTCCATGGCCATTGTCTAACTGTTTCTTGAGATTGTTTGAGGGAATTATTTGAAATATTGAAATCTAACCTTGAAGCATATTTTGCACATCTAATTAATCTACTTGGATCATCTGAAATACTATTACTGTGAAGTAAGTTCAATCTTTTACTTTTTATATCAGAAATTCCTCCATAAAGATCATAGATTTTCTTTGTGGAAACCTCGAAGGCTATTGAATTTATAGTGAAATCTCTTCTCTTAAGATCCTCTTCAATAGTACTTTTATTTACTGTGGGATTTAAGCCTGGAGCAGAATAAATTTCTTTTCTTGCAGAAGCAATATCAATTTTATAGTCATTAATATTTATTTCTACAGTGTTGTATAAATTAAATTCCTTTATTAAACATAAATCTACATTTACAATATTTTTTTTTATAAATTTTGCAAGAGAAATAGAGGAACCTTCAATAACAAGATCAATATCTACAGGTTTAGAGAACGATTTTTTGTGGAATTTACTAATTAATAAATCTCTTAAATAACCTCCAACAAAAGCCACTTTAGTATTGTTATTAGATTCTATGTATTTAGCAATTAGGTTATATAGATTAAATGGAGTTTTGATTAATTCCCCTTGGATGTAATAAGAGATATCGTTCATTAGTTTTAACTTACATAACGAATTGGAGCTAATCTGGGATCTAGAATTTTACTTCCTTTATCACCAAATTTTACTGCTAAAGATATTTTTTCCCCACTCCCAAAAATATGTATGATTTCACCTTTCCCAAACTTTGAGTGAATTAGCTTATCTCCAACTATCCAGCTTTTCCCTTTACTAGGACCTGAATATAATTTCCTTACTGCATTTATTGGTTTGTTAACAAATTCATTTTGATTGTTTCGATCTACTCTAGTTAAACGATTAAGATGCCAATCTTTTCTAATTGAAGCACCACCAGTTTGCGGTAATTCGCCGTCCATTAAATCTTCAGGTATTTCTGAAAGAAATATTGAAGGAATTGTTGCTTCACGCATTCCACCCCATAATCTTCTTTCTCTGGCATGACTTAAGAAAACTCTTTCTTTAGCTCTAGTAATACCTACGTAGCATAATCTTCTCTCTTCTTCGAGAAGTGAGGGAGTATCTATTGATCTATGGCTAGGGAAGAGCCCTTGTTCTAGCCCAGTGATAAAAACATTTTGAAATTCTAAACCTTTACTATTATGAAGAGTCATGAGAGTTACAGAGTTGGGATTATTTTTCTTCGTATCATTATCAGTTGTTAAGGCTGCTGTAGAAAGAAATCCTTCTAAATCTCCACCTTCTGTTTCTTCTTCATATTGAGTAGCTGCATTAATTAGTTCTTGTAGGTTATTTCTTCTATCTTCAGATTCTTCAGACCCACTAGAGAGCAAGTCACTTAAATAACCACTTTTTTCTAATATAAGTTGTAGTAGTTGAGCTGGGCCTGAATTTTCTAGGTAACACAGTAGATCATTCATAACTTCAGTAAATTTATTAATTCCTTTTGATGATCGGCCTATTGTTTCTTCAAGACTTTGCTTATCATTAAGAACCTCCCATAATGGGATATTTAACCTATTAGATAGTTCATTAAGTTTTTGAATAGTAGTCTTACCGATCCCTCTTCTAGGAACATTTATTATTCGTAAAAGACTAACGTTATCTGAAGAATTAACAAGAACTTTCAAATATGCTATTGCATCTTTAATTTCTCTTCTATCATAAAAACGCAATCCTCCAAAAATTGTATAAGGAATGCGCCACCTTACAAGAGATTCTTCTAATACTCTTGACTGAGCTCTTGTTCGATATAAAATTGCAAAATTTTTCCAAATTGGGTTTTGATTATAGTTATTGAGTGATTTTATTTTATTGGTAATTGCTTCTGCCTCGGAAATTTCATCATCACAGCTGAGTAACGTTAAAAGTTCCCCTTTTTCTTTAGTAGCCTTTAAAACTTTGTCGATTCTTTCAGAGTTATTTTCAATTAGTGAGTTTGCAGCATCAAGGATATTAGAAGTTGACCTATAATTTTCTTCTAATTTAATTAAAGATGATTTTGTATCGTCGTTGATTGAAGTTTTAAAATCTTCCTGAAAACCAATTAAAATTCTGAAGTCAGCTGCTCTGAAACTATAAATACTTTGATCAGCATCTCCAACTACAAAAATTGACCGATCTTCCCAATTGAAGAATTTTTTTGGTTCAGTATTTCCAGCCGTAATTAATTTTATAAGTTCATATTGAGTTCTATTTGTATCTTGATATTCGTCAACTAATATATGTTTAAATCTTTTGTGCCAGTAATCTCTGACTATATCATTTTGCCTCAATAAGAAAACAGGCAAAAGTAGAAGATCATCAAAGTCTAAAGAATTATTTTTTGAGAGCGAAATTCTATATCTCTTGTAGGCTTCTGCAACTGTTTTATCAAAATTACTATCAGCTTTTTCTAAAAGATCATTGGAAGTTAAGCATTGATTTTTAGCATTACTTATTAATCTTTTAATCTTTTTGGGATCATATCTTTTTGGGTCAAGATTCATATCTTGACTGATAATTTCTTTTACTAATGTTTGAGAATCTGTTTCATCGTAAATTGAAAATTGTCTTGTCCATTTTAGGCCTTCTGGATCAGTATATTTTTCAATATCGTATCTCAGAAGTCTTGAAAATAAAGAATGGAAAGTACCGATCCAAAGGTTCTGAAGCCTCTCTTGATGAACGTTTGTTCTTAATTGATTTTGATCAATTTCTTTGAGAGTTGTCCAAGGCTGACCAAATTGATTAAAAGCTAATTCTTGGGCTAGAAGAACTTCTAATCTTGCTTTCATTTCTTTAGCAGCTTTATTAGTGAAAGTGACAGCGAGAATGTTATGGGGATCTATAGAGTTACCCTCAATAAGGTTTGCAATTCTGTGAGTAAGAGCCTTAGTTTTTCCGCTGCCTGCACCTGCTACAACTAATAGTGGGCCATAAACATGTTTTACTGCTTGAAGTTGTTGATTGTTTAGGGACTGAAAAAGGAAATTGTTGGTTTGAGACACTTTTGGAAGGGTTTTTCAAAAATCAGACTTTACTATGAGATTCAGATTCCGTTTCTAGATCTTCTAACGCTTTTTTTAAATTTATAAGTTCATTATTGTTATTAATTATTTCTTCAAATTTATTTTGAGGCATCTTTAATTTCATACTTCTGTCTAGAATTTCTTTTTCCAATCTCTTTTTATATGAGGAAATAAGTTGCTTTGATAATTTTAAATCTTGTTGATCCAAAACCTTATTAAAAATGTAACTTTATATTAGCGGAAAAAAATTTTTTATTTGAATTATTTCAACTATCAATTTGGAATGAAGTTATAAATTAAGAAGCGTTGCGTTAAGTTTGAAATTGTATTGTTTTTACTAGCTTTGTATTATTCTTAAGATCAATCTTTAAATTTTTACTTTAGGAATGTCAGTTTCAAAGAAAAATCAACTATTGTCCGTTGATAAGAAATTAAATGATTTAAGCAATATAAAAGAATTTATTAATAGTGCAAACTCAAGATTAGATGCAATAACTTCTTTAACAAGAAATTCACATGCAATTGCAGCAGACGCTGTAACAGCAATGATTTGTGAAAATCAAGATTCAGTTAATTCAAAAATATCTTTAAATACAACTAATAAGATGTCCGTTTGTTTAAGAGATGGAGAAATAATCCTCAGGATTGTAGCTTATCTTTTAATTTCTAATGACGAATCAGTTTTAGAGAAAAGTTGTTTAAAGGATCTTAAAAATACTTATCTTGCTCTTGGGGTACCTTTAAGAAATGCAAGAAGGGTTGTTGAATTAATGCGAGATGCAACAATCTCTGATTTAAATTCTACAGTTAATAATATGCAAGGAAACAAAGGCTTTCTTCCTAAATTAGTATCTGAAACAAAGTTTCAATTTGAAAGGATAATTAATCTTTTAAACTAGCTAAATTCCTTATCTCCGAAGTATGTGACGTCTGTATTACTGAGTTATTTTCCAGATTTCTAATAGTAGAAAATCTGGATCTTATGTGAGTTGATAAAAAGCAAATTCTTTCTTCGGAAACTTTTGATTTGTAAATAGTTTTAATGTGTAAATTATTTTGTTCATCAAAAAAATAATTGGATGATGAAATAAAGGATTCTGTATAACCTTTATTTCGTAAAACAAGTCCTGAATTCTCATCCTTTGGTAAAAATATCAAAATAGTTTCATCTCCCTGCCTGATATTATCTTCTTCCCAATCACTAAAAGCTTGCCATTTTATAGAAATGGCTATGCTCTCTAGGTTTAAACTTAATTTGTAATTTTTAAAAATTTCAATAACTTTTTTATTTTTTGGGTTGATATTTTTAATGTATATTTTACTAGTTGAGTTCTCAAATTCCTGAAAAGCTAAAGTATGAGTACTTCGTATGGATTTCCACTCTCCTATACTTTTATCAATGAATTGATTAATTGTTGTTAGATTCTTCGTCAAGTTTATCTTCTACGGAATGATTTTCTGCTTTTTGAATCATTCTTACCATTGAATCCACCATTAATCTCTTAGCAGAAGTTACTTTTAATCCAGAAGGAGTGGTTGATATTTGTTCTCCGGGGCGATCATGTGAAGTTGGTCTAAATGGAGTCATCTAATAACTTTAAAAAATTAATCGATTCCTATTCTTGCATGAATTCTTATTCACATAGTTATTGTTTGCAAAAATGTCATATCTTTCTTATTTGATTACAAAATTTTTAACTGTTTAGTTATTTAGGCATTTTATTTTTTGCTAATCCTGAAATAGTTGCTAAAGCAAACATACCCAAAAGAGCTACTCCTAGGAATAATCCCGCTCCTTGACTAACACCAGCTCCTACAGCTACTAGTATGGAGTCACTTATCAGAAGGCTTATTAATAATGCTGGAGTGAATATTTTCCAGCGAGTTCCTCCAATACCAATTGCATAGCTTAGAAAATCAAAAAGTCCTGTCATTAGTAGACCTGTCATTAGAAAGAAATTTTCTTCTAGTTGATTTTGATTAAAACTTTCAATTTTTTTCATCGCTTTTGGGCCTACTAAATTCCTTACAGGGACTCGCCCATAATTTCTTGCAATAAAGAAAGCAGCTTGGCAAAAAACTATATCAGAAAAGATTATTGTCATATAACCTTTTTGGAATCCTAGTAATGAACCTGCTAGCAGAGAATAAGCTGAACTTGGAAGAGCTGGTAAAATAATACTTACTCCTCTTAGTATGAAAATTCCAAAAGGAGCCCAAATTCCCATACTTTCTATTTTGTTCCTGAGGGGTTCAATCCCATAATTTTGAATTAAATAAATCAATACAACAAATATTGCGATAAAAAAAACTACTGAGAAAAATTTCTGTATTTTATTCATTATTTTCTAGTAAATTTATTGGAAGTAAATTCTTAATTTAATATCTGATTCTAACTATAATAGAATTACTAATCAATAAAAATTTTTACAAATTTTTAATCTCATATTTACTCCCTTTCAAAGATTTTTGTATAGAAGAATTGTTTATGGTTGATTCTAAGGATAAAGTTAATTCAACATTTTTTAGAAATTGCATTGGTCTAGTCCTTTCCATATTGGTGTCCCTGTTTATTTCTATAAAACATTCAAGTGCTTTGTCTCATGAATGGATTGGAGTCCCTAAAAGTGAATATGGAGAGCAGTTATGGGATAGACAAAGTATAAAAAGGAATGAGGACGGTTCTGTAAGAGTATTGAGTAAATTTATTCCCAAAACAAAAAGTGAAATTACTAATGATATTCTCTATACAATGGATATAAATTGTTTTGAAAAATCATTTAGAGATGTTGATGTTTCTATAGAAGAAGTAAATAGTAATTTCAACGATTTAGCTGATTGGCAAGATCCAAATGGAGATACCCTGATTTTGGGTGTCATTGGTCAAGTCTGCAGAGTTGAAAAATAAAAAATTTTCAATTATAAAAATAAATTACGAAAAAATTAAAACTTTTACTATAACTTCATCTAATGATGATGGAAAGAGAGACTTAATTATAGTCAAAGGGACTTGGGAAACAAAAGCGAATAATTATTTCTATTTAGTTTTGAAAATGGAGATGAAGTTATCTTTGAAAGATTGGAATATTAGAACAAAAGTTTAGTTATATCTATGTACAAATTTGAAAAGGATATGAAAGTATTTTATGACTGAAAACTAACAAAATATTTAGTTGTAATTCCAAGTGATTTTGTTTCAAATTTTTTTCTTAAGTACTAGTAGGATTTAAAAAATTTAATTAATGAATTACAGTTTATCAACCAAAAGTGAATGTTTGAAAACTATGAAATCACCTTTTATTTTCCTAAGAAGTGCGTTTGCCGTTGCTGCAGTATCTACGAGCATTTTTCAATAGATGCTATTAGAGAATCTAGTGATAAATGTTATTATGGGGGTTTTGATAGAGACTGTGCTTTAATGCTTGGTTACTCTGCTGGAGCAGTCTCAACAACATTGTTCTTTATTAGTGGAGCGACTTGGAAGTTTGAAAAATAATAATTGATAAGTTTTTAAATATCTTTATGAATACTCATTTATTTTTGCTTAAAGATGCATTCAGTTATTAATATTTTAGATTTGCTTCATTCAAAAGTGCATTAAAGGATGGAACTTTTTGGAGCAAAAAAAATATTTTGAGGTTAACAACGGTACCATACTGGTTCCATACCAATTAAATCCCTAAACAGGACGCATAAATATGAACTATTTAGTTTTTATCTTCTGCACCTAAAGCATTGCTGCAAATGCATCTAGGCATTAAAAAGCACCTCAGAGAGATGCTTGTTTGACTTCATATTGAAGGTGCCAGGACCCAGATTTGAACTGGGGACACGGCGATTTTCAGTCGCCTGCTCTACCAACTGAGCTATCCCGGCTCTAACCTATATACTTTAAATTAAGATGTGTAGTTTGTGAAACCCTTTTAATTAAAAATTTTATATCTTTATCAAATATCCAAAAATTATTATTTTGAATTAATCGCTAATAAGGCAGTACCAAAAGAGGTGGTTTTATTACATGAAACTATTGGTATATTTATAATTTTTTCTCTTATTTTTCTCCACTGAGGGTTTTTTGAACCTCCACCAATAGTAATAATTTTTTTTGGAAGGGAACCCGTTAGTTTGCCTAGTTTTTCCCATCCTTTCAGTTCGATCCTAGCTAGCCCTTCAAATAATGCATGTAAATAAAGTGAGTCGCTTACTGGTCTAGGACCAAGTATCGGCTCTAAATTAGCATTATTAACAGGAAATCTCTCTCCTTTACTGTTAAGCGGTAAAAGATCCAAAGAAGTGTTTTCCGATGGATTAATTTGCCGACTGAGTTCCTTTATTTCTAAATCAGAAAAGAACTTAGACAAGATGCCGCATCCAGCATTTGATGCTCCTCCACATATCCAGTCGTCGTTTACTCTATGGATTGTAATGCCCAGTTTTTTTATAGGTTTATCAATAATTTTTTTTATCACAATTGTTGTGCCTAATACTGTAAGGCCATCTTCTTTACCTAAATCTGCAGCTATTAAACCTGCATTAGAGTCAGTTGTTCCTGATATTAATATTAATTTCTTATTTAAGTTAAATCTCTCTGCTAAATCAGAATTGACTTGTCCAATAACTTTTCCACTTTTTATTATATGTGGTAAACATTTTTGCCATGAAGTATTGAGATAGCTTTTTGGCCATGATTCTTTTTTTAGATCCCAACCAAGTTTTAGATTATTACCTTCTTCCCCATGAGCCCAATCTTTTAAAAACCAACCAGTGATCCAATCAGATTGATGTCGCAAAAGTATATTTGTTCCATATTTATCAATAAGTTTTAATGCTTTAGCAAGACTACTGTATGGAGTTCGCAAATGATCTTCTCCAGAAGTTAAGGATTCAAGAAGGATCTTATGTTCAATACATGCTTGGTCATAAGGTATTGCTTCTCCTATCGGATCTCCTCGCAAATTCGATGCTATTAAAGTTCCTGAAGTGCCCGAGATAGCCAATTTATTAAGGTTGATTTTTACTTCAATAGGTAAACTAACTAAGAGCTTTTCGCAAGAATTGATCCAAGAATTTGGATTTTTAAAGCCATATAGATATGTAACTGAATTTGAATATACTAATTCTTTATGAAGATTAATTATTGATATTCTTGCACCACTGGTTCCAAAATCTAACCCTCCATAAAAATTATCAGGCATAGAATAAATATTTATAAGAAGATTTTGGAAGCCTCTGCTAATTGGGTTGCTTTCTCTTCTACATTTTCCCAAGGTAGCTCAAGATCTCTTCTGCCAAAATGTCCATAGGATGCAGTCTTTCTGAAAAATTTACCTCCCATTTTTTTGGGTAGATTTCTTAAATTAAATTCTTTAATTATTGCTGAGGGTCTTAAATCAAAGTGCTCTTTAATAAGCTCAGTCAAATTAGCTTGTGAAATAACTCCAGTATCAAAAGTTTCAACTAAAATGGAAATTGGTTTTGCTACTCCAATTGCATAACTTAATTGCACTTCTGCCTTTTTTGCTAATTTTGCCTTAACTATGCTTTTAGCTACATAACGTGCTGCATAAGCTGCTGATCTATCTACTTTTGTGGGATCTTTACCAGAAAATGCCCCTCCTCCATGTCTTGCATATCCACCATAAGTATCTACAATAATTTTTCTGCCAGTAAGCCCGGCATCCCCTTGAGGTCCTCCTACGACAAACTTTCCTGTGGGGTTTACTAGAAATCTTGTTTTGTGAATGTTTGGTTTGATTTCTAAATCTTCAGTAGCAGGAATTACAACATTCGTCCATAAATCTTCTTTAATTCTTTGACGAATTTCTTCTTCATTTGTTACCCCATCAATCTCAGGATTATGTTGAGTTGAAATTAAAATAGTATTAATAGAAACTGGCACTCCTTTTTTGTAATCAATGCTAACTTGAGTTTTGCCATCCGGGAGTAAGTAATTTAGGCATTTTTCATGCCTTACTCTGGCAAGTTGAATGGCTAATCTATGTGCCAAGCTAATCGGTAAGGGCATTAATTCAGGGGTTTCATCGCATGCATAGCCGAACATTATGCCTTGGTCACCAGCTCCAGTATTATCCTCTAAATCATCGTTAATATCATCTGCTTCGTTTACTCCTTGTGAAATATCTGGTGATTGCTCGTCAAGTGCCACTAAAACTGCACAACTATTTGCGTCAAAACCACCACCTCTATCATCTGCATATCCAATTTCTTTAATTACATTTCTAACAAGTTTTATGTAATCGACTTTTGCTTTTGAAGTAATTTCTCCAGTAAGTAAACAAAGACCAGTATTAACAACAGTTTCGCATGCAACTCTGCTTTCTGGATCTTCTGTTAATAAGGCATCTAAAACAGCATCACTTATTTGATCACATATTTTGTCAGGATGTCCTTCAGTTACGGATTCAGAAGTGAAAATGAAATCACTCATTCTATAAATACTTTTCGATATTAGACATTATCCTAAATTAGACTATAGTTACAAATCAATTATTGTAAATTAAATAATAATTGTGCAAGAATAATGAGGTTTAAGTTCTTATATTCGTGTACAAAATAAATAATCGAATTTATTGTGTTTCAGCTGAAGCTGTGGGCATCTCTTCAACCTCGTCAGTTTGTTCAAATAACATTTGTTTGTATTTGGCTGCCATTTCTTCAGCTTTACTAAAAACTTTTTGAGGGTCAGTTAACATATCTCCTGGTTCAGGTTCAAGTGCTTTGGTAGATAACGAAATTCGTCCTCTTTCTGAATCAAGGTCAATTATCATAACTTTCATTTGGTCATTCACATTTAAAACATTATGAGGAGTCTCAATATGTTCATGACTTATCTCAGAAATGTGCAATAGACCACTAACTCCACCAATATCAATAAAGGCTCCATAAGGTTTAATACCTTTTACAGAACCAACAACAACTTCGCCTACTTCAAGTCGGTTCATTTTTTTCTCAACCAAAGCTCTTCTATGACTGAGTACTAATCTATTTCTCTCTTCATCAACTTCAAGAAATTTTAAAGGTAAATATTCACCTTCTAAGTCATCTTTGATTTTTCGAGCACTTATATGAGAGCCTGGGATAAAACCTCTTAAGCCTTCTACCCTAACAAGAGCTCCGCCTCTGTTTGTTGCAAAAACTTCAGAATAAATAGTCGCATCTTCTTTTTGGAGTTGCCTAACCCTTTCCCATGCTCTTTGATATTCAATTCTTCTAATGGAGAGGGCTAATTGGCCATCTTCATTTTCTTCGCTCATTATGAAAAATTCTCTACTTTCTGAAGGTTGTAGAACATCATTAAGTCCCTCAACTCTATTTATTGAAACCTCCTGAACAGGCATAAAAGCAGCTGTTTTTGCCCCAATATCTATCATGGCTCCTTTGGGCTCTAGAGCAAAAACGGTACCTTTAACTAGGTCCCCAGGTTTAAAGTTATAGTCATACTTACCCAATAGTGATGCAAATTCTTCTTGTGTGAATCCTGCATTGTCAAAATCAGTATTTGTTCTGCTAGATGAAGAGTCTGCTGAAGGTATATCGCTCTTTTCAAATGATAAATCTTCCTCATTTTGAGTAGCCGTATCATTATCTAACTCAGACGAATTTTTAATTTCTTGATCCTCAGAAAGTTCTTTAATGGTTTGGGAAGAATTTTCGTTCATTTGTAGTATCGCAGACTACCTAAGGTAGTTAGAAAGGAATGCTACTAGCCTGCAAACCAATAGCAAAATATTTGTGATATGTATTCTACACTTTAAGATGCTTAATTTTATGAAATTGAAGCTAATTGGTTTTTTGAACTTCCTTTTAGAGATTCAAGAGTAGAAATAAAATCTTTAACCCCATTAAATTTTCTGTAAACTGAGGCGTATCTTATATAGGCTACTTCGTTTTCTTTCCTGAGATTTTTAAGTATCAATTCGCCGATTTGTGAAGATTTAATATCTTTGTTAGTGTCTTGAACGATTTGAGATTCAATTCCATCTACGAAATTAATTATTGCTTCACTACCGAAGTTAGTCTTTTCACAAGCTCTTGATATACCAGTAAATAATTTTTGTTTATCAAATAATTCTCTGCTACCATCTTTCTTTAAAACTGAAACTGGCATTGATTCAACTCTTTCATAAGTTGTAAATCTAAAGCTGCAATTTAAGCACTCTCTTCTTCTTCGAACACTTTTACCACTATCAGCAGATCTTGATTCCAAAACTCTGCTATCTGTGTTTTGACAGGTTGGACACTGCATGTGGTGAAATAAGATGCACTTCACCCCTAATAGTAGGATAATATTTTAATTATGAAAAGTAAAAAAGCCCTCTTGTTAAAGAGGGGTTTTTTAAAATTCATTTTCTATCAAATTTAGGTGGGTCTCTAAAGGCGACAGCAAAGAATAATGTAACAACTGCGAGAGTTAGAATAAGAACGTAAGCAAAAGCTTCCATAAGATTAAGTAAATAAGTTTAGTTTAAACCCTTCCAGGGATTCTTCTTGTGGTTTCGTCACCAAGTTTCTTGAATAAACCAAATTCAACTTGGTCGCCAATCTCAGCATCAATACCAGCGAAGGAATTTCTGTAAAGAGTTCTTGAAGCATGCCACCAGTGGCCAAACAAGAATAGCAATCCAAAACATAAATGTGCATATGTAAACCACGCTCTAGGTGAGCTTCGGAATACACCGTCAGATTTATATGTCTCTCTATCAAACTTGAATGCTTCTCCAAGTTGAGCCTTTCTAGCTAATCTTTTAACAACTGCAGGATCTGTAAATGTTTGTCCATCTAGATCTCCACCATAGATAGTTGCAGTGATGCCAGTTTGTTCAAATGAGTACTTAGCTTCAGCTCTTCTAAATGGAATGTCTGCCCTTACATTACCTTCTTTATCTTCAAGAATGACAGGGAAGTTTTCAAAGAAATTAGGAATTCTTCTAACTTCTAATTCATTACCTTCCTTATCTTGAAAAGCAATGTGACCTTGCCAACCAGTTGGTAATCCATCACCATTAACGAGCGCTCCAACTCTAAATAGTCCTCCTTTGGCTGGACTATTGCCAACATAATCATAGAAGGCTAATTTCTCTGGAATTGATGCATATGCCTCTGATTTACTGGCACCATTATCTATAGCAGCTTGTACTCTTCTATTAATTTCAGTTTTGAAATATCCTGAATCCCATTGATATCTAGTAGGTCCAAAGAGTTCTACTGGGGTAGTTGCTGAACCATACCACATAGTTCCGGAAACAACGAAAGATACAAATAATACAGCAGCTAAAGCACTAGCTAGAACACCTTCGAGGCTTCCTAGTTTTAATGCTCTATAAAGTCTTTCTCCAGGTCTATTGGTGATGTGAAAAATACCTCCAATAATACCCATAAGTCCTGCTGCAATATGATTTGCCACTATACCTCCAGGATTAAAAGGATTAAATCCTTCAACTCCCCAGGAAGGGGCCACAGGTTCTACATGACCAGACAAGCCATAAGGGTCAGAAACCCAAATCCCCACGTTTGCGCAATGAAAAGCTCCAAAACCAAAACAGGTTAGTCCGGCTAGAAGAAGGTGAATGCCGAAAATTCTTGGTAAATCAAGAGCAGGCTCACCAGTTCTTGAATCTTCCCATAAATCTAAGTCCCAGTATGTCCAGTGCCAAATAGAGGCCAACATCAAAAGACCACTAAATACTATGTGAGCTGCTGCAACCCCTTCGAAACTCCAGAATCCAGGATCAACTCCGGTAGCACCCGTAATATCCCATCCGTTCCAACTACTTGTGATACCTAGTCTTGCCATGAAAGGCATAACGTACATCCCCTGTCTCCACATTGGGTTGAGAACAGCATCAGAAGGATCAAAAATGGCTAATTCATAAAGAGCCATTGAACCGGCCCAGCCGGCTAATAATGCAGTATGCATAAGATGCACAGCAAGTAGTCGACCTGGGTCATTAATAACTACTGTGTGAACTCGATACCAAGGCAATCCCATCGGTTAATTTCTAGTAACTATGCTGTATAAACAGCTAAACATCACGATAGTAAGGGTTTTTTAGTCTTTGAGGGATTTTTGTAAATAAATTTATTTTCTTGCAAAAATTGGGTAAATCAATTAGCAGAACTGGGATTTTAAGGAATTTTTGGCTAAAAATTGTTAATATTTTGGTCACAATTCTCAAAGTAAAACGCCAAAATAAGAAAAATAACTAAAAAAATGGCAACTATCAGATTTATTCGTGAGGATTTAGAGGTCCAATGCAATCCAGGTGAAAATCTAAGGGAACTTGTAATGAGAGAGAATTTACAGCTTTATGGATTAAAAGGTATTTTAGGAAATTGTGGAGGTGCGGGACAATGCAGTACTTGTTTTATTTCAGTTGAAGGTGGAAACAAAAATTCTTTGAGCCCCCTTACATCTGTTGAAGAAGAAAAACTCAAAAATAGACCAGAAAATTGGCGCCTTGCATGTCAAACATTGATAAAATCATCGGCAGTAATTTTAACAAAACCACAATCCCCCCCTTCAAATTTGGAAGAATTAAAAAAAATTAGTGAAAATAAAAAATTAGCTCGCTAAAGTCTAAATTGTTTAAGACTGTTAATCAGTTAATAATATTTGTTTATTTTTCCACTTTATTCCAAGTTATACGATTATAGTTTTAATACCTAACTTCGAAATACTAATTAAATGGAAACAACTAACTTTGGATTTGTAGCTAGTCTATTATTTGTAGGGGTGCCAACAATATTCCTAATAGGTTTATTTATTTCTACACAAGATGGAGAAAAATCAAGCTTCTACTCTGACTCTAGTAAAGGTAGGCTTGGCCCTAAACGTTAATGCATTAGTAAATGCTTTGCATTACTGTAGAAGATTTTTTGTTTTGGAAAAAAAAGCAACTTTCTAAAGGAGGTGATCAGCAGTCTTTTGCTGTTTTACTTGATTGTATAGGCGGTATATCGACTAGTGATCTAACCATAATAAGTATTAATCCTAGAGGAAACTTATATTTAAAAAAAAATTTAGAATTTTTAGAATCTGTTTGGGACGATCATTTGCTAAAATCTTGCCCAATTCAATATCTTTGTGGAATAACTTTTTGGAGAGATTTAAAATTAAAAGTTACAAACAAAGTACTCATTCCAAGACCAGAAACAGAACTCATAGTTGATATCGTCTTCAGTAAATTTCAAAAGAAATCAGAAAAATTATTTTTTGCTGAATTAGGAACTGGATCAGGTGCAATTAGTATTGCTTTGGCATTGGCTTATCCATTGAGCCAGGGAATAGCAACTGACATAGATCGAGATGCATTAGAAATAGCCACTAAAAATTTTATAAATTCTTCTAGACAATCAAATTTGAAATTTTATCGTGGAAATTGGTGGTCACCTCTTCAAGGTTTTAAAGGAAAGTTAGATCTCGCTATTTCAAACCCGCCATATATTCCCAGAGATACTTATGAAAAATTACCCAAAGAAGTTAAAAAATTCGAACCTAAAGTTGCATTATTAGGCGGAGAAGATGGTTTAAAACATATTAGGGAAATAATACAAAAAGCACCATTATTCTTAAAAGAGAATGGTTGGCTTATTTTAGAGAATCATTTTGATCAAAGTGAAAAAGTAAAACAACTACTTATTAATAATCAATTTACATCAATAGAAATTTTGAAAGATCTTTCAGGTATTGGTAGGTTTACCATAGGAAGATATAAATAAATTATTACAGGTTCATAATCTAAATGAATTTAGTAAACTGCAAAACTGCCTATGAGACTCTTAAAAGTGGTTTGCCTATAATTTTCCCAACAGACACTTTGCCTGCCATTGGATGCTTACCAAAATTCTCAAATATTATTTATGAATTTAAAAAAAGAAATAGAAACAAACCCTTAATTCTTATGGGTTCAGAACATAAACATTTAATTGATTATGTTCACGAATCAGCTAAAGAAGATTACGAAAATATAGCTTCAAAATATTGGCCTGGAGCTCTGACAATTGTTATTCCTGCTTCAGAAAAGCAGACAGTAAATCTTACCAGCAATGATCTCACGATTGGATTGAGAATTCCAAATTCATGTATGGCAAAATCTCTTTTGAAAGAAACAGGCCCATTGTTAACTTCAAGTGCAAATATTTCAGGTTTTAAAGGATCAATTACAGCTGAAGGTATTTCTCTAGACTTCCCTTCGGTAAAAATTTTGGGCCCTATCCCCTGGGGAAAAAGTAGTGGTAAAGCAAGTACTATTATATTTTGGAAGAATAGTGGCGATTGGAGACTGGTTAGAGAAGGAGAAGTATTAGTTAGGGAATTGTATTAATGCTTTTATTATTATTTTTTGTTTTATTAATTCAATTTTTAACCTATTGGATATTTGAACCCATCGCATCTTTTTTAGGGTATGTTCTCGCAATAAGATGGTTTCCTATGATTGCTCTATTAGGTTTGTTCTTTTTATTTTCATCAAAGAATATTGAACAGAATTAAATAAATAAAATGCCGGCTAACAGATTTGAACTGATGACCTTCGCTTTACAAAAGCGCTGCTCTACCGCTGAGCTAAGCCGGCATAGTAACCATCTTACAATTAAGGTGGATCAAACTTAGTATTTTTTGGGGGTTTTTAAAATTTATTACTTTTTGATATCTTTTTGACTTTTATCATTCTTATCATTTTTTTTAAACTTTATTTCTCCTGTAATAGTTCTTTTAATTGGTAAATTTGCTACTAATGCAGTCATTCTGTCCTCAGTCTCTAAACTTACAGCCACCTCTTCAAAATCAATCTCAACATATTTAGCAACAACATCTAGTATTTCTTTCCTCATTTTATCTAAAAGATCAGTTGTTAAAGAACTCATATCAACTCTGTCATGAGCAAGTACAAGTTGTAATCTTTCTCTAGCCGTGTTGGCACTAGCAGTTTCCCTGCCTAGTAACTTGTTTATAAGGTCTCTGAGTGTCATCATTTTAAAAAACCTTTGTTTGCATTAATCTCATGAATTTATCTTTAAGGCTTTTACCTTCCTTTTTTGGGTCAATAATTGGTACATCCTTTCCTGTAAGTCTTTGAGAAACATTCAAATAACATTTTTTTGCAGGAGATCTACCATCTGTAAGTGTAAGTGGCTCTCCTCTATTTGTACTTATTATTACTTGTTCATCTTCTAAAACAATGCCTAATAAAGGTAAAGAAAGTATTCCTTGGACATCATCGATAGATAGCATCTCTTGACTTGCCATCATATTGGGACGAACCCTGTTGATTACAAGCTGAATAGGCTCAATATCAGAAGTATTAAGAATTCCAATTACTCTATCGGCGTCGCGTACTGCAGATAATTCCGGATTAGTCACAACAATAGCTTCTTTACAAGCTGCAAGAGCATTTTTAAAGCCATCTTCTACACCCGCAGGACAATCTACTAAGACAAAATCAAATTTCTCACAAAGCATTTCACTGATTTTTTTCATATCTTCGGGCTTCATCCAATCCAGCATCCTTGGATCCCCAGCAGGTAGAAGAGCAAGATTTGGTTCCTTTTTATGTCTAACCAATGCTTGGTCAAGACGACAATTATTGTCTAGAACATCTTGCGCCGTATAAATGATGCGATTTTCTAATCCTAAAAGAAGATCTAAATTTCTTAAGCCAAAATCAGCATCTAATACGGCAGTTGTTGCTCCGCTATTAGCAAGTGCTATGCCTAGGTTTGCAGTTAAAGTGGTTTTACCAACACCTCCTTTTCCTGAACAAATTAATATTGTGCGAGTATTTTGCCCCACTGTTTTAGCGATTTTCCAAATAATAAAGCCACTTGCAGAAAGTGAAATATTTTAAAGATTAAGTAATTCTTAAATTTATCTAGTTTGAATTAATTTATTGCAATTGATTAATTAATTTTTAGTTTCGATTATGTGTGGTTTGATAATTATCGTCTGTTTCTCTATTACCGCAATTTCTGGATAATAATTTTTGGGTTTATCCTTTGGTCCAATAGCTATTACATCTGCAATTCGTAATTGTAATGGGTTTAGATAAAGTGAGGAAATAGAAGCATTTTTATTTCCACTTTTACCTGCATATGCGATCCCTAGTAATTTGCCCCAAACGTAAATGTTTTTCTTGGCGGAAACTATTCCCCCTGGATTAACGTCTCCAACAATGCATAGGTTTCCATTTGAAGATATTCTGTCACCCGATCTAACTGGCCCTTCGTGAAGAATATCGTCTTTGTTTTTTGACTTAAATAAAAGTAGCTTATTTTTAATCTCTTGTTCTTTTAGAAAAGTTGAATTTATTTTTAAAGACTTTCCACTTAGTATTGTCTCCCTAACATTTGAGTAAATAATTAGGGAACTAGTATTAATTTTGTCAAAATAATTTTTTAATTTTGATAATTGATGAGAACTTATTGATTCATTGACTGCGAAAATTTTTGCTTCCAAAGGTTCCTTCATGGAAGCAAATTGTTTGAAAGTTTCATGGTTATTATCTAAATCTAACAAAGAATAAATTTCACAATATTTACTTTTAGTATTTTTTAAAACGATTTCCATTGAATTAAATCTAGGAATTATTTTTTGTTAATGAAATTTCATTTTTAATATCATTTGTGATCATACTTGGATAAATAATAAAAGAGCTTTCCTCAGATTTCATTAAAGTTTTTATTAAAGAAGAACTATTTTCTAATGAGCTTTGATAAGTGCCATCCCATATTTTTAGAGCATTGTTAGATTCAAAACCTTTAAAAGACCTTTCCTTAATCCCGCAAAATATTTCTGAATCAAAACCATTCTTTTCACATAATCTTCTTGCAAATGCAAGTATTTTTAATCTATTTATTTTACTTAAAAAACTTATATCTGATGCTTTTAACAAATCTCTGTCAATAAACATTTTGCATAATGTAGAAAGTGGCTCAAAAGATTCATCTTTCCATCTAATCAAATGATAAAAAAAGGTTACATCATCATTTCTTATAAAATCATCAAAATCAACCTTTGCAGGAAAAAATATCCATTTATGTAGAGAATGATCTAACCATATTTTCTTTTCAGAATTATTTTTTATTGTACAAATTATTTTTTCCAGAATCCATGTTGATATTTCGTTTATTCTGTGATTATAGATTGTTCGGTACATTATGTTTCTCAATACAAGGAAATGCTCAATAGCGATTACTCCTTTAGGTTTGATAGCTATATTTCCATCGGGTGAAAAAGTAAGGGCTGAAATAATTCTTTCTAAATCAACTAAGCCATAGTTAGTACCGGTGTTGTAACTATCGCGTAAAAGATAATCGAGACGATCACAATCTATCTCACTGCTAATCAATGTTTTTAAAGGTTTTGAAAATAGCTGTTTTGATTTAAATAATTCCCCAATTTGTCTTGGTAATTCTTTATCGTACTTTTTGAGTATTGAATTTATTGGAGAATAATTTTTAACTAAGTTTAGAGACCATTGTTCGTGATTATGTTCGAATATTGTTTCACTAGTATGGCTTAAAGGTCCATGACCTAAATCATGTAATAAGGCTGCTCCATAAAGAACAAATTTATTTTCACAAAATGAAGGTTTACTTTCAATTAACCTTTTATAGATCTTTCTTGCGATACAGAAAACACCAATTGAATGGGTAAATCTACTCGATTCTGCTCCATGAAAAAGTAATAATGCCGCCCCTAGTTGTTTTATTCTTCTTAATCTTTGAAAAGCAATACTATCAATCAATTCTAAAACCATTAATTCTTCTGGCTTCCTTGAATCAAATACTATTTCTTTATGAATTGGATCATGAAAAACTCTTTTAATACTCATAGTTTTAAGATTTTTATTTTTAATCTTTTGTCATCTCAAGGCTTTATTTCTTCATTGCTTAATTCACTAGCTTGAAATGGAAGTTTTTCTTTTTCTAGGAGCGATTCTAGAAATAATTCTGCGTTCCTTACCCATTTATCTTCAGCGCTTCCATATTCACTTGAATCTGGAAGATCAAGTAATTTATCAGGCTTAATACCTTGACCTTGAATATTATTACCTTTGGGAGTTAAATAACTAGCAACTGTTATTGCAATACCACTATCCTCTCTCAGACTTTTTAGAGATTGAATTAAACCCTTCCCATAAGTTTTTTCTCCCATAAGAATTGATCTTTCATTATCTTGTAAAGAACCAGCAAGTATTTCACTTGCACTTGCAGTACCTTTATTAACCAAAGTCACCATTGGTCCATCAAAAGAAGCCTCCTTTTGAGAAATTATTGCATCTTTTATTCCATTTCTATTTTTTGTCTCTACAACAGGTTTCTCACGTAATAATGAGTCTGCAACTGCTA
>CACMCA010000010.1 GCA_902612005.1 uncultured Prochlorococcus sp. | reverse complement strand
TTTATTGTAAAAGAAAAAAAAATGAACAAAAACTCCAATAAAGAATACCTTAATAGAGAAGAAGTTAATGAAATGATTGAATCAGCTTTAAGGAGACACAATAGAAGATCTACAATAATATCTAGTGTGCTTGGCTGGATTCTAATAGGAGGTTATTCATTTGGACTTTTTCAAGCAGTACAAAATGTCTAATTAATCTTCCCAAAACAGAACTTGCTAGATGATAAATTAATATAAGCTTAAGTATCTATTATGAGAGAATATATTAAGGCAAATCTTACAGTGATAAGAAAATATTTAAAAAAACGCAAAAAGTATACATCAAAATTAAATAATGACTCGATAATGGAAGAATTCAAAGAATGGAGCAAAGATCCATTACCTGCAACAGAATCAATATGGACTTTACCAGACCTAACGAGAAATGACAGACTAAAAAATTTTTGTCGCTCAATTAAAAAGGAAATAAGATAATTTTTTAACTACCTAGTTGTATATGATTTACCTTTAAGTAAAAATAACCAGCAAATCCAATTATATTCAAAATTACAACGAAAATCCAAGCTCCAATTGGCTGATTGGAATCGAATTTTTTTATTTTAACTTTTTCCTTTAGTCTTTCAATATATTTAGCCATAATTAAAAATATAAAAAAGAATATTTTTAATTATAAAGAGTTGAATTCAAAGGAATCTTAAATAAAATAAAATTTCTTTTAATTCGAATTTTTATTGTCAAGTCTGTTAATAGGATATTTTATTAACTCCTTTTTTAGATTTTTTAAAAGTTTATTATGATTCAAAATTGTAAATTTCCTAGTAAAGGAATAATGCCATTTCATTGAATTAAAAAAAAACTTGCTAATTCATTATTAATAAAATTATAATACTTATTACGGTCATTCAGACCATACATAATTTAAATAAGGACAAATTTTTTCATGAGCTTAAGAGTTGGCCAAGAAGCACCAGACTTTAGTGCTACAGCAGTATATGATCAAGAGTTTAAGGAGATTACACTTTCAGGTCTAAGAGGTAAATGGGTTGTCTTATTCTTTTACCCACTAGATTTTACATTTGTATGTCCAACTGAAATCACTGCATTTAGTGATAGATACCAAGATTTCTCAGCTCTTAATACTGAAATACTTGGGGTATCAGTTGATAGCAAACACTGTCATTTAGCATGGATACAAACCCCAAGAAATGAAGGCGGAATAGGTGATATTAACTACCCGTTAGTTTCTGACTTAAAAAGAGAAATTTGCCAAGCGTATAATGTTCTTAATGATGATGGAGAGGCCGATAGAGGTTTATTTCTTATCAATCCTGAAGGAGTAGTTATGCATACGACTGTTAACAAGGCTCCTGTAGGTAGAAACGTTGACGAAACGCTAAGGATTCTTCAAGGATATCAATACGTTGCGGCAAACCCCGATGAAGTATGTCCAGCAAACTGGACACCCGGGGAGAAAACAATGTTAGAGGACCCCAAAGGTAGTAAGGAATATTTTTCTGCGCTATAGAAGGATTTGAAAAATTTAAGTAAGTATTGAGTAGTAAATAATTATAAAAAAATAAAAAATAAATATATTCAAAAATGGGATAACATCCCCTTTTTGAGGTTTCGGGACGATCCAATCGCTTAAATTACTTTTATATGAAATGTAGGACCACGTATAAAAAGAAATTTCTAGGGTAACTAGGATAAATATATTAATTAGATTTAAGTCATTTAAACCAAAATATCTATAAATATGAAACTTTTCATCAACACTAATATTATTAATTTGAAGATGCCAAAGATAAAGAGAAATCAAAATAAAATTTACCAATATTATTTTTTTTAACAGAAACCTAGATTTCTTAAAAATTAATAAGATAGAAATTACAAATATAAAAAAACTTAACTGTGGAATATCCGGTTTTGGTACATTAATTCCTTCAAGAAATAAATTAAATATAAGATCAAAATTTATATATATATAATCAGCTATTAAGTAAGAGAGAAATATTAAATTTATTGCTACTAAGAATAATAATCTTTTTCCTTTAATTATTTTTATACTATGAATCTTATCATTATTAAATTTAAAGTATGTATAGTTTTTTAACGAGTTTAAACACACTAAAGATGGACATATTGCTCCGCTCAAATAGTAAAGAATTGAATAAAAAGAAATATTATTAATATTAAGTAAATACAAATTTAACCATTGTTTTTGTACAAATGGAAGAATAAGCAAAAATGAAAGTGTAACTAATAATTTCGTTGTATTGTTTTTAATTATCAAGAAAATATTTTTTTTTAATTTAAAACAATTAAATCAAACTTTCAACAATTTAGAAGTTGTTAATTTAAAAACTTTTTTATCTATAGTTTCTTGATTTAAAAGTATATCAACTAATTTATCTAGTAAGACTCTATTTTTTTTCAATATTTTTATTGAATTATTTAATGAAATTTTAGAAATATTTATGATTTCATTATCTATTCTAGAGCTTGTATTTTCTGCTATGAGAGGCTTTCTTCTAAATAATCCATCTCCTAAATACATTTCATTAGTATCAGAATCCATTGAAATTGGACCAATAATTGAAAATCCATATTTTGTAACCATTTCCCTTACGATATTTGTCGCATAAGAGATATCATTTAAGGAGCATTGTGTAATTTCACCTTCACCAAAAACTATCGTTTCTGCGGCTCTTCCAGCTAAAGCAATTTCAATTTTAGAAAATAATAATTTTTTTGAAATCAAACCACTTGAAATTACATCTTCGTCAGGACATATTTTTGTATATCCTCCTATAGATCCAGATCTAGGTAAGATCGTAATTTTATCAACAGATTCAATTCCATTTCTCACGGCAGATACAATCGCTCTGCCTACCTCGTTATAAGCAATAATTTTTTTCATATTTGGAGAAGTTATTAATGAACTTCTCAGTCCGATGGTAATTTTATCAAGAGCATTTTCTATATGAAGATCACTGATTAATTTAGATTCATCTCTTGCACAGTGAATAGCACTCTCGTTCATCAAATTTGCAAGATCTGCTCCCGAAAATCCAACTGTTCTAGAAGCCCAATATCCTAAGTCAACTTCGCTTGAAAGTGGTTTGGAAAGCGAGTGAACTGAAAGAATTTTTTTTCTTCCATCTAAATCTGGAAGCATTACTTCAATTTTTCTATCAAATCTACCAGGTCTTAATAATGCTGCATCCAAAATATCTGGTCTATTTGTTGCTGCTAAAACAATAATCCCGGAATTGTCAGCAAAACCATCTAATTCAGTTAGAAGCTGATTAAGGGTTTGTTCTCTTTCATCATTTCCTCCTCCGATCCCAGACCCTCTTTGCCTACCAATGGAATCAATTTCATCAATGAAAATTATACAAGGAGATTTTTCCTTAGCCTTAGAGAATAGATCACGAACTCGGCTTGCTCCAACACCCACAAAAAGTTCTACAAACTCTGATGCCGATATTGAAAGAAAAGGCACTCCTGATTCACCAGCAATTGCTTTAGCTAATAATGTTTTACCTGTTCCTGGTGGGCCTATTAGAAGAACCCCCTTGGGAACTTTTGCTCCAAGATTTTCAAATTTCTTTGGTTCTTTCAAAAATGTTATTACCTCTTTTAATTCCTCAGCGGCTTCAGGGACGCCAGCTACATCATCGAATCTCGTTTCTACATCATCAATAGTTACAAATTTAGCTTGATTTTTGGTAAAACCAAAAGCTCTAGAAGCCAATTTTGATGTACTCCTTAAGATTAAGACTATAGCTAATATGAAAATCAGAAAAAGACTTATTGAAGCAAATGAATTAGCAGCTGAGGCTTCTTTTCTACTATTGTTAATGGTTAGATCTACCTTATTTTCAGTAGCCTTTTCAAGGATTAATTGATCATTGTAAAGGATAGGTATTTTAAATTTATCGCCATTTTTATACAGAACATCAATTTCTCTCTGCCTAGGATAGAAAAATATTGATTCTATTTTCCCCGTCTCTATATCTTCTAGAAGATCCGAATAACTTGATTTAGAATCTGAATATGAGAATTTTGATCTAAACACTAATCTTTATAAGTGATTAATAAAGCATATATGCTTATTTAAAAAATTGACGTATATAAACAAAATATACTCAAAAGTTTTGGAGATAACCAGTTAAAGGTTATATTATTATATGGAAATAAAGAAACAGAATGGCTGTACCAAAGAAGAAAAAATCAAAGAGCAAAAGAAACCAAAGGCATGCTGTTTGGAAAGGAAAAGCAGCAATAGCAGCTCAAAAAGCTATATCTTTAGGTAAATCAGTTTTAACTGGGAAAGCTCAAGG
The DNA here is from genome assembly GCA_902612005.1 of uncultured Prochlorococcus sp. Taxonomy (GTDB): domain Bacteria; phylum Cyanobacteriota; class Cyanobacteriia; order PCC-6307; family Cyanobiaceae; genus Prochlorococcus_A. The sequence goes on along the minus strand of CACMCA010000010.1, from coordinate 44,597 downwards.
ATTTGTTTATCCTATTGAAGAAGAAGAAGAAGAATAGCTTTTAAGACCCTAATTTAAATGCTTCAAGTATAACAGCATAAATTGCACCAATTCTTAATTTATCAACTACGGTCCATAGATAATAAAACTTTGAACTTGCGGAAGGTTTAATTCTTATAATAATCTCAATAAAAACAATAATTATTGGGACCATTATCAACTCATTTTTACCTTCAGATATAAATTTTGTAATAAAATTTGCGAACAAAAAATAACCTGTCAAAACAGAAATTAGACCAACAGATTTTATTCTCCAAGTATCACTTAGAAAACCAAAAAATAAATTATTTAACTGGTAGGTAATTCTTGAAAAATTAGTTTTTTGCATTACTAAAAGATACTAAATAATCACTTAGAAAGTTATAGTCAACATATGATTTTTTAAGTTTAGGGCCTTTAATTACATTTGCCACATTATTCTCATCACCAAGAGTGTCTAAAATACAATCTAATTTAATATTTTCCTCTAGAACAATCGGGATGTTTGAAGGAACAAAAATTGTAGGCAAGTTAGCTGCCAAGGAAGATTTCAATCCCGGATTGGAGTCTTCAAAAACAATTGAGTTGTTTTTGTTTATACCACTTAATTGGATTGCCTTTAAATATGGTAGTGGATTTGGTTTCTTTAATTCAACGTCTTCACTTGTAATAATGAACTCAAAAGGATTGAAGCCATTAAAAAGATATTCGACAAGTAGATTGACTTGAATTCTTGAACTTGAAGTAACAATAAATTGTCTTACTTTTTTTTTATGTAATTCATTTATTAATCTAAAAACACCAGTTTTCAAACTAACGCAATTTTTTTTTAAAATTTCTAAATAATGAAACTGCTTAGTTTTATGAATTTTGAGAATTAAATCTTCTGAGAAATCATCATTATTAGATTTAGCGTAATAAGCAATCCTATTTTTACCCCCATTTATCTTCAGAAGTTTTATATATTTATTAGTGTCCCAATTCCAATTAATACCAAGGTCATTGAAAGCATTATTAAAAGCAGGTAAGTGTGCCTCTAATTCCGTATTTGCGATGGTACCATCTAAATCCCAATAAACACCTTCAAGATACGTCACCAAAAAGAATTTCTTTTATTTACGGTAAAATACAAGAGCAATTATTGCTGGTCCTGCTAACGCAACTACAGCCAAAGGAATAAGTGTTGCCATGATTAATGAATATGTTTTGTGATACTATTTTTACAAATAAATGACGAAACTGTACTGATACGTTACAAGATTGAATTAAATTATGAAATCATGGACATGTATAGAAAATTGCGGAGCTTGTTGTAAATTCGACTTGAACGAAAGAAGTGATTTGGCTGACAAACTTAACAAAGAAGACATAGATTTGATAAACTCGATGACTGCTAGAGACGGATGGTGTAAAAACTTGGACAGAGAAAATAAAAAATGCTTAATTTATGAAACCAGACCACATTTTTGCCGGGTAAATGAATTTTCAACTACATTTAAAGAATATTTGAAATCTGGGGACAAATTTTTAATAGATTGCTGCAAACAACATATTTCCTCAAATTATGGATACAAAAGTAAAGAGATGAAAACCTTTGAAATTGCTGTTTCAGGAAAATGAATAGTAAATTAGAAAAAAAGGAAAATAATATAGAAAAAAGTTTTTTTTCTATATTTATAACGACTTTTACAACAATCTTTATTGCTGAACTTGGCGATAAAACTCAGATAGCCACATTGATGCTTTCTGCGGAATCGGGTAAGCCAATTATTGTTTTTCTTGGAAGTTCTCTAGCATTAATAAGTTCAAGCATAGTAGGAGTTCTTATTGGTAAATGGGTATCAACAAAAATATCTCCTAGCAAATTTGCTTTATCAACTGGTGCTTTAATGATACTGATAAGTGTATTTTTAGCTTATGAAACTTTCAAAAATTATTTTTAAATGGTTTTAAGTTTATTACTATCAACTTTTCTAACCGTTTTCATAGCTGAATTAGGTGACAAAACTCAACTGGCTACTTTAACTATAAGCGGAACTTCAAATAAACCACTAGCAGTTTTTCTAGGATCTTCTTCAGCACTTGTTTTTGCAAGTTTACTAGGAGCTTTAACAGGCGGTTCTATTTCGAGTTTTTTACCCGAAGTAGTTCTTAAATCAATAGCCTCTCTTACATTTTTTATTATAGGTATAAGGCTTTTTATCAATTCTTTCACTATAGAAAAAGAAGAAAAAGAAGAGAAAGAAAATAATTAGTTTTAAGCTTGGATAATAAGGTGTAATAATGAAGTGTATACCTCTAAATTAATTTATAATTTCTTCTACATCATGTTCACATCATCTTCAATAATTGATAATCTTTATCAGTCAGAAGGTTTAGAATATAAAAAATTATGCAGATTATTAAAAATAACAAAGAAATCTGATAAGGATAAATTAGATATTGCTTTAACAGCTCTAGAAAAACTTGAAATAATTAATAAAAATGAAGATGATGAGTATACCTGCATAAAAGATAGTGATCATCTTGTTGCCAAAATAAGATGTAGTAGCAAAGGCTATTGCTTTGCTGTGAGGGGAAAAGACAAAGAAGATATCTATATTAAAGAAAATCTACTTAACTATGCATGGAATGGAGATAAGGTTTTAGTAAGGATAATAAAAGAGGGTTATAGAAGAAGATCACCTGAAGGAATAGTTGATTGTATTCTTGAAAGATCAAATCAAATACTTCTTTCTAAAGTTGAAATAATAAATAATGATGTATATGCAATCCCAATAGACGACAGGATCCTTTCTAAAATTAAACTTCCAAAAGAGAATAAAAAATACACTTTCAAACCAGACGACAAGAACATAGTAAAAGTTGAGATTGATAGATTTCCCATAGGTCAAGAAGAAGGACTAGGTCATGTAATACAAGAGCTAAAACTAAACAATAATGAAGAGTATGATACAGACTTTGTTTTATCTAAAAGCAATATTATTAAATCAAATAATTTAAATCATATTGAGTCTAAAAAAATAGAAAAAAGGGAGAGGATAGACCTTAGTGATAAAAACTCTTATTTATTCAAAAGTTGGAATTCTAATAATTCTCCAATGCTCCCAATGATTCAAATAGAGCAAGGGAAAAATAAAAGTACAAAATTATGGATACATACAAATAATCTTGCAGAAAGAGTAGATCTAAATAGTAAAAAATCTCTAGAAATATTATTTAAAGGCTTTGAATCATTGCCCTTATTAAATGATTGGCAAAACTACCTTAGTGAAGCCATAAGAAATGATTCTGAATTTAAATTTGCCGAAAAGAATGAAGCAATAAGCCTCTGCGTACATTTAGATAGTAATAATGAAATAATTGATTGGGCATTTCATCTTACTTTAGTAAAATGCTCTCTAATTGTCGGAAGTGATCATACTGAGGCGCTTCTATCTAGAAAAAGTAAATCAAGAATAACCTCTCGTGTATTAAAACCTATAAAGGAATATATCGACGATTTAGATAAAATACTTGAAATTTCATGTTCATTCAGACAAAAACATCTTTTGGAGGGTAAGGTTGAAATTCCTGCGCCACTCAACAAAATTGAAGAACTAGAAGAATTTTTTATTCACAATCCAGCTGAATTTTCAAAGGGATATTTTGAATCATTAAATAAAGAAGATTGCCAAACTTATCTTTCACCAATACTATATGAAGCAAATTTAATATGGTTCAAACATTCAAATCAATATGGCTTAAAGAGTGCAGGATACATTTCAAAGGGAATAGATTACGTTAATGCAAATGAAATCATTAAATATTTAGAATTTATTGATAAAGATATAGAGCTTAATGAAAATGGCAATTTGACATTTAGTCAAGTAATTAAATTATGTGTCGATGATAATAAAAAAAGAATCTTACATAAACTTCTTATTAATGAATTAAAGGAAAATGACATAAGGTTGATATCTAAAAATTCTGATATTGAGGAATCAGAAAAATTATTTATTTCTCCATGGACAATTCCTGGATTTGACTTCACTAATCTTATTAACCAGTACTGTATTTTTAATATGATAATAAATGGTAAGAAATCAAAGAAAAATAATATTAATGCAATCAATATATCCGAAAGGAATTCATTAGACCTAGTAAATTGGGATATATTTAATTCATCAATTTCAAAGAATCTAGAAATATTATTTAACAAGTTTGTAATAGATAAACTTAATGAATCCAAGTACAAAATTAACCAATATAAATCTAATATGATAAATATAAAAAAAGTAAGAAAAGCAGAAAAATTACTGGGTAATATTTATAGTGGATTTATATTATCAGTGCAAACATATGGTTTCTTTGTTGAGATATCAGAACTAAATGTAGAGGGTTTGGTACATGTCAGCACTCTTAATAATGATTGGTATGAATATAGATCAAGGCAAAATTTATTGATTGGAAGAAAATCTAAAAAATCATATAAAGTTGGAGATCCAATAGAAGTAAAAATCATAAAAGTCGATATTCTTAAATATCAAATTGATTTAGAATTAACATAAATAATTTTCCGCAAATCTATATTATGGAAATATTAACCAAAAATTTAAGATAACTTTCATAATTATGTTTAAGAAAAAATATTTATTAGTAACTCTTTTTTTAATAATAATTTTTCAAATTTTATTATATACAAATAATAATCAGAAGACTTCATTTATATACTTTAAATGGACTCTACAAGAAGTAAGTATAGGTAAGTTAATCAGTATTTCTTTTTTTTCTGGTTTATTTGTAAGCACTTTATTGAATACAACAATTACTAGTACTAGTTTCAGAAAAAAAACTATTGAAAATGTAGAAGATGATTTCGTATCATCTAATAATGATGAAGATATTGAACCAAACATTGATATGCCGCCACAAAGGGATATAAGAGAAACTCAACCAACAATTTCTGTTAATTACAGAGTTGTCAAAAATATGAATGACAATAATTTAAAAAAAGATCTAAATTATTCAAATCCAGATAATGAAGATGATTGGGATAGTACTCATAATGATTGGTAGAAAAATAAATTAATTAAAAAATGTTTTTTTAATTTATAATAAAAAAAATAACTTTTTTTATGGAAGAAAATTTAGACAAAAATAATGGAGTTAATAAAGAATTATCTGACAACACTACTAAATCTGACTCTGAGGAATTAAAAAAACCTAAATCAGAAAAAGTTATCAACAATAATGAGATTCTTAATAGCAATTCTGAAAGTAATTCTACATCTAAAGTTCTTATAAAAAATGAAATTGATACTCCCGCCAAACCTATTACAAAACCAAAAAAAGAACTCCCAGTAGAGAAAAAGCCTTTCCAAGAATTTATTAATATACATTTAATTCCTGCACTTACAGAGGAAATTAATCAAAGAGGATTAGAAATAAAGAATATTAACCTTACAAACACTAATAGACCTATCGCTGGAGATAAATGTTGGGTAATAAATTGTGAAATTAAAGATACATGTAACTTTTGGTTATCCTTTGAGAAAGATGACATTAGTTCATTAAAAAGTATTTCTTTATCAAAACCTAATCAACAACCCAGTATTATTGAATCTTTTCTTATTGACGAAAAAAGAATTACCCTAAAATTAATTATTTCAAGAGTACTTCAAAGATTGAATGGGCAAAAGTTAATAGGAGTTAATTAGAAAAACAATAACACCAAGTTAACTTTTCCCTCGAAAATACAAATCATAGTAAATAATAGTATTAATAAATCAAAAAAAGATGGCTCAATCAACTGTTGAATCAAAAAATAAAAAAGACGTCAATAATGGGAAGACACCAGCTAAAGAAACAATTTTGTCACCAAGATTCTATACAACAGACTTTGAGGCGATGGAAAATATGGATTTATCTATAAACGAGGAGGAATTGGAAGCTATATGTGAAGAATTTAGGAAAGATTACAATAGGCATCATTTTGTAAGAAATACTGAATTTGAAGGTGCTGCAGATAAATTGGATCCTGAGACAAGAGAGCTTTTTGTCGATTTTCTAGAGGGAAGTTGTACTTCAGAATTCTCCGGTTTTTTACTTTACAAGGAACTTAGTAAGAGGATTAAAAACAAAAACCCTCTTCTTGCTGAATGTTTTGCTCATATGGCCAGAGATGAAGCTAGACATGCAGGTTTTTTAAATAAATCTATGAGTGACTTTGGACTTCAGTTAGATCTAGGTTTTTTAACAGCCAATAAAGACTACACTTATTTTCCACCGCGAAGCATTTTTTACGCTACTTATTTATCCGAAAAAATAGGTTATTGGAGATACATCGCAATTTATAGGCATCTAGAAAAGAACCCAGATAGCAAGATTTTTCCACTTTTTAATTACTTTGAAAATTGGTGTCAAGATGAAAATAGGCATGGTGACTTTTTTGACGCATTAATGAAAGCACAACCACGTACCGTTAAATCATTAAGCCAAAAAATTACCATTGGGGGCTCTACTTTTACACATCCACTATTTGACTACTTCCATAGATTTAGATACTTTTTGAACAATCTTCCATTAACATCCAAGTTATGGTCAAGGTTTTTCTTACTTGCAGTATTTGCAACTATGTATGCAAGGGATTTGGGGATCAAAAAGGATTTCTACGCTTCTTTAGGATTAGATGCTAAAGATTACGACCAGTATGTTATTAATAAAACAAATGAAACTTCTGCTAGAGTTTTTCCTGTAGTACTGGACGTTTATGATAAATCGTTTTATGGAAGATTAGATAAAATAGTTGAGAATAATAAAGTTCTCTCTGATATTGCCAGCAGTGAGGGAAATACAGTAACTAAAACTTTTAAAAAATTACCTAAATATTTATCAAACGGTTACCAGTTATTAAGACTATACTTATTAAAACCTCTTGATAGCAAAGATTTCCAACCATCCATTAGATAATCTTTATATAGAGAATATTTATAGACTCAAATGCTTTCGTCACAAATAAAATCAAATGAAATCGTTTTTGGTAGTTGCAATAAAGACTTATTAGAAGAAATTATTTTCTATGGTATTGGACTTGGCGCTGATTTTGTAGAAATATTTATAGAGAATACCGACAACTCAAGCGTGCTAGCTGAAGAAGATTTTATTACAAGCGTAAGTCCATCATTTGGAAAGGGTGCTGGAATTAGAATCTTCAAAGAAAAAAAGGATGGATTTGTAAGTACAAATGATTTAACAAAGCACGGCTTGATGAGATCGGTTTCTCAGGCTATTGAGATGTTAGACATAACAGACAACAAAAAAAGAGAAGTATTTAACGGTTTAAATAACCATAGAGACTATAGTTTATCCAAGAAAAAATGGATTAATGAAGTTCCATCGATTCATGAGATAAGTGAAAAACTATTAGTCAGCACAAAATCTCTAAAAAAGAATAATAAAATCATAACTAGAAAAGGAAGTTACTCAAGAAATCTGCAAGAAGTTATTATTGCCTCCAGCGATGGAACCTATGCCTCCGATATTAGGTTGCATCAAACAGTTGGACTTAACGTAATTGCTAGTGATGCCCAATATAGATCTAGTGGAAGTAGAAGATTTGGATCATCAGGGATGCCTAATGAATTCAGATTATGGGATCACGAAAAAGCAGCTAATGATGTGTTTGAAAGTTCAATGAATATGTTGTATGCAGATTATGTTGATGCGGGACAAATGCCTGTTGTATTAGCTAATAAGTTTGGTGGGGTTATATTCCACGAAGCCTGCGGTCATTTACTTGAAACTACTCAAATAGAGAGAGGAACAACACCTTTTGAGAATAAATTGAATGAAAAAATTGCTCATGAATCAGTAACAGCAATAGATGAAGGGATATCAGAAGGATCCTTTGGTTCATTATCAGTAGATGATGAAGGTATGGAACCCGAAAAATCAGTTCTCATAAAAGATGGAATTTTAAAAAAATTCATATCAGATAGGGCAGGTGAATTAAGAACTGGTCATAAAAGAACAGGAAGTGGAAGAAGACAAAATTATTCTTTTGCTGCAGCTTCAAGAATGAGAAATACTTATATAGCTAAAGGTGAGCACTCGAAAGAGGATTTAATCAATAGTATTAGTGATGGTCTTTACTGCAAATCAATGGGTGGTGGCAGTGTAGGAGCTACAGGACAATTTAATTTTGCGGTAGAAGAAGGATATCTTATTAAAAATGGAAAATTAACTAGTCCAGTAAAGGGAGCAACTTTGATTGGTGAGGCTAAAGAAGTTATGCCAAAAATATCAATGTGCGGAAATGACCTCGAATTAGCACCTGGATTCTGTGGATCCATTAGTGGAAGTGTCAACGTAACTGTTGGCCAACCTCATATTAAGGTTGATTCAATTACTGTTGGCGGAAGATAGGATATGAATTCAAAAGAAATTACAGCTCAAATCTCCAAAGCTGCAGATTTTCTAAATCTTAAAAAATGGGATTATGGTGCAAGCTTTACTAATGATTATTCTGTGCAAGTAGATAAAGGTGAGGCTAAACAACTTAAGGCATCACAAAAGCAAATTTTAACTTTAAGAGTTTGGAACGAATCTAATTTAGTTGGTATTACAACAACAAGTGATATTAGTGAATCTGGCATTAAAAAGGCTCTAAATCTAGCAAATATTGCATCTGATTTTGGTAACAAGAATGAAAGAACAGAATTCTCTCCACTATCCAAGGATCCTATTGAAATTAAGGACGCAAAAAAAAGAAATCCTGTTGGAATTAAAAAACTACTTACGATTTTAAGAGAAGCAGAAGTAAAACTTTTAGAAAGCCATGAATCAATAAAATCTGTTCCCTATAATGGTCTATCTGAGAGTTTTTATGAAAGAGTTTATGCAAATAGTGATGGTGCCTTTCGGAGTTATTCCAAAAGTCAAGCTGCACTTTATTTATATGCAAGAGCAGAAGAAAAAAATAAGAAACCTCGTAGCTCAGGTTCTGTAAAGCTTGGATATGGAGTTGAAGATATAGATATTGATTCGTGTATTAATGACGCTTCTAATAAAACAATTTCTCATTTAAATTATTCATCTATTAAAACTGATAAATATTTAATATGTTTTTCTCCAGAGTCTTTTTTAACGATTATTAATGCCTTTAGTTCAATGTTTAATGCTAGAAGCATTTTAGATGGAGTCAGCTTATCAAATAAAAATTCTATTGGAGAGAAGCTATCTACAGAAGCACTTAATATTTATGATGATGGTCTTCACGAAAAGAATATTTCTTCATCACCATTTGATGGAGAAGGAACTCCAACCAAAAGACTATGTTTAATTAACAAAGGGAAAATTGAAAATTTTATACATTCTGAATCAACTGCAAGAATATTTAAAACAAAACCAACAGGCCACGCTGGACTAGGATCAAAAGTTTCAGTATCTCCTGATTGGATAGTAGTTGAGAAATCAGATGAAAACTCTGATCTAAAAATATCATTAGATCACTCTACTTATGAAGGAGAATTTGTTTATATTGAAGAATTAAACGCAATCCATGCAGGTGTTAGAGCAAGTCAAGGTTCATTCTCTCTTCCATTTGATGGATGGCTCTATAAAAAAGGTAAAAAAATCTCAATAGAATCTGCCACTGTGGCAGGGGATATCAAATATCTTTTGAAAAATATAGTAAATATTGAATCAAGCCAAGAGGTAACGACAAGTGGGATTTCTCCACATATATGGGTAGATGAATTATCAATAACTGGTGACGCGTGAGAATTATATTCTGGGGAACACCTGAATATTCAATTGCTAGCCTTGATATATTTATTAAATCTAAGCACGAGGTAATTGCAGTAGTTAGCCAACCGGATAAGAAAAGATCTAGGGGAAATAAATTAATATCCTCACCTGTAAAAAGCTTTGCCGAGCAAGAATCTTTAAAAATTTATACTCCAGCAAAAATCAGAGACAATACAAATTTTATAAATGAACTTAAATCACTATCTTGTGATTTATTTATTGTTATAGCTTACGGGAAAATTTTACCCAAAGAGATATTGAAAATCCCAAAATTTGGTTGTTGGAACGCACATGCTTCATTACTTCCAAGATGGCGTGGTGCTGCACCAATCCAATGGTCACTAATAAAAGGCGATGAATTTACTGGTGTAGGAATTATGAAAATGAATGAGGGACTGGATACTGGCGACTTATTACTGGAAGAAAAAATTAAAATCGATAATAACGATAATTTAAGTACATTATCGGAAAAACTTAGTATGTTATCTGCAAAATTATTTTTAAATGCTTCATCATTACTTGAAGAAAATATTAATAAAAATACTAATTCTCAATTAACAAAACAAAATACTCTTGGAAGAGAAATTACTTACGCAAGAATGATTGAAAAATCAGACTTTAAAGTGGATTGGAGTGATGAGGCTATTAAAATTTATCGAAAAATAAAAGCATTATATCCACGAGCAAATACAACTTTTAGAAATAAGAACCTAAAAATACTTAAAATCAAAATTTTGAGTAGTGATGAAATTAAAAACGAAAAATACCTTTTCATAAACAATTATTCAAAACCAGGTATTATACTTTCTGTCATAGAAAATGAAGGAATAATAATTTCAACTAAAACTGATCCTATTATTTTGTTAGAAGCAAAACTAGAAGGCAAAAATATATCTAGCAAAAATCAATTGATACAACAGTTAAAGCCATCAGTAGGTGAAAATCTCTCAGATTAAGTTTTAGATTCTTTTTTAGAGAATCCCCAAATGAAGGCAAAAAGAATCAAAATATAAAAATAATAGTCTGGAAGAATAGACTCTTTAATTAACGTGTTTAGTAAAAGCTTAATCCCCACAATTAAAATTGCTACGTAACCTGCAGTTTCTAATCTAGAAAATATATCCAGAAGTTTTAGAAAAATACCCGATGTAAATCTTAAGGCTAATACCCCAATAACTGCTCCAAATATAATTAATATGTACTGATCGCTAATAGCAACTGCAGTAGTGATACTGTCTATGGAAAATGCAAAATCAGTAATTGAAAGAAGTGCTACAACCCTTAAGAACATAAAATTATTTTTATTATTATCTTTGTCATTTTCAACTTTTTCTATATCTGAATTTAAAAAAACATTAGAGAAGAATAAGTAAATTAAATAAAAACCAGCAAAAACTCTAATAAGAATAAACTTGAGAAGAACATTAGATAATATGATGAGAATAATTCTAAATAATAAAGATATCGTTATACCAATATTTAAGGCTCTTGACCTTAATTCTGAACTTTCAAGAGATTTAGTAAGAGAAGCTAGTGCGACAGCATTATCAGCCGACAATAATAATTCTAGAGCAATTAATATTGGTAAAAGTGTAAAGATTTCGTACCAACTGTCAACCTGATCTAGTGTGGGTATAAAAAAATTTATTGCGGCTGAATCCATCGAATATTATTCACAATCATTATAAAATCTAATATAATATGTCGAATATTCGTAATCAAGATTGATAACTATAAATGAGTTTAAATACTTTAGTTAATTATATTTCAAACTCACAAATTACTTCTGAATTAATAAAAAGAATTTCAAAAAATAAAGAATTAAATATTGTTGGTTCAAGTAGATATGCAAAATCAATAATCTTGAATAGCATCGCAAAAAAAGAAGAAAAAAATATATTATTAATTTGTCCTAATATAGAAATTGCCTACAAATGGATTGGTTATTTTGAAAGTATAAATGATAAAGCAGTTTTATATTATCCACCAACAGAGCATCTACCATACGCATCAATTAATAAATCCAAAGAGATTGAATTTACTCAGCTTACTGTTATATCAAAATTAATAAAAAATGAAAAAAAAGAACTTAATATTGTTATATCAACAGAGAGATCACTACAACCTCATCTAATAAATAAAAACTTATTAATAAAAAACAAGTTAGATTTGCAAAAAGGGGTTCAAATCGAGATTCAAGAATTAGCAAATAAACTTACTTTGCTAGGTTATAAAAAGGAAAATGTAACTTCAACAGAAGGATTCTGGAGTAGGAGAGGGGAAATAATAGATATTTATCCTGTCAATAATGAGTTTCCTGTAAGATTGGAATTTTTTGATAATGTAATTGAGAAAATAAGAGAATATGATCCGCATACACAGAAAACATTAGAAAGTATCAATAATATTGAAATAATACAGGCTGGATTTGATTTGCTAATAAAAGATAAGTTAAATAATTTATCTAAGAACAGTATTTTCAATTCAGAAGATATAAATAAAAATAATCTTGATCGTTATCTAGGAATAATTGAAAAACAACCCTCAAATATAATAGATTTTATAAATAGGGAAACAATTCTAGTAATTGATGAATTAGAAGATTGTAAAAAATTTGCAAATAATTGGTTTCTAGATTCAGAAAGTAATTTTGATAATTGTGCCAATGAATTAGATGAAAACCTTAAAAATAATGATATTAATTTAGAAGTCAAACCTAATTTGCATTTAAAGTTTGACGAAATATTAAATTCACTAGGAAATTTTAATTTAATAAAATTTTATGAATTTGAATCTAAAGTCAATATTAATAATAGGTTTTTGTTAAACGATAAAAAATTAAATTCCTACTCTAAAAATATAGGAAAATTATCCAATGATATAAATAATAATATAAAAAATAATGAAAAAGTATGGATATTATCAGCACAGCCATTGAGAACTAGGACTCTACTTTTTGAGCACGAATGTAATACAAACCTCTTAAACAATCCTAATGATATTGATGAATCATTAAAGTCAATTAATAATTCAACCCCTTTAATTATAAAAAACAAGCATAATTATGAAATCGAGGGTTTTTATCTTCCGATTTGGAAGGTTGTCCTAATAACAGATAAAGAATTATTTTCACAACAATCTCTTTTTAATAATGTATTCATAAGAAGAAAAAAAAGAAGTGTAAATTCAAATATAAATGTGAATAAGATTAGTCCGGGTGATTTTATAGTTCATAAAAATCATGGAATAGGAAAATTTATAAAAATAGAAAAAATAAATATAACTGGAGATTCAAGAGATTATTTAGTCATTCAGTATCAAGATGGGAAGATAAGTGTTGCCGCTGATCAACTTGGTAGTGTTAACAGATATAGATCAAGCGGAAAAATAAAGCCAAAAATAAATAAATTAGGAGGAACAGAATGGGAAAGAATCAAAGATAAAAATAAGAAACAAATCAAAAAAGTTGCTGTCGATATATTAAAACTTTATGCAAAGAGAGAAAAATTAAAAGGGCACATATACCCAGAAGATGGTCCGTGGCAAGATGAATTAGAGGAATCATTCCCATATCAACCAACACCTGATCAAATTACTGCTGTAGAAGAAATAAAATCTGATATGGAAAGTGATAAGCCAATGGACAGGCTAGTTTGTGGAGATGTAGGATTTGGCAAAACAGAAGTCGCTGTTCGGGCTATTTTTAAAGCTATTACATCAGGCAAACAGGTAATATTATTAGCGCCCACAACAATCTTAGCTCAGCAACATTGGAGAACAATAAATAATAGATTTTCACCTTACCCAATAAAAGTTTCATTACTCAATAGATTCAAAACAGTTAATGAGAGAAAGGAAATTTATGCAGGGTTAAAAAATAACAAAATTGATTTAGTTGTAGCAACGCACCAAATTTTAGGAAAAGAAATTGAAATTAAAAACTTAGGACTACTCGTTATTGATGAAGAACAAAGATTTGGAGTAAGACAAAAGGAGAAAATTAAAAAAATCAAAACCAACATAGACGTGTTAACTCTCTCGGCAACACCAATTCCAAGAACTCTTTATATGAGCTTATCTGGACTGAGACAAATGAGCTTATTAAATACCCCTCCTCCATCAAGAAGATCAATAAAAACATATTTATCTGAAATAGATATGGATGTTATAAGAACTGCAATTAATCAAGAACTTGATAGGGGAGGTCAAATATTCTATGTTCTTCCAAGAATTTCTGATATTGATCAAGCTGTAAACAAATTAAAAAATATGTTTCCAAGCTTAAAATTTATTGTTGCTCATGGGCAAATGAACGAAACAGATCTTGAAAATGCAATGATTACTTTTAATAATGGAGAAGTAGATCTAATGATATGCACAACGATCATTGAAAGTGGATTAGACATCCCTAAAGTAAATACAATTATTATTGAAGACTCACACAAATTTGGACTTTCACAACTTTATCAACTTAGAGGAAGAGTCGGTAGAAGCGGTGTACAAGCACATGCTTGGTTATTTTATCCAAATATAAATAAAATTAATAACGATGCAAAACAAAGATTAAAAGCGATTAAAGACTTTTCAGAACTAGGAAGTGGATACCAACTTGCAATTAAAGATATGGAAATAAGAGGTGTCGGAAGTTTACTGGGAGAAGAACAAAGTGGGAAGGTTAATGCTATTGGCTATGATTTATATATAGAAATGCTCCATGAGGCTATTTCAGAAATTAGTGGGCAAGAAATACCAGAAGTTAGCGACACACAAATTGATCTCCCAATAAATGCATTTATACCTGCAACATGGATATTAAACAGAGAAGAGAAGCTTGCGGCTTACAAATTTGCTACTGAATGTTCAAACAATGATGAGTTAACTGAATTAGCTACAGACTGGGTGAATAGATATGGTACCTTACCCAAACCTGTTGAGTCCTTAATTCTAATCATGAGACTAAAATTACTAGCTAAAAAATGTGGTCTTAATAAGATCAAACTCAAAAAGCCAAACATCGTGATAGAAACCAAATTAAAAAATTCTACTTTTAAAATTCTTAAAAATTCCTTACCAAGTAGTGTTCAAAATAAATTTAATTTTGATGAAGGAGAACAATTATCAATCATAACCATAAGGGGTTTAGGAGCAACTGAAATTCAAAATCAAATTGATCAACTAATGTTATGGTTCAGCTCTTTTGAAAGAGAAATAAAGAATTTCGATAAAGAACTTCTTATTAAATGAGAATAAATTATTAAATAATTATTTAATATCCGCGAAAGAGTTTGATTTCGGTTAGGTTTATAAAAATTTATTTGTTTTATGGGTGAATATATAGACGTCGGAATCCAAACTTCGATTTTACCCTTATCAATCATTCTTTCATCAATTGTTCTTGGTATATTTGCATTATTCGGCGAAGAAACAGAAAATGATGATGATGATTCCGATTCAGGGAGTGGTGGGCTAATGCAACCTATTTGAAATTATTTATAACTTATCTTCTTTGACTTTCTAGTACATACTCTAAATAACCTATTAAAAGAACCTATTATTAAAAACACAGCAGTAAAAGAAGAGGCAAAAATAAAAATCACCAAGAATATTTCATAGAGATATGAAAACAAATCAATTATTAATAAAAAAGATTTATTAATTGTCAAAGGTAAATTCCTTAGCAGAAAATTTTTATTAGGAATTAAGTAATTTATATAAACTAATAAAACACTAAAAATAAACAAAATGAAAGATTCAGTAAATAGTCTTCTTTTAGATTTTCTTCTTAAATTTAATTTTTTTTTAAAAATATATTTATCAGATTTAGTATTCAAATTTGGGATGTTTAAATCTGCCATACCAAAAAGGTCAAAGAATAAATTTGAATTACTCTGAAAAGAAATTAACCTATAATATCGTGCTTATATTCAAGATGCTAATGGCTCTTTATTCTGGATTTATTAGTTCATTTTTTTCTTTATCTTCAATAGGATTATAAAAATAAATAAAAGTAGAGGAGCATAGAATTAAGGAAAAAATTGCAATAAAAGGCGGCATAATGAAATTCAAAAATTTAACTTTGCTGTTTAAACCAAATCTTCCTTTTTTAGGTATGTAATTAGATACCACAGTTTTCTTTATTCTTACTTTTGATGATTCATTTAACTGATCAAAACAATTTATGGTGTCTGACAAAGATGTGTTACCAATCTTTATATTTAATGGATTTACATTTGGTTTAGAGCTCTTGAGAACAATGTTATGTATGTGGAGATTATCGGCTTTTATATCAATTAATTTAGACTCATATATTGGGGTTTCGTTTTTGATTAAAAGATTTGAATAAATATAAAAAGCATCCATAATAGGCCCTAAATGTTCTATTTTGCCTTCAATAAGTGGTTTATCAACTATGGTTAATTTCCATTGAGAAATTATAGAAATTTGATCTTTATTTTCATTATTGGAATAATCTGGCAATCCGATTATTTCGAGACTTGCTGAAGTTTGATGAAACGACAATTTATTTTGCATAATATGTAAAATCTTATAAAAAATTCTTCAACTTTTGATAACCCTGATTTGAAATGCAAAAAGATAGAACAAGCAAAGATTTAATGATGATTTCATCATTTTCATCTTGATTTAAAAGCTTTTTAACTCTCATACTATCTATATTAAATCTCTCTTTAATCAACTCAATAAATCTCTTATTAAAATCATTCCAAATAACTGAATTCTCTTCAATATTTTCCTTAGATTTAAGTATCTCTCTTATATATGGATATAAATATTTAGACATTTCAACTGTAATTCTAATTAATGCATCGAATTCGTTAAGTTTAATATTGGTACTAACATAAGATTTTCTCAATGGATTATTATTCCTTAATTTCCAAATAGTAACTTTATTTGGCAAAACATTATTTAAATTAAGTCTATTTGATAAGGCGTAAAGGGACTGGATACCATTTAAGTCAATAGTTTCTAGTATTAATAATAATAAATCAAGCTTCTCTATAGATTTTCTTGATACTTGATTTCCTCTAGTTAAAACTGTAATTGTTCTTTATTAAGATATGGACAAAGTATAACAGAATTATTAATCCATTTTTTGAAATAAAAATGAATATAACTTATCTAGTTCTTCAATAGTTAGCATTCCATAACTCCATAATAATATTGGCAGTGGAGTGTTATTTTTTAAAGATAATTTTATACCAAGTTCAATAGAGGATTCATCTAAACCTACTACATTAAATAAATAAATTATCATTTCTTTTGATACATAATTATTCATGAGTTTTATTTAATACTTGAATAAATGAGAGATTTAGTCATTTGATTTAGGACTAATTTTCTAATAAAAAGAAAATTATTTAAAAGTAAAAATGAAAATTTCCTTATTGGAAATAAAAAAACGTTTCTATTAGCAAAAATTGATATCAATGAATCAGTTATGAAAATAGTGACGATAATATCTAAAATCCTGCTTGAAAAATACTTAAATTTAAATGACATCAATTGCACTTTAGTAATCGCAGTATTTTTATTAAAAAGATCATAAATAGTATTAACATCTCTCCAACAACTATTTAGACCCTGACCACCAACAGGATGAAAGGTATGAAATGCATCTCCTACAAAAACTAATTTTTTAAAATTTAAAACTGGTAAATTTAAGGATAATGAAACAGGAAAAATATTAAATTCGCCAACTATTTGATCCAATTTAAATTCAGCAGGCAAGATAGTTGATAAATTATCCATTAAAAAATTCTTATCAGAATTTAACCTTTCAGTTGCCTTTAATGTACTGGAAGTCCAAATTACTTGATATAAATTTTTTTCTAAAGGTAATAATGCAAGGGGTCCTTCTTTTCTAAAAATTTCATAAGCGCGTTTTTCACAATGACCTCTAAGAGAAACTTTAAAAGTTAAACAAGACTGACTATAAGATTTTTTTATATCAACAAAATTTAAGATTTTTTTATCAAGTGAGTTTGCTCCTGTTGAAAAGAATTGATAATCAAATAATATTTTTTTACGTAATAATCTCTGTGGTGGCATAAAAAATATATTTTCACAATTATCAATCTCTTGAAAAAATACGTTCATGAGATCCGAATGTTTAACTACCCATCCAATATTTTCAGCAGAACTTATGTCATCATCTAAATCAAAAGTTGATAAATTTGTCAAAGCAGAAGTTACGCTATCTGAAATTGAAAGGGTATCAAAGCCAAATAAAAATGGTTCTAATTTTTCCCAAAGTCTAAATTTAGATAAGATTTTTCTTGTTGAGTGAGTAATTGCATACGTTTTATCTTTATGGATTAATCTATCTTTTGTTAATAGATCAGTTAAAAAAATATTGCAATCAAATTTTGAAAGTGCAATTGAAAGAAATAGACCAGTGGGACCGGAGCCAACAATTTTAAAATTGAATTTATTTTTCATCGAATTATATAAGTATCAACTATCTATTCAAGTAAATATAGCAAATTTCCTCGAATGCTGGTCTTAATAAATATGGGTACTCACCAACCCATAAGTTAATTTCAGGAAGCCAAGCATCGGTCAAATAAAAATCTCTGTCAAAATTACGGTTATCAGATGTTATTAAACATCTAATACTCGAACCCACTCTAATTTGACTGTGCTTATTTTCCATAGGAAAACTTAACTTTTCCAAATAACCATCTTCATCTTCCAATTCAAGTACTAACCAAGTCCTTTTGTTTTCGATAACTTCTAATCTTCCTTGCCTATTAGATTGTTCTCTTGAACTTTCAATCTTTTCTGTTTTATAGATATCTGATATGTAGCCATCAAATATAGAAAAAAATTTATATTTTCTTAATTGCAAATTTTTTCTACTTGATTCAAGAATTGGGCCCCATATGATATACAAAAAGAAACCTACACATAGGAATAACCAGAAATTATTAGTTTGATCTCCAGTCGAACTAATAATTAATGAGATAAATCCACCAATTGAAGAAACTATTACTCTTTGAAGAATTTTTCTAGGATTCCCCAACGCGTACTTAAATTGACTTCCTGTACCAACTGCAGGAATAAGTTTTGAAATTTGACTTGAATTAATTGGTATTAACATTTTAAAAAATCAATTTCTCAAGTCCGTAAACTAAAGTTTCATAATTACCTATTTTTTTAATAGCCTGTAAAACTCCTGGCATATATGCCTTTCTATCAATAGTGTCATGCTTAATGGTGTAGGTTTCACCCGGAGATCCCATAATTACTAACTGATGAGCTAGTAATCCTGGTAATCGTACAGAATGTATATTAATTCCTGAATCTCTGAGCCCACCCCGTACACCTTTCAATGACTCAGACTCTTTTACTAAATTTTGATTAAATTTCTTTGGATATTCTTCAATCATTTCTGCAGTTTTTATACATGTCCCACTAGGAGAATCAGCTTTTTGATTATGATGCATTTCTATTAATTCAATATTGTCATAAAACCTTGCAGCTACCGATGCCGCTTGCTGAAGAAGAACCATACCTACTGAAAAATTAGGAATTATTGCACAACCAACGGATGCTTTCTGAGCAAAAACAGACAAATCTTGTATTTGCGAACGGCTTAGACCAGTAGTTCCTACGACTGGAGATACACCATATGCAATAGCTGATCTGGTATTTTCATATACAGAATCAGGATGAGTAAAATCAACCAATACAGGTTTGATTTTTTCATTTCTATAATTTTGACTTACAGAACATAAAGTTCCTTCAAAATCATTAGAAACAAAAACATCACAATTTTCAACATTTAATAATTCAGAAATATTTGAGCCATTATTCTTTTCATTTATGTCGATTGCTGCAACAAGATCACAATCTTTGGAATTTAAAACAGTATTAACAACTTCTCTACCCATTCTGCCTAAAGCTCCGGAAACTAGTACTGGTATAGGTTTTTTAGAATTTTCAATCATTTTTTTAAAAATTTTTTTTTAAAGGTTGTTACACGCTATTTATATTGCACACAATAACGTCTTTTCATTCGTAGGCTGGTAGAAATACTTAAAGAAAATCAATGTTTACGCAGGTCCGCTCAGCAAACCGCAGAGTATCTCCTGTTGAGGATAACAAACACAAAGTTGTAATAAAAGCAGTTTATGTTGTCCTTGAGCCACAATACCAAAATTCCTTAACGGAAGCTGCAAAATCAATAAATAAGATGAATGGGCCAATAGGTATAGACCTAAGCGGCTATCTTATCGAAGAACTTAGGAATGATAGTAATTTTGAGGATTTTAAAGAAGATATAGCCAATGCAGATATATTTGTTGCTTCTCTAATTTTCATTGAAGATCTTGCTCAAAAAGTTGTTGATGCAGTATCTCCATTTAAAGACAAACTTAAAGCATCAATTGTTTTTCCCTCCATGCCAGAGGTAATGAGATTAAATAAGTTGGGTTCATTTAGTATGGCCCAACTTGGTCAATCTAAAAGTATTATTGGAGATTTAATAAAAAAGAAAAAAGAATCTGATGGAGCAAGTTTCCAAGATTCAATGTTGAAGTTATTAAATACACTACCTTCAATACTTAAATATCTACCAGTAGAAAAAGCTCAAGATGCTAGAACATTTATTCTGAGTTTTCAGTATTGGTTAGGCGGTACTACTGAGAACTTAAAAAACTTCTTATTAATGATTTCTGAAAAATACGCTGTTTCAGAGATCATAAAAGATCAAATAGAAGAATTCAAAATTCAAGACCCAGAAACATTTCCAGATTTAGGAATTTGGCATCCTCTTGCTCCTTGCATGTTTGAAAGTCTTAAAGAGTATCAAAATTGGGAAAATAATAGGAAAGATATAAATCCTAAAGATGATAAAACTCCAACAATAGGTTTAGTGCTTCAAAGGAGTCATATCGTTACGGGAGATGATGCTCATTACGTTGCTGTTATTCAAGAATTGGAATACAGAGGTGCGAGAGTTCTACCTATCTTCTGTGGAGGTTTAGATTTTTCTAAACCAGTTAATGAATTTTATTATGATTCCATAAATAAGGATCAACCTATAGTAGATGGAGTTGTATCTTTAACAGGATTTGCACTAGTTGGTGGGCCAGCGAGACAAGATCATCCTAAAGCTATTGAAGCCCTAAAAAGGTTAAACAGACCCTACATGGTTGCACTTCCATTAGTCTTCCAAACCACACAAGAATGGGAAGATAGTGATTTAGGTTTACACCCAGTCCAGGTAGCACTTCAAATCGCAATTCCAGAGCTTGATGGTGCTATTGAACCTATTATTCTCTCAGGACGTGATGATGCTACAGGTAAGGCGCATACGCTCCAAGATCGAGTTGATGTAATCGCTGAAAGAGCCATAAGATGGTCAACTTTAAGAGTTAAACAAAGAAAGGACAAAAAATTAGCCATCACAGTATTTAGTTTTCCACCAGACAAAGGAAATGTTGGTACGGCAGCATACTTAAATGTTTTCGGTTCAATTTATAGAGTGCTCCTTGAAATGAAATCGAAAGGATATCAAATAGATGAACTTCCAAGTAATTCAAAAGAATTAATGGAAAAAGTAATTAATAACCCGGAAGCAATGGACGGCTCTCCCGAGTTAAATATTGCTCATAAGATGTCAGTAAAAGAATACGAAGAGTTCACACCATATTCACAAAGACTTGAGGAGAATTGGGGTAAACCTCCTGGAAACTTAAATAGTGACGGACAAAATCTTCTTATTTACGGAAAACATTTTGGAAATGTTTTTATAGGTGTTCAACCTACATTCGGTTATGAAGGTGATCCAATGAGGTTACTTTATTCAAGAAGTGCTAGTCCTCATCATGGTTTTGCCGCTTATTACACCTATGTAGAAAAAATCTGGGGAGCTGATGCTGTTCTACATTTTGGAACTCACGGATCACTTGAATTTATGCCTGGCAAACAAATGGGTATGAGTGAAACATGCTATCCGGATTCTCTAATTGGATCATTACCTAATTTGTATTACTATGCTGCTAATAATCCCTCTGAAGCAACAATCGCGAAAAGAAGAGGCTATGCTTCAACTATTAGTTATTTAACTCCTCCAGCAGAAAATGCAGGACTCTATAAAGGACTTAAAGAACTAAGCGAACTTGTTGGTTCTTATCAACAACTAAGAGAAAATAGTAGAGGTATTCAAATAGTTAATGCAATAGTCGAGACTTCTAAACAATGTAATCTTGACAAGGATGTTGAGCTCCCTTCAAAAGATGCAGAAGAACTCTCAATAGATGAAAGAGATTTATTTGTTGGTAATATATACAAACAGTTGATGGAAATTGAAAGTAGATTATTACCTTGTGGTCTTCATACTATTGGAGAAGCGCCTACTGCAGAAGAAGCTGTTGCAACTCTTGTAAATATTGCATCTTTAGAGAGAGAACAAGAGGGATTAAGATCTCTTCCTGGACTGCTTGCTGAATCCATGGGTCTGACTATTGAGCAAATTTATGATGGTAATAATAAAGGTGAACTCAAATTTGTAGAATTAAATGAAAAAATCATAAAAACAGCAAGAGAGTCTATTTTTGCGATGGTCAACTCTTTAAAAATTGTTGATGGCAGAGTTTATTTAGAAAAATCACTCCTTTCCAAATTGTTTGACTTTCTTAAAGTATTTGGTCTGAATTTACCAACCCCTTGGCTTAGGGTATGTAACTTAAATGGATTTAATGAAGTTAATCAGAAGGAATTAAATAAATTATTTGATTACTTACTTTTCTGTTTGGAACAAGTCTGTGCTGATAAAGAAATGGATAGCCTCATTAAAGCATTAGATGGAAATTATGTTTTACCTGGACCAGGAGGAGATCCTATAAGAAATCCAGGTGTTTTACCTAGTGGTAAAAATATTCATGCACTTGATCCACAATCAATCCCTACTACAGCAGCAGTGGCTGCTGCAAAATGTGTTGTAGACAAATTAATAGAGAGACAAAAGGAAGAGCAAGGGACCTGGCCTGAAACAATTGCTTGTGTTTTATGGGGCACTGATAACATCAAAACTTATGGAGAATCACTTGCTCAAATCTTATGGTTTGTTGGGGTAAAACCAAAACCAGATTCTGTTGGAAGAATCAACAAATTAGAATTAATCCCTTTAGAAGAATTAGGTAGGCCAAGAATAGATGTAGTCGTTAACTGCTCAGGAGTATTTAGAGATCTATTTATAAATCAGATGGCATTAATAGATCAGGCGGTCAAATTAGCGGCTGAGGCTGATGAACCATTGGAATATAATTTCGTAAGAAAACACTCACTAGAACAAGCAGAAAAAGAGGGTAGCTCTATCAGAGAAGCTTCAGCAAGAGTATTCTCTAATGCAAGTGGAAGTTACAGTTCAAATGTTAATTTAGCCGTAGAAAATTCAACTTGGGAGGAAGAAAATGAATTACAAGAAATGTATTTATCACGCAAAACATATGCTTTTAATGCTGATAATCCGGGTGAGATGAATCAAAAAAGAGAAGTATTTGAGTCAGTAATGAAAACAGCAGATGTTACATTTCAAAACCTTGATTCCTCAGAGATTTCACTAACAGATGTAAGTCATTATTTTGATTCAGATCCAACAAAATTGATCAAGACACTAAGAGATGACGGCAAAGAACCTAGTAGCTACATAGCAGACACAACCACTTCTAATGCTCAAGTTAGAACACTTGGAGAAACTATCAGACTAGACTCAAGAACAAAACTTTTAAATCCTAAGTGGTATGAAGGTATGCTCAAATCTGGTTACGAAGGAGTTAGAGAACTTTCTAACAGACTTAATTACACTCTTGGTTGGAGTGCGACAAGCGGTCAAGTAGATAATTTTGTATATGAAGAAACTAATGAAACATTTATAAATGACGAAGAGATGAGGAAAAGATTAATGGATCTTAATCCTAATAGCTTCAGGAGAATTGTTGGAACATTGCTAGAAGTCAATGGTAGGGGATATTGGGAAACTTCAGATGAAAATATCGAACAGTTGAAAGAACTATACCAAGAGGTAGAGGATAAAATCGAAGGAGTTAAAGAATAATAAATTTATTATTTTCTGTAAATCCTATCAGCTACTTTTAGAATTTGATAATTTAGTTTCACGTTGTGAACTCTCACAATATGTATATTAAATTGAGCACAAAGACAGCTTACTGCAAGTGTTCCAATGTCTCTTTCTTTTGGGTCTTTCTCATTCAAAATTTCTCCTATAAATCTTTTCCTAGATGCACCTATCAAAATTGGCAAATTCCATTTTTTAAATACATCTAAGTTTTTTAAGATTTCCAAATTATGAACAATATCCTTTGAAAAACCTATTCCAGGATCAACTATTATATTTCTTTCAGAAATATTTTTTTCTAAAGCATTCTTTATTAAATTATCAAGCGAGCACTTAACATCACTCAATACATTCTGGTAATTAGAAAGTTGATTCATATTTTGACTATTACCACGACTATGAGTTATGACGAATGGACACTTGAATTTTGATACAACATCCAAAATATTTATATCTCTTCTTCCTCCCGTGACATCATTTATCCAATTAGCTCCATTTAAAAGAGCTTCGTAAGCTACTTCAGAATTAAAAGTATCAATAGAAATTAAAACATCTGGATATTCAGATTTTATTAATTTAAGGTATGGAATCAATCTTTTTATTTCAATACTAGACCCAACTTCTTCAGCCCCAGGTCTCGTACTTTGAGCACCAAGATCAATAACATCAACACCATTTCTCAAGAAATGATTTACTTGATCCAAAACTTTTTTTGAAGAGTTTAATTCCCCACCATCACTAAATGAATCAGGAGTTAAATTAATAACACCCATAATTGAAGTTTTTTGTCCCCAGCCCTTTGGCCATTGACTTTTCTTATTGATAATTTGCAATTCTCGCAAAACTTTTCGGATCTAATGAAGCCCCTCCAACTAACACTCCATCGATATCACTCATTGACATGATTTCGTCAATATTATTAGGTTTAACAGATCCTCCATATTGAATAATTACATCTTCAAAACCTATTAATTTCCTAATCAATGAACATATTTTATTAGCGTCTTCTGCCTCACATGTTTTACCAGTGCCAATTGCCCATATTGGTTCATAGGCAACAATTAAATTAGATGGATCCGTATTTTCTAATCCTTGTTCAACCTGTCTAGTAATAACTCTATCAGCTTCTCCTCTCTCTCTTTGTTCTAGTGTTTCTCCAACGCAAACAATTGGAGTAAGTCCACTAGATTGAGCAAAAAGTGCTCTTTTATTAATTTGTTCATCACTTTCACTAAAATACTTCCTTGGTTCACTGTGGCCAACTATTGCATATGAGACACCATGTTCAAGAAGCATTTTGGGAGAAATTTCTGCAGTAAATGCTCCTTCATCCTCCCAGTGAATATTTTGACTAGAAATATCTAAATAATCAAAATCAGAATGATTAGAAAAGGTTGAAATAGCAGTAAATGGTGGCGCAATAACAACTTTACGATCTTCATTTATGTTTTTTATTAAAGGGATAAACTCTTCTAAGTAGGACTTAGCTTCAGCACAAGTCATATGCATTTTCCAATTACCAGCAATTACAGATTTTCTCAAAATACTATCTCCAAGAAAATTATATTAATATAAATTGAGTTTAATAGGCCAATTATTCGAAAAATAATTCATTTTTTAGAAATATAACTTTATCTCCCTTATTTAACTT
The DNA here is from genome assembly GCA_902612005.1 of uncultured Prochlorococcus sp. GTDB lineage: Bacteria > Cyanobacteriota > Cyanobacteriia > PCC-6307 > Cyanobiaceae > Prochlorococcus_A. Next base: position 19,038 of record CACMCA010000010.1, on the reverse strand, counting down.
TCTTCCTCTTCTAGTTTCTATTACACCATTAACTTTGACAGAACCGGACTTAATAAAAATTTTTGCTTCTCCACCAGAAGAGACCAAATTTTTCCATTTTAAAAATTGATCCAATTTCATTTTTTTGTACTCAAAGATATTGATGAAGTAGGATAAACAATTAAATATATAATATCTTGAGACTAATACCACCAGTCAGAGCATATTCGAATAGGTTTATTAAAGGTTTTATATGCATGCTTATTTATGTAGCATGTTGGCCTTTACTAGCTTATTTTGCAGGAAACTTAATCCCAGCGATTGGATCTGGTGACCTCTCAAAAGTTTCTGAAATTATAATTAAGTCTTTATTTATATTTTTAGTTCAGAAAACTGCTCAATTTGGACAGGATGTATTCATAGCAAAACCATCTTTAGAAATTAGTGAAGTAATGAGAGAAAATTTATTTAGCAGAATTCAAAAAATAGATATGAATTCTGTTGAAAAGATTTCAGCAGGGGATATCACATATAGACTTACAGAAGATGCAGATAGAGTAAGCGAAGTTATTTATAAAACAGCTCAGGATACTATTCCATGTACTTTGCAGTTGTTAGCGGTAATAATATATATGTTTTATTTAGACTGGTCACTGACATTATCAACTTTTGTTTTAGCACCATTGATTATTCTTTCAGTTAATAGTTTTGGAAGAAGAGTTTTAAGAGCATCTGAAAAAAGCCAAGAATCAACAAGTAATTTAGCAGGATTAATTGGTGAATCTATAAATGGAATGTCGACAATAAGAGCTTTTGCTGCAGAAAATTGGATTGAGAATAGATTTTCAAAAAGATTAAATGCAAATAAAAAAGCAAAATATAAAACATTAAAATTACTTGCATTTCAACATCCAGTTGTAGGATTTGTTGAAGCATTTGGAATATTAGCAATATTAGGTTTAGGGGCAGCGAGAATCAATCTAGGGCTTCTAACAAGTCAAGAATTCAGTAGTTTCTTTGCTGCAATATTGATGCTTATTGATCCAATAAGCCATGTAAGTACAAATTTTAATGATTATAAACAGGCAGAAGCATCAATAAGAAGGTTGAAAAACATAAATCTTGAACCTGTCGAAGATGATAAAGAAAACTTAACAAGGATATACAATATTGAAGGCAAAATAAGTTTCAAGAAAGTTAATTTCGCATACAAAAAAAATAATCAAGTTCTTAAAAATATCAATTTAGAAATAAAAACAGGGGAAGTCACTGCTTTCGTTGGAGCATCTGGGGCTGGTAAAAGTACAATGTTGGCTTTGATATTAAAATTTCTAGCTCCAAATAATGGAGACATTTTTATTGATGATAAAAATCTCAAATTATTAAATACAAAAGATATTAGAGAAAAAATTGCATTAGTACAACAACAGCCTTTTTTGTTTTCAGGAAAAATTATTGATGTAATAAGAATGGGCAGAAATTTTACTAAAGCAGAAGTAATAGAGTCAGCAAAAAAAGCAAATGCTCATAACTTTATTCAAAGGCTTCCTGAGAAATATGAAACTGAGATAACTGAGAGAGGAACAAACTTCTCGGGAGGTCAGATCCAGAGGATAGCAATTGCAAGAGCAATACTTGGGAACCCCTCAATTCTTCTTTTAGATGAGGCAACAAGTGCGTTAGATGCAGAATCAGAATCCGAAGTCCAAGAAGGCCTTAATAGAGCTATGAAAGATAGAACAGTTATTGTAATTGCTCACAGATTAGCCACTACTCAAGAGGCAAATAAAATAGTGGTTTTCGATAAGGGCGAAATTATCGAAGTTGGGAAACATATTGATTTAATAAATAAACCTGGAATTTATAAAGAATTGTGTGAAAAACAATTGATAAAAAATTTATGATTCTATTTTAAAGAATAAAAAGGTAAGTTAATGAGCGAAAACACTAATGATTCTGCTAATCCAGTTTTAACCTTTGAAGGGAAAAAATATTTAATAAATGAACTTTCTAATGAAATAAAAGAATCTATAAAAGCATTACAAATAGCGGAGACACAACTAAAGATGCATCAAGATACTCTCAAATTAATTTCCATTAGCCGAAACTCTTTAGCTAATCAATTAAGAGAAAAACTAAAAAACTTAGAGTAAAATTTTAAAAATTATGGATTTCTTGTAGAGAGTAAGCATCAATTTTATTAAATTGCAAAGCTTTGATTGCTTTAATAGCTGCCTTTGCTCCAGGAATAGTTGTAAATGTTGGAATATTGTATTCTAAGGCAGCGCGCCTTAAATAAGCGTCATCATGAAGAGCCTGTGAACCGATTGGAGTATTAATTACTAATTGAACTAGTCCCGAACGAATTAGGTCCTCAATATTTGGTCTACCTTCATGAACTTTCAGTACTTCTTCAACTTGAATGCCTAAATTCATCAAATATTCAGCAGTTCCTTTTGTTGCGATTAATTTAAATCTTAAAATCAACAGTTCTCTAGCAACTTCCTCAAGATTTTTTTTATCTAAATCATTTGTAGACAAAAAAGCTACTCCTTCAGAAGGAACACCATTTCCTGCGGCCAATTCCGACTTGGCATAAGCAATTCCAAAATCTTTGGCTAAACCCATTACTTCTCCAGTAGATCTCATTTCAGGTCCAAGTAATGTATCAGAACCTGGAAATCTTTTAAAAGGTAAAACAGCCTCTTTCACTGCTTGATATTTTGGTGAAAATTCTTTTGTGAAATTAACAGCTTCTAATGTGAAACCTTGCATCAACTGAGTAGCTAATTTTGCTACTGGTTTACCTATAGCTTTTGAGACAAATGGGACGGTCCTTGATGCTCTTGGATTTGCCTCAAGAATAAATAATTTGTTTACATCATTATTTAAATTCGTAACTGCAAATTGTAAATTGATTAGACCAACAACATTTAATCTTTGAGCGATTAATTTAGTCCAATTTCTTACATTTTCTATTGTGGATTTTGAAAGAGAAATGGATGGTAAACAACAAGCAGAATCTCCTGAATGAATTCCTGCAGGTTCCACATGTTCCATTAGACCAGCAATTACTACTGATCCCTCTGAATCGCATAAAGCATCAACATCAATTTCGATAGCATTATTCAAATATTGATCAAGAAGAATTGGATGATCAGGCGAGACCTTAACTGCTTCAGAGATGTATCTCGATAATTCTTTTTCATCATTAACAATTTCCATCGCCCTTCCTCCTAAAACATAAGAAGGTCTTACAACCAAGGGGAAACCTATATTTTTTGCTACTAATTCTGCTTCATTTTGATTACGTGCAATACCGTTTAAAGGTTGTCTAATACTTAATTCATCTAGTATTTTTGTAAATTCCTCTCTATCCTCTGCTAAATCGATAGAAATTGGAGAAGTTCCAAGAATTTTTGATCCAGTTCTGACCCCATCATTAGATTTGAGCCATTCAAATAAAGGTAATGACAATTTCAGAGGAGTTTGACCTCCAAATTGAACAATCAAACCATAAGGATGCTCAGCTTCTATTATGTTGAGCACATCCTCCAAAGTTACAGGCTCAAAATATAAAATATCGCTGGTATCATAATCTGTTGATACAGTTTCAGGGTTACTATTAACCATTATTGTTTTAAAACCATTTGAAGAGGCTTGATATGATGCATGACAACAACAGTAATCAAATTCTATTCCCTGACCAATTCTGTTTGGACCTCCTCCAAGAATCATAATTTTTTTTGATTTACTATCTTCTGAAATCTCGCTATCAGAAATTTGAGAATTAAAGTCAATGAAGGGTTCTTCGTAAGTTGAATAATGATAGGGAGTTGAAGATGAGAACTCAGCTGAACAAGTATCTACAGTTTTATAGATTGGTATTATGTTAAGTTTTTTTCTAAATCTTCTCACTTCAAAAAATTCAGAATTAGTTAACTTTGCTATCTGTTGATCAGAAAAGCCTAATTGTTTAGCATGTAACATCAAATCCCTATCTAAATCGTAAAGTTCCTTATCTTTCAAAAAATCATTTTCAAAATTAAAGATATTACGTAATTTTTCGATAAACCAAAAATCTATATTTGAAACTTCGTGGATATAAGAATTAGTTTTCCCAAGCTCCATAGCTTTTTTAACTAGGAGAATTCTTTCGGATGTAGGGTTTCTTAAACTATTTTTAATGTGACTATCGTTTTTCAATTCTCCTAATGAATCACATTCCCATCCAAAAACACCCACTTCTAATGACCTTAATGCTTTCTGAAATGATTCTTCAAAAGAGCGGCCTATTGCCATTGACTCACCAACAGATTTCATAGCAGTGCTCAAAGTATTAGAGGAACCTTTAAACTTTTCAAAAGCGAATCTTGGAATCTTAGTAACTACGTAATCAATTGATGGCTCAAAACATGCAGGTGTTTTTTTTGTAATGTCATTAATAATCTCATCGAGTGTATAGCCAACAGATAATAAAGCTGCAATCTTAGCTATTGGAAATCCAGTTGCTTTACTTGCCAAAGCAGAGGATCTACTCACACGGGGATTCATTTCTATGACAATTACTTCTCCATTAGATGGATTTATTGCAAATTGAATATTACTCCCTCCTGTTTCAACGCCTACCTCTCTAATAATTTTCAATGACAAATCTCTCAATCTCTGATACTCCTTATCTGTTAAAGTCTGTGCTGGAGCTACAGTAATCGAATCCCCAGTATGGACACCCATGGGGTCTAAATTTTCAATACTACAAACAATTACTACATTATCAGCAGTATCTCTCATTACCTCTAGTTCAAATTCCTTCCATCCAATAAGTGATTTTTCAATCAATATTTGATTACTTGGACTTTCCTCTAAACCTGATTTACACAACTCGACAAATTCTTCAAGATTAAAAGCAATTCCACCTCCTACACCACCTAATGTAAATGCAGGTCTTATTATCAGAGGATAGGAACTAATTTTTTTTGATACCTCTATCGCCTCATCCAAGTTAGATGCAATACCAGATGGGCAAACATTTACATTTATTTTCTCCATAGATTCTTTAAACAATTTTCTATCTTCAGCTTTATTAATAGCTCTTAAATCAGCACCAATTAATTCAATATTATTTTGTTTTAAAAAATCTGACTCTGATAATTTTACCGCAAGATTCAAAGCAGTTTGACCTCCCATAGTGGGAAGAATCGCATCGGGTTTTTCTTTTAAAATGATCTGAGAAACAATTTCAGGAGTCAATGGTTCAATATATGTTTTATTAGCGATCTCGGGATCGGTCATTATTGATGCTGGATTTGAATTTATCAAGACAATTTCATAACCAGCATTTCTTAAAGCCTTGCAAGCTTGTGTACCAGAGTAATCAAATTCGCATGCTTGTCCTATAACAATTGGTCCCGAACCTAGAATAAGAATTTTTTTAATATCACCTCTTTGAGGCATAATTTAAACCTTCATTTATTTCATGCTACTTATAAATCATCAGATGTTAATCAAGTTACTTGAAAAGCAACATTTGTTTCTATAGTATTGGAAGAAATTAATTTTTTATGAGCGAACTTCAGCGACTTAAAAGTTTGTTGCCTCCTGAGAATGAAAGTTGGGTATTTGTTGAAGCTGCAGCAGCTATAGACCCACCTTTAATAACACTTGAGGAAATTGGTCGTGACGAAGTCGAAATTCAAATAGATTTAGAGGAATGGGATAACCTTGCTATCGACCACAGAAATCTATTATTTTGGCACGAGGTTGGGAAAATTCAAAATGACGCTATCCCCAGAGATGGATGGGAAATGGCAGCTCTTGCAATAGGACTTGGAGGGGCCATAGGAGAGTTGTGGGTACAAGATGGTTTACTTTTATTACTTGCTCTTGGATTATCAAGTTTTGCAGGTTATAGATTATATTTAAAAAATAATTCTGAGAAAAAACTTCAAGATGCTATATATGCAGATGAAAGAGCTATAGATATTGCTTGTAGATTTGGATACAGCATTCCTAATGCCTATAAAAGTCTTGGAGGAGCATTAAAGGAGTTAATAGATAAGACACGAAAAAAGAAAAAAAGAAGTTTCTTTGAAGATAGATTAGATGCCTTAAGAAAAAGTGCCGAAAAAGCGAGATCAGAATTATCTCAGCAAGAAGGTTCAGAAAAATCAGTTTCAAGCGAAAATGTTTATGGACAATAAAAGTTTGGTTTTAATGGCGGCTAAAGCTTGTGATGAAAAAAAAGCAAAAGATATAAAACTTATAAAAATTGAAAAAGTATCATTTATAAGTGAATGGATTTTGATAGCAGAGGGACTATCTGATGTTCAAGTTAGATCTATAACTAACTCTGTAGAGGGAGAGCTTAGAGATAAGGCTAAAATTGAACCTATACGAAAAGAAGGCGTTAACGAAGCGAAATGGGCTTTACTTGATTATGGTGATTTTATTGTAAATATATTTCAACCAGAAATAAGAAAATATTATGACCTTGAATCATTTTGGAGTAATGGAGATAATCTTATATTTCCATAATCTACTTTATGAACGAATCTAAATGTCCTGTCCCAAGAGAGCAGCAACCCACGAATGAATTCATAGAATTATCAAAATCCAAAATCTTTTCTTGGCCTAAAACAAAAAAGTCACTTATTCTTATATTGATAAAATTCTGGGTAGGAGCTTTTGCTCTATTTCTTCTCATTTCTTCAGGAAGTGTATATTTCAAAACATCCATTTTTAGATATACAGTTTTAAGTTTTTTTAGCAGCTTATCAATACCTCTTTTAATTTCAATAAGGTTATATTTAGGTTGGAATCATATATTTAAGAGATTAATATCTGAAAAAATTGAATACGAGGAATCCGGTTGGTATGACGGTCAAGTATGGGAAAAGCCATTAGCTTTAAAAGAAAAAGAATCACTTATTGCCTCAATTGAAGTAAAGCCTATTTTAAAAAATTTAATTCAAATTTTTTCAATTATTTTAGTCTTAGTTTTGTCTGGCATTTTGATTTTTCAATATAACAATTTCTAAATGACCTCTAATTTCAAAAACCTCTACACTTCTAACAATCCTCCTTTACAAGCAATCTTAATGAGAGGGTCAAATATTGAGTCAATCCATAAAATTCACGCTGTTATTACTGACAATAAAGGGAGGGTTCTAATGTGCGCAGGAAATCCAGAATATAAAAGTTTCATTAGGTCAGCACTAAAACCTTTTCAAGCAATACCTTTCGTTAGTAGTGGAGCTGCATCAAAAATCAATAATGAATCAAAATCAATTGCAATAGCTTGCGGATCTCATAGTGGATCAAAAATTCATTCAAGGGAAGCATTCAAAATTTTATGGGAATATGACATTGACATAAAAAATCTGAAATGTCCAAAATCCAAGGCAAGTCCATTAGAACATAATTGTTCGGGTAAACATGCCGCTTTTTTAGCTACATGTAAAAAAATGAATTGGCCATTAAATAGTTACTTAAAGGGGGATCATCCACTTCAAATCGAAATATTCAGAATTATTTCTGAATTACTTGAAATCCCTTCATCTGAAATAAACGCAGAACGTGATGATTGTGGTGCCCCCACTCTTTTTTTAAAACTATTAGAAATGTCGAGGCTATATTCACTTCTAAGCAGTTCCGAAAATGCTGAATTAGAACAAATCAGTCGAGCTATGACAACAAACCCAACAATGATAAGTGACGACAATAAATTTGATACAGAAATAATTAAAGCTTCTCATGGTAATGTAATAAGTAAAGGTGGTGCGGAAGGAATACAGTGTTTATGTAAGGTAAATGAAGGGATAGGAATAGCTTTAAAAGTAGAAGATGGTTCAAAAAGAGCAAAACATGCTGTTAGTCTTCACTTGCTAAAACAGTTAGAGTGGATATCTGACTTAAGAATTCAAGACATCGAAGAAAAGGTATTTAATTTTTCTGAAGGAGTGCGACTTGAAGTTAAAGGTAAATTAAAATTCCAAGAATCCTAAAAAAACAGAAAAAATAACCCTTTCAGATGTATGCTATAAATATGTCGCGGGGTAGAGCAGTCTGGTAGCTCGTCGGGCTCATAACCCGAAGGTCGGAAGTTCAAATCTCCCCCCCGCCACCATTTAGGAGCAGCTTCAAGGCTGCTTTTTTAGTCTTTGCAATAGAAAAAATACAGCAGGTATAAAATATAATAGAACTGAGGATATTTATATCGTCAAAAAGAGCTTAATAGAAATTATTTGAGATCCTTTTGAATAGAGAATTTCAAATCAAATCTAACTGTTAGTCCAATAATGACAAAAATTATTCCAATATATGAATTCAAAGATAGATCCAAAACATTAAATTAATTTCTAAATCTATCTTAACTCAAAAATCAAAATCATTTCTGTAAGGTATGGTTATTAAAAAGAATTTAAATAAATCTGAATGTTGGCAATTTTCATCTTATATAAGCAATTTTATAAAGTAGAGTTACATCAATCTAATTTAGAAAAATTATATGCAGAATTTATTACAGCGCGATTTAGGTTCAAGCTTATTATCTATAGCTGTTATTCTAGGTTGGTTAGGTCTTTTTTTTGTATTCTTGAGAGTATTAACAATTATAATTAAAAGAATCCTTGAAGCAATTTTCAAAAAATCATAATTATTGAAATAAATCAATAATTCTGAATTGATCGCATAAATCCATCATAAGTAAGTATAATAACCTAAAAATGTCAATTTTAGATAAGGTTAAGATAGGAAAATTTGTTCAAGTTAACCTAGAACTTTCAAAGGATAGACTTAGCAAAGAAACCATTGACGCACTAAATATTTCCTCAACGGGTAGAATAAGCGATTTCAGAATAACTGATGGCAAAGGTATTGGGGTAGTCTTGAAATTATCTAATGGGAAGGAGCAATGGTTTTTTGAAGATGAAATTGACCTCCTTGACGAAAATGGTAATGTAATAAAAAAAATTAATAATAAAAAAGAGAATAGTAATTTTATATTTGATTTTTTTAGAGGATTAAGTTATGAAAATAAAAATAAGGCAAGCGAGTTATTTAATCCAATTAACTTTTTTATATGGCTGGTTGTTTCGTTTAAAGATATTTTTTAAAAAATAAAAAAATTTTCTAATATAGAGAAGATTTATAAATAATTAAAATAAAAGTTTAAAGATCGAAATGGTACAAAATATTATTGAGGTAAGAAATTTATCTAAGTCATTTGATATCTCCTCAAAAGAACCAGGCTTAAAAGGAACAATTAAACATTTTTTTAGAAGACAAACAAAAAGTTTAAAAGTTATAAAAGACATAAGTTTTGAAATTAAAGAAGGGGAAATAGTAGGTTTTCTAGGTGCTAATGGAGCTGGGAAAACAACAATTTTAAAAATGCTTTGTGGCTTAATTTATCCAAGTGAAGGTTCGATCTTGGTTTCAGGCTACTTACCTTTTAAGAGAAAAGAAAATTTCCTAAAAAATATCACCTTAATAATGGGACAAAAGCAACAGCTAATTTGGGATCTTCCGCCAATCGAATCATTCTATTTGAATGCATCAATATATGACTTAAATAAGTTCGAAGCTAAAAGGAGAATAAAAAAACTATCAGAAATGCTTGAAATTGATGAAGAGCTATTTATACCCGTTAGAAAACTATCACTAGGTCAGCGTATGAAGTCAGAATTGCTAGCAGCATTGATACATGAACCAAATATTCTATTTTTGGACGAGCCGACACTTGGGTTAGATATTAATGCGCAGAGAAATTTAAGAAAGTTCCTTCAAAAATATAATAAGGAAACTAATGCAACTATATGCCTAACTAGTCATTACATGAAAGATATTACATCGCTGTGCAAGAGAGTTATATGTGTTCACGAAGGGGCCTTATCATATGATGGAAAACTTGACCTATTATTAAAAAAACTATCTCCTGTGAAAGAAATATTAATAGTTTGTCGCTCAGAAGAGGATGCAATAAAATTAGAAAATTCCGGTTTTACTGTTAAAAATAAAATAAAGAATGAAATCACTATAAAAATTGAAAACAACTCTATTACCTCTTCATTAAAAACTATCCTAAATAATTTTGATATTGAAGATCTTTTTATAAATGAACCGCCTATAGATGAAATCATTGGAAGGGTGTTAATTAAAAAAGATTATGATATCTAAATTGATTAACCGTAAAATATTCACCTTATTAAAAGTCCAATATTCAAACATGTTGGAATATAGGGTAGAAATTGCATTATGGGCAATTTCAGGAATTATTCCTTTTTTCATGTTAAACATTTGGACAAATAATAATCTCAATGAATCCATAAACATTAGTGATGTTATGCTTTCTAGGTATTTCTTATGTGCTTTTTTTGTAAGACAGTTTTCTGTAGTTTGGGTTGTATTTAGTTTTGAAGAGGATTCTCTTATGGGTAAAGTATCCCCATATTTGATTCAACCTTTAAATCCATTTTTCAGATATTTTGCACAACATCTTGCTGAACAAATCACAAGATTTCCTTTTGCACTATTAATCGCATTTTTCTTTTTTATTTTTAATCCAGAAAGTATATGGATTCCAAATTTAGGTATTTTATTCTTATCGATAGTATCTACCTTCTTATCCTTCTTAATTCAATTTTTAATTCAGTCAATAATTGCATGTCTATGTTTTTGGACAGAGAAAGCATCATCGGTAGAAAGATTATTATTTATTCCAACTTTATTTCTCTCGGGTCTTTTAGCTCCAGTAGTTTCATTTCCCACATATGTTAAATCTTGGATTTATTTAACTCCTTTTCCATATCTAATTGATTTTCCTGCGAACTTACTATCAGGTAATGAAACAAATATTAGTGGAGGCTTGAGTATGCAAATTCTATGGATTTTTTTACTTTTCCCATTATTTAAGAAAATCTGGTCTGAAGGAACGAAAAAATATACAGCTATGGGTTCATGAATTTAAGAAAATATCAAAAAGTTTATAAAAAATTCTTACATACTTCTTTGGCTTCTGAATTGGAGTATAAGACAAATATATTAGTTGATTTTATTACTGCAATTTTAAGTTTAGTAGGGAGTATTTTTTTATTATCTATTTTCTTTCAAAATAATGGTTATATTGGAGGTTGGAAATTTGAACAGGCACTAATAATTCAAGGTATTTATACAATTTTGAATGGAATAACAAATACATGGTTCAATCCTAATCTCACAGAAATAGTTAAACATATTAGAGAAGGAACATTAGACTTCGTACTTTTAAAACCTATTGATAGTCAATTTTTTATTTCATTAAAAAAAATAAATCCATCTGGAATTTTAGAAATAATGCTTGGATTTTTCTTGTTGTTCTTCTGCATAAGAATAAATCAAATAAATTTAAATTTAAGTTTTCTGACCCAATCCTTGGTTACCATAAGCTGCTCGATTTGTATTTTATATAGCCTATGGTTTTTTATCTCTACTACTACTATTTGGTTTGTTAAGACTTGGAATGCAATAGAAGTATTAAGATCATTTCTTTATATTGGAAGATTTCCTCTAAATTCATTTTCATTTTCTTTAAGAATTTTTTTTAGTGTTTTAATTCCTATTGCATTTATAACTACAATTCCTTCTGAAGTTTTTCTAGGACTATCTCAGTTGTGGAAAATATTGCTTGAAGTTATAGTTGCTACTGTATTTCTTATAACTTCAAGAAAGTTCTGGTTATTTGCATTAAAATTCTATTCATCAGCATCTAGCTAACTATTATTTAATAACCTCCATACAAAATTCCCAAATTTGCTGTTTACTTTTCAACTTAGAAAGCAAAGATAATTTCTTAAAATTAGTTCTAGATTTTTCAACAGATAAAAGCCTACAATTATATTCAATTTTATGATTTCTTGATATGATTCCTAATTTGAGTGCAACATCACAAAGGATAATTATTAAAGTGAGAAAAAAAACTATACGAAAAAATTGTGAAAATGATTTTGAATAATTTTCATTTTCAGTTTTTAATTCGAACTTCATTACTTTACTATATGCTGAGGGCACTTAATTGCAGCAATAGCAACAGCCGTAACTTTAAAATTTTCTGACTTCTCAATAACCTTTTTAACCTCTAATGGTCCAAATTTATTACTTGCATCACTGTAGGAAAGAAGTAAAGATTTATAGTTATCGTGACCTAGATTTCTATACTCACAGAAATTATCCCCAACATAATTTAAAAGAGTTAGTAAAGTTAATTCAATCATTAAAGCTTTTTACTAGCAAAGTCCTTACGAATGATACTGTGCAGGACATTTTTAACAAGTAAAATTACCCAAAAACATTTGAAATCATAAGATAGGATTTTTTCTGATAAAAATAAAAATTACAAAACTTTTTAGAATTTTTAAATTTACATATTAGAAAATCAATAAAGCACTATCTGTAGTGTATGAAATGGTTGATGTTTGCGCTATAGATAGGGGGTTGCATTTTTTAAGAAATTGGTTTAAAAATAAGATTCCCCATCACCCGGCCCCACATAAGTGAGGCCTTTTTTTTGTGGATTTTAAATAAGGTCTAAAAGCATTATTTAATAAAACGAGTAATACATTAACCCTTTTATAAAGAATAAAGATAATAATTAATTTATTTTTAATTTATATCCTGCCTTAGAATTTTTACCAAAATGTACTGCTATCCTCCAATAATTTTATAAAAAGCTTTTTATGGATTTAATCAATAAGCTAATACCAACCAAAATACAAACTGTTATAAAAGTTTTCTTAATAAGTATATTCCCATTTAATTTTGAAAGGTGAGCTCCGAAAAATCCTCCTGTAAAGGAACCAATTATTAAAACTATCAATAAATTTAATGGAACCGATCCTATTCTTGACAAAAATACTGCTCCGACAAAATTCCAAAAAATCCCAACAGTAAAAAATGTCATACTTATGGCTCGAAGAAAATCCATTTCAAAAGTTTTTATTAATAGTATTGTTACAAGCAATCCAGTTCCTGAAGAAATAGAACCATTTAATATACCTATAAGAAAAATAAAAATTAAAAATCTAATTTTATGAACAAAATTAAGCTTTTTATTACCAGATGATAAACCTAAATCTGGTTTAAGGAATGAGTAACAAGCTAATAATATGGATATTATTCCTAAAATTAAGTACAAATACTTTTCTGATATGTATTCAACTACAGAAGCCCCCAAAATTACTCCTGGTAATCCAAAAATTAATATTTGCCAAGCAACACTTATATCATTACCTAAAGATTTGTAATTTCTTAAGGAACCCCCTATTCCTAGTGCTACTGTTGCTAATTTATGACTAGCCAGAGCCTGATAATAAGGAACTCCAAATAATATCAATGCAGGCAATTGTAATAATCCTGCTCCGCCTCCAGAAATCGCTGAGAATGTATTAGAAAAAAACGATATCAAAAAGATATAAAAACTTTTAAATAAAGAATGATCCAAATTTCCTAAAAATATTGTTAATAAATAAAGCATTAAATATATATATTGCCCTTATTAATAATTGAAAATTATTCTCTTCATAAAAAACATTCGCTTTAACAAGTCTTTTATTACTTTTTCAATCATACTTAAAAAAAAACTGTTATTATCAAAAAAAATTATCAAGAATACTATGCATAGTCAAGATGCAATTTACCTTGATCAGTTTTGTCCCAAGACAAGCAATAGAAATTGGAGAGAGTCACTTAATAAACTTACTAACTATAAATGTATTTATTGCGGTAAAGCCTCAGAATCACTCGACCACCTTCACCCAATGTCAAAAGGGGGGATTAGCAGTACAAGTAATTGCGTACCATGTTGTTTGTCATGTAATGGGAAGAAATCAGATTTAGAAGTTCTTAGTTGGTACAGAAAACAAAATTTTTATGATCCTCGAAGAGCTATGGCGATACGAGCATGGTTTAATGATGATTTAAAACTAGCGTCAGTTCTTTTGAACTACTTAAATTAAAAAATGAATGATAAATTGATTGAGATTTGAAAAAATATTTTTGTATATGCTTGAATAGGATCCTTTATTTTAGTAAGCAATGTTTTTATTAAATTATTCTTATTCTTTCTGAATTTATATAGTTGTTCTTGAAAATCGAGATATTAGAATAATCATCTTTCCACATTATTGGTGAATCTATAACCTTTCTCTCTGGGGACTTTACTGAAAAAATCAATCCAAATACAAAAAGAATAGTAATCAAAATTATAGTCAATACTAATTTGTCAGAAATATTATTCATTAACCTAATCTATCTTGAAAAATTTTTGTCAGGAGTTGTTTTTTCGTAAACTTCTAGAAAATATGATTTAAAATAATTAATCCCCTCCTTTCCAATTAATCCAAACGACCATCCACAATCATTTACTACTTGCAATGATATTTGATTTGCCAAGTCACTTTTCTCAATCCATTTTTTCTGAGGATTGTAAGAGAAAGATATAATGTTTTCAGTTTTTACAATAGCTGATTTCATTGCTTCATCTTTAGAAAGACCATTTTGGATAGCATTGCAATATTTCTTAGAGAAATTATTAGAGATCCTATTTTGTAGCAAACTAACACTTGGATCGGAAGTATCAAAAGCTAAACCTATTGCAGGTTTTAATTGAAAAATTATAAATAAAAGTAAGACAAAAAATAATTTTAACAACAGCTATAAGTCAATAATTTATAAGTAATATAATAGTATTTTAAAATTGTCTTTTCAATTAAATCTGATAATTATTAAAAGCAAATTAAATTTCAATTTATTAATAATTAAAAGTATTGCGATAAGTTCAGTAATAATAGTCAGAGGTTTATTTGACTACAAATATGTACGAATCATTGATGACATTGCTATTTTTTCCTGATTGGACAAATGGATTACCTTCAGATTTCTTAATTCTTCATTTTTTTGTAGGAGCTGTAATTTTCCCATTCAACATGATACATGCTAAAGCAAGAAAAATTGACAGTCAAAACCCACAGGAAGCCGCTAATGGTTATAAAAATTCAGACAATGCAACATTTTTTGGATACGAGGAAATCAATTAGATTTCCATAAAATTTATTTATGGAATTGGTTTATTGATGATAATTTCCCTAAATACAGCTTTTGATCTTAAAATATTCAGTCCCAGTGAACCTATAGGAATATTTATAATTTTTGTAGGATTAATATTTACTGGCATGATTTTCTATATTATTTATGCTGTAAGTACTAATAAAGAATCCTTAGAAGACAAAAAAATAAGAACTAAAAAGGAGTACTTGCAAAAGGAGAAAATAGGAAAATTATTTCCTAAGAAAAAATAAATTTAATTGCTTTATTACTATAAAGATATTTATTAATATTGTTAATTATTAAATCAGTGGGATCTAAAAACATTAGTTTTAGTTCTCTTAAATCAAACATTTCCTAAAATTTAACTATAACAACAAAATTTTTTTTACGAGGACTTCATATTGTTAATTACACAGCTAAATTATTTTCATATCAAACAAAAAATGTTAAAAATGGAAAAAATAGTTAGAAATCTTGGAGAATTCACCTAAATATCTATTTCTTGCTAGTGGAGTGAATAATGGAGAAGGATTTTGGATTGTGGGAATAAAAAATTGCGATGAAAATATCCTAGAGGATGAAAATCTTTTAGATTGCCATAGAAAAGAATTAATAGGTCATGAATCAGCAGAAGATATTCTTTTAGCTATTAATTTAAACTTAAATAATTTATTAAATGAACTAAAAAACAAAAATTATTTAATTGCGAGACCTTCAATAGGTATTCCATTTGATATCCCTTTAGAAATCCTAGAAAATATTTTTGATTTTTGGTTAGATATTTATAAAAATCATGAGGCATGGGAAGCTTGTTTAGGACTTCTTAAAGTAAGAAAAAGGATTCCCCTAACAAACTTAATTGAAAGCGAAAGTTTAAAGGGAAACTCTAAAAAATGGGCTATAACAATTGAAACTTTACATACTTATGTTCCTTCTTCACTTAAAAATGAAAAATTAAATGATCCCATGTGGGAATAGTTTTATCTTTAAATACTTAAAATATTTACTTCGTGGAATATTTAAGTAAAAATAAAATAACTAATAATTTAAAAATGAATAAACCATATTCTTTTAGTATCGATCAAATGAACGGGATAGTTGAGGATACATACGCCAAGATAATAAATGAATGTGAAAATTTAAAAAAAAATACTAATTGTCCAAATGAGCAAGTAGTAGCACTTTTAAGTGTAATTGCTTCAAATTATGCTACTACAAAAGAAAAAAACAAAAATTAAGATGATAAGTTATTTTACTTGGAGCGAATTTGATAAGAGCGTAGAACAAATAGCTAATAAATGTAGGTTTAAGGAATTTTCTGGAATATATGGAGTTCCTCGTGGCGGATTATGTCTTGCTGTAGCACTAAGCCATAAATTAAAAATTGAATTAATTTCAAAACCAATAAAAAATTCACTAATAGTAGATGATATTTATGAAACTGGTCTTACATTAACTACCTTCAAGGATATTGAAGGAGCAATGTTTTTTGTATTATTTAGTAAAATCAAACCTACATGGTGGAATACAGTATTTATATCTAAAAAAAACCAATGGATAGTTTTCCCTTGGGAAAATACCTTAAATTCAAAAAGTGACCGAGAAGATTACCTCAAAAAAAGAGGTTTAAGGTGAAAAAGAAGTTATACTTGGCAAATCCATATGGATTTTCAAAACAAACTAAAACGCTCTTACATGAGTTTATTAAAATCTTCAACGATTTAAATGTAGAAGTATTTGAACCTTTTGAAAGAGCAAAACCACTGACAGAACAAGAAAGTGAATGGGCATATGACGTTGCAAGAAATAATTTCCATGATTTAAAAGAATGTGATTGTATTTTTGCGATTGTTAACGGAAATCCACCAGATGAAGGTGTAATGGTTGAAATAGGTATCGCAATTGCTCTTAAAAAGGAAATCTTTCTATTCAGGGATGATTTTAGAAATTGTTCTGATAGCAAAGAATACCCCTTAAATCTAATGTTATTTCTTGGACTACCTAAAGATAATTGGCAAAAATATTATTTTGAATCATTACAAGATATAAAAAGTAATAAAAAAAGATTTGTTGATTGGGCAAAAAAGTAAGCCAATTAAACTAAATCAACCATCAATCTTTTAGTTGAAGTTTTGATTTTAAATATATCTGTTAAAGTGTTAGAATATATTTTTATTTAGAAAAATTTTGACACAAGTTACAGTTGGAGAAAATGAGGGAATTGAGTCTGCCCTTAGAAGATTCAAAAGACAAGTATCTAAATCCGGAATTTTTGCAGATTTAAAAAGACTTAGGCATCACGAAACCCCTATTGAGAAATACAAAAGAAAGTTGCAACAGAGGAGAAAAGCAAAAAGAAGATGATATGCTAGATTTTTTAAAGTTAGAGTATTTTTGTGTTATTAATTTTCTATTGAGTGTAAAAGATAAAAATTATATTACTTAAGCTTTTTAAGCTTTTTAACAAGATTTACTCCAACTCCTGATACAGCGAGAAGATCTTTTTCGTCAGCAGCAATTACTGCTTTTGTTGTTTTAAATCCGGCCTCATATAAAGCTTTCGCACTTTTTGCTCCAACACCAGGGAGTGAGGTTAAAGTTTCAATATTTTTCTTAGAATTAGCTGTTTTTGTTTTTGTTTTTGAAGTTTTGGCAGACTTAGTTGCTTTTTTTTCTTTCTTTAAAGGAGTTTCAGGAGGTACTGCACTTTTAAATAGAATTGATTTTAGCTTACTTAGAAATTTAGAAATCATTGAAATATATAAGTAATAATATTATTTCTTTAATTTAATATATTATGAATTCCAATGGGGGAATAAATAACAAAAAAATAGATGAATGAATAGAAATAATTTATTTACAATTATATAAAGACACATATTTAATATTTATGCAAGCTTACAAGCCATTGCAGGGTATTTAACATTAGTCTAAAAATCAAAAAAAAGAAAAATGTACTTTCAAAAACTAAAATTATTTTTTAATAGTAAAGTTATATTTTTAATAAAAAGCAGGTGATAAAAATGAATCTTATATTTATAAGTGGTCCATCTGGAAGCGGTAAAACAACCTTATCAAATCAAATAATTAAAAAATTTAAAAATGGTTTTGTTTTAAGTACAGACAATTACTATAAAACAGGGCTAAAAAGTAAATTTCTTTCAAAATTTGTAAACGGTTTTTTTGATAGAAGGATGAGTTTTAATTACAAATTATTCAAAAAAGATTTTGATTTTATTTATGAAAATCGAATTTCAATCAATGATAGATATTATAATTTTGAGAAGAAAACAACACAAAATATTTTAAACGAAACTAATAATATTAAATTTTTAATTGTCGAAGGTATTTTTGCTAAAGAAATCTCAAACACTTTAAATAATCAAAATTATTATTTTTTAGAATTAAAAAATAAAAAAAATAAGTGTATGAAAAGAGCCATACAAAGAGATTTAAAAGAAAGGGGAAAGAATAAAAAACAATCTGAAAATGATTTCTTAAAATCCTGGGACATTTATTACGAAAAATTCAACCCAAATAGCATAAAAAATAATACAAATAAATTCCTTATTAGAAAAAACACTGACATAGATCTAATTCTGAAAAAAATATTTAATTAAATATTTAATTTTTTCTCTAATATTAAAGCACTTAAAATTGAGCCTTCAATTCTACCAAATCCCTCTCCTTCAAACCAGTCACCGCAAAATCCAATTCTATATTTTCTACTAAATTGAAGAGATAATGGGACGCCAAGACCTGAAGGTTGTGAAGCTCTCCATTTCATAATAGAGATTTTCTCATTAAAAGTTAATTTATTTACTAACAAATTGTCTTCAAAAAGTTCATTGAAATTTGTAATTATTTTTTGTTTAAAAACTTCTTCATCTTTTGCATTTATATAGGAATCAATAAAATCTATATTTTTTATATGTACTACAATTCCTAAATTATGGTTATCTTGCCGCTGAAAAATAATTC
>CACMCA010000009.1 GCA_902612005.1 uncultured Prochlorococcus sp. | reverse complement strand
AATGGCAAGGTGTTAAGCAAAGAAGTGAGTTTAAAGAAGCGATACAAAATATTATCTAAAATATCTTTTTATTTATTATTTCTCTTAGGGTTATTTTTATTAGTAGTAGGTTTAGCACCACCCGCATTTCTTTCTCTATAGGTTATCCTCCCTCTAGAGAGGTCATAAGGACTAATCTCAACTAAAACTTTATCTCCAGCCAATAATTTAATTCTAAATTTAGTCAATTTGCCTGCAGCTCTACATAAACATTGATGACCTTCAGGTTGTTCTAATGTAACCAAATAAAATCCATTCCCCTGTTCTTTTTCTATTACACCAGAAGTTTCAATCATTAATTAATCTTTTACTTAGTCCATATTATCAGAAAAAGATTGGCCAAAATTATTTTAAGAAAAATTACATATGTAAAAATATGAAATTCAATTCAAATAGAAAATTTAATTTCATTAATAATTTGAAGTTGACCATAATAAAAATTTGCTTTTGCAATTTTTTCAGAATCTTCTAATTGATCAAAAAAAACAAACCCAAGGCTTTCCCATAATGGTGAACCGCAAACATTATTCAATTCATTTTTTGCTTCTTTTGCAAAATTATCTAGTTTTCGTTCAAGATTTTTAGACTTAGAAACAGACATGATCATTAATATATATAGTACAAATATACTATATAAGTCTAAAATTGCAATATTAAAAAGGTAATCTCTTTTTTTCCTCAATATTTAGATCTGCTTCCATTTCTCTTAATCTTTTAAGTATTTGTTGGTAGTACTCTTTTATATAACTTTCTAGTGAGGTCATATCTTCTTTTTTAAGTTCCAATATTTCGTAAGTTTTACTCATGTCAGCATCTAATGATTCACCACTACTAGTTACTTCGGCAAAAGCCAATCTTTCAGCAACATTTAAAGAATCTTGGAAAAAGGAAACTACTTTTTGAGTAACACTAATTAGAAAAGGAGAAACTCTAAAAATTTTTGCCTTTTTTTCACTAAATTTTTCACATAAAGATATAACTTCGTTTGAGTCCCATGCTTTGGGACCTACTAATGGCAATGATGTTCTGTGAGTTTTTGGATTATTTACTGCTTTTACAACAACTTTTGCCATATCTTGAGTATTCATATAAGCAATTTTTGTTGGAGTCCCACTCATCCATACTGCTTGACTATCCAATATTGGGATAGCGAATTGACCAATAACTCCTTGCATAAAAGCTGCGCATTTGAAGATTGTGAAGTCTAAATTAGATTTCTCAAGAAGCTTTTCAGTGCAAAATTTAATGTCCATCAAAGGGACATTTCTAAACTTTTCCGTTAGAAGTATAGAGAGGAATATTACCCTTTTTATATTTAAAGATTCACAAGCATTAAATAAGTTAAGTTTTCCATCCCAATCTATTTCATAAATACTTTTAGGATCATCTGGCCTGCTAGTAGCTGCATCAATAACAGCTTCAATATCCTGTAATGCATATTCAATATCAGAAGGATTTAATAAATTACCTTTTGTTAATTCACAACCCCACTCTTGTAGGAAGGAAGCTTTTCTTGGGTTTCTTACAAAGCATCTTACTTCATGTCCATCTTCTATAGCTTGCTTTGCTATTTGTCTACCAAGTGTCCCTGTTGCTCCTACTAAAAGAATCTTCATATTTAAGATTTGTTTAACCTGTAGACCATAACTCAAATTGTGATGTATTCGTGAGAATCAATCTCCCTGAAACTTTAATAACAAAGCTCCACCAACTAATCCTATTGGTATAAGTATCCAAAAAACTGCTGCAATACCAAAAATTTCTTTAGCCATAGTTAAATTTAATGATTACTATAATTTACATTTAATATACATTTATTTGTTAAAAAAGTAGATAATGCAAATATCTTGAAAATTTTTGAATATATGAACAATAATTTTAAACAAAATATAAACTTTACAAATTACTGGAATTGGAACGGTTTAAAAATTTGTTGGAGTGTTACAGGCGAAGATAATGATATTCCAATTATCTTTCTCCATGGATTTGGCGCTAGTCGAAAACATTGGAGAAAAAATTTAGAATATTTTGCGAAAAGGAATTTTGCCTCTTATTCTTTGGATTTAATAGGATTTGGGGATTCAGATCAACCTGGTATTAGACAAATTGGAAAACTAAATAATGAGTTTTGGTCTAATCAGGTTAAAGACTTTATTGCGCAGGTGATAAGACCAAAGAATTCTGGGAAAGTAATTCTTATTGGCAATTCCCTTGGATCACTAGTCGCCTTAACATGTGCTGCTTCATTAGAGGATCAGATTGCAACAGTTATTGCATCCCCTATGCCAGATCAAATTAAAGGAAATAAAAAGTCGATAACAAAAAAATCATCATTTAAAAAATTTAAAGATGTATTTATAAGGATATTTTTTATGTTTTTCCCTCTAGAGATTATTTTATTTTTAATAACCAAATTAGGCGTTATAAAACTGGGACTAAATTCTGCCTATTTCAAAAAAGATAATATTGATCGCGAACTAATAGATTTGGTAACAAAACCTGTATTAAGGAGAACTTCAGCTCGATCATTAAGAGCAATGTGTATTGGAATGTCTTCACGAGATGAAAAATTTCAAGCTTCTTACCTCTTGAGAAAACTTAGTGCCTCAAAAAAAGTTCCTATTTTATTGATTTGGGGAGAAAAAGATAATTTCATACCTTTGTTTGTTGGTAAAAAGATTGCAAATTTCCATAGATGGGTAAAATTAAAAATAGTATCCAATTCAGGGCATTGTGTCCATGATGAAGATCCTTCAGTATTCAATAAAATCTCCTATGAATGGATTAGGGATTTAAAAACCTTTTAAAATATGAAACATACACTATCTGTTCTTGTAGAAGACGAATCGGGAGCTTTGAGTAGGATCTCAGGACTATTTGCTAGAAGGGGATTCAACATAGATAGCCTTGCAGTAGGACCTGCAGAATCTAAAGGAATTTCAAGGTTAACAATGGTAGTAGAAGGTGATGATGAAACTCTTCAACAAATGACTAAGCAACTTAATAAGTTATTTAATGTTCTTGGAGTTGTAGATTTTACTAATCTCGCAGCTGTTGAAAGAGAATTGATGTTACTGAAAGTTTCATCGAAAGAAGACAATAGGAGTAATATCCTAGATATAGTCCAGATTTTCCGTGCAAAAGTTGTTGATGTATCAGATATGGCCTTAACTCTTGAGGTAGTTGGAGATCCTGGGAAGTTAGTCGCTTTAGAGAAATTACTCGAGCCATATGGCATCCTTGAAATTGCAAGAACTGGTAAGGTTGCACTTAAACGCTCTTCAGGAGTTAATACAGAAATGTTAAAAATAAACAAATATTCTCTAGAAATTTAATTAGATATCTCAACGGCCTTGATATAGTCTTCTTTCTTGATTTTTTTAAGAACATCTAATCCTTTAATAATCTTTCCAAAAATTGAATATCTTCCATCTAGTTCTGGGATCTTACTAGTTACAAAAAAAAATTCAGTTGATGAAGACTTATTATTACCGCTCTTAACCATAGCGATTGAACCACTATCAAAAGTATTAAGTAAATTTTCAGTCTCATTAGGACTTTTTATTTGATAATAATATCTTGGTGTAATTTCTTCTTTGAATTTTATTTCTAAAGGTATTGAGGGACTTGTTTTATTCAAGGCTTGATTTCGTTCAAAATAAAGTTTATTTTCTGGATTAACACCTCCATGTATAAAAGTTATTTGGGGAAAATTTATTACTTTATAAAATTTTTGATTCACATAAATATTTTTGTCTATGTTCTCCAGAAAGTTTGATACTGTTACGGGATTATCTTTACCAAATAATTCAACCTCAAAATCACCTTTTGTAGTTTTGAAAAAAACTATTTTATTAGTCTCAGTACAACTAAAATTAAGTTTTTGGCAGTAATAATTTGAATCAATCTCATTTTTAAGACTACAAGCTTGAATTAAAAACACAGCCTGAATAAAAGATAATGTTTTAAAAAAATATTTATTTTTTATTTTAAGCCCTCCAAATTAACCTCCAAAAATTTAGCAAGACGAGCTCCTTCTTCTTCAACTTGTAGTAGTGGTTTAAGTTCACCTGCTCCACTTAATGGGAGAGGTTTTTTTCTACCTTTTAATACTAGAGCAATTCTTCTTCTAGGATTAAATCCCTCACTTATATCCAACTTAACCGATTTAATTTCATCGAAATTTAATTTAACTTCAATATCTTTAAATAGTCCTTTTCTTTTTATTTCTACAGATTTTGATGACTTATCAAAATAATTACTTCCTGAACCAAAGTTTATGTAAACCAAATACCACAAGTAAAAATTTAATAAATTGGCTATTACTCCGTATGCTCCCATTATTATTCCTTGAGGAATAAACAATAAAGTTGAAGGATTTCCTAAAGGTAATAAATCTCTTCCTGTGTAGCTAGATATAGAGGCCAAAAGAAAACCAATACCACCTATCGTTAGCATTCCTCCTATGATGTAATTTGAAATTTTTCTTGATCCACCAATTTTTTGTTCGATTTTATCGAAAGACGTAAGGTCAGAATTCATTTTTATCTTTTTATAGAGCCTAATTCAGATAATTTAACAAACTAAGGGAGTATTCTTACCTAATTTTTAATAAAAAAGTCAGGAAAGCTTTACAAGGCATTTCAGATATACAAATATTTCCCCACATTACTCTCAATCTTTGTTACAGTCACTGCGTATCCCGAAGCTAAAAACGATTTCTCATGACGATCGCAGTTGGTAGCGCCCCACAAAGAGGATGGTTTGATGTCCTCGATGATTGGTTGAAGCGCGACCGCTTTGTATTTATTGGTTGGTCCGGATTACTCCTACTTCCTTGTGCATATCTTGCTATAGGCGGATGGTTTGTCGGAACAACATTTGTTACCTCATGGTACACACACGGAGTTGCAAGCTCTTACCTTGAAGGTTGTAACTTTTTAACAGCAGCTGTAAGTACCCCTGGTGATGCCATGGGACACAGTCTTCTATTTTTATGGGGTCCTGAAGCCCAAGGTAGTTTTGTAAGATGGCTACAACTTGGTGGTCTTTGGAACTTCGTTGCATTACATGGAGTATTTGGCCTAATTGGCTTTATGCTTCGTCAGTTTGAAATTGCTGGCCTTGTAGGAATTAGACCATACAACGCATTAGCTTTCTCAGCAGTAATTGCAGTATTTACAAGTATTTTCCTCATTTATCCTTTAGGACAACATAGTTGGTTCTTCGCACCTTCATTCGGTGTGGCAGCAATCTTCCGTTATATCCTGTTCATTCAAGGTTTTCACAATATCACTCTAAACCCATTCCACATGATGGGAGTTGCTGGAATTCTTGGTGGTGCTCTACTTTGCGCTATTCATGGAGCTACAGTACAAAATACTTTGTATGAAGATACAAGTATCTATACAGATGGTAAAGTACAAAGTTCAACATTTAGAGCTTTTGACCCAACTCAAGAAGAAGAGACTTATTCAATGATTACAGCTAATAGATTCTGGAGTCAAATCTTCGGTATTGCTTTCTCAAACAAACGTTTCTTACATTTCTTGATGTTATTTGTACCTGTTATGGGTATGTGGACATCTTCAATAGGTATTGTCGGCTTAGCACTAAACTTGAGAGCTTATGATTTCGTAAGCCAAGAAATCCGTGCAGCAGAAGATCCAGAATTTGAAACTTTCTATACAAAAAATATACTTTTGAACGAAGGTATGCGAGCATGGATGTCTTCTGTGGATCAACCACACGAAAACTTTGTATTCCCTGAGGAGGTTCTTCCACGTGGAAACGCCCTTTAATAATTTATTAAGAGCTCCAAACCAAAGTATTGAGGAAACTGGTTATGCCTGGTACGTAGGCAACGCTAGATTAATCAATTTATCTGGACGTTTATTAGGAGCTCACATTGCTCACTCTGGACTAATAGTCTTTTGGGCGGGAGCAATGATGCTCTTTGAGGTTAATCATTTTACTTTTGATAAACCAATGTGGGAGCAAGGTTTAATCTGTATGCCACACGTAGCAATGTTTGGTTATGGAATAGGCCCAGGTGGAGAAGTTACTGATATCATGCCTTTCTTTCAGGCAGGTGTGGTTCACTTGATAGCTTCTGCTGTTCTTGGTTTTGGTGGTATTTACCATTCATTAGCAGGGCCAGAGAAACTCGAAGAAGATTTCCCATTTTTCTCCACTGATTGGAGAGATAAAAATCAAATGACAAATATCCTTGGATATCATTTGATTGTTCTAGGTGTAGGTGCATTAGCATGGTCAGTTAACTGGTGTTTTATTGGCGGTGCATATGACACTTGGGCACCTGGTGGTGGTGAAGTCAGACTTGTTAACCCAACTTTAGATCCAAGAGTTATTCTTGGTTACTTATTCAGATCTCCATGGGGAGGAGCTGGTTCAATAATCGGTGTAAACTCCATTGAAGATATTGTTGGTGGTCATGTTTATGTGGGTATTACTGCAATTATTGGAGGAATATTCCACATCTTTACCAAACCTTTTGGATGGGCTAGAAGAGCATTCATCTGGAACGGTGAAGGTTTATTGAGTTATGCACTTGGTGGAATTTGTGTAGCAAGTTTTATTGCTTCAACATTCATTTGGTTTAACAATACTGCTTACCCTTCAGAATTTTATGGCCCAACAAATGCTGAAGCTTCACAGGCCCAAAGCTTTACTTTCCTCGTGAGAGACCAAAGAATTGGTGCTAACGTAGGTTCAACAATGGGACCAACAGGTCTAGGTAAGTATCTCATGAGATCTCCTACAGGTGAAATAATATTTGGTGGTGAAACAATGAGATTTTGGGATTTTAGAGGTCCATGGTTAGAGCCTTTAAGAGGACCTAACGGATTGAGCCTTGAAAAAATCCAGAATGATATTCAGCCTTGGCAGGTTAGAAGAGCTGCTGAATATATGACTCATGCTCCTAACGCTTCTATTAACTCTGTTGGTGGAATCATTACAGAGCCTAATGCTGTTAACTTCGTTAACTTAAGACAATGGTTAGCTGCAGCTCAATTCTTCCTAGGATGGTTTACATTCATCGGTCACCTTTGGCATGCAGGACGTGCTAGAGCAGCCGCTGCTGGTTTCGAAAAAGGAATCGACAGAAAGAGTGAACCAGCTCTAGAAATGCCTGATTTAGATTAATTTCTAACTCTACTAAAAAAACCCTATCTAACGATAGGGTTTTTTTTTTGCTCAATTTTATTATCTATCTAAATTTTCTCTGAGCCATGGCAAACTTAAACCCATGACATTACTGAAACAACCCTCTATTTTTTCTATATATTTACCGCCTATACCTTCCAAGGCAAATCCTCCGGCGCAATATAAAGGTTCATTTGTATCTACATAACTCTTGATTTCCCAATCTTCTAAATTAGAAAAATAAACTCTTGAACTTATTGTTTTTTTTATTATTTCAGTGATTTTAAAATTTTTGGAAGTTGAATCAAAATCCCCAATTATTAGAGTATGACCAGTATGTAAAAATCCAAATTCTCCAGACATTTTTTTCCATCTAATAAATGCCTCCTCTTTATTAGATGGTTTCCCATAAGCTTCTCCTTTAAATTCAAAAATTGAATCGCAGCCAAGTATTTCCAAAGGACCATAATTAAATTCCTCGGGCAATGATATGTTTCGAATATTTTCAGATAAACTATTAGCCTTATGAAAAGATAATTCCAAAGCTAGATTAAATATATTCTTTTCTTGAATAGTAGTTTCATCAAAGTTACTAGATATTTGGATAAATTCGATTTGACAATTTTCTAGTAATTTCTTTCTAGATTGAGAAGCAGAGGCTAGAATTAACACAAATTTTTTACCAAATTATAATTCAATTTAATAATTAATAAATTTTAAAATTAATATAAATTACTAATGCATTTAGAAGCAAAATTACATGAAATAAAGAAACCAATAATGGTCCTAGGCACTTCCAGTAGTGCAGGAAAATCGTTAACTGTTACAGCTATTTGCAGGATTCTTAAAAATTTGGGAGAAGAACCAATACCTTTTAAAGGACAAAATATGAGTAACAACGCTTGGGTTGATTGGGAAGGTGGAGAGATGGCATATTCACAAGCACTTCAAGCTTTTGCTTGTGGGATTAATCCCTCTGTAGAGATGAATCCCATTTTATTAAAACCACAAGGAAACTCAACAAGCGAGGTGATTCACCTTGGCAGAAGCATAGGGATAACAACCGCCAAAAATTACTACCAAGATTGGTTTATTCCTGGCTGGGAAGTAATTAAAAAAAGTTTAAAGTCTATTTACGAACGAAATCCGAATTGCCGTTTAATTATAGAAGGGGCTGGAAGTCCAGTAGAAATGAATCTAATTCATAGAGATCTGACTAATTTAAGAGTTGCTAAGTATTTAAATGCAAATTGTATTTTGGTTGCTGATATTGAAAGGGGAGGCGTATTTGCACAAATTATTGGCACTCTTGAATTAATGAAGCCTGAAGAAAAAAAGCTTATTAAGGGAATTATTATAAATAGATTCAGAGGAGACCTTACATTATTTGAGGAGGGAAAAAAATGGATTGAGAGCAAAACTCAGATTCCTGTTTTAGGAATAATACCTTGGCTAAACGATAAATTTCCTCCAGAAGATTCTTTAGATTTGCTTGAAAGAAAATCTCATTTGAATAATCCTGAATTAAAAATTGGAATTATAAAGTTGCCCTCTATAAGCAACTTTTCAGATTTTGATCCTTTAGAAAATGAAGAGTCAATAGAAATCGAGTGGGTAATTAAATCTCAGAGTTTAAATCAATTTGACTTTGTTATTCTTCCTGGAAGTAAACAAACCATTAAAGATCAACTATTTCTTGAGAAGTCTGGTCTATCTGATGACATCAGAGAATATTCAAATAAAGGTAATATTATTGGAATTTGTGGCGGCCTACAAATGTTAGGAACTGTACTTGAAGATCCTTTTTTAAAGGAAGGTTCAAAAACTAATTTAGAAAAAAAAATTAGAGGTATTGGATTACTTCCACTAAAAACAACCTTCCTCGCACAAAAAATAACACGTCAAACTTACTCCAAATCAATATGGCCTTGCTTATCAGAGATAAACGGGTTTGAGATACATAATGGCATAACAGAATTAGACAAAAGTCAAAAATCTTTAAAAATAATGCCTATTTTTAAAGATGTAGACCTTGGTTGGTATAGAAAAAACGAGGGCGGAGGTACAATTTCTGGCACATATCTTCACGGTATCTTCGAAAATGATGAATGGAGAGCTGAATATATAAATGTAATAAGGAAAAATAAAAAATTACCGACAGTAGATAAAAAAGCAAGATCTTATAAAATCAAGAGAGAATCAATTATTGATAATCTTGCGAATGAATTTAATAAACATTTAAATATTTCATCATTATTAAATTGAAAAAATCATTCATTAAAATTTCATGGCCTAATAATATCGAGACTTATGCCTCTGAAGGAGATGATTGGTTTTTAACTGCTGAAAAAGCAGGCATAGAAATCCCTACAGGTTGTTTGACAGGCAGTTGCGGAGCTTGTGAAATTGATGTTAATGGAGAAACTGTAAGAGCTTGCGTAACAAATATTAAAAGTGAAAAAGAAAAAAATTTAAATGTTTCACTTACAACAGACCCATTTTGGGAAAACTAAGTTGTTAAAATTTTTTTTATTGATAATAGTTTAGAGCGGAAAATTTAAATCTTAACATCAGTATCTAGATAAGGAGCTTATAGGATTTATTTTTAAGGTTTATGAGAAATATCCAACAAAAACAAAACTTGTAGATATTTGACAATATCGGCAAGTTAATAAAAATAGTAAGTTTGCATAAAAAAAAGACCCCTATTACTAGAAGTCTTTATTAGTTTTACTAAATCAAGTGTATCCTTGTTTCCACTGATTAAATAAAACCACTCTTTCACAACATTCAATAATATGTCAAATATTTCTTTTCCGTGAGAGGGGCGAATGGAATGTTACTTAACTGTCACATGTGCCACTTATTTATTGTGGTGAATTTGTCATTAAAAAACACCCTAATTTATAGAGAAGGGTATTTACTTATCAGAAAATAGTGTGTGAGGAGTTTCTGATACATACAATCTAGTGGTACAAGGTATCAAATTCCTACAGTATTAATTACTAATTCTTTTCCCAAAAAAGATAAAAATTTGAAAACTGGTTTTTAGTATCTACTATTGCAGTACTTGTTGAGATCAACTTACATCATGCAGAATTACGTTTCTTCATAATTGCTACAAGTTCGTTTTCTTGTCTTTAAGTATTTGCATTTCCGATTGCGTAATTATATATCAAGATCATTATCTACTTTTGCCATTTTTAGGTGATGCTTTATTCAGGATTAATATTACTCAATCCTTCATCGTTACTGGGTAAGATTCGATAGGGTGGTTGAAAATAAGACTTATATGGTATTACCTTCACCCCAAATTGCGATTGGATTACTGCTAATAAGTATTGGAGTAGTAGTTACTTTTGATATCAAAATTGATCTATTTAAAAGTAAAGAGTAAAAGAAAAAAGTTGGATATCTGGGAAAATATCTGTATTAATTTAATTAAATAATAATTAACCTTAATTAGATTAAGAATAAAAAACAACCTGCGATAAATCCACTTAAATGACCTAGTAAACTTACCCCTGGCAAAAAAGAGAAAATCAAACCTATGAGGCATATTGTCTTTGACATTTGTTGAACTTCATAATTGGACTGAAAACCAATTTCTTTACCTAAAAAATATTTCTTTCCATAAAAAGAAGTTAATAGTAAAAATCCAAATAAAGCATAAATTATTCCACTAAATCCTAAAACGGCATAATTCGGATAGATATTAAAATACGATAAGATCTTTTCGTATCCCCAGATAATAAAAAAATTTAAAAAAGAACAACTTAAAATAAATTTCAAATAAAAAAATCTGTTTTTGTTTCCAAGTCTCATTAAAAAATATCTTGTAATGATTATTCCACCGAGATTGCTTAATAAATGATTTAAATCTGCATGAATTAGGATTGATGTAAAAATCCTATAAGGTTGATCACTAATTAATTTTGGTACAAAGTAAAAATATTCTTTATCAATAACTCCAATTAAATCTGTAAGTATAAAAACTGAAATTAAAAGAGATGCGCTTAGGATGTATTGCCAATCATATTTAGATATTGAATTATTAATTGCCATATTTTCTTTAGTTTTATACTAAAAGAATATCTGCTTACTTATAGAAGTACATAACCTCAAAAGTTTTTTAATGTCTTGAATTTATATTACCTTTAGTAAACTTTGCAATGAGAACTTGTTGGGTGATCTATGCACTCTTTCTCCCAATAATCTTGTCTTGAATCTTTTGGCAGTTGATAATTAAAATCATGCATTCTCCAAATATCTGAAGTCGCATTTCTAAGGGCAGTGAATGGAGTGGTGAGTCTCATAAAACCTCCTATATCTCTACTCCTTAATTATCCTCTTATTCATATGAAATTAATAGAGTATTAATACCCGAGTATTAGTGCTTTGCGGTTGTCGCTACTATCTTTTCTAATTAAGTAGGAGTAGAAATAATTCAGGAGTCAAAAGCACTTCATCGACTTTGTGGACAGCGAGGTGCATAAGACTCGAAGAGGGCAAATATATTCCCTATAATTCTATTTAGGACTTCTAGATACTATTACTAGTTAACGGAGAGGGTGGGATTCGAACCCACGAATAGTTACCTATTAAACGATTTCGAGTCGTTCGCTTTCGACCACTCAGCCACCTCTCCCATATTTAAAATATAAATTAAAAAATTTATACTAAAAATATATTTAGATTTTTGTTAATTCCAACCAGTTTCTTTCATTATTTCTATTGCCTTACTATTGAATTTGCCAATTTCTTTTATAGTCACATTATCTGGAGTGAAATCTCCAAATTTACTAACAATTCTATTTTGACTTGATTCCTTTAAAGGGTGCTCATAAGTTTTATTAGCTAAACCTTGACTACCTTCACTAGAAGCTAAATATTCAAGAAGTTTAATAGCCTCAGTCTTGTTTTCTGCATATTTATATACGCCCCCAGCAGTTATATTTACATGCGCAGGATTGGGTATTATTAATTTTATTTTTTCTGCTAAAGAAGCATCTCTTGGGCCCTTAACTCCATCAAGCATCCTTGCGACATAATAATGATTAACGATTCCAATACCGCACGTTCCCTGCCCTACAGCTCTTATTAATGAAGAATCTCCAGAAAAATAGGGAGTGGAGACATTTGATATCAAACCCTTAAGCCAAATTTTTGTTTGGCCAACGCCTTTCTTTGCTATTTGATTAGAAACCAAAGATTGATTATAAGGACTTTTTCTATTTCTTAGACATACTTTTCCTTTAAAAGAAGGATTGGTTAGATCCTCAAAATTTTTGATTTTTGTAATATCCACAATATCCGGATTTGTGATGATTACCCTTAATCGCCTAGTAAGGCCAAACCATTTATTTCTAGGATCTCTTAAATTATTTGGAACACTATTTTCTAGAATATTTGAATTAATTTTTTGAAATA
Source organism: uncultured Prochlorococcus sp. (assembly GCA_902612005.1). Classification (GTDB taxonomy): domain Bacteria; phylum Cyanobacteriota; class Cyanobacteriia; order PCC-6307; family Cyanobiaceae; genus Prochlorococcus_A. The sequence continues at coordinate 47,344 of CACMCA010000009.1, read as the reverse complement.
AATTTGCCTTTGATGCATTTTCAATTCTTGCTGCATCAACAAGAATTACTAAATCAGCCTGAGAATTTTTACCCTCTCTTTTTAAGCGCTCAATTATAGCTTTTCCATCTGTTTCTATATATCTAACTTTGATGCCAGTTTGTTCTTGAAATTTTTGATAAACCTCTTTATCTGTATTGTAATGTCTACCAGAAAATAACCTAACCTCTTTCTCTGCAGAATTTACAGGTTGATTATTTAGAAGTAGCGATAATGTCACTGAAGTAAAAAATAGCTTTTTTAAATAATTCTTTAATTTCATTTATTAAAATTGTTATTTTTGTTACCTTACAACAAAAATTTGGTAGAAATAATCCAAAAATAAAAAATCACTTTGTCATGTATATTTCTTTACCTTAGGAAATAACATTCTGATACTTTCGAGATATAAATCTTACTTTACTAAGGGAAAGCCCATGCGTTCCCTCTCTAGTATCCATGAAGACGCGACTTCTCTAGCTAACTTTCTGATTTTTTCTATATACTGGGCACGATCAGTTACTGATATTACGCCTCTAGCATCAAGCAAATTAAAGCTATGACTACACTTTAAAACATAATCAAGCGCGGGGTAAGTTAGCTTCTTTTCAATTAATGAATTTGCTTCATCTTGATATATCTCAAATAATTTTCTGAGATTTTCAGGATTTGATTCAGAGAAATTATATGAACATTGACCTTTTTCAAATTGAAGCCAAATATCGCTGTATTTCAGATCTTTATTCCAATTTAAGTCCCAGATACTTTCTTTATCCTGCAAAAACATTGCAATTCTCTCTAAACCGTATGTAATTTCAATTGGTATTGGTTGACAATCAACTCCCCCGCATTGTTGAAAATAAGTGAATTGAGTAACTTCCATTCCGTCTAGCCATACTTCCCAACCTACGCCCCAAGCTCCAAGAGTTGGCGACTCCCAATTATCTTCTACAAATCTTATGTCATGATTTTTAGCCTCTATTCCAAGAGATTCCAGAGATTTCAAATATTTTTCTTGGATCCCATCTGGGGAAGGCTTAATTATTACTTGATATTGAAAATAATGTTGTGCACGATTAGGGTTATCACCAAATCTTCCGTCTGTGGGTCTTCTACATGGCTCAGCATATGCAACAGACCAAGGTTCGGGTCCAATTGCCCTCAAAAAAGTATGAGGACTCATTGTACCAGCACCCTTTTCAGTATCATATGGCTGCATAATTAAACAACCCTCTTTGGACCAAAAATTATTTAAATTTTGAATTATATCCTGAAAAAACATCAAATTTTAAGAAGTTTAGAATTTAGATCAATGCCATTAAACATAATAACAAAACTTAAAACAAAAAATATTTTTAACTCTAATTTCTGAGAAGCATTATCTGGTATTTGGATAGCATAAAACTTAATCCAATATAAACATAAATTAGAAATTAATCATGAAAAAAAATCTAATGGCAAAGGTCCAAAAGTATTAGATTCTTCTGCATCTTCATCATATTGGCAAGTTATTAAAATTCCTTCTCCCAGACCATTCTCAGATCTAACAAAAACATTACCAGTTTTTTGGTTGCCTTTTAAAAAAACATATCCATCAGCATGAAGCGAATCTAAATTACCAAATTTTATTGAGGAATATTTATTAGAAATTGATTTCAGTGCTTCAATAGCTTTGGTATCAGAAGCTGCCATTATTCCTATTGTTATCCAATCGGCATTATAAATATTAGTTTCTAATTCTATTAATAGTTTTTTTTCTTGACTACTGCTTAAATGAGGAGCAGTTCTAAGACTGTTTAAATCAGCTAATTTATTTATTTCCATTAAATTAGTACCTAAAATAATAAATTATTAACCAAAGGTTTTTCCATTCCAAGCCCATAATGAAGCGGGCACATCCTCGAAAGAAATATAAATTTTATCTATTGGAATTCCAATTTTTTCATAAACAAAATTAGATATTTGCTTTGCCATCTCTGAAGGATTTAAAGAGCCTATCGACTTAATTTCTAAAAAACAACAAGGTCTTTCATCATCAAAATACATTTCTAAATTATCATCTAACTTAGCCATAACAAATCTTTTTGATTTATTTGTTAAAGACGCGACTAATATTGAAATTTCTTCAAGTAATTTCTTCTTATTCTCTATTTTTGCTGAAGTAGAAACATTAATATAAGGCATATTTATGCAGCTAAATTATCTTTTTGAAAATCATTTTGTAGATTAAAAGTTTTATTTTTTAAAACTTTTTTTGATGAAAGATATGCCATATCGTATTGACTTATTCCGTTTTTATAGGGATTGAAAAGGGCATTTTTAGATCTACTTTTTTTGCTCCTTTTGAATTCAATCATTTTTACAAAATTATTAATTATTAATTTAACTTTTTTTTAATAGATGTCTAGCTTTTTTAAAAATCTTTAATTAATTAAATGCAAAATATATTTCTGAATCACAATATGAATAACTATTTATTAAATTTGAATTAGATCACTTAATAATCGTTTTGGAAGTTCTAAATAATTATCAAAGAAAAAAACTTGATGAGAGCAATGATGAAGAATTTTATTCTGACCCAAAATTTGTTTATCATTTAGATGCGAACTTCAGGCAATATTTATCAAATGTTTATAAAAAAGAAATTTCAGACAATTCAACTGTCCTAGATTTAATGTCCAGCTGGGATAGTTACTTACCTCAAGAGAAAAAATATAAAAAAGTTATTGGGCATGGATTAAACAAACAAGAACTTGAGAAAAATAAAATTTTTGATACTTATTGGATACAAAATTTCAATTTAAATCAAGAAATTCCTTTAGGTAATGAAAGTGTTGATTTCTGTTTAATGGTCGCAGCTTGGCAATATTTACAATACCCAGAAAATTTATCTAGAGAAATCGTAAGAATTTTGAGTAATGATGGCAAGTTTATAATATCTTTTTCAAATAGAGCATTTTGGCATAAGGCTCCCAACATTTGGACTTCATCCACTGAAGAAGAGAGAATTAAATATGTAAGAAAAGTTCTAATATCAAACGGATTTAATGAGCCAAGAATAATTAAAAAGTTTAATGAACCAGTCCAAAATATCTTCAATTTTTTTAGTAAAGACCCATTTTATTGCTTGATTGCAAGTAAAAAGTAAATAACACCTTTACTGCATTTCAGATAAAGCTTTGAACAAAGATCTATAGCCATACTTTTAAATTTTTACTAATATTGGATAGATAATATTAAAATATGGTCTCTAAAAGAGAAAAATATCCTGAAAAATGCCCTTGGGATCTAGGACCTAATCAACACTTAGCTAAAGAAGAAAACTGGACTTTAAGATTAGGTGAAGCAAACGTGTGTTTTAGCAAAAACAAATTAGACAATAATTATTTTCATGTAATTAGTAATGAAAATGAAGAACAAATTTTAGCCTTCAGAGCAAGACTTCTTTATCAAAAACTACTTGATAAAGGATTTAGATTGGTTGAATAAAAAACTTATTTCAATAAACTTAAATCCTCGAAAACAAACTTTTGTATTTCTTCTTCTTGATTTTGGTTTAAATATTTTATTGATCTCGAATTTAAAATCCAATAATCTTTTTTACCTATATTTATAAATTCATCTTTGTATTCAATTTTTTGAGAATTTGATTCTAGGGTTTTTGGATTAATTTGTTGACTAGTATATTTCTTACTAAGAAAACCAACTCCAGTATCAAAAAATTCCTCAACAAAAATCTCAATAATTGTTCCATGAATTTTTCTATAAACCATATTAATACAATCATCTTTAACCCTATACTTATCTCCTTCATTTCTCCCAGAAACATTCATTTCAATCCCATTTTCAGAACTTTTAAGTAAATTAAAATTATTTTCTGAATGAACTGAATTAAATTCTCTTTTTACCCTGTGAATACACACTTCAAACAATTGAGAAGCAATACTTTTCTTTATGTTTTCTTCATCTATATTTTTAATCTCAGGTTTAAAGTCTTCACCTAATAAGAACTCACCCTCATAAGAATTATCTTCAAATAAATAAGTACACTTGCCTTTATAGCCTTTGAAATCAGTATTCCATGTATATCTTTTTTCATAAGCATTTTTAAAAATATCTTTGCAACTCTGTTCTTTTAAATTTTTCATTATTTTTAAGATTTACAAGCAATCATACAAAAAGGCATCTCTAATTGGGATAGAAAGTTTTAATTTATTAAATTGACTATTTTTTTAGGTTTTTTGTCAAAAATTTAAGCCAAAGAGGGGATTTCACCTTTAAGCTGAGAAGCCCATGCCTCAAGACGCGAATCGGTCAAATCAGATTCACTATCCTCATCAAGAGGTAATCCACAAAAGCTTTCCCCTATAACACTTTTAGATTCATCAAATGTATAAGAAGATTTATCTACGTAACCGACCATTTCAGCGCCTGCTTTTGTGAAGTAGCTATGAAGTTCTTCCATTGCATCACAATAATTTTCAGTATAGGTAGAAGAATCTCCTAAACCAAAAATTGCTACTTTTTTTCCTGATAAATTTAGTTTGCCTATATCTTCTAATATTGAATCCCACGAAGTTCCAGATCTCTCCTCGTCCGCTCCAGTATTCCAAGTTGGCAGGCCACAAATAATACCTTCAAGATTTTCAAATTCTGAAAGATCATCAACATCTGATACATCTTTTGGTGATTCTGCTGAAGGAATAAAGTTGTGAAGACGATCTGCGACATCTTCAGTTTTTCCAGTTGTAGTTGCGTAATAAATTCCTACTGTCATAAATTTAAATTGTTTTCTTTAAAATAATAGAAACAAACAAACGAAAAATTTCTCCAAAAAAGACTTTTTCAAGTTAAATTTTATACTAATAAAGGTAAGAAAAAGCTTTTAAAAATAATCTACTCAAAAATCTTTAAGCATGAATAGTAAAACTTCTGATAACAATCTAAATAAAATCATTGATGAATACAAATTTAATGGGCAGAAAAAGTTCAAATTAATTATTTTATTTGGTTTATTAGGAGATTTTGATAGCTTTGAATATGCAATAAATTTGAAAAATTACATCAATAAGAATCAAGATAAAAATTTAGATATTTTTGCAATTGCTATTGGGAACCAAAGTGGGAAAGATAAATTCTGTAAATTTACTGGCTTTAACAAAGAAAATTTAATAGTAGTTTCTGATAATCAAATCCATAATAATCTAAAAGTCTCAAGAGGATTAGATATTGGTTTAGGCGGTTGGATCAATATGCTTTTGATGTTATCAGGGATAAATTCCTTTAAAACTATTAAAGAAGTTATTAGAGGTTATACTGGCGACCGAAAAGCAAAGCAAATTTATTCAGAAGTTGACAAAATTGATGTATTAAAATTTTTAAAATTTTCAGGTAATTCTTTTAAAAAGGTTTTCGGGGATGGTTATTTAAGACCATTTGAATTAGCAACATTTAGACTAAATAATATGAATGAAATAATTCAAAATTGGAGTGATTATATTCTTAATGAAGAATACCTTCCTCAAAGAGGGGCTTCTTTTCTTTTGAATAATAACAATCAAATTATTTATAAATTTTTTTCAAACGATGTGCTTGGATATTCATCAAATATGAGGGATCCATTAGGATTTTTGACTAACTTAATTAAAGAATAGTTTTTAAAATATTTTTATGAATGTAGATATATTTGGATATTTTGCAGCGATTTTAACAACAGCAGCATTTCTACCTCAATTGATAAAAACTTTAAAAACAAAAAAGGCAGATGATGTTTCTTTGACAACATTAATAATGTTTATTATCGGTGTTTTGTCTTGGATTATTTACGGTTATAAAATTTCGTCTACACCAATATTGATAGCAAATTTGATCACCCTGATCTTAAATTTATTGATATTAATCTCTAAAATATATTTTTCAAAAAACTAAATTGAGTAAATTTTTTTTTAAAAGTTATACCCTTTATATTTAATAATTAAATCTTGATTAAAATAGAACAAAAATTTACTGATCTTGAAAACTTCAAAATGCTGGGTTTGGTTTAAAGGAAGCCTTAACGATGGTGGTTATTGGAAAGAGGGGTTTACTTGTACTTTTGATGAGAAACCAGGAGTTTTAATAGAAAGTCCTGCTTACGTAACTTGTCGGGTCCCTTCATGGAGAGTTTTGACTAAAGAACCAGAAAATTTATATAAATCTCCTTTAATTCCTGAAAAAGCAATTTGGAAAATAATTTAATTTCTAAATGAATTAGAAAAAACTTTTTTACTGCACTATGGCGAGTTAATATTGCTTTAATAAATATTTAATTAATACCATCTACTCTCTTTTTATTAATATTATCCCTTTTTTATTCTTAGGTTTTCTTCTAGGAAAAAAGAATCCAAAGATTTCAAAATATATAGCAAGACCTCTAATAAGATTTGGCATTCCATTAAGTGTAATGGGTCTCTTATTAAAGGAAGGCATAGATATAAATCTAATTAAAAGTGCATTTTTAGCATTCTCTGTAATTGGAATTTTAATAACTTTTATAAATATAATCCCAATATTTAAGAAGAGGCTTCCAAATTACACATTGCAGCTAGCAGGCCTAATAGGTAACACATCATTTCTTGGAATACCAATTGCGCTAGCTCTTCTACCTTCAACAACTATAAATTTCACTATTGGATTTGATTTAGGAACAACACTTTTCGCTTGGATATTTGGACCTTTTTTTCTTCAAGAAAAGGCTAACAGCAATAACATCCCAAACATCAAAGGACTATTAAATGCATTGATAAATAGTCCTGCTTCTAGAGGGATTATTGGAGTACTTCTTGCATATCTTTTTCAAATAGATGGAATTTTGGGCAATTATCTTTGGATTCCTGCAAGAATAGTGATTGCTTTGGCAATAATAATTGTGGGAACAAGACTTGGAATAATCACAAATCAAAATGAGAGGATTTTGGATCTAAATGAGGAAATTAAATTTTCAATTATATTAAAATTATTTATTCTTCCCTGTATTATTTTTTTAATATGCAAATTCTTAGATTTTAACTACTATCAATCATTTGCAGTAATTCTACAGGCAGCAACCCCAACAGCAATATCCACAATATTAATGGCAGAAGCTTATGGTGTGAAACAAAAAATAGCTTCAAAAATTCTTTTCACTACAACCTTAATTTCAATAATTACAATCCCTCTATTAAAAATATTTATAAATTTATTTATTCAAACAAATTGAATAAAGCCAATTTTAAATACATAATTAATGATTATTGTAAAGATTATATGCTGATAACTAAATAATGTCTTAAGATTTAGGTTATGAAGTCAGCAAACCCTGAAAATGAATATATCCCTTTAGATCTAAGGATTTCTGTGAGGAGGGATACTCTAAGGCTTATCTCAGAGATGGCTCAAGATATGGGAATAAGCATAAATGAAGTTTTTAGTTTTTTAGCCGAAGATTCTGTCATCGATCTCGAATTAATGGAAGATCTAAAAAAAATTGACATCCCAAGCAAGTGCAGCATTGATGATTTAAAAAATGCTCTTCTTAAAAAAAAGCTTTGTTAAAATTTTTCAACTTTTCTATTTCCCCAGTCAGATTTATAACCACTTTTAACTAATAATTTCGAATAGTTATTTAAATCACTTTTTTGAATTCGCCATAAATTATAAATCCCAAATTTGCCCAATTTTTGATGATTAATTTTTGACCATTGCTGTCGGCGGGTGGAGTATTCATCTATTACTACCAATAAAGATTCATATTCATAATCAGGTTGATCCTCATAATTCTCTCTTCTATCATTATTTAGCCTTTCTGACAGATTAATTAAACCCTCTTCAGTGTTTGGTTCATAAAAAACTATTTGTCTCGAATAATAATGTAATGAAGGTTTTCTGATCCCAATCATTGCTAAAGTTTCCCTTCCCTCGCGAATATCTAAAATTAATTTTGAGATATTCCTTAAAGGTAATTGCCTTGAATTATCTGCTAATTTTCTTATTGGCGACATCAAATAAGATTGTCCAATTAAAAGTAAAATTTGAAGATAAAGAAGGATATTTTTAGATTTTAAGGAAAATAAGATTATTGCAATAAGGGTAAATGACGAGAAGAACATTTTAGCTTTAAAAATAATCCCAGAGCTTATAAGTTCAGATGCAAGATTAGGCATTTCGGGATCATTAATTGAACTCAACCAAATATTTGAGAAAAAGAAAGCTATTGATAAGCCAAACAAAATTAAAATATTAAAAATCCAGAAATATGAATAACTTTTATTTATATTTTTTAAGCTTATGAAGCTATTACTTGTTAATAATGCCGCCGCTGGAATTGCTGGCAACCAATAGCTAGGTAGTTTAGTTGCAGAAAGGCTAAAGAAGATTAAAACTGACGTAAACCAACATAGAGAATATGTATAAAGGGTCTCAGAGACATTACAACTTTCTTTTGAACTTTTAAAGAAATCCTCAAAGGTTTTAAATATCCCATGGTATAAAAAAGGAGTAAATGGCAATGAAGCCAATATCATTATGTAAAGAAAAAACCAGAATGGTTCTGAATGATTATTTACAACTGAGGTATATCTTTGAAAATTGTGGTAACCAAAAAAATTATCCCAAAAAGGCTTTCCCTCTTTTATGAGTTCTAATACATACCATGGAACACTTATTAGTGTTGTTATTAAAAAACCTTTCTTAGGGTTTAACTTACTGAGCAAAGTTTGCCAATTCTTCTGACAAAACAAGAAAGACGTAATAGTCAATAATGCCAAAACAAATGCAACAGGTCCTTTAACTAAAATTGCAAAACCTAAAAATACCCAAGCTGAAATACATTGATCATTATTTTCACTTGCCATTCTTCTCCAAAACAAAAGCAGGCTAATCCCTAAGGTTCCAGTTAAAAGGGCATCACTCACGGCAGTTCTACTCCAAATAATTATTAATGGAGAAAGAGCAAAGCCTAATGATGCAACTATTGGAGTGAGGAATTGCCTATCACTCTTCTGTGGCCAACAAAACAAGGTATCTCCAATGATCAACATTAAAAATAATGATGCCAAAGCTGAAGGGAGTCTTGCTGAGAGAGTCCCGAAGCTATCCCAGATTTCGTTTTTCGGTAATGAATAAAAAAAACCCATTAGCCAATATATCAGTGGAGGCTTATCAAAACGGAATATTCCATTAACTTTTGGAGTTAACCAATCACCAGATTCACTCATTGCACGTGCTGCAGCGGCAAATAAAGGGGGAGTTTCGTCTACCAATCCTGTAGTGCCTAAACCTAAGAAAAATATAATGAACCCGCAAACTAAAACTATCAATAAGGTTATGAGCCTTTTTTTTGAGTTAAGAAGAATCATTTAAAATTATTTATATTCATGCATTACCTTATTAAGCCAGTTAACAACCTTGTTAGCAAATATATCTGCGGAGGCATTTTTTTCTACCCATTCTCTACATTTATGACGCTTTATTTTTTCAATAATCTCTACATAAGAAAGCATATTTTTTTTATCATCAGGATCCGCAAGATAACCTGTTTGGCCATGCTGAATAATTTCACTAGGCCCTCCCCTTTTATAAGCTACAACTGGCACGCCACAGGCTAAAGCTTCAACAATAACGTTCCCATATGCCTCATTCCATTTCGGAGTATTTAGCAAAACTCTGCATTTACCAAGTTCTTTTTGTAATACATCTGTCGATAAAAACCCCATCCAATCTATAGCTCCTTGAGGGAATGATTTTTCTATCTTTGAGGCATAAATCTCATCTTCTATAAATCCCCAAACTTTTAATTTTTCGCCAAGTTGATTTGCCACATAAACTGCATCCTCCAAACCTTTCTCCGGAGCAACTCTTCCAACCCATGCCAACGGTCCCTTATCTGAATCTTGAAAAATATAATTATCTAAATTAAACCCATTCCCAATAATTGTTGGTTTTTTTATGAATGGATAATCACTAGCTTGGATTTTGGAATGAAAAGCAAAATTATTTGGATATCTAGCATATACCTTAGAGATTAAATTATTAATTACTGAACTTTCAGAACCCATACTAATAATATGTGCAATGGGCATCTCTAAATTTAGAGTCATCCAGATAGGCAACCAATCATAGGACATGTTCAACAACACATCTGCATGTTTAGCGATATCTAATCCCTTTTCAAGCATTCCTGCTAAAAGAGAATTGTCAGGGATAATCACGGGAGAATTATAATTTTGATGCTGCCAACTAATTTGATCTTCACCTTCCACAAAGTGTAATTTTGCTTTTACATTACTTTCATGTAACTTAGAATTTTTTGGAGCTACAACCTCAACAGAATGACCTAAAGAAATTAAACCTGAAACTAAAGAATTTAAAGTTAATTCAACTCCACCACCTTTACCACTCCCTAAGAACCCTATTGGAGTACTAATCAAAACTATTCGCATTATTAGACTTTTTACAAAAAGAAACTAATTAAATAGTAGTATCAGAAAATTTATTTTCCCATAAACTCTTTCTCTGGCTAACAAAAAATACTGAGATAAGAACAAACACTACTCCTATCCACTGCACAATAGTGAGTCTTTCATCTAACCAAACACCTCCACTGAGAAGAGCAAATACAGGTGTTAAAAATGCAAGAGTGCTAAATCCAGTTATTTCTTTATTATTCGCAAAGTAGAAAAACAATCCATAAGCTATTGCCCCTCCAAAAATACTTGCAAATGACATAAGTCCCCAATCAAGTATTGACCAATCTGGAATTATTGTGAAATTTGATTGTAAGCAGTGCTTAATAATTAAGGGCAAACTCCCTAGAACCATATGCCAACCTGTTACAGCCACTGGATCACTTTTAGTACAGGTGAATCTAATTAAAATTGTTCCTAATGCCATAGCGAGAGAAGCTGCAAGCATCCAAAGTTCTCCAAAGTTAAAAGCAACATCATTTATAGACTTATCAGACATTAACCACCAATTCCCTAAAAATTCTTGTGGAACTCCTAAAAATACTATTCCTCCCAAGCCAAAAAGTAGTCCTAACCATCCTATTGGATTAATTAAATTCCCAAATATTGCCCTCGCTAAAATAGCTACCAAAAGGGGTTGAGAATCAATTAAAACAGAACCTAAACCTGCTCCAGTTTTTTCAATACCATAAGTTAAAAACAACTGAAAAAAAGTGGCATCAACAATCGTAAAAACAAAAAACCACTTCAAATCGCACCTATAAATTTTTAAATCTCTTTTAAACAAATATGTTGTTATTAGAACAAGAATCCCTGCAGGAAGTAATCTTAAAGAAGCTACAAACTCAGGCCCAGCACTAGATACTAAAGGCGTCATTGCCGCCATTGAAGTACCCCAAAGTGCAAAAGGGAGTATCATTAAAAACCAATTTAGGATTGAATTCATTAGGTCTGCTGATAGTCTTTTTAAAGTAGTTTTATGAATTTACCTTAAAAGAATGATTTGGCCTTTTAGACGAAAGTCAAAAAAAAGAATAGCTCGTATAGTAATTGATGAGCCTATTACAAGTTCAACAAGAGTTTCAGTCCTTAAAGCTCTTAAACAAATTGAGGATAGAGAATTTCCTGCTTTAATTGTGAGAATTGATTCTCCAGGGGGTACTGTTGGAGATAGCCAAGAAATATACTCTGCTATTAAAAGACTAAAAGATAAAGGATGTAAAGTCATTGCTAGTTTTGGGAACATCTCAGCATCAGGAGGCGTTTACATAGGTGTTGCATCTGACAAAATAGTTGCTAATCCAGGCACAATTACAGGATCTATTGGTGTGATTATAAGAGGAAATAATTTATCTGAATTATTAGATAAAATCGGTATTAAATTTGAGACCGTTAAAAGCGGTGTCTTTAAAGACATTCTTTCCCCAGATAAACCTCTAAGTGAGGAGGGTAGAAGTCTACTCCAAGGGCTTATTGATGAAAGTTACAAACAATTTACTGAAGCTGTTGCTGAAGGAAGGAATTTACCTGTTGAAGAAGTAAGAAAATTTGCTGATGGAAGAATTTTCACTGGAACACAAGCACTCAAACTTGGTCTTGTTGATAAGGTTGGAGATGAATTTGTTGCAAGGGAGCTAGCTGCAGAAATGGTAAATATTGATCCTAAAGTTCAGCCATTAACATTTGGGAAGAAGAAGAAAAAAATACTTGGACTAATTCCTGGAAGTAGAATTATTGAGAAAATTATTAATAATATCTTTTTTGAGTTTGACTCATCTAATAAAGTACTTTGGTTATACAAGCCTTAGATCAATATGTATGAAAAAATGAAAGATGATTATAAAATTACATTTATTCGTGGTGCTACAACAGCATCTGGGAATTCTGTTAAGGAAATAGAAGTTGCCGTAGTGGAATTAATTGATGAATTAATTTCACGAAACAATCTAATTAAGAAGAACATACTATCCATTACATTCACCGCAACAAAAGACTTAGATGCTTGTTTCCCCGCTTCAATTGCAAGGAAATTTAATGGACTTGATTCCGTGGCATTTATAGATTGCCAACAAATGTATGTATCAAATGATGTTGATTTTTGTATACGAATAATGGCTCAAGTTTTATTGCCACCCAATAATACAATAAAGCATCCTTATTTAAGAGGAGCTGTAAAATTAAGGACAGATAGATGTTAATCTTATTAAAAACTATTGCTATTCTTTTTAATTTAAGTACCACAAATTCAACCTTTAAATTTTTATTTACTCAATGTTAAAAAACAAAAATAGATTTGCTTTAAATTTTAAAATTTTAAGAATTTTTATTATTCCTGCAATTTTAGTGTCCACTCCTTTACTTAATAATTTCAAAGATGTTAAGGCGGGGTTGGAATTCCAATGGAATCAAGATTCAGATTTTAGACGATTAAAGTGGTTTCAAAAAGAAAATAAAAAAAAATTTAGAAATACAATTTATTTCTTCTTAAGGCCATCTGATAGAAAAACTGATCTCTTAAAAATTAATCTAGCAATTCCTAAAACCTTTAAATCCACATTAAAAAATGAAAAAATTAGTTTTTGCAAAGTAAAAATAGGCGGTTTTGATAGTAGAACAAAGTGCTTAGAAGATATTCCAGCTGATATTGAAATTAATACTAATGAATCAGATTTGCGTTCACTAGATATTTACCCCTATAGCCCAATTCCTTCTAATAAAGACAGTTATGCAGTTGTATTAAAAGTCTATAATCCTAGAAAATCAGGTTTATATCAATTTCATTCATATGGGCAACCTAAAGGAAAATCATTTTCAAGTTATTTAGGAAGCTGGACTATATTGATCGATTAAATGATAAATTAAATAAAGATAATTAATCAAATGACAAAAAGAACTTTTGGCGGAACTTCAAGAAAAAGAAAACGTGTATCTGGTTTTAGAGTAAGAATGCGTTCTCATACTGGTAGGAGAGTTATTAAAAGCAGAAGACAAAAAGGTAGAGAAAGAATTGCTGTATAACTTTAAATTTAGATGGCCTTACCTAAGGATATGCGTTTAAAAGGTCATAGGACTTTTAATTATATTCATAAAAATTCCACAACATATCATGGGAAATTAATGACATTTAAAGTTGCAAGATCAAATCCAGAAATTCTCTTAACCCATAAACTCACAAATGCTCCAAATAAATTTAGGGTTGCAATTGCTATTAGTAAAAAAGTTTCAAAAAAAGCTGTAGAAAGAAATAAATTAAGAAGAATCCTTCAAGAATGGTTATTAAAAAACATTCAAAAAATTAATAACCACAAACCATATTGGTTACTTGTTAACCTAAAATTTGGAGTTTTCTACAAAGATGAAAGCAGACTTTTGGAAGAATTTCAAAACTTAATGTTCAAATCTCGTCTAATCAAATGATTAACATGAATGAAGAAACCTTTTATGAAAGTGGTCCTGCAAAAGGTGATTTAATAATAAATCTACTTGCAGGTCTAACTATTCTTGGATTACCATTTACCTTTGCTGCAATAGTTAGAGCATTGTGGTTGAGATATAAAATTACAAACAAAAGAATTACAATAGATGGTGGGTGGTTTGGTAAAAATAAAACACAAGTTTCATTAAGTAACATTGAAGAAATAAGATCTATTCCAAGGGGATTCGGATCATATGGTGATATGGTTCTTATTCTAAATGACGGATCAAAAGTTGAAATGAAATCATTACCTTTATTCAGAGAAAAGCAAAAATTTATTGAAGAAAATATAATAAAAAGATCACAAATCCCAAATCTCAACGAGGTAGAGGGTTTTGCTACTAAATCCTAAATAAATGAATTACAAAAACCTTATTTTCCTGTAAAATAAATGTCTAATAAATTTACACTCTTTTTAATATCGTGATAGGGTTCATTTCTGAAAAATTACTTATCCCGATTCTAGATTTTTTCTACGGTTTAGTCCCTAGTTATGGTTTGGCGATTGTTGCATTGACGGTCGTAATTAGGATTGCACTTTTTCCCCTAAGCGCTGGTTCAATTAGAAGCGCTAGAAGGATGAAGATTGCTCAACCAGTAATGCAAAAAAGGCAAGCAGAAATAAAATCTAAGTTTTCTGGTGATCCAAAGAAACAGCAAGAAGAACTTGGAAAACTAATGAATGAGTTTGGTAGTCCTCTAGCAGGTTGCCTTCCATTGATTGTACAAATGCCAGTGCTTTTTGCACTGTTTGCAACCTTAAGAGGCTCACCATTTGCTGATGTTCCCTACAACATTAATATTAAGGTCGTTCCACAGGATCAAATAGCAGCTATTGATCCAAAACCTTACAAATCCCCAAGACACTCTATTTTTATTACAGAAAAATCACATTTTCCTGTAATAGCTACTATTCCTAATGGAACAAAATTAGGAACAGAAGAATCAGTAAAAATAAATTTACAAACAACAAATGGAAATAGCTATTCGGAAGTTTTGTCTAAATATGATAATGGATCAAAATTCCTACCATCATGGAAGGTTTCTAAAGGATCGGAATATCTTAAAGTTTCCCAGGACGGTACAGTAACAGCAATCAAACCGGGTGATGCAACAATCGAGGCAAAAATTCCTGGGCTAGCTGCTAAAAGTGGTTTTCTTTTTATCAAAGCTCTTGGTCAAGTTGGTTTTTATGTAGATGGTGCAATTAACTGGGATATTGCCACACTTGTAGGTGCCTTTGGATTGACTCTACTTCTCTCTCAAGTGTTATCTAGCCAAGGGATGCCTGCAAATCCTCAGCAATCAACAGCGAACAAAATAACACCAATTATGATTACTGGAATGTTTCTGTTTTTCCCACTACCGGCAGGAGTTTTACTTTATATGGTTGTTGCTAATATATTCCAGGCGTTTCAGACTTTTCTGCTTAATAAAGAGACTCTTCCTGAGAATCTACAGAAAATATTGGATCAACAATTATTGGCCAAAAATGAAGTAATAACAACTTCTGCTTCAACTATTTCAGATAAAAGACTACCTTTTGAACCTAACAGTAAAAAATAGTCTGTCTCTTAAATAATGAATTCTTGGTGTAGAAATTTAGAATTGCTCATAAAATCAAGAACCTCATTAATTTGGATTAGGACTAAAGAAGAGGAAAGATTAGAAAAATTGGTCAATTTCTCTTGTGAAAGAATAAATATAAAAAGATTCATTTGCTGGGATTGTGTTAGTGGTATAAAAGGATTAATAAATGAAGAAGGTAAATTTTCTAACAATCCCTTAGGGGTTCTTAATTGGCTTAAAGAACAAAGTTCTGAAGTCTCAACAGTTTTATTAGTAAAAGATTTTCATAAATTTTATGATGATCCCTCTATCAATAGAACTATTAAAGAACTATCTTCAGCACTTAAGAAAACTAGTCATAATTTAATTATTAGTTCTTATTTATTTCCATCATCAGAAGAACTGGATGAATTAATGACAATTGTAAATCTTCCATTACCTGATCAAAAAGAATTGAAAAGTCTAATAAAAAAAATTGCTATTAATACCAATTCAAATCTAGAGGAACAAGATTTAAACGAACTTTCTATAGCCTCAAGTGGACTTACCGAAATAAAAGTAAAGCAAGTCACTGCAAAGGCCCTTGCTCAAAGAGGAAAAATAAGTAAAGAAGATATTAAGGATATTCTTGAAGAGAAAAAACAAGTTATCGCAAGAAGTGAAATTTTAGAATTTTTCGAAGCTAAATCAAGTCAGGACGATATTGGTGGGCTAAATGTTTTAAAAGTTTGGCTTAATCAAAGATACAGAGCCTTTTCTAAAGAAGCTAGAGATTATGGATTACCTATTCCCAAGGGCGTCTTACTCGTTGGAGCGCAAGGAACAGGGAAATCGCTTACAGCAAAATCAATTTCTAAGAGTTGGTCGATGCCGCTTCTTAGGTTAGATGTTGGAAGACTATTTTCTAGCCTTGTTGGTTCAAGCGAGGCTAGAACAAGAGAAACAATATCAAGAGCTGAGGCCATGTCTCCGTGTATTCTGTGGATCGATGAAATTGACAAGGGCTTTGGTGGTGATGCTAGAAGTGATGGAGGAACAAGTCAGAGGGTTTTAGCAAGTTTGCTTACTTGGATGGCTGAAAAAGAATCCGCCGTATTTGTTATCGCTACCGCTAACGCTATAGATAAGCTTCCTGCTGAATTATTAAGGAAAGGTAGGTTTGATGAAATATTTTTTCTTGATTTACCAAATTCTGAAGAAAGATTAAGTATTTTGGATTTGCACTTAAAAAAAAGAAGACCAAGTTACAGTTTCCCTCTATCTACTATCATCGATAGAACAGATGGATTCTCAGGCGCAGAACTTGAACAAGCAGTAATAGAAGGAATGCATATTTCATTTTCTGAAAATAGAGAACTTATGGAGAAAGATTTAATAAAAGCAGTTTCTGAATTAGTTCCCTTATCCAGAACAGCTAAAGAGCAAATTGATTTACTAAAAGAATGGTCATCTACAGGGCGGGCTCGATCTGCATCATAACTAAAAAATTTCATTTAAAAATATTCCTTAAGTTAGGAATCATTAATTTAGTTAATTTTTAGTCAAAAATCCCTAATAATGAATTTAGATTAATTATTTTAATTAAGGTATAAAAAAAAATAGTGTTAGATCAAAAATTAATAAGAGAAAATCCAACTTTAATTGAAGAAAGTTTATCCCTTAGAGGAAAAGTTTTTAATATTTCCTACATTCAAGAATTAACACTTCAAAAAAAAGAAATAGATATAAACATATCTAGTTTCCAATCTGAGAGCAAAAAGTTAAGTAAATTGATTGGTCAAGAAATCAGCAAATCTAAAAATAATGATTCTCCAGAACTAAATAATTTAAAGAAAAAAGGAAATGAATACAGAACTAAAATTTCTGAATTTGAAGAAAAAAAAAGAACATTAGATAAAAAAATCTATAATGAAATTAGTAATTTGCCAAATTTACCTAGCAAATACGCTCCTATTGGAAAAGATGAAAGTCATAATGTCCAATTAAAAACTTGGGGAGACCCTTTAGCATCAGATAATCTTAAATCTCACTGGGAAATAGGCGAAAGTCTTAATCTTTTTGACTTTATAAAATCAACTAAAATATCAAAAAGCCGTTTTATCACACTTATTGGTAATGGCGCCAGATTAGAGAGGGCATTAATAAATTTTATGCTCGATATTCATACTAAAAATGGTTATTTAGAGTTAATGCCTCCAGCTTTAGTGAATTCAGAAAGTCTTACGGGATCTGGTCAATTACCTAAATTTTCAAATGAAAGTTTTAAGTGTTCCAATGACGACCTATGGCTTTCTCCTACAGCTGAAGTCCCACTAACTGCTTTTCATAGAAATGAGATTATTGATCCCAAGCAATTACCCATCAAGTATGTTGCATATAGCCCATGTTTTAGGAGAGAAGCTGGAAGTTATGGAAGGGATACTAAAGGTTTAATAAGACTTCATCAATTTAATAAAGTTGAGCTTTATTGGTTTTGTGATCCAAGTAAATCTATTGAAGCTCATGAAAAGATCACTGCAGATGCAGAAAGCATTTTACAAAAGCTCAATTTACCTTACAGATTAGTTGATATTTGTACTGGAGACCTAGGTTTTTCTTCAAGCAGAACTTTTGATCTTGAAGTCTGGCTACCAAGTAGTAAATGTTATAGGGAAATTTCAAGTTGTAGTAATTGTTTAGATTTTCAAGCCCGCAGATCATCAATAAGAGCAAAAATTGATAAAAAAAATATATATTTGCATACCTTAAATGGTAGTGGGCTTGCAATTGGAAGAACTATGGCTGCTATTCTGGAGAATGGCCAACAATCGGATGGGAGCGTAAAAATTCCAGATGCTCTAGCACCATATTTTGGATCAAATTTTTTAAAAACTGCTTAATATAGTTAAATGAATGTTTTAACCTCTATAACAGTTCTGGGATTTCTCATTTTTTTTCATGAAATGGGACATTTTCTTGCAGCGATTTTGCAAGGTATCTATGTTGATGGATTTTCAATTGGATTTGGACCATCAATAATTCAGAAAAGATATAAAGATATAACCTATTCACTTAGAGCCTTTCCCTTAGGTGGCTTTGTTTCCTTCCCTGATGAAGAAATAAATAATATTGACCCTAAAGATCCAAATCTTTTAAAAAATAGGCCAGTTATTCAAAGAGTTATTGTTATATCTGCTGGAGTATTCGCTAACTTAATTCTTGCTTATACTATCTTAATTGTAAATGTAACTGCTATTGGGATTCCATTTGATCCCGAGCCTGGGATTCTAGTTTTGGCTACCCAACAGGACAAGGCTGCTTCTCTTGCAGGACTACAAGCAGGGGATAAAATCTTAAAAATTGAAAGCAGTTCTTTAGGAGTTGGCGATCAAGCAGTTTCTGCTTTAGTAAAAAAGATTCAGCATTCATCAGAGAACCCAATTTCGATAACAATTGATAGAGATGGAGTACTGAAAGATTTAATTTTGGTACCAAAAAATATAGATGGGAAGGGTACAATTGGAGCTCAATTACAACCTAATATAAAAAAAGAAACTAAAAAGACAAAAAATATATTTGAACTTTTTAAATATACCAATAATGAGTTTTCATCTCTCTTGGTAAAAACAATACAAGGTTATAAAGGATTAATTACAAATTTTTCTTCAACAGCTCAACAATTAAGTGGTCCCGTCAAAATTGTTGAAATTGGAGCTCAACTATCACAACAAGGAGGAACAGGGATATTATTATTTGCTGCACTAATTTCTATAAATTTAGCAGTTCTCAATTCTTTACCCTTACCACTATTAGATGGGGGACAACTTGTTTTCACTTTGATTGAAGGTATAAGGGGAAAACCAGTACCAGTTAAGGTACAAATGGTTGTAACTCAATCAAGTTTCTTTCTTTTAGTTGGACTTAGTGTCCTGCTTATAATTAGGGATACTAGTCAACTTTTAATAGTACAAAGATTATTAAACCAATAAATAAATTTTTAAAATTGTTATCCAAGCTGTTAAAATAGAAAAATTAATTAAGAATTTTACTAAATGGCAAAAAAGTCAATGATTGCTAGAGAGGTCAAGCGCAAAAAACTTGTACAGAAATATGCCGCAAAAAGAAAATCATTATTAATTGAATTCAATGCCGCAAAAGACCCAATGGAAAGATTAGAAATACATAGAAAAATCCAGGGTTTACCTAGAAACTCTGCTCCAAATAGAGTTAGAAATAGATGTTGGGCAACTGGTAAACCAAGGGGAGTTTACAGAGACTTTGGTCTTTGCAGGAACCAGTTAAGGCAAAGAGCTCATAATGGCGAGCTTCCTGGTGTAGTTAAATCAAGTTGGTAGCACAAGTTAATTTTTTTATTTCTTTATTTTCTACCGTAAAATTCATAATTAAAGAAATTAAAATTCATTTTTAGTACAATTTAAAGAATTTTTATAGCTTATCTAAATAATTTACTCAATATGTCCCTATAAAATGTAAGAATAAATTATGTATAGATTTATAATTTAAAAAGTGGAAGGACAAAATAAGTCGATCACGTTTGACGGACGAGAGATACGACTAACTACAGGACTATATGCTCCTCAAGCAAATGGATCAGTAATGATTGAGTGCGGTGACACCTCTCTATTAGTTACAGCAACAAAAACTACAAAAAAAGATGCTTCTGATTTTCTACCTCTAATATGTGACTATGAGGAGAAACTATACGCTGCCGGAAGAATTCCTGGTGGTTTTATGAGGAGAGAAGGTCGCCCCCCAGAAAGAGCGACTCTAATCGCAAGATTGATTGACAGGCCAATGAGGCCACTTTTCCCATCATGGATGAGAGATGAGATACAAATTGTTGCTTCATGTCTTTCTCTAGATGAGAGAGTTCCAGCAGATGTTTTAGCTGTTACAGGGGCTTCAATAGCAACTTTACTTGGAGAGATTCCATTTTATGGGCCAATGGCTGCAGTTAGAGTTGGTCTCATTGGAGATGATTTCATCTTGAATCCAAGTTATAGAGAGATAGAGAGAGGAGATTTAGATATTGTTGTCGCAGGTTCACCTGAAGGCATTGTTATGATTGAGGCGGGTGCTAACCAGTTATCAGAGCAAGATACTATCGAAGCTATAGATTTTGGTTATGAAGCTGTTACTGAACTTATTAAATCGCAAGAAGATTTATTAAAAGATTTAGGCATACAACAGATTAAGCCATCTAAACCTGAAGAAGATAAAACATTGCCCTCTTATTTAGAGAAAAATTGCACAAAACCAATTGAGTTAGTTTTAAAGAAATTTGATCTTTCAAAGGAAGAGAGAGATCTTGAACTAGAAAAAATAAAAGTTGAGACTCAAGATAAAATTGATTCTTTGAAAGAGAACAACCAATTAAAAGTTCTTCTTTCTGAGAATGATAAGTTATTAAGTTCCGACTTTAAAAAATTAACAAAAAAATTAATGAGGTCTCAAATCATAAATGATGGAAAAAGAGTTGATGGAAGAGATCTTGACGAAGTTAGAAAAATATCAGCTTCCGCAGGAATTCTTCCAAAAAGAGTTCATGGTTCTGCATTATTTCAAAGAGGTTTAACCCAAGTTTTATCAACAACCACATTAGGTACTCCTAGTGATGCTCAAGAAATGGATGACCTGAATCCAAGCACTGAAAAAACTTATCTACATCATTACAATTTCCCTCCTTATTCAGTAGGAGAAACAAGACCAATGAGAACTCCTGGCAGAAGGGAGATTGGGCATGGAGCATTAGCTGAGAGAGCAATAATTCCAGTATTGCCTGGGAAAGAAACATTCCCTTATGTCTTGAGGGTAGTTAGTGAAGTTTTAAGTTCGAACGGATCAACTTCAATGGGCTCTGTATGCGGAAGTACACTTTCATTGCTAGATGCAGGGGTTCCTTTAAAAGCTCCTGTAAGTGGTACTGCTATGGGCTTAATCAAAGAGGGTAAAGAAGTACGAATTCTTACCGATATTCAAGGAATTGAAGATTTTCTTGGAGATATGGACTTTAAAGTTGCAGGTACTGATAAAGGTATAACTGCATTACAAATGGATATGAAAATTACAGGTCTACCAGTTTCTATTATTTCTGATGCAATTAAAAAAGCTCGTCCTGCTCGATTACATATTTTAGAAAAAATGCAACAGGCAATAGATAAACCTCAAGAGTCACTTTCTCCTCATGCTCCTCGACTTTTAAGCTTTAGGATTGATCCTGAGCTTATAGGGACAGTCATAGGACCTGGTGGAAGAACTATTAAAGGAATCACTGAAAGAACAAATACAAAAATTGATATTGAAGATGGTGGAATTGTAACTATCGCTTCTCATGACGGAGCTGCTGCAGAAGAGGCTCAAAAGATAATTGAAGGACTTACAAGAAAAGTGCATGAAGGGGAAATTTTCTCTGGAGTGGTTACTCGAATAATTCCAATTGGTGCTTTTGTTGAGATCTTACCTGGGAAAGAAGGAATGGTGCACATATCCCAACTATCGGAAGCGAGGGTTGAGAGAGTTGAAGATGTAGTAAGACAAGGTGATGATGTAACAGTAAGAGTTAGAGAGATTGATAGCAGAGGAAGAATTAATCTTACTTTGAGAGGTGTAGGTCAAAATAATGGAATGTCTTATCCTGAACCAACACCAACACCAGTAGCTCCGCTCAATTAAAACTAAAGAGGGTAAATTTAGTTCTGCTATTTTATCTTTAGTTCTCGAAAAGTTACTTCAATAAATATACATATTATTGAGTTTATATACTTCTTCTCTAAGGATTAGTTTTTCAAGGAGTTAATTCTTGATGAGCTAAATTTAAAATTACTCGACTAACTAACTGCTTGCAAAATAGACTCTTGAGAAGAGAATTCTAATCTTTATAGCTAGCTCTTCCAAAGTAGATTTATAAAGAGGTAAAATCACTATCTCTTTTAAGCAAAAGTAAAAAGATCGACTTCATTTTTCTTTTTAAAACTTATTTTTTTATCATCTTAATCTTCTAACATTCTTTAGTAATAAAGGAAAAGATCTGCTGCTTATCAGCTGAAAATTCTTATATCATCGATAAGATTATTAGTATCTACTCTAAAAAATAATTGAGTCATTAAATGAATAATAATTCCTTTTTATCTCAGAGAAAAAAAGAACCGGAAAAAGAAACTTTATATATAGTTGGCACTCCAATTGGAAATTTAAATGATATATCACAAAGAGCATTAAATATTCTTAAAAATGTTTCTTTAATTGCTTGTGAAGATACAAGACAAACAAAAAAAATAATGAACAAGTTCAATATTTCAAACAAACTTATAAGTTTTAATAAACATAATTCATCAATTAAAATCCCAAAAATAATAAAAGATCTCAAGGAAGGAAAATCTATAGCAATTGTTAGTGATGCTGGGATACCTGGAATTTGTGATCCCGGCGAAGAAATTGCAAGAAGTGTGAAAAAAGAAGGGATTGATATAATATGTGTTCCCGGTGCATGTGCCGCAATAACAGCTCTTGTTTCAAGTGGGCTTCCCTCTTCAAGTTTTGTATTTGAAGGCTTTCTCCCTAAAAAGCAAATTGAAAGAGAAAAAATTCTTTTAGAAATTAGTAAAAATCAAAAAACAACAATAATATACGAATCTCCACATAGACTTAAAAAATTATTGAGGGAATTAAATGATTTTTGTGGAGGTGATAGGGAAATTATGGTAGCAAGGGAATTAACAAAGAAATTTGAGGAACATATTGGAAACAATATTGATGAAGTTATTAATTTCTTCGACGACAAAGATATCCTTGGTGAAATAACAATAGTCGTAAAAGGTATTAAGAAAGATTTGGTCACTGATAAATTAACTATAAAAAAAGATCTTAATGATTTAATAACTGCAGGTTTAAGTTTGTCAGCAGCATCAAAATACTTAGCCAAGAAAAATGGTCTAAAAAAAAGCGAAATTTACAATATGATTTAATATTTACATAAAGGTCAATTTATGAACTCCTTAGGGAAAAAATTATTATTTACAGTAGTATTCAATTCTTGCTTATTTGTGATTTTATTTGTTGCGATACAAAACAGTTCAAACAAACGCAAAGTGGACCTGATAGTAGATGAAACCATTGAACTTCCCATAAGTTTTATCGTTGGCTCAAGTTTTATATTTGGTTCTATTTTAGGAAACATACTTGCCCTGGATATGAATAATGATTGAAAAATTGATTAAAGAGCTATTAAATTTTCAGCACAAACAATTCTTGAAATTCCTTTCTCAATTAGAACAGGGGCTGCAATTCTAAATACATCAGTATTAGGAACTTTCAGTACCTTCTGCTCCTTGTTACAAGATCTTTTAGCGAGATTTAAATCAAAAAATATTTCTATTGTTTTTCTATTCAAATCATTATTAGGTAGAAAGTCCCATTCTGGAAAATCTTTTAATAATTTTATTTCTAACTCAATTTTCTTATCCACAATCATATAAACAACTTTAGGGAAATCAACTTCAGATATAGGCACTGAGGATAATTCTTTGCGAGGTAAATTTTCTATTTGATAATCTAAAGGCACAATCTCAAAAAAAGAATTCTCTTGAGCAAAATCCGATGCATTTTTATTCAAATTATTAATGCTAGCCTTACCTGCAACAGCAGAATCATTATCAGATTTAAATCTCTTTGACGTTTCTGATTTTTCAGGACCAGTAATTAATTTTTTATTATTAGTGATTATCTCTTTATATTTAGATTCCCCAAGATTTTTTTTCAAATTTCTAACTATTGTCAACTTACTACAATTAAATCTTTGAGATAATTCTTCAATTTTAATTCCCTTTTTGAAGATACTAATTAATTTTTTCTTTTGATCTTCTGTAAGTCTTTTTGCCAAAATTTAGAAAATATATTAATTACAATACTAAAATAAATCCTAAACAAATATAAGAAAATAATTATTTTCTAAATAAATTATTTTTTAAAGATTTACTGGTTAGGTGTGCTTGGCTGATATAAAATAGAAAAGTTGTAAATTGACTTATTAAAAGCGCGATTTATTTCTGTTTTTTTCTATATTCGTTACTTGAGTGACGAAATTAGCTAAAACTCTAGCTTCCTTAGCTCAGCTGGATAGAGCAACTGCCTTCTAAGCAGTGGGCCGCAGGTTCGAATCCTGCAGGAAGCGTAATACTAATGAACAAATTCATATAGATCTAAAATTTTAGTCCAATGTAAATTTATAGAAGTTTAAGATGTAGGTAAGAATTTGTTGATGACTGTGATAATACATGAAGAATTTGATAGTTCAAAAAAGCCCAATTTTATGGGCTTCTGTAATAATCGGAATCAAAATAATCTTTATACCATTTAGCAAAATTTATTATGCCTTTTTCTAATGAAGTTTGAGGTTCAAAATCAATCCATCTTTTTAATAAATCAATATCTGCAAAGGTTGCTTCAACATCTCCTAGTTGCATTTCTTTCATGTTCTTTATTGCTTTAACTCCAAATGAAGACTCCAATAATTGAATGAAATTAAAAAGATTAGTTGGATTATTACTCCCTACATTAAAGATTCTATGAGGAGCAAAGGATGTTGAGGGATCTGGTTGATTATCAAGAAAATTAAAATTTGGATAAGGAATTTTTAGAGAACACTTATAAATAGCTTCTGTCACATCATCTATGTACGTAAAATCCCTTGACATATTTCCATTATTAAATACATTAATTTCTTTCCCTCTAAGCATTGCATCAGCAAAAATCATTGGTGCCATATCTGGCCTTCCCATTGGTCCATAAACAGTAAAAAATCTCAATCCTGTCATAGGAATTTGAAAAAGATGGCTATAAGAATGCGCTAACATTTCATTAGATTTTTTTGTTGCTGCATAAAGACTTACTGGATGATCAACTGAGTGGGATTCATTAAAAGGAGTAATCTTATTACCTCCATATACCGAACTGCTTGATGCATAAATCAAATGTTCTACATTATAGTTTCTACATCCCTCAAGAATATTTAAGAAACCTACAATATTGCTCTCTATATAACTCATTGGATTCTCTAATGAATATCTAACCCCTGCTTGTGCAGCCAAATTTATAACAATATTTGGTTGATATTCCTCAAAAATTTTATCTATTTTTTTGGGATCATCTATATTCACCTTTAGAAATCGCCAACAATTATTTTGGGCAGTTTGTTCAATATTTTTAATCCTTTTTTGTTTTAAAAAAGGATTGTAATATTCATTTAAATTGTCTATTCCCACAACTTCTAAATTCTCAGACAAAAGCTTTTTAGCAATTTCAGATCCTATAAAACCTGCTGCCCCAGTTACAAGGATTTTCTTTTTAGATACGACCATATTAAATAGAAATCAAAGAGGAGGCTGCGAACTTTAATAACAATTTTAATTCTCTACCATATCAATCTTCACATCTAATAATGTCTTCTTCAACTAAAATAAGTAGAAACTAACTCTTTTTAAGGAAAATAAATTTTTTCAAAGATTGGTAACTGAAGTTTTAACTCTGAGGATACGAAATTATTAAATCTTTTTTATGATTATTCTTAATATTATTTTCTCTATTTTGTTTCTTTTGTGAAAATTATATTTTTGGATTTGTGCTTAATAAGTTCAACGTTTCTATAAATTCATTTATAACCCCTTCTCCTCCTTTTACTTTTAAGTGAAATCTTGATATTTTTTTCAAATCCTCATGACAGTCTTTTACTGCAAATGAAAAAGGTATCAGTGAGCAGCAGGGTATGTCGTTTTCATCATCGCCAATGTAGGCTAAGTTTACAGCTTGCAATTTCATTTCATTAATAAGTTCTAAACAACCTTTCTTTTTATCAATTTGGCCTAATCTTAGGAATTGAACTCCCAATTCTTTTGCCCTAACTCGCAATGGAACTGAATCTCTTCCACTCAGGAGTCCAACTTTGAAGCCTTTTGATAAGAGTTTTTTAATTGCAGATCCATCTTTTATATTAAATGATTTCAACTGCTCTCCATCATTTCCATACCATACAAGTCCGTTGGTTAATGTTCCATCAACATCACAAATAAGCCCTTTAATATTATTAGATAGTAATGCATTTTCTGCTTTTATCAAATCATCTCGGGTATCAACTCCGATTGACTTGTTTTTTGTGATAAGCATTTTTAATGACATATTATTTTCTAACCATTGCAATTGTTCAAGATCTTCCAAATTTCCTAGAAAACTAGATTTAAGAGATTTGATCTTCTGTAAAGCAGATTTTTTAAAAGCGTAAATACCCTTATGAACATAAAATGTTTTAGCTCCGTATGGAATTTTTGATCTACTAAAGTAAAGAGCATGTTGATTAATATCAAAAACAACCTTTACATTAGAGGGTTGTTCAGCTTCTAAACTATCAACTTCATGACAAATCGAAGCAATATCTACATCACTAGATTTTATTTTTTCATATAAATCACTTAAATCGGTTGGGGTAACTAAAGGTTCATCCCCCTGTAAATTAATAATAAAATCAGATTCGATATGATCGAGAATTTCTAATATCCGCGAAGTTCCATTTTTATGAATTTTATCCGTGAGAAAACATTTAACTCCTAAATCATCAACAAAATCATATATTATCTTGTCCTCAGTTAATACAATTAAAGATTTATGAAAATTAGCATTTTCAGCCAATTCAATAACCCATTTGAGCAGTGGTTTGCCCGCTAATTGTTTTAAAGGTTTGTTAGGTAATCTAGAGGATCCCATTCTCGCTGGAATCACAATGGTACAAGTCTTATCTTTCATTGAAATATTACTTTGATTTGTTCATTATATTGAACCAGGTAAGTCAATAACAATAAATATTTTACTCAATCTGAATAATATCCTGATTCTTAACAAGGTTGTCTATCTCACACACTTGATCTATAAATTCTGGAATCATATTTAATGGAATTGCTGAGGGACCATCACATTTAGCAAAATCAGGGTTTTGATGTGCTTCAACGAATAATGCATCAATAGATGTAGCAGTGACTGCTTTAGCCAAATTTAAAGCATATTTTCTTCTCCCGCCTGATGCCGAGCTACCTTCATTTCTAAATTGTAGAGAGTGAGTAATATCAACACAAACTGGTTTATTCGTTTGTTCTTTAATCACTTGAAGACCAATAATATCAACTATTTGTTGGTTATATCCATACATACTTCCCCTTTCACAAATAACAACATCTTCACATCCAAATTTTGAAAACTTTTGAACAATAAACTTAATTTGTTCTGGTGAAATAAATTGAGGTTTTTTAATATTTATTGGTTTACCTGTAATAGCTAAGGCTTGAATAAGATCAGTTTGACGCGCTAAAAAAGCGGGAAGTTGAAGCATATCGCACACTTCTGCAGCTTTAGCTGCCTGAAATGTCTCATGAATATCTGTGAGAATTGGAACTTTCAAAATTTCTTTTATTTCTTTTAACATCTCTAACCCTTTAGTAAATCCAGGTCCTCTATAACTATCAAAAGATGTTCTATTAGCTTTATCAAAACTTGCCTTGAAGATATAGGAAATTTGGTTTCTATCACAAGATTCCTTAAATTTCATACCAATTTCAACAGCCTCATCAATATCATTTAAAACATTTAAACCACCAATAATTGTTATTTTTTTTGACTCTCCTATATTGATCGGATAAAAATACATCGTAAAGTTATTATCTATCAATTCAGTATATTAAACTAACATAATTTGCCTAATCCTATATAGTTTTCATGCCCAAGTACTTTAAGAAAAGTTGTTAATCTTTTTTCCATAAAAAGGAATATATTTAGTTCCATAAAATTTGAATCTTGTTTATATTCTTTGTTATTTAGAAATTTCTACTTAAAATTTGAGCCTAAGGCTTTATTATTATTAATTATGTCTTTATTAGATGAGACCTACTGAAAGAATAAAAGAAGCACAAAGGGTCTTAGAAGCTGAGGCTAATGCAATTTTTGCTTCATCTAAAAAAATAGGTTTAAATTTTTCTAAATGCATTGACTTAATTATTGATTGCAAAGGGACAGTAGTGATTTCAGGCATTGGAAAATCAGGAAACATTGGGAAAAAAATAACCTCAACTTTAGCCTCATTAGGCACTCCTTCAATCTTTCTTCATACTTCGGATGCTTTCCATGGTGATCTTGGGATATTAAGAAGAGATGACCTTTTAATTTGCATCTCAAACAGTGGAGAAACTGATGAATTAGTAAGACTTTTAAACTACGCCAAAAGAAATGATATCAAGAGCATAGCAATTACAGGGAATGTAAATTCAACAATAAGTAAGGAAGCCACTATTAGCCTTAATTCATCTGTCGAGAGTGAAGCTTGTCCTTTAAATTTAGCTCCTACATGCTCAACTTCAGTGACCATGGCACTTGGAGATGCATTAGCCAGCATTTGTGCAATGGAGAGGGGCTTCAAAGAAATTGACTTTGCAAGATTTCATCCGTCAGGAAGTCTTCACAAGCTAAATTTTGAGACCGTTGATAATATTATGAATACTGAGTCCTTGCCAATTTGTGCGCAAAATACTTCTATAAAGGATGTAATAATAGAAATTTCAAAAGGACAACTAGGTGCCGTTTTTGTTTGTGAAAACAAAAAACTTTTATGGGTCTTTACCGATGGGGATCTAAGAAGATGTATTGAAAGCGGAATTAAATTAACTGCTAAAATAAGAGATCTTAAATTTTCACGTCCCATAACCACTAAATCATGGGCAAAAGTTTCTGAAGCATTATATTTAATGCAATCAAATAAGATATCAATTTTGCCAGTTATCGATGACTTTGGAACACTTATAGGCTCTGTCAGATTATCACAATGCATATAAGTATAAGTATTTACAAAATTTAAAAAGTATTAAAAGGCTTTTCTGATCTTTTTAAAGCATTTAAGAATAACCTTTCCCTTACATCTGAATTATCAAGAAGATAAGATATTTTCTCAATCCAATCATCAATATTATTATCTAATAAAATACCGTCATGATTATCATTAATAAAGTCACAAAATGGCTTTAAATTACTATAAATTCCTACGGCTTCAAGTCTAGTAATATCAAAAAACTTAGTTGGAGATCTAAATTTATTAAAGTTTGAGTTAAAAATTGGGTTCAAGACAATATCTACCTTACCTATCGTAGTATCCAAAAAAAATGTTTCCCAATCCAACGGATGCGACATTTTCATTCTTGGAACTGATCTGAAATAATTTCTCCATTTTTTATTTACATAAATTTCAATAAGACAATCATTTCTTTCTCGCTGTATTTTCTCAAAAAGTTTCTTCAACCAAAGCAACTCTTTAGTGTGCGAACTAGTCCCAAGATATGCAATTTTATAAATTTTTCTTAATGGAATATTTTGAGTATGCTTAAGATTTAACAAATTAATGTTAATATTATTTTTTGGAATTTTTTGCTTTACTTTTTCTGCTAGCAATTTATTTGTTACCCAAATTTCATTAAGAAAAAAATGAAAGAAATATTTATAACAGTAAATATTGATAAAGATTTTTAACTTATAAAGAAAAGGTATTTCTGAGAAGATATGTAAATCAAGTAAATTATCGTCAAGTAGTAAAATTATTTTTTTTGATTTCCTTTTTAAAAGGATAAGATCAAGTAAAATGTTTAGTGGTATATACCTAACTAATATTATTGTTTCAAATTTATTTAAGTATTTTTTATCTAATTTTCTAGGATTTATAACCTTAGAATTCAAAATATTAAGCCAATAAAAAACAGTTGGGGTAATCCCATTAGAGATGACCGCAATAGGTTTATTTAATAAATCAAAGTTTACAAATTTAATAATGTAAGAAAATAAATTGACCTTTTCATTTTATATTAAATTAGCTTTAATTAAGAAACAAATACTCTTTCGAATTTAATATTAAATGTACGAATTTTTTACTAAAAATTTCGGTAGTTATATTATTGAGAACTCTAAAGATCATCTAATATATCTAATACCTGGCGAAAAATTAGCTCCCCAATTTGATTGGTATGGAGAACAAAGAGCAAAGGCATTTAATGTATTAAAAACAAACCCATTTAAAAATGATATTGAAGAAAGAGATTTTTTCTTTCTGCACATGATCATTTGGGACAAAGAAAAAATGCAATTAGCTGGGGGGCAAAGATTTTTATTGAGCGAAAAAGGTTCTTTAAATAATAAAGAATATTCTTATTTAGAGTCTTACCATCCCGGTACTTTCGAGAAATTGAAAAATGACAATTTTTGCGAAATAGGAAGAACATTTGTAATGCCAGATTTTCAAAATAAGAAGATACTTAAAGAATTAATTAGAGGATTTGTGAGAATCCCAGAGTCAAAAAATATGAATGTAGGTATTGGATTAATAAGTTTTAATCATAGATCTCTTAATAAGGATTGTATAAATGCTTTTTTAAAGATTTTGAAGCTCTCAAATAAGCGGTCTTTAAATTTGCCAAATGGAAAATATATATATGAGCATCAAATGGATTACGAGATAGACTCTGAAAAATTTAAGCTCAAATCGGAAAATATTAAATTTATAGAAAAAGAATTAAAAAAACTTGATAACAATTTTCAAATGCCTCAAGTATTAAAGCCATATTTACGGTATTGCGAAGTATCCTATGAAAATTACTCTATAGCGAAAGATTATAATGGAATAATACAACTTTTATTCTCAGGTAGATCAGAAAATATATCAGATAAACAAAGGAAATATCTTGAAAAATATAGTTTTTGATAAACAAAGATTTTTTAAGAATCTAAATAAAATAAGCAAAGATCTGAATGTAATTCTTCAACACTTCTATAATCTTTTGGATTGAAAACTTTAACTTTTGCTATTTGGATTACTAATTTTTCAGAACATATCCTTCTTAAAATATATTTACCAATATTTCTATCGTATTCAATATTTGCTTGATCATTGAAAATAAATTTCCAAGCTATTACTTTTAGTTTATTAATCATTGATAACTTAGAGACACTTTTTGAGAATCGTTTGATAACTGATGTATAAATAGATCCGCTAGGATAAATAAGAAGATTTTTATCTTTTTTACAGACTCTATCTAAAAATAAATAAGCTGATTTTCTCTCATGAAAATTTAAATAATCAAAATAATGATGGCCGTAATTTTTCAATGAAGCCTCAAAAAAAGGGAGAAAATTCTTCAAATGTTGATCCACAGTTGTAATTGTCTTAAGCTTAAAAAAATTTTGTGCTACAAAAATATCTAGAGGATTATCATGATTTGATATATGTATTCCTTTCTTCAAAAGATTTTTTTTCAAATTTTGGTCAACATCATATTTTATACCTAAAGAAATTGAACAAATATAGGCTGCAAAACTAAATACTTTTTTTGCAAGGTTTTTAAAATTTGAAAAAATAAATATTAACTGAATTAAATAAAGTAGGTATGAAATAAAAAAAATGGATAGTCTAACAATTATTCTTAAAAATTTTCTTATATTTAATCCTTTCACTTTTTAATAATAAATACATTGTGGAATGGAAAAAATCCATCAAAATTCCCATTTATTTGAGAATTCTCCAATATATATTTGTAGAATTTATTGAATAATAATTTATTTACAGGAGAAGGATTTTTAAAAAATGATACTAAATCTTTTTGTTCTGAAAGACCTTTAATATTGTAAGGGGTAATCCCAAGTGATTTAACAGGAACAGAATGATATAGAGATTGATATCCGACAGTACTATTTATAAGTACTGTACCTTTACAATTTGAGTTTTGGAATAACTTAGATAGATAATAATCATGAATATAAAATACATTTTTATAAACACCAAACTCTTTTGATATTTTTTCTATCTCATAATGGTAATTGGTATAACCTCTATCTCTAGGATGATGTTTGAAGACGAGATTTACATCATTTCTGGACGCTTCGGCAAAATCTTTTATTACTTTATAGATAAATTTTTTATTATCTTTAAAATTAGACCCTTCTGTTAATTGGCTGTCCGTAGAAACTTGTAGGATCACTAAAAAGTAATTTTTAGCCAATAAATAATTTTTTATTTTATATTCAGAAAAAAAGAAAAAGTATTTTAAAAAGAAACCCTTTATTTGGAACCAAATATATATTGGTTTAGGCTGAAGCTTGTGATCCTTTTCAACAATTTTATATTTTTTAAAACTATGGTTAATAAATGAAATCGTTTTCCATATCTTTCTTATTCTAAAGCGAGCATGTTTTTTTGGTAACGGCAAGATGGAATATGGATCCTGCTTTAAATAAAATTCCCTGCTTCTAATAAGGCTACTATTATAGTTGATTCCCTCATTCTCTAGAGTGACAAAGTTAGGTCTTAAATAACCAAGCTCAAAAATATGAGTTTTTACATTTATACCCTTTACATTTAACTCTTTTACTAACTCTAAAGCCTGCTTATGAGGGATCAGAACGTTTCCATACATAAATATATGCTTTATTTCATAATTAATAATAGTTTTGCTTAAAAATTGCTTAAATTTACCTATATCCTGGTCATATTTTATTATTTTTGATTTTGAAAAACCATATTCATGGAGCGGAAACAAAATTTTATAAGTTCTTACTTGATTATCCTCTAGATACCTAGATAATCTTGCAAAAAAAGTTCCAATAGGGCCAACAAGAAACAAACAATTTCCTTCAATTAAAACCTTTTTTCTAAAAAATGGTCTTTTGTAGTTAGAAATCATTTATTTACTAATTCTTGAAAAGTAGTCTTTTAAAATACCCCAATATTTAAATATAATTTGCTCTAAATTTCTTTCCCCACTACTTTCGAGTATCTCTTCAAAAATATTCTCTATTTCACAAAGGCAATTAAACTTAATGCTTGAATAGAAAGGGTATTTAATTAAGCTAATAAAAGTTAATTCTTCTATCGTCAATTTACGAGTTCTTCTTTTTGCCCATCCATGTTGTTCTAAATAGTCTTGGGTTAGCCCCCAGCCTGCATAGAAAGGGAAGCCATAGGTTATTACCGATATTCCCCTTATTAAGGCTTCAAATCCACCTAGGGAAGTAAAAACAGCTATCCTATCTACCTTATTGAATAGATCTTCAAGTGAAGTTTTATGTGCGATAAGATCAGCGTTAATAATAATGGAATCTTCTTCTTTACCTTTTACTCTTAGACCAGACTCAGTATCAGGGTGTGGTTTATAAATTATATAGGCGTCTGGGTAATCTTTCCTAACCTGCTCAACTAATGCAAAATTTGTTCTTTGAATAGTATTGTCAGGAACACCATAAATGATAGAATTATCACTTTCCACTTGGCCAAGGACGCCTATTATTTCTTTATTAATAGCATTTTTCGGTAGCTTTATTTTTTTTTCAGTTAATCTAAGGTTATACTTACTAATTTTAAATTTAATTATTAAATCTATAACATTCCTTGCCCTCATTCTTTCACTATAGTTTACTTTAGTATTTTGAAGTTGATCCTCTAGATCACTTACCTTACTGGCATCATAATGTATGCCTTTCTTATCAAATAAAAGGCTTAATGGAGGGTATAGATCACCTCCAAGACCGACAGATCTGATGAATCCATCTTCTACTGAAATGAAATCATAGTCTTGATGAATATAGCCTTTATTTCTTGTATTTTTACCCCAAACAATAATATTTTTCATTTTACTTTTGAATCTTTTCAAAAATTTTACTTTTTTCTCAGTAACAGGATAAATAAAACGATTAATTTGCCTTGCTTTCCAAGGAGTTAAATTTATAGCCTCTAAATCTTTTGGAAAAAATTTAGAAGTTTTTCTCAAATAATAAATATATTGCATTATTTCTTCAACTTCACATTCTTTTTTTGTTCTTGGATCTAAACAAGTTTGATACTTTACTAAAGAAGAAAATACAAGCTGCTCAAGTTTAATTTGATTATTAACCTGTTTATTTTTTGTATTATGATCAATTGTTAACCCTAACCCTGAATAAAATGGTTTTCCAAAGACATGAACGTCCTTACCATAAATTAAAGCTTCAAATCCTACTTGGCTAGTAACTACGCATACTGCTGAACTAAACTCTATTAATCTATTTATTTGGCCAATATCCCCCAGAATAATGATTCTATCTTTTGAATACTTAGATATATCAATGCAACCTTTTTTTTTAGAGTTAATTACGTCTGGATGTGACTTAATAATAATCTTATGCTTAGGCCAATTATTGACTGCGAATTCAAACATCTTCTTGAATGAATTATCATCAGCATCTCCGTAATCTATAGAAAGATCTCCAAAAGTTTGATCTACTAAAAGTATGTAAGGAAATGAAGGAGGTTCTATAAAAGATGAGAAATTATATTTGGAAATCGAATATTTTTTCCATAATTCTATTATTTTTTTTGCTCTAGAAATATTTTTTTTACTTAGTTTTTCTTTAACATACTTTTTTAAATCGTTATCGCTATCGCAGTCGTAGTATATTCCACGATTATCGAAACAAATGCTAAAAGGTATTTTCTTCTTATTTATACCAAATGAATGAATAAATCCATCTTCAATAAAAACTAATTTTTTATTTTTTGTATTATTTCGAAGGAATTCTCCTGATCTTTTCATCCCCCATGAATAGAGAATTGTATTATCTAATTGAAATTCTTTTATGATTTTTTTTGTTCTTGACTTCATTAAAAAAAACTTATAAAAAAATCTTTTAGCATATTAGATTTCATTTTCATAATTATAACTTTTAATTTTATTGCATATCAAACAAGTATTCCTTTCAAGTAATATAGATAATCAAAATTTATAATCAAATAGAATTCATATAATGGTAAGAAGAAAAGGTATTATTTTAGCGGGTGGCAACGGGAGCAGATTGTATCCAATCACAAAAGTAATTAGTAAACAATTAATACCAATTTATGACAAGCCTATGATCTATTATCCCTTGTCCACAATTATGCTTGCGGGGATTAAAGATATATTAATCATTACTACCCCTCATGACAATGAATCTTTCAAAAAGCTTTTAGGAAATGGATCACAGTTTGGCATAAATATAAGTTACGAAATCCAGAAAAAACCTGAGGGGATAGCGCAAGCATTTCTCATAGGTGAAGAATTCATTGATAATTCAAGCGTTACATTAATCCTGGGGGATAATTTGTTTCATGGAGATTTTTTTGTTAATAAATTACAAGAAAACTATCATTTAAATGAAGGAGCTACTATATTTGCCTACTCAGTTGTTAATCCAGAGAGGTATGGTGTTTTAGAATTTGATTCCAATGGAATAGCTTACAATATCGAGGAAAAACCTAGAAATCCAAAGAGTAAATTTGCCATAACTGGTTTATATTTCTATGACAACTCTGTTCTTGAAAAAGCAAAAAAGATTAAACCCTCAAATAGGGGCGAGCTAGAAATAACAGATATAAACAAAATGTATATTCAAGAAGGTAAATTAATCGTGGAGAAAATGAATAGAGGAATGACGTGGCTTGATACAGGAACGACGGATTCTCTTCACGAAGCCTCATCTTACATAAGATTATTAGAAAAAAGGCAAGGTTTAAAAATTGGATGTCCCGAAGAAGTTGCATGGAGGATGGGTTATATTAATGATGATCAACTTTATTCATTATCAACTAATCTAATTAAAAGTGGATATGGAGAGTATTTAAGATCAATACTTTATGAAAAAAAACTTTAGGAGTTCAAAAACAATTAATTTAGAAAATGGATATTAAAAATTTATCCTCAAATAAGGGTAATATTCTTAAAGAAGTTTTTATTCTCAAACCAAGAGTATTTGAAGATGAGAGAGGCTTCTTTTATGAAAGTTGGAATCAAGAAATATTCAACAATGCAGTTGGGGAAGAAGTAAAATTCTTACAGGATAACCATTCATCATCTAATGTTGGTGTACTCAGAGGTCTTCATTATCAAATTGGTTCTAAACCTCAAGGTAAGCTAGTCAGATGTGTTTCAGGTGCAGTATTTGATGTAGCAGTAGATATAAGAAAAAGTTCTTCAACTTTCGGTGAGTGGACAAGCATAGTATTAAATAATATAGACAAACTAATGATTTGGATACCAGTTGGATTTGCACATGGCTTCTTAGCTCTAGAAAAAAACTCAGAAGTTCTTTATAAAACAAGTGAGTTTTGGATTAAAGAGCAAGGCAGATCTATAAGATGGGATGACAAAGATATAAATATTAATTGGCCTTTAACAGAAATAAATTGTTCAAAACCAAAATTATCAGAAAAGGATTCAAAAGCTTCTTTTTTGAAAAATGCTGAGGTATTCAATTAAATTCTAAAATGAAGGTTCTCTTAACTGGTGGATCTGGCCAAGTGGGGCAAGAAATTATAAAATACAAGCCTAAAAAAGTGGATTTAATTTATCCAGATAGAAAGCAATTAGATTTGTCTAATTATGAATCTTGCAAAAAGATATTTCGAGAAAATAGACCTGATTGGGTTATAAATTGTGGTGCATATACTTCAGTTGATGATGCTGAGAAAGAATTTTCTATTTGTAAAAAAATCAATAGTTATGCACCTAAAGCTTTTACAGAAGCAATTAACGAAGTTAATGGGAATTTATTGCAACTAAGCACTGACTACGTTTTTGATGGCAAACAAAATTATCCATATAAGGAAAACCAAAACAAGAATCCTTTATCTAAATATGGTTTTTCAAAATCTCTTGGAGAAGAACTAATTAAAAAGAATATTAAGAATATTAAAAATGCCACTATTCTCAGAACTAGTTGGGTGATAAGCCCAAGAGGCAAAAATTTTATTTTAAAGATGCTTAAACTTCACTCTGAAAGAAAATACATAGATGTAGTATCAGACCAAATTGGTTCTCCAACTAGCGCAGCTGATTTAGGTAAGGTTTGCTGGGAAATAATAAAATTTAAACATAAAAAAAAATTACCTTTCATTATGCATTGGTGTGATGAAGGAATGGCAAGCTGGTTTGATATTGCAGATACTATTGGGGATATTGCTAAAGAGTTAAAAATAATAGAAAAAAAAGCGAAGATTAATCCTATAAATAGTACAGAATATTTAACCCTCGCGAAAAGACCAAAGTATTCTGTTCTTGATACCCTTAATACTGTTAAACTTTTAGATATTAAACCAACTAACTGGAAAGAAAATTTAAGAAAAATCTTAATCGAGTATCAAAAAAATAAGAATATTATTCTTAGTTAAAAATATGGATATTTTTTATTACTTTCAACGAAAACCGAGGATATTAATAACAGGAGGGGCTGGTTTTATTGGTGGTGCTGTTATTCGAAAATTATTGAAAGATTCAGAATGTACTATTTTTAACCTCGACAAAATGAGTTATGCAAGCGATCTAACCTCAATTAATGAAGAATTATTAAATTTAGGATTAAAAAACACAGAAAGGTATCGATTTATAAATGTAGATCTTAAAAATTCAGTAGATACATCGAACGCTGTTAATTATGCTAATCCAGATTTAGTTATGCATCTCGCTGCGGAAAGTCACGTAGACAGATCTATAGAAAATCCCAAAGATTTTATTGAAAGCAATATTATTGGTACATATAATCTACTTGAAGCATCAAGATTGCATTATAAAACCCTTCCCTATGATAGAAAAAATAATTTCAAATTTCATCACATAAGCACCGATGAGGTATTCGGTACTTTGGGTAAAAAAGGAAAATTTAATGAGGAATCTCAATACAAGCCAAGAAGTCCTTATTCAGCAAGTAAGGCTTCTAGTGATCATTTAGTTAATTCATGGCTTCATACATACGCACTTCCTACCTTAATAACTAATTGCTGTAACAATTATGGACCATGGCAATATCCTGAGAAATTAATACCAAAAATTATAATAAATGCGCTAAGCGAGTCCAAAATACCAATTTATGGTAATGGAGAAAACATTAGAGATTGGTTACATGTTGAAGACCATGCTAATGCTCTTATAAAAGTATTAACAAATGGACTAATTGGAGAAAGATACTGTATTGGGGGTAACGAGGAAAAAACAAACAACCAGATAGCTCAATTAATTTGTAATTATCTTGATAATATCAATCCAAAAACTTTCTCGCATAGTAGCTTAATTACTTACGTGGAAGATAGAAAAGGACATGATTTTAGATATTCAATTGAGTCCAAGAAAATCAAAAAAATGTTAAATTGGCATCCTATATATTCTTTTGAAGAGGGGATTAAAGATACTGTAAAGTGGTACTTAAAAAATATAAATTGGTATAGTAAATTTATGAAATAAAGAAAATTTAAAGTTTTTTATTTTTCCCATGCTTTAAATACATTGATCTTAATATTCTTAGTAGTATAATTTAATTAAAAATAGCTTTTTATGAAAATATTTGGAAAAAATTTTTTACTAATTTTCTTATTTTTTTCTTTATTTCAAACTAAAAATATTAACTCTTCTGATTTTAAAAATAATAAAGATTCATCAGTAATAAAAGATCAAATTAACTTTAAAGTCCCAAAATACAAGTTAGGACCTGGTGATAAAATTTCACTTAAAATTTTTAAAACTGAAGGTTTTGATTCAATTATATCTGTTCTACCAGATGGCACTATTAATCTACCCAGAATAGGTGCATTAAAAGTATGGGGTTTAACTATTGATCAAACAGAAAAGGAAATACATGAAAGATATAAAGAAATACTAAGAAATCCCATAGTTTATATTGACTTAGTTTCTACTAAAGATGTAAGGATATTAGTAAGTGGCGAAGTTCAAAGGCCAGGTATATATAGTATTGGATTAAACTCAATAAATAAATTATCTAATACCGATGGAGGAGAGTCATCGGTAGTCACATCACAAGGTTGGCCAACAGTTGTAGAAGCAATTCAAAAAGCAGGCGGAATTACTTCAAATGGAGATTTAA
The DNA here is from genome assembly GCA_902612005.1 of uncultured Prochlorococcus sp. Lineage (GTDB taxonomy): Bacteria > Cyanobacteriota > Cyanobacteriia > PCC-6307 > Cyanobiaceae > Prochlorococcus_A. The sequence goes on along the minus strand of CACMCA010000009.1, from coordinate 7,855 downwards.
GAAACATAGAATTAAGAAGAGGTAATAATGATGAGGACATGATGGTTCTTAATTATTGGGAAGCATTAAGTAAAGGTATATCAGTTAATAATCCTTACATATATGATGGTGATAGTTTAAAAATTAATAGGACTAAATCTAGAGGTGAAGAAGAATCTTTAAAAATAGCAGGATCTAGTTTTTCTCCTGCTGCCATAACTGTAAACGTAATTGGGGAAGTAAAACAACCTGGCCTGCAGCAAATAAGAGCTAACAGTCCACTTAATTTAGCAATCTTTTCAGCAGGTGGTCTTAATGAAAATTCAAAGCGAAACGATATTAGACTTATAAGATTAATAAATGATGGATCAACAATTCAAAAAAAAATAGTTTACAGTCCTTCATCGGGTATTAATAAAAACTCAAATCCAGCACTAATAGATGGTGATGTCATAATTGTTCCCAAGAATTTATTAGCAAAAACTTCAACGACTTTGAAATTTGTAGTTGAGCCTGTTAGGCCAATCATTAATGCAGCTTCGCTTTACAAAATTCTGAATAGAAATTAAATAAAAATAAGATAAATCAAAACAAATGAGGATTCTGAATAATAAAAAATTAAAGTTGATAATCAAAGGGTTTATTAACCAAAAAAATGTTGTATCGGCTTTAGTTTATAGAGAATTGAAAACAAGAATAAGTTTGGTCAGATTTGGTTTCTTTGGAGTTTTGCTACAACCTTTAGGCACTTTCATAATATTTTTATTAATTTTTGGATTTATTCGTCAAAGAGGTGTGGGAGGACTTGATATTTCGTTTGTCCCTATTTTTTTAATCTCTGGAATTATTCTTTATAGCTTATTAACTGAGATAATCAATAGATGTTTAAATGCTATTGAAGCTAATAAAGCCCTGTTTTTCTATCGACAAGTAAAGCCAATTGATACAGTTCTTGCAAGGGTTTATGTAGAATCAGGTCTTTTTGCAATTGTATTTATTATTATGGTCAGCGCTATTTTTTTAATATTTGAAAGTTTCAATGTTGACAACCTTCCCTTAATATTTGCTAACTATCTAATATTGACATTAACTGGTTTAGGATTAGGAACGTTTTTTATGATTGCAGGACATAGATATCCTTTAATGAAATTAGTAGTCAATTTCGCACAAAGGCCTTTATTTCTTACTTCTGGGGTATTTTTCTCTATAGAAAATATCCCTCAAAGATTTCAACCTTTTTTAAGCTGGAACCCCATTTTGCAGGCTATTGAAATGACACGTCATGGCTTTAATGAAGACTATATTGTTGATCCAGAGATAATTTCAATTAAATATTCTTTAGCTTTTGCTATGGTTTCTTGTTCTATTGGCTTATGGGTTTATTTCAATAATGAAAGAATTTTAAGAACATTATGATTGAAATTAAGAACCTTACTAAAAGTTACATTCATAAAGGCAGAAAAAATTATGTTTTTAAGAATCTGTCATTTAAAATAAATACGGGTGAATCAGTAGCTTTAATAGGTGGAAATGGAGCTGGTAAAAGTACATTGCTAAGGATAATTGGAGGCATGGATTTTCCAGATTCAGGTGAGGTTTTTACAGATCAAAGAATTAGTTGGCCAGTAGGTCTAAAAGGGGGTTTTCAGGGCAGTTTAAGTGCCAGAGAAAATACAAGATTTGTATCAATGATATTTCACGGGAATGAAAAAGAAAAAATCAAAGAAAAAATAGATTTCGTAGAAGATTTTGCAGATATTGGAAAATATTTTGATAAACCATTTCGAAATTATTCTGATGGTATGAGATCTAGAGTTACTTTCGCACTTTCAATGGCATTTGATTTTGATGTTTACCTTATTGATGAAGTTAGTGCTGCTGGAGATTTTATCTTTAGAGAAAAATGTAAAAAAGCTCTAAAAAAGAAATTGATAACCTCAGATTTTCTTATGGTCAATCACAATCTTTGGACATTAAAACCTCTTTGTCAAAAAGCATTTTTATTATTTAATGGTGAAATAACTCAGTTTGACAGTGTCAAAGATGCTATTAAAGAACACAAAAGATTATTAAGATTAAAAACAAGAAATCGACGATCAAAAGTAAGAAAATTGGATATGGTTAATAAAAATAAAAGAAAAACTATATAATTTAATAATCAGAAACTAAGAAAAGCTAAATATGTTTATCTGCTAGAATTTAGAGTGAAATAAATTTTCAAAATTTCGTAAATTATTATTTTTAATTGTGAGAGGTTCATTTGGATTAAATAGATTTATAAACTATTTTCTAAAAAATAATAGGCAACGCAAATCGAGAAGAAAAAAAACACTTAAAAGAATTAATTATTTTTATATAGCTTTAGGATCATTGTTGATCTCAACAATTTATTTTTACGGTATAGGAAGAAATAGATATATAACTTCTGCAGACGTAGTAGTAAGAAAGTCACAAAATGAAACTTCCAACACATTTACTTTAGGCGCTTTACTTGGCTCAGGAAATTCAGGATCAATAGAGGATGCAAGATATCTAAAAACTTATTTGCTATCAACTCAAGTATTAGAAGACTTAGAAGAAAAAATACCGTTTGTAGAACTAAACAAAAGAAAGTATCCAGATGTTTTGTCAGGATTAAATACCAATATTTCTAGGGAAAGAAAATATTCCTTTTATAAAAACCAAGTCTCAGTAATTCTTGATGAAGTTTCTGGAATTTTAAAAATAACAACTATAGGCTTTGACCCAGTCACCTCACATAATATAAATATTTTTTTATTGAATCAATCTGAAATTTTTGTAAATAAATTGAATCAAGATATTTATATAAAACAACTAGATTTTGCTAAAAAACAAGTTGCAGATAATCTAGAGAAACTTGAGAAAGCACAAAATGAATTGCAAAAATTTCAACTAAGAAATAAAAGTCTAGACTTATCTTTTGATGCTTCAACCACAAATAATTTAATAGCTTCGTTAGAGAGTAATTTAGCCCAAAAAAAAGTTGAATTAGCAACTATGAAAAAGAAGTTTATTTCTCCCCAAGCTCCAGAAGTATTGGACGTATTAAACCTTGTTGAAGAAATAGAAAAAATGATTAAAGATGAACGTAAAGCGTTAGTCAGTCCAGAAGGAAAGAATTTAAATAAAAAAGTGGTAACTTTAAACAACTTAAAATCAAAATTAGCCTTTGCGGAGGATTTATATAAATCTGCATTATCAACTTCAGAATCCACAAGGGTTGACAGCCTTCAGCAACAAAGATTTTTGGCTATTATATCCAAACCAGTTTTAGCTGAGCAGCAATACTTGTATTGGAGACACAAGGGATTTCTCACAATTTTAGTAATAATATCAATAGTTTATTTATTGGCAAAGTTTTTATTAGGTTTATCAGAAAGTCATTTAGATGAATCTTGAAAAAATTATATATTTAACTAAAAAAAGCTCTTTTTTTAATTATTTTAAAAAATTATTTTGTTTATATTTTATTGATTCCTGGAATTTTGTCTTGAACCCCAAAACAGGAAAGAATAGTAAATTAATAAAAGGACATTTATATAACTTTGACAAGAAATTTACATACATTAAGTTAAATGGAAGAAAAGTTTCTGGTTGGTACTTTTTAGGAATATGTCATTTAGGAGATAACAATAACTTAGTTGGTTATGTTAAATCAGATAATTCAGCATTAAAACAAGGAAGAAGGATGCCTTCAACAAGAATAAGATGGAGAATTATATATTTCCCAAAGAAGGTTAACTTAACCCTTTTATTAAAAAACATAGATTCTCCAATAATTTTTAAAAATATTTTCTTATTCAAAATACCCTTTTGGTTCGCAAAAAAAAGAATTATTAGAAAAATAAAAAATGATACGCCTTTACTTTTATCAGATAAAAGTAATTTTTCTAGTTATTGGAAAATCTATAACAAATTATTCAATCCAAATCCCGCAAAAAGTAATTTAATAAATTATGAAAAATGGATTAAGATATATGAACACGAATTTAAAAAGGAATTAAACACAAGAAAAATAAACCAAATTAACTACTCATTTGATGAAGAAAAAGGTTTATTAATTACTGATCAAAAAAAGTTAATAATTTTAAAAATGTCTGGTGTACGATTAAGTGATATAGCTATTAAAGCAATTATCTGGGGCATAAATTTGTCTCCAAATACACTTATATTTTATGGAGATGAAGATTACTTAAATCCCTATGGGGAAAGATGTTTCCCTTCTTTTAAATCTTCTTGGAATAAGGAATTATTTCTCTCTAATCCAAATTATAGTTCTTTATGGCTAATAGATTTTTCACTATATAATCAATTGTTTAATCAAAAAAAATTATTTAGTTACGAAGAAAAATTAATAACTATATTAAGTTATCTTATTAACGAAAAAAAAGAATCATTTATTAGACATATTCCTTTGGTCTTAAGTCATAAGATTAATATTGATAAAGAAAAGAAAAATCAAAATATATATCTTGAATCATATCGAAAAATTATTCTTAAAAAATTTCATAACTTTTACCCAAGTAATTCTTCAATAACCGTAAATAAAAAACTTTCATCTTTGGAATATAACTATGTCATTCCAAAAAATATTTTAATTTCGATTATTATTCCCATAAGAGATAAAGTTGAATTATTAAAAACAATTTTGAACTCAATAATAGAAACAGAACCTGGATGCTATTTAGAGATCATAATTGTGAATAATGATAGTGTTGAATTTTCTACAAAAAACTTTTTAGATGATCTTGAACATAAATCATCTAAAGAGATTACATACAAAATAGTCAACTTTCATGGTGAATTTAATTATTCTGCAATAAACAATCATGCCTTTAAATATGTAACAGGTGAAGTAATAATATTATTGAATAATGACTTAAAAATACTCACAAAAAATTGGGCATATTTAATTGCTTCTTACGCTTTAAGAAAGGAAACAGGTTGTGTTGGTGTAAAACTAATTTATCCTGATAATAAAATACAACATGCAGGAATAATATTAGGTATATTTGGATCTGCAGGTTATAGTCACAAAAATTTCGAAAGGTATGATTCAGGACACTCAAATCGATTAAACTTTTCTCAAAACATTTCTGCCGTAACTGGTGCATTTTTAGCAGTTAAAAAAGATGTATGGATCGAATTGGGTGGATTAGATGAGATAAATTTTCCGGTAAATTATAATGATGTTGACTTCTGTTTAAGAGCTAAGGAATTAGGATTAAATAATATATATCTGCCACAAATTGAGGCAATACATTATGAATCTAAAACCAGAGGAAAGCCAATTGGCAAATCATTCAAAAGATGGAAAAAAGAATATAAGTTTTTCAAAAAGAAATGGAATCATATAATTATTGAAGACCCTAACTATAATCCATCTTTAACTCGCATTAAAGAGGATTGGTCATTAAATCTTGGGAACCCAAAATTTAATTTGCGTTAATAAAATCTAGCTCTTCTAGTCTTTTTTTATATCTTTCTCCACATGTTATAGCAGAAAAGTATTTTTGATATTCCTTACTAATTTTTACTTTAGGAAGACCATCTCTTTTCCTTATATTTACTACTTTAATTAGAATTTTTGCTGCTTCTTCTATATTAGGCTCTGCCCAAAATTGTTCCTGCCAGTAGGGATATTCTAAAGGTTTTAAAGAAATTAATTTATATGGTACAGGATAGAAAAGAGGGCCAACGCAAAAATCCTTATTCCCACTCCAGTCAGTAGCAATCAGATCCAATCCAAGTTGGAGAGCTTCAGCCAAACATCTCCCATATCCTTCAGCCCTATGAAGAGAAAGAAAAATATCACAACAACCATAGAATTGCATCAATTCAATCCTGCTCATATTTTTTTCAACTATTTCCACTCTTTCGTCAAATTTCGCCATTTCTTTTAAATACTGCCATTCCCATGAAGTATTCTTGTTTGGAAAGGTTTTAATTATTAATTTGACATCTTTGTCAGCTAAATTAGATGGATAAGGGGGGAAAGCAATTTGAAAGGCTCTAAATGCGTCTAATGGATTTTTTCTATCTATATAAGAATTTTGATCAAAGCTAAAACAGATATATATAGAATTCGAATCTAAATTGAATTTATCTCTATTTTCTTTTCTTTCCCTTTTGTTTTGTTGATGAAGTTGATAGCCTTCTTGATCTACGCATAATGGCATAATTTTTACAGGTTTATCTGTCTCAATAGATAAGGAATCTCTTATATGTTTGCTTGAAACCCATATCTCATTTACGTAATCCAAAGCAGAAAGCCAATTTTTAGGCCATCTTGGTAGTTCCCATGGCCAATATCCAATTACATATTTACCTTTTAGATCCTTAGACCCTTCTCGCATTACATATCTTAAAGTTTCCTCAGCCGTCAAACAAAGAATAGTAGTTTTAAATGAGTGTTTTTTCTGAATAACTTTCTGAAGAGTTTTTTCTTCTCTTCCCTTAAAAGATCCAGGCGAGAAATTTATAATAGCAGTATCTAATTGCATGCTTTTTAAAGCAAAGGCAGTACTTCTTAAATCTTCTCCGATACCTAATGCATGTTTGGCATAACCTATTAAATTAACGCCTTTTTTAAAAGTCTCGAATTTCTTAATTTTTTTATTAAAAAAATATCTTTTTTTAAAGAATTTATATTTCTTTTTCTCAGGTAATTTATATGGTAAAAAATTCCAAAATAATTTTAGAAATAAATTAAAAAATTTCAAAGAATTATTTGTTCTAAAAACCTTTTTCAAAATATTACTTGAATCCCAAATGGCTCTATTTAATCTAGAAATAGTATCATCTGCGTTTTTTTCATATAGCCAGTCAATTGTTTCTTTACTATCAGCGTAATTGGCTAAAGGTGGATACTCATTAAAACCATACTTGATTAACCAGCAACAAAGTTTTCTTTCATTTCCCTTAACATGTAAATTATTATTTTGCAGGTCCCACCTTGCATTTAATATTAACTTTAATTGTTTTGGTTTATCTTCAGCTATTAAATTTTGATTTTTATTTGTTTTAAATTCAGAATTGACGTTATTAAAAAGATATAATATTTTTTCGGTTAAAAAATGTGATAGTTGATTATTTTGAATAACCTTATTGATCTCATTAATATCTTTTTTATAAATTAATTGAGCTATTTTCTTTTCAATATAATTTGTTTTTTTATTTTTAAATTTATTATTTATACTAAAAAACTCAACAGCACTATTTAAATCAATTAAACCATCTATTATTGAAAAATTATTTAAAGTACTTTTTGATAAAAAACAGCTTTCATATCTAACTAATTTAGAATTATAATTTAAACATCTCATTATATATTCACTTATAAAATGATATGGATATTTAATATCAAATTCACCAATCAAATCAAATATTTTATTCCTAAAAAAAACTGATGCATTATTAAAAGGTTTTAAATATTTTTTTTGATCTAAATAGTTTTCTATGGTATCCGCTGTATATAAACTTAAAAAATTGCCTTTTTTATCTATATAGACTGAATTTGTATAAATGATTTTTATATTATTATTTCCATCAAAAATACTTACTAGATCAATTAATGCTTTTGCATCTAAATATTGAGAATCGTTTAAAATCAAAGAATAAGATGAGTTACAATTTCTAAGAGCATTATTAATTCCCTCTACAACATTATTATTTTTATCAAAATTTATATATTTTATCTTAGGTAAGAATTGATTTTTATAAAGATTATTTATCTTTTTTAAAGATAAAGAAGAATTATTAATAATAAATAATTCATTTATACAACAAATACCACTCAAATTATCAAGACTTTTTTGGATTAAGCTAAGTTCATTTTTAATAATTAAAATGACAC
>CACMCA010000008.1 GCA_902612005.1 uncultured Prochlorococcus sp. | reverse complement strand
GGTTTTTTCATCTCCATTGCCAGCTGGATTAGATATTAAGTTTCTTTTGAGTATTTTAATTACTTTTTTATTTGAACTAGCTAAGACTTTCACACCTCCAAGATCATTAACATCGACAACAGCAACATCTATATCTAGATAGTTTGAGACCTCCTTACAAAATAAATCTGCATTGAGAGGACCCATTACTATACTCTTGTCGTAAGGTGTAACTGTACCGCTTATATCATCAATAAGGGATGATTCTGAACCAGTTAACCTATAAAATATACCTTTAATACCAACTAATTTGAAGAGAAATCCAACAAATAGTGCAAAGGTTATTCTTGTGACTCCGATTCTATTTATTAATAATTGCATGCCGCAAGCTGTTGCGAGACTGCTTGTAGGGTGAAAAAAATAACATAAAACTTTTGAAAATAAACTATATCTTAAATTTTGAGGGGAAATATATCTATTTTGCATAATCGCTAGTGGACTCTCACCGATTGTTAAAATATCATTTTTTTCTACAATTCCTTTGCAGTATTTAATCACAGTATTTACTGGACTATCAAAGCAACCAAGTAAATCAGTTTTAATAGCAAAAGCTTTATATTTATTATTTATTGGAATTTCAAAAACTTCTTTCAGCCTTTGTTTTTGACCATCTAAATTAATTAAAAAACAATCCTTATTATTTGAAATACCAAAATGTCCATAGTTCTCCCAATATACTTTTAACCATAGATATTTTATTTTTTTTCTAAAATTATTATTGCTAAATTTATAAATGATTCTTACAAATAATTCTGAATTTGACTTGATAATTGTTGTTGGCCAGTAATTGTTTAAATTCTTAATTTTATTATTTTCATATACATAAATATCTTCTTGATAATTAAAATTTTGGCAATATTCGTTACCTTTACTTTTAAAAAAATCTAATTCAAAATTTATATTAGGTACCATCGTCTCTTTGGTTTTACTTTTATTAGTTATTTTTAAATCAATAATTAATTCTTTTAAACCATCCTTTTTTTTGATTTTGTAATTTATAGGTACTAGATTTAACTTTGATTTGGGTGATTTTTTAATATATAAATCTGAAAGAACTAAAAAAATTAAAAGAACTAAGAGGATATTTATTAGTATCATATTTTTTAATTAATTCTTGTTTTTATCTTTTTTTTCAGAAATGATACTGTTGTATTCATTAAAACTTTCTACAGAAAATGTCGTATCTTCTATATCAATTCCTTTTAGTTCTCCTATAACTTTGTTTAATTCATCGATATTAATCATTCCATTTTTATCATATTTAACTTGACCATCACTATTTAAAATAATGGTTTGTGGAATTAATCCGTTCCAATAATAATTAGGTTCATTTCTAAGATCAGACTTTTCTTTATCCTGTAATTCATCAGTAGTTAGAGCAATGATATCTATATTATTTCTCCATATCAAATCTAAACCAGATATTATCGGAGCCATAGCTTTACTATCTGAACTATCGTCAAGATAAAAAAATAAAACTGCTACTCTTTTATTTTTTAATGATTCTTGAAGAGTTGTTTGGGGAGGGACTATAGCTCCATTACCTGCGTATATAGGAAAGATGTTGCCATCGTAACTATCAGAATCTCTAGAGGCATTTGCTTTATATGGACTTAAGAAAATTAATGCTATTAGGATCCATTGAATTATTCTCATTAAAGTTAAAAAACTTACTTTGAACTTGATCTTCCTAATCCTTGAAGGATTCCTTTCCCAACTAAACCGATAGCTTTGCCAACGACCTTTGTAAGGAAAGTTACGAAAAGATTACCGATATATTTTACAGCAACTTCTAACTGCGGTGCTACGGCATCTCTTATCTCAACTAACAATGTAACTTGTTTTTGTAGCCATTCTAGATTCTCTAATTCTTTCTCCCTATTTTCATTTTTAAAATATCGGGTAAATTTTTTATCGATAATATCTATATATTCTCGTTTACTCTCATACAAGTAGATAGGCATATAAATGTAGTCATGCCAGCGATTGTAGTTATTAATATTATTTCTAAATCTTTCAAAATTTCTTGTCGATTGTAATTCTGGATTTATAAGTACAGTCCTTAATTCAGGCCAAGAAGAACAAATATTAAAGATTTCAGAAGCTAATAAATTACAGTTCCTTATTGTCCAATTTGAAATTATATTTTCAAGCATCAAAAACGATTCTGTTTCATATAGAGGGATTAATTTCCCATCATAGTCAAGAGCTTCATTTTTAATAATTGGCTCAATAAACATTATTGATTCATGGGATTCTCTATCTATCTCTTCGCAATTTACTTCACTATAAATAAAATCATTTATTGAAATAGAGTCGCCTCCTTTTTTTAATCGAAAATAGCTGTCTGTGATATTTGAAATTGTATTAACTTTAAGTTCTTTTATAAGAGAATTTAAATCATCTTTAAAATCTTTCTCCTTGTAGTTTTCCTTAATATTTTTTACTAAATTATCTAACTCATCTAACATTTTGCAAATTAGTCGTGAAATGAATTCTTTCTTTATCCCAGAGAGAATTATTGATGAATTATTAAATTCAACCTGTAGGTTAGTTGAGCTATACCTTTCTTTTAGTCTATCTAAAATTAAATTCCAAATTTCTGTAGTGTTTTTATCTTTAATGAATACAGTGTTCTTATTTTCAAGATTAATTTTATTTTCAGTGTAAACTGCCTCTGTATAAAGTTCTAGTGAATTACCCCATAAGAAAATTAGAAAAGATTTTGCAGTAATAAGTTCTCTTAATCTTCCTTTTAAAATGAATTTATAAAATTCTGGTGTTGAATCAGAGTTGACATATTTGAATATATAGTTAATTTCAGAATCTATTTGTTTAAGACCTGAAGAAAGAATTTTTTGACTAAAAGAGAGAGGCTTATTTTTGTTTAATTTAACTCGAGAATTATTTTCAATATCAAATACCCTTCCTCCATTTAAAATGGTATTAATAGATTTAAGAACTTTTTCTGCACTGGGATTTAAAAGAAAACCTTCAGTATTTAACGATGGAGGGTTATTTGTTTTATAAACAAGTTCGCCAGAGAGAATTAAAAGAAACTTTGACTCATCATATTTTTCTCTTAATTTTAATAATTCTAACCTTATAAGATCTTCTGATTGGAAATTAAGAACATTCCATATAACTAAATCTGGAGTTTTCTCACCAGTTCCATTATTAAAATTAATGTCTAAATTTTGGTCTAGTGATGTTAACTTAAGCGATAAAGATTCTGCGATTAAGCTTGGAGCAATAATCAATATCGATTTTTTTGAAATTAATTCCAAGACTAGATTTCTTATCTCTTATACAAAATTAACTAACAATTACTGCAAACACCAGCCTTAAATCAATTTTTATAGTCTTTTAAGCGTAGTAATTTCCTTTTAAATCTAAGTCATTTAATCTCTCTGATGACAATACATTATTCGCTTCGTTTATCGTGAATTTATTTTCATATAGAGCTTTACCTACAATTACTCCAAAGAGTCCAGAGTTTTCAAATTTTACTAACGATAATAAATCAGAAATTGAACCAACACCTCCTGAGGCTATTACTGGAATATCTGTAATTTCAAGTATGCTTTTTATGAATTCTTCATTTGTCCCTTCTAATGTCCCATCTGTATTTATATCTGTAACAATAAAACTATCAATTTTAAATGAAGAAAACTCCTTTACTAGATCTGTGGCGAAAATATTAGATTGCTCAAGCCAACCCCTAGTACTCACTTTTCCATCTTTTGCATCTATCCCAACAATTATCCTTCCAGGAAATTTATTTGATAAGTCTTTAACTAGTTCTTTATTTTCTATTGCAGAGGTTCCCATGATAACTTTCTCTATACCATAAGAAAATAATTGTTCTATCCTTTCTTGAGATCTAATCCCCCCACCTATTTGAATAGGAATGTTAACTGTTTTTGCAATCTTTTTTATTGATTTATCGTTTGTTGGGGATCCAGTTTTTGCAGCATCTAAATCAACTATATGTATATATTTTGCCCCTTCGTTTTCCCAAAATTTAGCTTGCTCATGAGGCTCTTTGGTGAAGTCTTTTCTTTTATTAAAGTCCCCTTTAAAAAGCCTTACACACTTACCATTCATTAAATCAATTGCTGGTATTAGGTCCATAGAATCATCCTTTTCATTAATTACTTATTAGTAGTACTATTCAATATGTAATTCTATTTAAGATTACTACTTCAGTTAAATATTTTTTGAATATGAAAATTCTTGTAATGGGTGGCACTAGATTTGTTGGCAAGTCTTTGGTTGGAAAGTTATTAAGTAAAAATTATGATATAGATATTTTCACGAGAGGTAATAAAAGTAATCCTGAAAAAACAAATTTAATTAAGGGTGATAGAAATAATTCAGAAGATATCGTCAAGCTAAGAAATAAAAAGTATGATGTCGTCTATGATATTTCTGGACGAGAGTTAGAACAAACCAAGCTTCTTATAGAAAATTTAGATAACTCTTTCCAGAGATATATATATGTCAGCTCTGCAGGTGTTTATAAAGATAATTGTGAACTACCCTTATCCGAAGTTGATCCAATTGATCCAAATAGTAGGCATAAAGGAAAGTTTGAGACAGAAAATTGGTTAAAAAATCAAAAAATTCCTTTTACAAGTTTTAGACCTACTTATATTTATGGACCAGGAAATTATAATAAAATTGAAAATTGGTTTTTTGAAAGGTTATTTACTAAAAAATCTATACCAATCCCTGGTGACGGGTCTTTAATTACTCAGCTAGGCCATGTTTCTGATCTAACTGATGTAATGATTAGGTGCTTAAATTTTGAAAATTCCAAAAATAATATTTACAACTGTTCAGGTGAAAAAGGAGTTACCATAAAGGGTTTAATTTATTTCTGTGCGGATGTTCTTGGTTTAAAACTAAATGAGATTTCTTTAAGAACATTTGATTATCAAAAATTAGATCCTAAATCTCGAAAGGGATTTCCAATTAGATTAAATCATTATCAGACTGATATCTCTAAGATAAAATGTGATTTAGAATGGGTGCCAACTTTTGATTTACTTGATGGTTTGAAGGATAGTTTTGTGAAAGATTTTAATAATAAAAAGAGTGAGAAGTTTGATGAAAATTCAGATAATATTCTTTTTAATTCTTAAATACCCAAATAAAGTCACAAAAGTCAGGATGAATCCTAACCAATAAGAAATTAAAGATAAATTATTCAAAAAGCTATTTTTTAATGGTGTAAAGAAGGCAATTACTGAAATAAAAAAGAAAAATGTTTTATATTTACCTAACGTAGATGCTGGTAAACCGTCTTTTGCAGAGTTCCTCAGGCTAGAGATAATTAATTCTCTAAATAAAATTAATGCCAAAGACCAGAAGGGTATAAAATTATTTTTACAAAGGAAGGTTAAAGGAATTAAATAGAAAACTTTATCGCTTAAGGGATCAAGGATAGCTCCTAATCTGGTTTTAAGATTAAATTTCCTTGCAATTAACCCGTCAAAATAATCAGTTAAACCTCCAATAATAATCAATATAAAGACATAAAAAGGTCTGTTAATTTCTAAAAAAAGTATTAATGGAAATACAAGGATAAGTCGAGATATCGATAATAAGTTGGGAATATTCAATGCCAAATTTTTCAGATTTTTTCTTAATAACAAATTAGTTTTGTATGTAAAAAATATATTACACTCTCAACAAGCTTAAATTTTTAGTAGAAATCTTAAATGGTTTTAAATGTTAGATTCTAAAATTTAGTTTAAATCTGAATCCTAAAGATTATAAACTCAACTTCTCTTTGTGAATGATAATGTTTTATATTACAAAATTATTCCTTATATCTAATGCAGCCTCATAGCCTAAAGCTATCTCCAGAATCTGATTTAATAAATTCAATAAAAGAATATTCTTTATCAAATAATTTATACGGGTATGTTTCTGGAGTGGTTGGCAATCTTAGAACAGTTTGTATTCAATGCCCAGGAAATCAAGAGATAAATAAATTTGAAGGAAATCTAGAGATAGTTTCTTTAAATGGACATTTTAATAAAGGAGATGTTCATTTACATTTGAGTTTTGCAGATGAAGGATGTAATGTCTTTGGCGGGCATCTTGAGGAGGGATGTATTGTAAAAAAAGGTACTGATATATTTTTACTTTCTTTTGAACAAAAAATTATTAATATCTCAAGTAATGATTTATTAAAAAATGAATCACGTGTAAAAGCATATATTTTAAAGGATTGTCCTTGGTCTAAAAGAGCAATTAGGTTGCTTAATTCTTTATCTATCCCTCATGAAGTTACTTTAATAGATAATGATGAGAGCTTTCAAAAAATAATGGCTCAAAGTAGCCATAATACTTTCCCTCAAATATTTTTGGATAATAATTTTTTTGGAGGATATGATGAACTTTCAGAACAAGCAAAATTAGATAACTTAATTTCATTTAAGTAATCTAAATTTTTTAACTATCGCGATTAGTAAGCTTTTCAGCAACTAATTCGTCCTCTAACTGCTTTATTAATCTTGATACAAGACTTTGAAACTCTGGTTGGCAACCTTTAAATGCAGCTTTATGCCTTATTGGCTCATTTCTAGTTCTTAAATCAGTAAGCATTAATTGTAATGCGTCAACTTTGGGATTTATTTTCATGGTTTTAATTTATATATTTACATCTTTTAAATCATTTGCATAGCTTTTTTAAAAGATATCTTTTTATTATCATTTGAACTTGTAACTTCAATTAATTTATTTATGGATTCTTTGTTTTTTAAAGAATCTATACAACATTGCGCAACTAATCTTCTTGGGATTGATCCATTAATTTGAGTATCCTCCTTTGAATAATTTATATTTTCTGATTTAATATCTTCATTTTCTTTTAATCCTCCAGGTCTAATAATAGTCCAATCGAAACTTGAATTTCGTAGAAAGTTTTCACCTAATTTCTTCCAAATAAGAATTAAACCAAATAAGTTTAATGGGTGAAATAATTTACCAGTACAAAGGGAACTAACTAAAATAACTCTTTTAATACCAACTCTTTTGCAACTCTCTAATTGCCTGTATACTCCTAATGCATCAACCTTTGCAGGACCAGTTAAATCTAATGATGCTCTCGCTCCAGTCGCAATAATCAAAGCATCAATATCTTTAAAAGCATTATCAAGTTCTCCTTTTTTGTCTAAAGAAATCCTAATTGTTTCTAAACTCTCTAGCCCTGCTGGGACTTTTGAATTCTTTCTGATGATTTGTCTTACTTTATATCCTTTCTTAACTGCTTCTTCGGAAATTCTATAACCTGTTTTCCCCGATGCACCAGTAACTGCTATTTTCATGATTAAAAAACTAATTTAAATATTATATAGATTTATTAAGGCTTTTTACATATAAATTTCTTTTTTCTTTTGGGATAAAGAGTGCGACATAAATAACATTTGGTTCCATCACAGCCTCTTGCTGTGCAGTATTCTCTGCCATAAAAGATTATTTGCAAATGTAAGCTATTCCAATCATTAATAGGAAATATTTTTTTCAGGTCTTTTTCTGTTTGAACTACGCTCTCTCCATTTGATAGACCCCATCTTTGTGCCAACCTGTGTATGTGAGTATCTACTGGAAATGAAGGAATTTTAAATACTTGAGACATTACAACTGATGCTGTTTTATGACCTACCCCTGGAAGAGATTCAAGCTTTTCAAAAGAATCTGGGACCGTACCATTATGCTTCTCAATCAACAATTTAGATAAGTTATAGATGTTCTTTGATTTTTGATTAGATAGACCTAAAAATTTTATGTATTCGTAAATGCCATTAATACCTAGCTGCATCATCTTTTCTGGATTATCTGCAACCTTAAATAAGCTTTTTGTTAATTCATTAACTTTCTTATCTGTTGATTGAGCACTTAAAACTACTGCTACTAGAAGTGTATATGCATTTGTATGATCAAGGGGTATTGGAGGTGATGGATATAGCTTTTTGAGTTCCTTGCGTATTATTTCTGCTCTTTCAGACTTTCTCATTAAATTTGAAAATTAAATGGTGTATAAAATTATACAAGGGATATTTTAGGTGAATATTTTCTGCTACCTTAATATATTTGAATAAGAAGAATTTAGTGAAAAATGATGCGTTAATAATTGATGATTTGCATCATAAATACGATAAGCGAGAACGTTCCAATTGGATATTAAACGAAATTAACCTAAAAATTGAAAATGGTGAATTGTTAGGGTTGCTTGGTCCTTCTGGCTGTGGAAAAACTACTCTTTTAAGATTAATCGCAGGGTTCGAATATCCCTCTAAAGGGAAAATTTCTCTAAATTATAAGGAAATTTCAAGTAGAAAAAAGATTCTTAGTCCTGAGAAAAGAAATATTGGGATGGTTTTTCAAGACTATGCACTTTTCCCTCACTTAACTGTTTTAGAAAATGTAATTTTTGGTTTGAAAAACAAAAAAGACAGATCTAGAGTTGATTATTTATTAAATGTTGTTGGTCTTGATAATTTTGTTGGAAGGTACCCACATGAACTTTCTGGAGGCCAAAAACAAAGACTCGCAATTGCAAGAGCTCTTGCTCCAGGTACAAATTTTATTTTATTAGATGAACCTTTTTGTAGTCTTGATATGCATGTCAAACTAAAATTGAGAAGTGAACTGCCTAATATTCTGAAAGGTTGTAATGCAAGCGGATTGATGGTTACTCATGATCCGGAAGAAGCAATGTCAATTTGCGATAAAGTCGCCGTTATGAATGAAGGGAGAATACATCAAATTGATACACCAATTAACCTTCTAAATAATCCTAAGACCATATTTGTTAGTAGTTTTATTTTGGGAAATAATATTATTAATCTCAATAAAAATGGTAATTCACTTATTTCTTGTTTAGGTGAAATAAATTGTTCAGAGTATTTGAAAAATACAAGTATCAAAAGCATGTCAATTTCGCCTAAATTTATTTCAATTAGAAGATCAGAATCTGGTGATGCAATTGTTTTATCTAAAGAATTTCTTGGAGAATTTCTTATGTATAAAGTATCTATTAATGGAACCATATTAAGGGTTAGAACTGATATTAATAATCTTCTAAATAATGGTGATAAATGTTCTCTTTCTATTAATGAAAATAGTTATTATTTTTTATATCCTGGAGCACATAAGGTACATATATAGATTTTATTTATAGGCAATTACACTTGCCTCCCTTCCAATTAGAGCATTTTTTCTTTTTACATTTCTTTTTTTTACTTTGATATATTTTTTTAGTTAATAGCAATTCAGAAAAACTGTTATCTAAATTCATTTATAGTATTGCGAGTGATTTTCATTATCATATTATTTAATTTAATGTAAAGGATTTATTAATTACTAATTTATACAAAATGTTGTATTATTTGTTTAGTTACTTAATTGAAAATGAATGAAAATAATTTAAAAACAACGAAATTAATTAATTTTGGTCCATCTGGAAGAGCAGTTGCTCAACCAATAGACAATAGTTTATTGGATAACATTTTTGAACATCTAACAATGGAAAGATATGCCAACGTTCAATATTTTTCTATGTATCTCTGGTTTCAAGAACGTGATTTAAATGGATTCGCTTCTTATTTTCTAAGTGAATCACAAGGTGAAATGGAACATGCTCAGAAATTTGCAGATTACTTAATCGCAAGAGGACAAAGTGTCAAATTAGATGAAATTCCTGCACCTGTACAAACATGGGATTCAATTGAGGATTTAATTTCTTTTTCTTTCAACATGGAGGCTGATTTAACTTCATCTCTACAACAACTTTATTCTATTTCAGAAAGAATTTCAGATACAAGAACCAACGTATTTTTAGATCCAATTGTGGAGGCTCAAACAAAATCAGAAGATGATTTTGCAAACATACTTGGTAAAGTAAAGTTTGCTGCTAGTCAACCTTCTGCAATCTTATTGATAGATAGTGATTTAATGAAAAAATAAATTACTTTCAAATTTATTTTCGTATAATGTCCTTTTTGTTATTTCAACAAGTAAATTAGAAAAGTTGATTGGTTCATTATTTTTTTCATTTAACAGCTCAGCAATTTTATAAATTTCATTAACTCTTTTAAAAATATTTTTGCTTTCAGAAAATAACCTTTCCTTTAATGATTTATTCTCGGTAGTTTTGAAAGATTGTTTTATATTTCTGAGCCTGTTTGATAAAACATCAACTTCTATTAATAAGTTGTTAGTAAGTGATTGTGATTCCTTCATTTTTATAGTGGTGATGTTTCAATGAAAGAAGGCGCAACACTTACTGTTTGGCTTTCAATAGGAGCTATTAATAACTCAGATGATCTTAATTTAGAAATTAATCTTGTTGATGTTACACGTGTAGAACCGATTAATTCTCCAATCCTTTCGTGAGTTAACCTGAAAGGTAACTCGCACCATTGACCACATCTTCTACCTAAACGATTTACTAATATTGAAAACAAAGCTTGTAAACGCTGTTCTGCGTTTCCTAAGTGTCTAATCCTAAGGAGTTGCAAAGTCCATTCATTTACCGCATCGAAACCAATATTCTCATCAATATTTACATTGCTATGAAATGACAAATCTGTTAATGCTTCAACACAGACACCTTCGCTACATAAAAGGTCCGTTCTTAATTGATCACCTGATTGTAAAAATGCAAGTGTCATCCCTTCAGTTTCTTCACAAGGGCAAAATACTCTTGCAATTCCAGATTCAACTTCTAGACATGTACCTTTTGGTCTTGATGAAGGGTCTATTAAAACCGATTGTCCTGTAATTATCCTTACTAATTTTGACGGAGATTCTCCATAAGAATGGAAATTCATAAATTAAAACATGATAATGAGAATTATTATCAATTATGCACTAAAAAAATACTTATTGCAATAGATTCTCATTATCATCGTATTTCTGAAGTTTTTCTTTACATAGTATTTAGGAATATAATTTAGATAGTATTGATAATTATTTTATTTTAGATGAGCGTAAATAGAGTTTGTTTTAATTGTGGAAGTTCTTCATTCGTCTCAGATCGATCTTTAGGAGGAAAGATTGTATGTTCTAAATGTGGATCTTCTTCATTTAAAAATAAATCCTCTTCATTTTTGAAAAGTAAGAAATTAGTATTTATTGCAATTGCGATAGCTATTTTCATAATTGTTATTTAGTTAATCTGTTTATATTCCAAAGTCCATTATTATTGCTTACTTCTACTTGAATACCATATAACTTATTAAGATTTTCACTATTTATAACCTTATTTTGATCTCCATCGGCGATGATTTTGCCATCTTTTAGCATTATGACCCGGTCATAAATCTTTGTAATCGTTGATATATCATGAGTAACGCAGAAAATTTTAGTATTTAATTTTGATAATTCATTAACCTTATCAATTACAAAAAACTTTGATTTATAATCTAAATTTGCAATTGGTTCATCTAGGATTAAGATTTCCGGTTTTTTGATTAATGCCCTTGCAATGAGAGAAATTTGTTTTTCTCCATCTGATAAATAGGAAAAATTCTTTTTAGATAAATTAGATATGTTCATTTTCCTCATGATTTTTTCCACCTTATTAGAATCTCTTTCAGATTTATTTTGTATGTAACAATATCTTCCATATAGTCCGCTTAAAATTAAATCAAAAACTTGTAAATTTGGATTTATTCTATTTTTTATATCATTATTTACAGTACTTATTTTTTTTCTTAGTTCCCATAAATTTATAAGTTCTTTGTCAAATATCTTCAGTTTCGAGTTATTAGCTTCTACTGGGTATATGTTTCTATTAATTATTTCAATTAAGGATGATTTACCTGAACCATTTGGTCCAATTAATATTACATTCTCTGAATAAGCTATTTTTAAATTTAAATTTTTAATTACTCTAAAGCCATTTTTAAAACAAGTAATATTTTTTGCGTCAAACCAAAATTTGTTAAACACTAAAACTTATTACTCCAAAAGATAATCAATTGAATTGAGCTTAAGATAAAAATAAAAAGATAAAGCCAATTCAACCATGAAGGTCTATTTACTTTCTTCATAGATTATATTATTAACATAAAAAATATAAGCGGAGCAGCAAACCTTACAAATGTTTTCCTGATAATATCTATATTATTTGCAATTTCTAACTTCTTATTCTCAGGAGGATATTTCAAAATTACTTTGTCATATACATCAAGATTTTGGGTTTTTATATTATTTTTCCATGGTTCATCTTTATCTTCAGACTTTTTGTACCATTTCCAAAAATAATTTATTATTCTATCTTCTCCCAACAATTTTATTTCATCCTTACTTATAAATCCCATATTGTGGTTATAAGTTTGTGTTTTTAAAATCATATAATCCTCATCGAATATCTTATAAAAAATCTTTATTTGATTCTCTTTAAACAATATGAGGTTATTAAGTAGTTTGTTTTTTAAAAATTTCCTGTAATGTCTCACTAGTACTCTTGATTTGTTATTACCTAGTGGAATATGATCTAAAACTTGTAAATATCTTGCTGCAGAGGGATCACCTTTATAAATTAATATTCTTCCTGGTGGTATATATTTTATCCGGATAAATTCTTTTGTAGGCTCATTCTTGTAGTAATAAATACTTTCAATGTATTTAGGAGTAACATTAATTTTCTGGTTAAAACTAACTAGAACGTTTTTATTAACATCTTTATCAGGGATTGTATCGCCATGCACCCAAAAAAGATGAAGGATATCTAAGTGATTTTCAATTATCCTTGACCAATCACATTTAAAGTCAACTAACACCTCTTCAAATACATAATCCTTATGTGTAAACCCATTTTCATATAATTCGTAATTACTTATTGGCGAATCTTCACTTATATTGTTTAAATCAGTATCAGATTTTTTAGAAAAATGTACAAAAATATATCCATTTTTTTCTAAAGCTTTGTATTGAGATAAGTGTATTCTTTTGGCGTAGTTATCGTAGTTATTATCTACAATATGACTGCATGTTATTCTATCAAGATTTTGGCAACTTCCACCAGATGAGAATCTAGCTCCATGATATGGACAGGTTATTACTCCATCTAATAATGTTCCTTCAAAAAAAGAGGCTCCCCTATGTGGACAAATATTTTTAATGCACCTAACGTTTTCATTTTCATCTCTATATAAAACAAGAGGTTCATCATAGAGTGAAAAATAATATAGCTTATTTTTTTTTAATTCTTTCGAAGGACATATAGCATACCAACCAAATAAACCTATTTTTAATTCATTTTGATTTTCTCTAATATCAAACGAGTCAATTTTCACTACCGTTCCTTTTTTAAATGGCTTAAGAACGGTGTTTAAGTCTTTTGATTTAAAAAAATTAATTTGTCTGTTTTCCATAAATTAATTTCTTTTTTAATTGACTGTTTTTCTTTCGGAACTATAACCCAAGTAAATAATCAATTTCTTATAAAAAGAAAATTCTCTATTATTTGTAGCAATAATTATGTAGTTCTTGAAAATATTAAGCCCCTACCGTATTTTTGTATCTTTATTTCATGTATTTTGTATCTTTTGTGATTCTTTCAAATTTTTTATGTAATCAATAGCATCATCAATATTTTTGTGGAAATTGCATTGGCCCAAATAACAACCTATGAATCTTAAGAATTTTCTCTTGCCACCACTAATTTCATATCTATGTATTGTGCCGCCATCTATAGGAGCATAAATAAGTTCTGGTAGTGCCATATTAATTTTGAATTTAATACTTAATTAAACAATAATTCATGTTCAAATACATTTCCATAGCTTAATCCATATATTTAATAATTAATTTACTAATTTTGGATAATTATTTATTGAATAACCAAGTATTATTTGTTATCTATTAATTATTGATATTGATTTTTGTTATGCCAAAAGCATTTAGGCGTTTTTTAAAAAAATTACCAAAAAAAATTAAAACTATAAAATACTCATTTAGAGAGTTTTTATCTTCCAAAATATGAAGTAGCTGATGTGGTAAAAATTTTAAATTTTTAATAAAACATAGTCGGCAGAGCTAAATTCTAAACTATATTAAATTTGCAATTTATGAAATATTATGATCAAAAGAGTTTTTACGATATTTACTTTAACTTTGCTTTTTCTTTTTTGTAGCCCAGTTTACTCATTGGATACTTCTTCTAAAACTCTTGAAAAGTATACTAAAAAGATTTCCAAAAAGTTCACAAGAACTTACTGCAATACTTCCAAATTCGGTATTTCTTATGAGGGAGCTTTGGCATTTGCTATTGGAGAGACTAATAAGGAATTTAAAAATAATAAACTCAATAGGTTGATAGATTATTCTCTTCTAAAAAATTCAATAGTTAATGATTTAGAAAATAATTGCCAAGTTTTTGATTTTGCTATTAGTAATTTAGAAAATTTAAAATTTAACTAGAAAAATGTAAATTATTAAAGTTTTATTTTTTCCCTATCCAATCATTGGGTTTCTCCATCATCCATTCAAAAACACCCTTAGCATCAAGGTTTTTAGATGCATAAACAAATAAAATTGGAAATATTAAAATTACTGCACCAATAACTGATAATTCTATTTTACCGAGCCCCATCTCAGTTACTGTTAAGGCAAAATAATTAATCATTATTTTTATTGAATTAAAATTTATATCTTCATAATTTACAAAAAATTTTAATTCTTTCACTCCTT
The DNA here is from genome assembly GCA_902612005.1 of uncultured Prochlorococcus sp. GTDB lineage: Bacteria > Cyanobacteriota > Cyanobacteriia > PCC-6307 > Cyanobiaceae > Prochlorococcus_A. The sequence goes on along the minus strand of CACMCA010000008.1, from coordinate 45,989 downwards.
AATAAAAAATCTTAATTGTTTATAGTGAAATATATTTGTATAAAGTACCTATTTTATCGATTCAGACTTTTTAATAATTTAGATAATATACTTCTATTTGATGGTTATGAATCATGACATTATTATTATCACACATGTTTTTGCAGTTTTGATTGGTTTTATAGTTTATGCAATCTTAAAAAAAAGAAAGAGATCAGCTAAAAGTATTTATAAATTAATAGATGATTTAGAAAAAAAATATATATATTAATTTTTTTATAAGAAAAAAAGATTAATCAAATTCTATTCCAACTTCTTCTTTTAAATCTCTCTCCAAATCTGGAAGATGAGGCTCTACCCAATGATCTTTGTTATCAATACCAGCTGCATTTACATAATTCATAATGTGTTGATCCACTTGCTTATAAAGATCATGCAAATTTAAATCCATACGAATGTCATGTGCAATTTCAGAGACTTGTTTTTCTGTTAAACAATGATTTGGATGAAGCAAATCACAACATGGAATTCTCTTCTCAATCAATTCATTAAGATTGATTTTTATTTCGTAATCTTGGTGGACAGTCATTTTTTTTATATCTTTATAAACATTCTAATTATCTTTAAGGTTTTGTATATCTTTAAGTTAAGAAACAAAGTTCTTAAAAACATATGCAGTAATTTTATATAAATAGATCTTCCAAATCTTTATATAAATCATCATTTTCTTTTTTGTTCTCTGTAGGGTTATGGTGATCTAGTGAAAGTTCTTTTTTTGATGTGTAGAAGAGATATCCAAGGGCTCCTAACATTAAGGTTGTTGGTAAAATCATTAGTATTTAATTGACTTATAATGAATATAGTGCAACACTTATTACAGTCAAGTGCTGAACTTTAATAAATTTTTAAATGCCTACTAAGAAAAAAAGAGTTGGTTTTATTCCTAGAGAAGATGTTATGAGAATAATTGATGATTTAAGTATAGTGAACAATTTAAGTAATTCAAAAATAATAAGTATATTGGTAGAGGAAGCACTTTCTATAAGAGGAATATTTAATAAAAAAAATGGTAAAGTAACTCAATCATATATTATTAATAATAATCTTTCCCAAAATTTAACTGATAATTCTGGTGATTTTATAAACAATGCAAAACCTCCAATTGATACTAAATTAGGAAATTATCTCAATCCTAGAAAATCTACTCATTCAAATGAACCAAATCAAGAGAATTTTGACTTGCAAACTTATAAAAAGTTTTTATCATTCCTTAAATTTCAGGAAATGATGGATAAATACAACAATTAAAAAGTGTTGCTAAGTGCTGTACTGTGCGTTAAGTTTAATTTGTATTTATGGGATATTTGCATTTTAGAAATTATTTAGAAACATCTCAAAACCTAAATTCAATTTATACATAAAATATTATTCCTATGAATTCATCTTTCCCAGTTTTATCAGTCAATCTACTCCCTCCAGACAAGTTATATTGTAATTTTAGTTATTGGAGTTCTTTGTTCTCTCAGGATATGCAAATTTTATGGGATAGGGCTCATGGAGTACCTTTAGAAAAATTGCCAAAAGGGGTTTCTGATATGATTTTTCCTTATTTATTACTTGCACTTTCAGACTATAAGACTTCACAAATTAATAAAATGAATGGAATAGGATTAGACAATCTATTAACCCTTTGGTTTGATAAGTACTTATTAAATAAAAATGGTTACTTCGAGTTAATTAAAAAATAATTTTAAATTTATTTCTTTAAATATCAGATTTGAATTCGACAACAATTTATTAATTCTAAAAACTTCTAAGTGAATCTTTTCTAATTGGCACATCAATAGTTCTGCTATAAATAAATTAAATGGTTTGATGATGATTTCTTTAAATTTTTTTTTAGCAAGTATGTGTATTTTCGTTTTGATAATGCTAATTAGGAGATATAAAATTAAGAAAAGCAAGATAAATGAAATTTAATTCAAAGACTCTGAGCTTGATATTAAATCTATTATTTTGCTTGTTTATATTTATTATTTAAATTTTTTAGTCTTTATCCATTAATTTTTTAAAAATTTGAAAATTAATATTCTAATTTGGTTGACTTTTATTGTTAATGCGATGATAATGGCAAAAAATTTTAAATTGTGAATCCTCTTTCAGATACTTTTGATGATTTTGTTGACGATCTACTTTCGTCCGATGTTAATCTTTTAAAAGGGGAACTTGATTTTCTACTTATGCAACATTTATTTTATTCTTTAGATTTGAAGCTTATAAATAAAACTGAAATTGAAGATAACGAGTCTCTAGCAGCTTAATTTTTTATGAAATTTTTTTATGAAAAGTTTTGGGTTCCAGTTTTTGGTTATATTTTATCGAAATTTGTTTTCTTAATAGAAGGACAAAAGAAAAATTCCAAAAAAAAATAGAATAAATATTTTTTCTCTATAAAGTATCTTTGAATACATAATTTAAGTCGATTTGTTTTGATAACAACAAAAGATGTACTTTAAATTTATGAACATATGCATGGTTGAGATATGAAATTATTGCTTTTTAGCAAAATAAAATGAACAAAAATAATATTCTGAAGCCATATACAGTGCACTACCGTGATTTTCAAAATATAAGATTAGAAAATTGTTTTTATGCTTTTGACGCTTACGAGGCTAGAACACTAGCAATGGAATTTAATAAGTATATAAATGAGCATCCAAATAGTATAGACCTTATAAGATGCGAAAAATGAATAAAAGTTTTTAGCAATATAAGATAATTTATTTAAACACTTAAGAACTTATCTATTACTGCTTGACTCAACTCACTAGTATTTCCGCTAGCAACAATACCTCCGCGTTGCATCGCATAATATCTATTGGCTTGTCTTACAAAATGCAAGTGTTGTTCAACTAATAAAACACCAATTCCTGTATCTCTAATTATCTGGTTAATTGCATTTTCAATGTCTAAAACTATATTCGGCTGAATACCTTCCGTTGGTTCGTCCAGCAATAGAAGTTGAGGTTTACCCAGCAATGCTCTTGCAATCGCTAACTGCTGTTGTTGGCCTCCACTAAGATCTCCTCCTTTCCTTTGAAGAAAATCTTTTAGGATTGGGAAGAGATCATAAATAAATGGATCTATTTTCTTGTTCTTAGATAATCCACCTGGTAGAGACTCCATTCCTAACATAAGATTCTCTTCAACTGATAGATATGGAATAATTTCTCTCCCCTGAGGAACGTAAGCCATTCCTTTCCTAGCCCTCTGATGAGGTGCTTTTCTATTGATATTTTCGCCAATTAAATAAATATCGCCTTTTTTTTGTTTTAATAAACCAATAAGTGATTTCAATAAGGTTGTTTTGCCAACTCCGTTTCTTCCAATCAAACAAACCATTTCACCTGATTGAACATTTAAATCTACATCTCTGAGAATATGACTCTCGCCATAATATGTATTTAATGATTTAATTTCCAGTAAATTTTCCATATCTAATCCTCAGGTCTTCCTAGATAAACGTCAATAACTTTTTGGTCCTTTTGTATACTTTCCATTGTCCCTTCACATAATACTGTGCCTTGATTTAATACTGATACATTACTATCAAGTCTTCTTATAAACTCCATATCGTGATCTATTACCACTACGGTATTTTCTCCTGATAAAGATTTTAATAAATCAGCTGTAAGATCAGTTTCTTCATCAGTTAAACCTGCAACAGGTTCATCTACTAACATTAAATCTGGCTTCTGTCCTACTAACATGGCTATCTCGAGCCATTGTTTTTGGCCATGTGATAAGGATCCAGCTTTTGAATCAACTTTTTGAGTTAAATTAACAATTTTCATAAGATGTTCAATCTCATTAATCTGGTCATCCATAATATTTTTATTTATAAGGTTTAAGGGACTTTTAGGAGTTGTTACTGATATTTCAAGATTTTCTTTAACTGTTAGATTTTCAAATATTCTTGGACTTTGGAATTTTCTTCCAACTCCAAGTCTGGCAATTTTATGTTCCTTTCTTCCTACTAATGATTTTCCTTTAAAAAGTACTTCCCCTTTTGTTGGTTTAACCTTCCCAGTTATCACATCAAGAAAAGTTGTTTTACCTGCGCCATTGGGTCCTATTACAGCTCTTAATTCTCCTTTCTTTAAATTTAAATTAAGTTCGTTAAGAGCTAAAAAACCCTCAAAACTAACAGTAATATCTATTAAATTTAGAAGATCTTTATTATTCATTATTTTTGCTCCTTATTATTAATTTCTAAGCTTGGATAGGTTTCAATCTTTCTTTTTAAACCAAATCTTTGAAGAAGATTCCTAGGACCATTTCCTTGTATCCATCCTAAAACTCCTTCTGGTAAAGCTGTTACAACTAAGATAAATAATCCTCCTTGAATAAACATCCAGCTAGCAGGTAAAGCTTCACTTACGAGACTTTTTGCATAATTGATGAAAACTGCTCCTAGTATCGCTCCCAATAAAGTTCCTCTTCCTCCAACTGCGACCCATATAACCATTTCTATAGAAAAGGGAACTGTCATAAATTGAGGTGATACTATTCCAGACTGAACAGTATATAAAGCTCCCGAAATTCCAGCGAGACCCCCAGCAATAGAAAATATTATCGTCTTGAATATAACTGGATTGTATCCTGTAAACCTAACTCTTGGTTCATCATCTCGAATTCCTATAAGAATATTGCCAAATCTGCCTTTAACTACCCACTTTGCGAAAAACCATGCTGCTATTACTAGGAATGCAGTTACCCAGAAGAAGAGTCTTTGCATTGATTCAGACCCAACCATTTGACCAAATAGTTGTGTTACATCTGTTTTTAATCCATTTGTTCCATTTATTAGTTTTTGTTGTCCATTAAAGAAGTTAAAGAATACAAGAAGAGAAGCCTGCGTAAGTATAGAAAAATATACCCCTTTTATTCTATTTCTAAAAACAAGAAATCCAATTAGACCAGCAACTAATGCTGGAATTATCCAGATAGCGAAGAAGGTGAAAACTGGCGATCTAAACGGTTCCCAGAAAAAAGGTAATTTTTCTACACCATATAAAGCAAAAAATTCAGGAATATTATTTGGAAATTCAGAGGAACTAGTTATTTGCAAATACATTGCAGCACAATAGCCACCTAGTGCAAAAAATATACCTTGTCCAAGACTTAGTAAACCTGTATATCCCCAAATAAGATCAACTCCAAGAGCAACTATGGACAAGGATAAGTATCTTCCTAGAAGATTTAGTCTAAATACAGGGAGAAGAGTTGGTGCTGCAATAATTAAGGCTATTAATATTATCCAAAGTGATAATACTATTTTTTTATCAAATTTAATTTTACTTAAGGGCATTAGTTTTCAACCATCCTTCCTTTTTGAGGAAATAAACCTGTAGGTTTAAATTGCAAGAATATAACAATTAATGCAAAAATCATTACCCTTGCCATACTTGTTGTCGCAAAAAAGTTGATTGTGTTTGATAGAGGTAAAGGCATATCTGGCCATATTGATAAGAGTCTTCCAGCGCCAATTAAATCTGTCATTATTCCTATTCCAAATGAAGCAAGCACTGTTCCTAATAAATTTCCTACTCCTCCAAGCACTACAACCATAAAACAACCCACTATATAGTTTCCTCCAACATTTGGTCCTACAGAACCTAAAAGTGATACTGCTACGCCTGCGACTCCTGCTAATCCAGAGCCTATCCCAAAAGTAATAATATCTACTTTTTCAGTAGATATACCAAGGCAATCGCTCATTTGTCGGTTCTGAGTAACTGCTCTTATGCGCATCCCCCATGCACTTTGATTAAGAAATAATGTTATTGCTATTACAGAGATTACAGTAATGACTATTATCATTAATCTTGTTTTAGGAAATGCAGTGCCAATAATTTCTACTTGACCTCTCATCCATGAGGGGGCAGTTACATCAACATTACGCGCACTCGCTCTACTAAGTTTGCTGACAGAGGATGAGATTATGTTACCTGTTAGGACTCCAGTTAAAGCAGCAATGATCCAAGAACTAAATTTAAAATATTTGAAATTTATAGATTCTTTTATTTTTGAAGGAAACGTTGTTGGTAATAATAAACCAATTATCAGACTTATAACGAGACCAGTCCCATAAGCTAAAGGTACACTTCTGACAAATTGTTGAAGAATTAAGCTTACTCCCCATGTAGCGAGAAGCGTTTCTAGTGGACTTCCATAAAGCTTTCTTATTATAGTTTTTTCTAGCAGAATGCCTACTACGCCACTTACAATAAAAGCGAGGAAAATTGAAACTATTATGTATGAATTGTAGAAGGATTTTAATATAGGTAATTTGAAAATTAATTGTGTAACGTATGTTGTGTAAGCCCCAAGCATCATAAGTTCTCCATGGGCAAGGTTAATTACACCCATGAGGCCAAAAACAATTGCTAAACCCAATGCAGCAACAAGTAATACAGATCCGATTGCAACACCATTAAAAAGACTATCGAGAAGTAACTCCAATTTAAAAAATAAAGAAAAATTTGATTATATAAAATAAAAAGGAGGTGTTAACCTCCTTTTATTTTTAGTATAAGTTTTAATTAAATTAAAGCTTATACTTTTCTCCTTTTGAAGGATCTGTCCAGTCGCATGCAAATCCTTTTGAACTTGGATGCTTCTGGTTCCATGCTTGAGGAAGAACAACTCCTGTCTCTTCAAGAATTGTAAATCCACCCTCTGCATTAATTTCTCCAATTCTTACTGTTTGAGATAAGTGGTGATTAGGCATAACTTCAACAGGACCTTGAGGAGCATCAAATTTTTGTCCAACTAGGGCTTCCCTTACTGCGTTGTCGTCAAATGTTCCAGCATCTTCTACTGCCTGTTTCCATAAGTAAACCATGTTATAAGCTGATTCTTGAGGATCAGCTACAACACGATCTGCTCCCCATCTTTTCTTGAAACTTGCAGCAAATTTCTTAGATGCAGGAGTATCAATTGACATCATATAGTTCCAAGCTCCGTAGTGACCTTCAAGGAACTCAGGTCCGATTGTACTAATCTCTTCTTCAGCAATTGAATAGTTCATTACGTAGTAGCCACTTGAAGGAGTGATACCTGCGTCTTGAATCTGTTTGAAGAAAGCAACGTTTTGGTCACCATTAAGTGTATTAATGATTATTCCACCCTCAGGAAGTGCCTTCTTGATTTTTGAGATAATTGGAGCAACTTCGGTATTTCCTAATGGCAGGTAATCTTCACCTACAACTTTACCTCCTAACTGAGCTACTTGAGCTTTTGTAATTGTATTAGAAGTTCTTGGGAAAACATAATCTGATCCTACAAGGAAGAAATCTCCACCAGCTGCTGGAGAACGCTTATACATGAAATCTGTTGCAGGTTCTGACTGTTGGTTTGGTGTAGCTCCTGTATAGAAAATGTTGTTAGAACATTCTTGAGCTTCATATTGAATTGGATAGTAAAGGAAAGCATCTTTTGATTCGTAGACAGGTAGCATTGCCTTTCTACTTGCAGATGTCCAACCGCCAAATACGACAGGAACTCCGTCTTGGTCTATAAGTTTCTTAGATTTTTCAGCAAAAGTTGGCCAGTCAGATGCACCATCTTCAACTATGTACTCTATTTTGTAGCTTTTGCCGCCAACTTTTACACCACCAGCAGCATTTATCTCTTCAATAGCCATTTTTTCAGTATCAACAAGAGTTGATTCAGAAATCGCCATTGTTCCTGATAATGAATGCAAAATACCAACGGTTACCGTGTCATCGAAACTTTCGGAGGTTCCACCTCCACCGCATGAAGTTGCTGTGACCGCGAGTGAGGCAGTAGCTAATCCTGCCATAATACGCCTTGAAATTCTCATGAATTAGGATAAATTAGGAAATTGACCCTCATTAGGGGGATAAAGTAAAAGTTATTAACGAGTGAGGATTAGTTTTGTATCAGTCGTAACTTTTTGTTGAATCCAATATATTTAGTAATCACACCTTTTGTTGTTCCCTTATTTAGGTAAGTGTGATTCTAAAAATCGAGTTATTTCTTCAACTCCTTTGCCGCTACTAAGGTTGGTAAAAAACCAAGGTTTCCCTTTTCTCATGAATTCCGTATCACTTTTCATGATTTTTAAATCTGCACCAACCATATCTGCTAAGTCAATTTTGTTTATTAATAGTAAATCTGACCTTGTTATCCCTGGTCCCCCTTTTCTAGGAATTTTGTCTCCAGCAGATACATCAATCACATAAATTGATAAATCTACAAGTTCTGGACTAAAACTAGATGCCAAATTATCACCTCCACTTTCCACAAAAACAAAATCTAAAGGATTATATTTATTTTCTAAATCTAACACTGCATTTTTATTTAATGAACAATCCTCCCTTATCGCTGTATGAGGACAACCACCTGTTTCTACACCAATAATCCTTCCTTCTTCTAAAACTTTTTTATTTATTAAAAAGTTTGCATCTTCTTTGGTGTAGATATCATTGGTTACAACAGCAATCTCATAATTTTTGTTCAGGCTTAAGCATAGAGTCTCAACTAATGCAGTTTTCCCTGAACCTACAGGCCCAGCAACCCCAACTCTCAATTTACTGCTCATAAATTAGTTTCTAAAAAGTTTTGTATAAAGGTCATTATGATTTTGTTGTGCCATAGCTAAACCCACATTGCCAAAATAGATGTCATCAATTTCTTTGTCCATGATTTCTTTAGAAACTTTTGAAATTGTTGCTAATAAGTCTCTTTGAATTAATTGTGCTTTTGTTGAGCCAATTGGAATAATCCTTAATGCTGCACTTAGCTGGTTTGCACTCCATGCGTAGAAAAAATTCTCAACCATTTCTAATTTCGTAATTTCAAAACAATAACAAGACCAACTCCACGCTAAAGGCCAAGAGTTTTTTTTATTTTTTTTATATAAATATTCAAATCCAAATTCTTTGTTTAAATCAAAGAGAGATTTTGCCATTTGAGTTTGTTGTTCTCTCATTTCGACAGAGTCTTTTGATGAGAGGATCCATTTATCCAAACTCAATAGCTTTCGCAAATTACTTTTTAGATTTTTGCCGTCGTTTAACTCATTGAAAATATCAAAAAATTCCAATAATAGTCTGGAATCTAGTCTTATCTGGCCAATTTTTAGTTCACTTATGATTAATTCTTTTACCGAATTTGAGTCTATTAAATCGTTAGTATTAAGGTAACTTTCCAACCCCTCCGAATAACAAAATCCTCCAACTGGTAAGTTAGGGCTTATCAATAAATACTTTAATAAGTGACTTTTACTCATGACTATGGGCACCTCTTTCTGGAAAAAATTTTTTCTGTGTATTTACGATATGAACATTAAAATTTTTAAGCATATTTTCAATTAAGTAATCACCTTTTGTTAGGAGAATGTCTTCTTCAATTTCAACTTCTACATGCCTATTCCCTAGATGATAAGCAGTTTTAATAAGCTCAATTTTAGAATTTGAACTTATTTCAATTAAATTTTCTGTTTTGGCAATTATTTCTACAAAAAAATTGGACTCATTCGTTGAAAGAATATCTCCATCATTTAATTTGCCCTCTCTAGGTAATTGTAAAATTATTTCTTGATCACAATCTGTTAATCTTCTACCTCTTAAGATTCTTCTTTCATCTGAACTTAGTGTAAGTTTTAAAAATGAACCTAATCGAGGTTTTTCCTTAATCCAATCAGTTACAACTATTTGTTTATTCATTTTCATAATCAAAATTTTTGGTTACTTTAATTTAGTAATTAAAGAAAACAATTTATGATTAAAACTTCTTGGGAAGGTAATTGTTTCTTAAATTTTTTCAATAATAAAGCAAGTTTAGGAAATGTTGATAAAACAATCTTCAAATCTAAATCAACTTCTCCTTACAAGTTATTAAAGTCTACTCATGATCAAGAAGGGAGATGCATATTACCTGTTCTTCATACCGCAGGGGGATTGGTTGGAGGCGATTTACTTGAGTTTGAGGTAAATCTTGAAAAAAACTCTAAGGTGTTGTTGACTACTTCTTCAGCTCAGAAAGTATATGGATCAGTTGGAATATCTAAAATTAATCCAAAAGGAACTTTTTCAAAGCAAAAAAATCTTATAAAGATTCTTGATAATTCTCATTTGGAATATCTCCCCCAAGAAACAATTATCTTTGCAAATGGTTTATATGATCAAAAGTTTAAAGTATCTATGTCAGAAACTTCAAGTTTTTTATTTACTGATTTAATTAGACTTGGAAGATCTTCTTCCGGAGAATCTATTGAGAGAGGAGTTTTTAGGTCTAAATTAGAAATTATTAGAAATAATGATTTATATGATGATTGGGAATATGTTGATCAAATTGAATTATCTAATGTAAGTTATGTGGCCAAGTCAGGTATGGATTATATGCCTGTTTTTGGATCCTTAATTTGGATTTGCGAAAAAGATTTTCCCAAGTCAAAAATAAATAATCTTGTGGGAAATATAAAAAAGATTTTCAATGAATCTGATAATAATTTATCTATTGGAATCCTTGAAAATGGCATCTCTGTAAGATTCCTCGGAAGTTCTTCTCAAGATGCTAGGAAATGTTTTTTTTGTATTTGGAAACAAATTAGGTCTGTTTGTGGATTTTGTGAGCCAAAATATCAAGGTGTATGGCCTTTACAAGATTCTATGAATTATTAATTATGTTCAGAAAGAACCTTTTTTAAGAATTTATAGATTAATTTTTTATTATGCATCTTTCACCACAAGAAAAGGATAAATTATTGATTTTTTCTGCTGCGCTTTTAGCTGAAAGAAGGCTTAGTCGAGGTCTTAAGCTTAACTATCCTGAAACAATTGCTTTTTTGAGTTTTCAAGTTCTTGAAGGAGCTCGTGATGGAAAAAGTGTAAGTCAATTAATGTCAGAGGGCACTTCCTGGCTTTCAAAATCACAAGTTATGGAGGGCATTCCTGAAATGGTTGATGAAGTTCAAATAGAAGCAGTTTTCCCTGATGGGACAAAGTTAGTTACTATTCACAATCCAATTAATTAGTTATGAGTAATTTAATTCCTGGCGAAATAATTTCTGAACAAGGTGAAATCGAATTAAATCTTGGTAAGGAAGTTAAAACAGTAAAAGTATCTAATTCTGGAGATAGACCAGTGCAACTTGGATCTCATTATCATTTTTTTGAAGCAAATAAGGCTTTAATTTTTGATCGAGAATCAACACTTGGTATGCGTCTTGATATTCCTGCAGGAACAGCAATTAGGTTTGAACCTGGAGATACAACTTATGTCAAATTAGTTCCATATAAAGGTTTAAGAATTGCATATGGTTTTAATTCATTAGTTAACGGATCTTTAGATACTTAAAATTATGTCCTACAAAATTGAAAGAAATACTTATGCTCAAACTTATGGACCCACTACCGGGGATAGAGTAAGGCTTGCTGATACCGAACTTTTTATTGAAGTAGAAAAGGATTTAACTACTTACGGAGATGAAGTTAAATTCGGAGGGGGTAAAGTTATTCGAGATGGGATGGGACAGTCTCAAGTAAGAAGAGAAGATGGAGCTGTAGACACTGTAATAACTAATGCTTTGATCGTAGATTGGTGGGGAATAATTAAGGCGGATGTAGGTATAAAAGATGGATTGATTTTTGAAATTGGTAAGGCTGGTAATCCCGATATCCAGGATAATGTCGATATTGTTATTGGTGCCTCAACTGAGGTAATAGCTGGTGAAGGTCACATTCTTACTGCAGGTTCAATAGATACCCACATTCACTTTATCTGTCCCCAACAAATTGAGACGGCACTAGCCTCGGGTATCACAACAATGTTGGGAGGAGGAACAGGACCTGCAACTGGCACAAATGCTACTACCTGTACTCCAGGATCTTTTCATATTTCAAGAATGCTTCAATCTGCAGAAGCATTTCCCATGAATTTAGGTTTTTTTGGAAAAGGAAATTCAACAAACGAGAGAAATCTTATTGATCAGGTTGAAGCTGGTGCATGTGGATTAAAGCTTCATGAGGATTGGGGAACGACTCCCTCTACAATAAATTCTTGTCTTAATGTTGCAGATAAGTTTGATGTTCAAGTATGTATTCATACTGATACTTTGAATGAGGCAGGCTTTGTTGAAGATACTATCAACGCTATTTCAGGAAGAACTATTCATACTTTTCATACCGAAGGAGCAGGTGGAGGTCATGCTCCTGACATTATAAAAATTTGTGGTGAAAAAAATGTTCTTCCAAGTAGTACTAATCCAACAAGACCCTATACGAGGAACACATTAGAAGAACATCTTGACATGTTAATGGTTTGTCATCATTTAGATTCTAAAATCCCAGAAGATATTGCATTTGCTGAATCAAGAATCAGAAGAGAGACTATTGCTGCAGAGGACATTTTGCATGATATAGGTGCCTTTTCAATTATTGCTAGTGATTCCCAAGCTATGGGAAGAGTTGGGGAAGTAATTACAAGAACTTTTCAAACTGCTCATAAAATGAAATTGCAAAGAGGGCCGCTATTGCAGGATTCTGATAGAAACGATAATTTTAGAGTTAAGAGATATATTTCTAAAGTTACAATTAATCCTGCAATAGCACATGGTATTGATAAACATGTTGGGTCTATAGAAAAGGGTAAAATTGCTGATTTTGTATTGTGGAAACCTTCTTTTTTTGCGGTCAAGCCTGAATTAGTTGTTAAAGGAGGATCTATAGTTTGGTCCCAAATGGGTGATGCAAACGCTTCAATTCCTACTCCAGGTCCTGTACATGGTCGTCCTATGTTTGCAAGTTTCGGCCAATCTCTAATTAAGAGTTCTTTTACTTTTTTAAGTAAAAATTCAATTGATCAAGATATCCCAAATAAATTAGGATTGCAAAAGAATTGCATTGCTGTAGAAAATACAAGAAATATCAATAAAACACATTTAAAACTCAATTCTAAGCTGCCAAATATTTCAGTTGATCCTCAAACATATGAAGTTTTTTCCGATGGAGAACTTCTTACTTGTGAACCACTTGATGTGGTCCCAATGGCTCAAAGGTACTTTTTACTCTAGAAGTTTTTAATTAATTCTTTTTCACTTGTCTTAATGTCCTTTGACCCAGCAACTGCCAAATCTTCTTGAAGTTTGTTCTCACAAGAAAGAACTCTTGACCAACTTGGTAACTGCTGTGTCGTAGGGCAAGCTAAGTAATCTTCTGTAGCCGGTCTCAATAGTTTCGCAAACTTTTGTACTGATAGTTCCTCTTCGTGCCTATCGTATGGAAGTTGATTAACTGCTGAATCTAATCCAAATTGTTTAACCCGATCTTCTCCAACTCTTTTGTAGAGAACTTCTAAAGTCGCTAGTTGAGTACTTGTTAAGGTCTCTGCTTGATGTTCCATGAGACCTCTTAAAACACTTGAAAGTATTTCTGTACACATTTTTTGCAATCCTTCTTTAGATGAATCACCAATATTCTTATGTTTATGATCAAACAAACCTAGGTCAACTTGAGCTATTTTGGAGGTTCTCACGTTTCTATAAACCTCTGATAATAGACCTATCTCTAAACCCCAATCACATGGAATTCGTAAATTCATTGCAAGATCTTTAGTAAAAGCAAACTCGCCTGCTAACGGATATCTAAATGATTGAAGATATTGTAAAAAGGGGCCCTTCCCAACTAACTGCTCTAGACTTGCTAATAAAGGACCCACAAATAATCTTGTAGCTCTACCTTGTAATTGATTTGTTTCTAAGGATAACCTGCTGTAAAAGGCCTTTACATAAGATATTCCAAATGATTCATCTAGAAGTGGAAGTATCATTCTTGAAGGATACAAAGGACTAAAAGTTCTTATATCAGCATCAAAAAGAGCAACAACTTCTGATTTTCTAGTCGCAACTCCTATGCCTTGCCAGACAGCCCATCCTTTACCTGGGGTTCCTAAAAGTTCTAACCCATTTTTTTCTTGACTTTTTAACAGATCTATTACAGATGGAGAATTTGTCCATTGAACGTGAACTGGGAATGGCATTGAGTCAAAAAATGATTTTGCTGCTTTAACTTGCTCAACAGTTTTTGCAGAGAGAGCAATTACTAATTCATTTAAACCTGTAAGGGTTTTTAAAACTTCTCTTATATCTTTTAATGCTGGACGCTCAAACTCTTCGTATAAGCAGGGTATTAAAATACTAGTTGATCTTTTTTTAAGACTTTTGTTTAATTCTTTAAGTAAATTTCTTGTGACTCCATATTCATGTATTGTTGTGATTAACCCTTGTTGAAAGTCCATTTTCTAATTGATGTGCAGAATGGTATTAATACTTCGATGATTTTTTCAAAGTGAAGCAAATTGATTCAGAGAAAAAATTAGATAGATTAAAAGTTGATAAATTGTTAAAAACAATTTATTCAAATAATACTACAGAAGAAATTAATTTTATTTCAAATCAATTATTGCAGATTTTAGATGATTTCTCAGAGAAATCTGCTTATGAAGAAATAAGAGATAAGGAAAGGTGGAATCAATCTCATTCGGTTTTGATAACTTATGCAGATAGTATTTATAAAAATGGCGAGGCAACATTAATAACTCTCAGGAAGATATTAAGTAATCATTTTGGCAGTCTTTCTAAAGTTGTACACATTCTTCCTTTTTTAAGATCCACAAGCGATGGAGGTTTTGCAGTTTCGAGTTATGACTCCTTAGAAGAAAAATTTGGTGTTTGGGATGATCTCAAGAGTATTTCTAAAAATCATGATTTGATGGCTGATTTGGTACTTAACCATGTTTCATCTTCTCACCCATGGGTTCAACAATTTATAAAATCTCAAGAACCTGGCATATCAAATGTTTTTTCACCGAAACAAAATCTTGATTGGTCAAATGTAGTTAGACCAAGAAGTTCCTCCTTATTTTCTCAAATAAATACTGATGATGGCCTGAAACAAGTTTGGACAACTTTTGGTCCAGATCAAATTGATTTGAATTGGCATAATCCAAAAATGACTCTTGAGTTTTTAAATTTAATTATTACTTATTTATTTAATGGAATTAAATGGTTCAGGCTTGACGCTGTAGGTTTTATTTGGAAGGAGTCAGGGACAACGTGCTTACATTTGCCAAAAGCACATTCAATTGTGAAACTCTTAAGAGTTTTTTTAAATAATCTTCTTGACGATGGCGTTTTAATAACAGAAACTAATGTTCCTCAAAAGGAAAATTTATCTTATCTGATTTCTGATGATGAAGCCCATATGGCATATAATTTCCCATTGCCTCCTCTTCTCTTAGAGGCAATTATTACTTCAAGGGCTGATATTCTAAACTCATGGATTTTTGATTGGCCAATATTGCCTGACGATACTACATTATTTAATTTCACTGCATCACATGATGGTGTTGGTTTAAGAGCTCTTGAGGGTTTAATGAATGAGCAGAGAATTAAAAATTTATTAATTAATTGTGAAAAAAGAGGGGGCTTAGTAAGTCATAGACGCTTATCAAATGGTGATGATAAACCCTATGAATTGAATATTAGTTGGTGGAGCGCAATGGAAGATTCCAGTAGAGATTCTAATCGATTCCAGTTTGAGAGATTTATCTTGACTCAGTTACTAGTAATGGCTTTGAAAGGTGTCCCTGCATTTTATTTGCCAGCATTACTTGCCTCAGAAAATGATATCAAAAGTTTTTCTATGACAGGTCAAAGAAGAGACCTCAATAGAGAAAAATTTAAATTAGATAATCTTTTATCTGTTTTAAATAATCCTGAATCTAATGCCAATAAAAATTTAAAATTTCTTCGTAATGCAATGAATGTCAGATCAGAATTAAAGCAATTTCATCCTTGTTCAGAAATGAAATGTTTGTCTAAAGGTAGAAGTGATATTGTTGTAATCAAAAGAAGTAAAGGGCCTGAATCTGTTTTTGCGATTCATAATATGACTGAAAATAAAATAAATTATCAGTTGAATGATAATGATCTGCCAAAAATAATTGATAATGATTTCAATACTCAAGATTTTTTAACTTCCACTAAATACAATTGGAAAAATATTAGTCTTGATCCTTTTCAAGTTATTTGGCTTAGTGCTTTATAAAAATGATTGAAAATTCGTCTATTTGGGTAGTGAGTGATGTAGATGGTACATTAATGGATCACTCATATGATTTAACACCTGCTAAAGAAACAATAAAAACACTACAAAAATTATCTATACCTTTAATCCTATGTACAAGCAAAACGGCAGCAGAGGTAAAAGTTATTAGGAATGAACTCAATTTAACTGATCCCTATATTGTTGAAAATGGTGCGGCAATATATGGTGAAACTCTTAAAAGAGTTAATGGAGAAATTATTCTTGGAATAAAATACGAATTCCTTGAAGAGATTTTAAATTTCATTTCTAATGAAATTGATTACAAACTTACTCCTCTTAATGATCTCACTGATCAAGAAGCAACTCAGCTCACAGGTTTAGAAGGAAACTCATTGAACTTAATGCGTGATAGACACTGGAGCATGCCTTTTTTAAATCCGCCAAGCTTTCTAGAAGAGAAAATTAAAATCTGTTGTAAAAAATTCAATGTTGTTATTTTTAAGGGAAATAGAATGAGTCACTTATTATCTACAAAATCGAATAAAGGTAAAGCAATAAATGCTCTTAAAGAATATTCAAATATTCAAAATATTGAAATTATAGGTTTGGGCGATTCTCCAAATGATTTACCTCTACTTTTAAATTCAGATATTAAAATTGTTATTCCTGGAATAGATGGTCCTAATTTAAATTTACTAAATCAATTAGAAGATTTGGAATTTACTTTAGCTTCTGAACCAAATGGATATGGTTGGAAAAATGAAATCAATAAATTGATAAATAAGCGAAAACTAAGTTAGAACGATGAAAGATTTAGATATTAATTTTCCTCTTGATAATTTTGAAAAATTAATTATTGATATTGGTTGGGAATCTTTGGATGATTGGTTCAATTTTTGGAATAATCAAAGAAACATCCTATCAATTGATCAATATTGGAATAATAAAGTAAATAATGATTGGATTTGGGGACTAGCTTTACCTCTTTTATCTCAGGCTTATAAATTTCACAATAATTTTACTGAAAGAAAAATAATTGGGATCTCAGCTCTACCTGGTACAGGAAAGACAACACTTGGTAAATGGCTCGAAGCAATATCGTTAAAATTAAATTTCAAAATTGCTGTTATTTCAATTGACGATTTTTATCTCCCATCAGATGAAATGAAATTAGCCATTAAGAATAACCCTTGGAACGTTTCAAGAGGTTTCCCTGGCAGTCATTCGGTAAAATTAATGCAAGAAAAATTATTAAATTGGAAGAAAAATGGAGAATTAAATGTACCAGTTTTTGATAAATCTTTAAGAAATGGATTAGGAGATAGATCTCATTGGAGATTAGATAATCCTGATTTATTAATTCTTGAGGGATGGTTTCTGGGAGTAAAACCTTACTCTATTGAAATAAATGATTCCTCAACAAATACAACAAATTTAAGTCTTGATGAATCTTCTTATATATTAACCATCCAAAACAACCTGAACGAATATTTAGATATTTGGACTTTAATAGACAGTATTTGGCACTTAAAGCCCTTGAAGATTGAATATATGAATATGTGGAAAACAAATCAAGAAAAAGAAATGTTCTTACAAAAGGGAAAAGCTCTAAAAGATGAAAAATTATCTAATTTCTTGAGAATGCTTAATGTCTCTATTCCTCATAAAAGTTTTGATTTTATAAATTCTTATGCGCTTTTATTAATTGATCAAGAAAGAAATTTAGTTAAGGCTGGATTGAATTTATAGCATTTTCTAAAGTTCTTTTTTTTTCAGTAATTTTTTATACATTTTTTTTAGCTCTAAATGGTGTTTAATTGGTGATATTTTTGTTGTTTAGAGATGGTTGAGTTTTCTTACAAAAATGAAGGCTGTAGAATGGTTGTCTTGAGATGTATTGGCCCATCAAATTTTTTTTTAGAGAGAGTTTTATTTCCTACTGACATTCTTACTTTTATGGCCCCAAATGACTCAAGAGTGGAAATTTGGGGAAATGAATTATATGGCCCTAAGTTGGAAGAGAGAATAAGAATTTCTGCTGATAATGAAGATTCGACTTTAGTGGCTTAAGACGGATATTCTCTATTTGTCTTCGAGTCAAAATTTTTTACAATTACTTAGTTTTTATTGATATTATCTAACTAGTTTTTGTTTTATAGATGAATTATTTTTCTTCCTTTGCAATAGGAGGTTTTGTTCCTTCTGCAGCTATCGCCGGAGTTTTACTTTTAGTTGGTTTAGGAGCCTTCTTTTATCTTGGAATTAAAGGACCTACAGATTATTAAACCTAAGTTTCATGAACATTTGGTTTTTTTAATTTTCATAACCTTACCAACTAAGTTAACACTATGGATTTAACAACTACATTATTTATATTAAGCTTACCGTTTGTTTTATTAACAGTTTATTTTGGAACAAAAAATGATTTTTACGAGAGTGAAAACTATAAAGGAGATGGATGTGCTCACGATGTTAAAAGGTAACTTAATTCTTAATCACCTCTAAATACACATGTCCATCTACTATCAAATTGCCTAACAGGTTTATATATTTCATTTGTAATTTTTTCGCCTGCCTTTTTACATGTATTTAAATCTTTCATGGGAATAGAATGTATTGAAGGACTTGTTATTCCACTAACCTCAGGCCTTCTACCGGGCCCTTGTCTATAAGTTCCAATTACTAACCAATAATTAGCTTTTGCAGAACCAGAAAAGATTAAGGAAAAAAGAAAAAATAATATTAAAATGGATTTTTTTTTCATTTTTCTATATTAGCTTTTAATTCTTAAATGTGGATTGCTATTAATTAATTAGGTAATTTGATAAATTTTTGGAATATTTAAAATTTATTTTATATGGCTTAATTCAAGGGTTGACAGAATTTATTCCTGTAAGTAGTACAGCTCATTTAAAAGTTATATCTATTTTTTTAGGCATTGATGATCCCGGCACCTCTTTGTCAGCCACCCTTCAACTTGGAAGTGTTTTAGCTATAGCTTGGTATTTTAGGAGTGATATTTTTAATTTTAGAAGTCAATCTTCAAAAAAATTTCTTGACTATCTCTTACATAAAAGATTATTAAGGTCTATTTTGATTGGTACTATCCCAATTGTTTTACTTGGCGGCAGTATAAAATTATTTGCCCCTTATTTTTTTGAAAACATTCTTCGTTCAAATTTATCAATAGCATTGCTTTCATTTCTAATGGCTTTTTTTATGTACTTGGCAGATAGTTTTAAAAAAGGTTCTATTAATATTAAAAACCATAATTATTCAGATAGTTTTTTGATAGGTTTCTTTCAGGCATTTTCCATTTTCCCGGGTGTTTCAAGATCGGGGATTACTATTTCTAGCGCTTTAATATCAGGATGGGAAAGAGCCGAAGCTGCAAAATTTTCTTTTCTTTTAGGGATACCAGCTATTTCTCTTGCTGCGATTGTTGAGTTTATTTCTTCATTTAATGATTTCTTTTCATTGGGTTTTCTCCCTCTTTTTGTTGGTCTCGTTACGACATTTTTGTCATCTTTATTAGCTATAGATTTCTTATTAAATTATTATTCCTCCAATGGGTTGAAAATATTTATTATCTATCGAGTTATTTTTGGTGTTGTAATTCTTTTGAATTTATAATTAGATGTGAAATAAAATTTTTTGCAATTGTGTTAAGGTTTTAAAAAAAATTCTTTCTAATGAACATTTTTATATCTTTCCAACTAGGTGAAGTGGAAGTTTCAAATCTTACTATATTGGTTTTAGCTTTTTTTTCTTCTTTTACATTCATAGCAGTAGGCATAAGTTCATATAAACTATACAAATCGCTTATAAATGAAGACGATAAGTAATCGGAACGGCGGGATTTGAACCCACGACCCCCACTACCCCAAAGTGGTGCGCTACCAAACTGCGCTACGCCCCGTATATTTACTATAGAGATTAGATTGATTTAAATGTTATTCTTTATAGGATTGTTATCAGATCTCAATACACACTTATCAACTTCCCAATTAAAGTTTTCCCATATGTAATCTTCTAATTTATAGTTGCTTCGAGTAAAAGCTCCTAACTTGACTTTTGTAGGTGAAGCGGAACAATACTGCCTGCTACCAGGTGATGCAAGATATTGTTGATGGTATTGTTCCGCGTAAAAATATGAATCAATCATTTTTATTTCCGTTTCAATTAAACCAAGATTTTTTTTGTTTAGCTCAGATTGATATTGTTCCTTACTGGCTAATATGGTTTTAATATTATTTTCATTTTTGTAATATATTGCTGATCTGTATTGTGTTCCCATATCATTACCTTGCCTGTTTTTTTGAGTAGGGTCATGACATTCCCAAAACATTTTTAATAAATCACTTACATCTATTTTCCTTTTATCCCATATGACTCTTACAACTTCTGAATGACCAGTCAATCCTGAACATACTTCATAATAAGTTGGATTGTTTTTTTCGCCTCCAGCATAACCTACAGAAGTTGTGACAACTCCGGGAAGTTTCCAAAAACATTTTTCAGCTCCCCAGAAACAACCACATCCAAAAATTATTTCATCTTCCTCTTCAATAGGATCTTTTTTGATATCTGTTTTTAATATTCTATGTAATAAATAAGCATCATTATTTAGATTTAGCTTCTCATTATTCATAATGTTTTTAAGAAATTTAAACATAATTTAAATCTTTTTATTATAAGTAACAAAAATTACTTTTAGCTCTTAACTATTTTGGTAGCTAGTTCTCTTTCCCAAAGTTGTTTATATAGCCCATTCACTTTTACTAAATCATTATGAGACCCTTCTTGTACTATTTCTCCTTTATCCATTACTAAAACCCTATCACAGGTAGCTGCGACAGAAAGTTGGTGACTAATCATTATAATTGTTTTATTACTTCTATTACTCATTTCATCTATTATTCTTGCAGCTGTTTTATTATCTACGCTTGCTAAAGCATCATCAAGAACAACAATAGGAGAATTAACAAGTAATGCTCTTCCTAGTGCAGTTCTTTGCCTTTGTCCACCACTTAATGTAATACCTCTTTCGCCAACAATAGTTTTGAACCTTTGTGGAAAACTATTGATATCATCAATTAGTCCGGCTTTTGTAGCGCTTTCTTTAACTAAATATTTAGAGGCTTTGGGTTCTCCAAAACTTAGGTTTTCTGAGATTGTAGAAGTAAATAAGAATGCTTCTTGAGGAACGATAGAAATATTTTTTCTAAGATCGCTTAATTTTAAAGTTTTTACATCAATTTCATCTAAAAATAATTGATTGTCTGGAATTTCAATAGTCCTTCCTAGAGACTTTGCTAATGTTGTCTTGCCACAACCTACTGGGCCAACTATTGCAATAAGTTCTCCAGGATAAATTTTAAAATTAAGACTATTTAATGAATTAAATTTTGATCCTTGATACTTTATTGTTAAATTTTTTGCCTCTAAGAATCCTTTAATCTTTCTTTTTAAAAATTTAGTTTCTGCTTTATCAACAATATTTGGGTTGTTCTGAAAGATTTCTTCTACACGATCTAAACTTACTTGACCAAGTTGAAAAGTATTTAAGGTAAAACCTAATAGAGCTGTTGGGAAGACAAGTCTTTCTACGTAAAGAATTAAAGCTACTAAACCACCTATCGAAATAAATCCACTTTCTAATTGAAAAGTTCCTAATGATAATAAGATCAATAATGAGATTGAAGAAATCCCTTGTAACAAAGGGAATAGAGTACTCGCTGTTCTTGCAAGTTTTATCGCTGAATTGCGATAGTCATTATTGTATATGTTAAATTCTTTTTTCTCAGCATTCTCTTGGGCATAAATTTTAATGGCGCTTATACCAGATAGATCTTCTTGTATTAGATCACTAAGTTTTGATAATGATTCTTGTTGAGCTTTTCTTTGTTTAACCATTCTGCCGCCAAATAGACTTACAATTCCAAGGATTAATGGAAATATCATTAAAGCTGATATTGTTAATGTTTTATTAATCAAAAACATTGACGGAATAGTGAATGAATAAGCTAAGACAATGTTGCACAAGCTTAAAACTGTAAAACCAAGAAGTCTTCTTATGTTTTCAACATCGCTTGTAGCTCTACTAATAATGTCTCCACTACCTTTTTTTTGAATCCATTCTGGATCTTGAATAAGTAAATGGTCAAAAAGTTTTTGACGGAGATTTACTTCAACTTTTCTACCTATGCCGAAGACAATCTGTCTTGAAAATAACCTTATTAAACCCATACAAGTTGCTAAAAATATTAACCATAAAGATTTAGAAATAACAAAATCGGAAGAAAACCCATTTTGTAATTGGTCAATTATATTTTTTACCTCTAAGGGTATTACAACACTTAGTATATTTACTAATAAGAGAGCTAATGCCCCATATAAGAATTCTTTTTTGTAAGGTCTTATGTATTTATAAATAACTTTAATCTTTAAATTTTTCATTTTATTTTACCGATATGATTAAGATAATGTTTCATTTTTGAATATGTGAGCTAATTTTATAAATGATTCAGTATTTATTTATGGGTAACGAGCAAACTCATCCATTACATGAAACAGACAAAAACATTATAGATTCCCTTATCACTAAAAAAATACCAGAAGATCTTGACTATATAAATTTAGCTAGATTAATAAATCGTTATAACAATTTCCCGGGCGAAATTGAAATTAAAAACGATATTGAAAAAACTTTAAATTTTTGGAAGATCACAAAAAATGAACTTTTTTCAAAAACAAAAAATATTTGGTCAAAAAGCTTCAGGCCTTCTAATACAAAAGATGATTTAGTTGGCTCAGGTTTTGATACCTCAAATTGAATTTTATCTGCATAATTTTTTTTCCATAAATAAATGACTTTTAATCTATCAAACGCTGAAATCCTAAATAATTTGTTGGAGGGTAGGGACCTTGATGAATTAACTTCTAGATCTTTAATGCAAAGATGGCTTAATGATGAAATTTCAGATGTTGAAACAGGAGCTTTTTTGAGTGCTTTGAGAGCAAAAAGTTCTACAGGTATCGAACTAAGTTCTATGGCTGAGGAACTCCTAAATGTTTGTAAATTGCCAGTTGCAAGACCAAATTTGTATTTAGTAGATACTTGCGGAACAGGGGGGGATGGAGCTAATACATTCAATATTTCAACTGCAGTTGCATTTGTAGCTGCATCTTGTGGGGTAAAAATTGCAAAACACGGAAATAAAAGTGCTAGTGGAAAAGTTGGCTCTGCTGATGTTTTGTTAAATCTTGGTTTGAATTTAAATTGTTCATTAGAAAAAGTAATCAAAGCTGTAAGTGAAATTGGAATAACTTTTTTGTTCGCACCTGTTTGGCATAAGTCTTTAATAAAACTTGCTCCATTAAGAAAGACCCTTGGAATCAGGACTGTATTTAATCAACTAGGACCATTGGTAAATCCTTTAAGACCCAATGCACAAGTTTTGGGTGTTGCTTCTGAGGATCTTTTAAAACCTATGGGAAGCGCGCTTTTAAAAATGGGTATGAATAGAGCAATAGTCGTTCATGGTTCTGGTGGCCTTGATGAAGCTTCTCTTCAAGGAGAAAATAAATTAGTATTTATTGATAATGGTGAATTAAGGTTTTCAGAAATAAATATTTCAGATTTTAACCATGAAAATATATCTAACGAAAAGCTTGTGGTTTCTGATACTGAGTCTAACGAGGAAATATTAAAGTCTGTCTTAAATGGTTCTGGACAAAAACCTCATATTGATGTGGTTGCCTTGAACTCTGCTTTAGTGCTTTGGGCCGCAGGTATTGAGGATGATTTAAATGAAGGATTTAATAAAGCTTTATTTTCGATAAATCAAGGTAACCCTTGGAAAAAATTTTTACTTTTAAAAAATCATTTACATACAAATTAATTAATTTCAAATTGATGATTAATCCATATAAAAAAAACGCGAAATTGGTTTTAAGTAATGGAATTGTATTCCCAGGATTCTTTTTTGGTGCTTCTGGTACAGCCATTGGTGAAATAGTTTTTAATACGGGAATGACCGGATATCAGGAAGTTATTACTGATCCAAGTTATTATGGACAAATATTAACATTCACTTATCCAGAGATTGGAAATACAGGTATTAATTTTGAAGATTCAGAATCTAATATTAATGTTAAAGGTTTAGTTGTTAGAAATTTTTCATCTAATAGCAGCAATTGGAGATCTAAAAAGAATTTTAATCAATGGTTAGTTGAAAAAAACATCATAGGTCTATATGGAATTGATACAAGGGCTCTTGTTAAAATTTTAAGATCTAGTGGTTCTATGAATGGAGTTATTACCTCTTTAGATAAAACTGATGAAAGTTGTTTAAAGATGATTTGTGATACGCCAAAGATGGAGGGATTAAATTTATCAAAAGTTGTTTCAACAAAGCAACAATATTTATGGAAAAGTCATACGCAAACAAATTTTGATTTAAGAAAAAGATATGATGAGTCTTCTAAAATGTTAAAAATAGTAGCAATTGATTTTGGAATTAAAAATTCAATTCTAAATAGACTTGTATCACATGGTTGTGAAGTTTTGGTTTTACCTTCTCGATCATCTCTAAATGATGTTTTGTCTAACAAGCCGGATGGTATATTTTTTTCAAATGGGCCGGGCGATCCTTCTTCTGTTTCTGAAGGTATAGACTTAGCAAAATCACTCATTGAATATGGTGAAATACCTATGTTTGGTATTTGCCTTGGCCACCAAATATTTGGATTAGCATTAGGAGGTTCAACTTATAAATTACCTTTTGGACATCGTGGTTTAAATCATCCTTGTGGTGAAAATAACAAAATTGAGATAACTAGTCAGAATCATGGTTTTGTTATTGATCCCAATTCTCTCTCAAAGGACATAGTTAGAATTACCCACTATAACCTTAATGATAATACTGTAGCTGGTTTAGAGGTTTGTAATAAGCCTATATTTAGTGTGCAATATCATCCAGAAGCAGGACCAGGTCCACATGATTCAGATTATTTATTTAAAAAATTTGTTTCTCTAATGTTAGAAAGATGTTGACATATTGTTTTCTTTTGATTTGATAATTACATTTGATATATTAATTTTTTGGAGGTATAAATCATAGAAGATTTCCAAAAGTTAACCGTTTCTTTGAGAGGAAACCTTGAGGTTAAAACAAACATTATGGTTTTTACTTTTAAAGGCCAACTTGATGCTTTCTCAGAAAAACAATTTAAGACATTTGTTATCAATAACTTAAAAAATGACCATCCATTCGTTATTGATCTTACAAAAATAGATTTTTTAGATTCCTCGGGTCTTGGAGCACTTGTTCAAACTGCAAAAGAATGCAAAAAGTCGAAACTTGGGTTCTCTGTTGTTGGCAATTCGAGGGTGGCCCAAACAATTAAACTTGTTCGTTTAGGGGATTTTCTTAACTTGAAGTCAAGCCTTGAAGATTCATTGAATTATTTAAGGAATTGAATTATTGGATTCAAAACTTGGTTCCATATGGATCCCCCGAGGATATAGGTGTAATTCAACTTGCTTGGCTTGGAGATTCGGTATGGGAGCTCCACCAAAGACTAAGGCATGTTCATTTCCCATTAAAATCCAAAGATCTCCATTTATCTGTAGTTAACGAAGTAAAAGCAAAATCTCAGTCAAAATCATTAAGTCAAATTGAACATCTATTAAATTCAAATGAAATGGATCTAATTAGGCGTGCTAGAAATAAAACTAAGAGATATCCAAAATCTTCAGACCCCACCATATACTCTAGAGCAACTGGTTTTGAAACTCTTATTGGCTGGCTATTTCTAAAAGATCCTCAAAGATTATCAACACTTTTTGAATATTTAGAATTAAAAATGAATTAAATCTATGAAAAACTCCTCAAATAAATTTCGCGGAAAAAATAATAAAGAGTATAAAAAAAATTCAGATTTTAGTTATTACTCAAAAAATACAAATCGTTCAGAAAAAAATGATAGATTTTTGAACAATTCCGCTAAAAATAAGAAAGTTGAAAATTTAAAAAAAAATGATGAAAAAAATACTTTTTCCTCCTTAAAAAGAAGAAATCCAAGATTTAAATCTAATACAGAATTTCCTAAAAAAAATTCTGATATGCATAATGAGTTTACTAATAAGAGAAATTTTGATGATTGGATATGGGGTAAACATTCGGTTCATGAGGCTCTTATTAGTGATAGAGCGATTAATAGGATTTGGTGTACTTCGGAAATTTTTTCTTCAGATAAATTCTATACTTTGCTTAAGGATCTTAAATCAAAAGGAGTTCTTATTGAAGAAGTTTCTTGGAACAGGCTTTCGCAATTGACATATGGTGCTTCACATCAAGGAGTCGCTTTGCAGTTAGCATGTTCTAAAACAATATCCCTAGAACAATTAATCGATTTTTCTAAACACAATTGTCCAAATCCTATAATAGTCGCATTAGACGGTATTACTGATCCTCATAATGTTGGTGCGATCATAAGATCAGCAGAAGCATTTGATTGTAAGGGTATAATAATACCTCAGAGAAGGTCTGCAGGATTGACTGGAACAGTCGCCAAGGTAGCTGCAGGAGCCTTAGAACACCTTCATGTAAGTAGAGTTGTTAACTTAAATAGAGCACTTGAGGAACTTAAGAAAAATGGTTTTCTTATTGTTGGCTTATCAGGAGATGGTCAAATATCTATTTCAAATTTTCAAGAAAAAGCACCTTTAGTAGTTGTAGTTGGCTCTGAAGATAAAGGTATTTCTTTGCTTACTCAAAAAAAGTGCGATTTTATATTAAGTATTTCTCTCAAAGGTAAGACTTCAAGCTTAAATGCCTCTGTTGCGGCCGCTATATCCATATTTCACTTGACAGGTAAATAATTTAATTGTTACTAATCACTGTTTTTAATGTCCACTAATATGTTGTTGTTTCAATACATTAATATGATTAATAAAAATTTATTGAATTTTAACTATAAAATTGTATAGAATTTAACAAGAATGAAGGTCTAACAGGCCAAAAAAATTGATTAGAAACCTTGGAAACAAACTCGGTTTAGCCTGGTGGGCTAAAATTGAGACAGATCAACCTAGTACTACCTACTGGTTCGGCCCATTTATTACTAAACGTAATTTAAAAGAAAATATGTCTTCCTTTATTAAAGATCTTTCAGATGAAGGTTCTAAAAATATTAAACACAGTCTAGTACGTTGCAAAAAAGAAGAACCATTAACTGTTTGAGAAATTTAATTTTTAAAAATAAATTAAGAAATGGATTTTAATTCTTTAAGAAAAGAAATTATCAGCAATAATGCTTCTGTTAAGGAATTAGTTAATGATATCTTCGCCAAAATCGATCATAAAGATCCTGAAATTAACTCATATATTTGTACTACAAAAGATAATGCTATAGCGCAAGCAGAGAACATTGATAAATTAATTAAAAGTAAAGAAAAACTGCCTCCACTCGCGGGGATGCCAATAGCAATAAAGGATAATATTTGCACCAAAGGAGTTGCAACAACTTGTGCAAGTAAAATGCTCAAAAGCTTTGTTGCCCCTTATGAATCCACCGCTTCGAGTAAATTATGGTCTTCAGGTGGAATTTGTTTAGGAAAAACAAATTTAGACGAATTCGCAATGGGTAGTTCAACAGAAACTTCTGTATTTGGAGTCACTTCAAATCCTTGGGATATTAATAGAGTGCCTGGAGGCAGTTCAGGCGGCAGTGCTGCTTCAGTTGCCGCTGGATTTTGTGCAGCGGCTATAGGTTCTGATACAGGAGGATCAATAAGACAACCAGCTTCTTTTTGTGGCGTCGTAGGTCTTAAACCTACTTATGGCAGAGTTAGTAGATGGGGACTTGTAGCATTTGCTAGCTCTCTTGATCAAATTGGCCCAATTACAAATACTGTCTCAGATGCAGCTGAAATTCTTTATTCAATATCTGGTAAAGACCCCTTTGACTCAACATGTCTTGATATGCCAGTACCAAATTATTTGACTGATTTAAATAAATCTATCAAGGGTTTAAAAATTGGAATTATCAAAGAATGTTTTGAACACCGAGGGCTTAATCCAGAAGTTAAGGAATCTGTTCTTTCTGGAGTTGATAGATTCCAATCTTTAGGGGCTGAAATTATCGAAGTTGAATGTCCTAGATTTAACGATGGAATTGCGACTTATTATGTCATTGCACCATCTGAAGCCTCCGCAAATTTAGCCAGATATGATGGAGTTAAATATGGCTACAGATCGAATGAAGGTTCAAATCTAATTGATATGACTTCAAAAAGTAGAGCTGAAGGTTTTGGAGATGAGGTACAGAGAAGAATTTTGATAGGTACTTATGCTTTGTCAGCTGGATACAGTGATGCCTATTACAAGAAGGCACAAAAAGTTAGAACACTTATAAGAAAAGATTTTGATAAGGCTTTTAAGAAAGTAGATGTTTTATTAACTCCAACTTGCCCAACCACTGCTTTTTTGAAGGGAGATTTTGTCAATGATCCACTTTCAATGTATTTGTCAGATCTATTAACTGTTCCTGCTAATTTAGCTGGACTCCCAGCCATTAGTATTCCTTGTGGTTTTGATACTAAAGGATTACCTATTGGAATGCAATTAATAGGCAATGTATTAGAAGAAGATAGAATATTGAATGCCGCAAATATCTTTGAGATTGATGCTCAGGTAATTAAGAACAGACCTTTATTTTAAATTTGTATTAATAATTAATTTGTAATCACAAAGTATAGATCTTTTAGAAATTTTCTCTATCTTATATATATAAATTATTTGAATATGGCTTTCGTTCCGCTTCATAATCATAGTGACTACAGCTTACTTGATGGTGCCAGTCAAATTTCAAAAATAGTAGATAGAGCTTATGATCTTGGAATGGATTCGATAGCTCTTACTGATCATGGAGTTATGTATGGAGTTCTTGATTTGGTCAAGAAGTGTAAAGAGAAAGGTATAAAACCAATTATTGGTAATGAAATGTATGTGATTAATGGTTCTATTGACGATCCTCAACCAAAAAAAGAAAAAAGATATCATTTGGTGGTTTTAGCAAAAAATTATACTGGTTATAAGAATCTAGTGAAGTTGACAACAATTAGTCACCTAAATGGGATGCGAGGTCGAGGCATTTTTTCTAGACCATGTATTGATAAATCTCTTTTAAGTAAATACAGTGATGGTCTTATAGTTTCTACAGCTTGCCTTGGTGGAGAAATACCTCAGGCCATCTTAAAAGGTAGATTAGACGTGGCCGAGGATATAGCTCTTTGGTATAAAAAATTATTTGCAGATGACTTTTATCTAGAAATACAAGATCACGGCTCTATTGAGGATAGAATTGTAAACATTGAATTAATAAAAATTGGTAAGAAGCACCAAATAAAAGTCATCGCTACCAACGACGCCCACTACTTATCAAGTATGGATGTTGAAGCTCATGACGCCTTGCTTTGTGTATTAACAGGAAAACTAATAAGTGATGAAAAAAGATTGAGATATACCGGTACAGAATATATTAAAAGTGAAAAAGAAATGCTTGAACTTTTTAAAGATCATATTGATGATGAATCAATTATTGAGGCAGTGAACAATACAGTAGAAATTTCTCAAAAAGTTGAAGTATTCGATTTGTTCGGTAACTATAGAATGCCAAAATTTCCTCTTAACGAAGATACAGATTCATTTTCTTACCTTACACAATTATCTAACAAGGGTCTTTTAAAAAGACTTAAAAAAAATGATCTTACAGAAGTTGATGAGAACTATAAAAAAAGACTATCTTCCGAATTGAAAATTATTAGAGATATGGGATTCCCAGACTATTTTTTAGTTGTTTGGGATTATATCAAATTTGCGAGAGATAACTCTATCCCAGTAGGTCCAGGTAGAGGTTCTGCAGCAGGCTCACTAGTAGCTTATGCCCTTCAAATTACAAATATAGATCCTGTTGAGCATGGATTGTTGTTTGAGAGATTTTTAAATCCAGCAAGAAAGTCTATGCCTGATATTGACACTGACTTTTGTATTGATAGAAGAAATGAAGTTATTGATTATGTTACTAATCGTTATGGAGAGGATAAAGTTGCTCAAATAATTACTTTCAATAAAATGACCTCTAAGGCGGTTTTAAAAGATGTTGCAAGGGTTCTTGATATACCATATGGAGAGGCGGACAAATTGGCTAAGTTAATACCGGTTGTAAGAGGGAAACCTTATAAACTTAATGAAATGATCGATAAGAATTCTCCTAGTCAAGAGTTTAGAGATAAATATGTTAATGATAATAGGGTGAAAAAATGGGTTGATTTGGCTTTGAGAATTGAAGGAACTAACAAAACTTATGGAGTTCATGCTGCTGGAGTTGTTATCGCCTCAGATCCTCTTGACGAAATTGTACCTCTTCAAAGGAATAATGAAGGACAAATAATAACCCAATATTCTATGGATGATATCGAATCATTAGGATTATTGAAAATGGATTTCTTGGGTCTTAAGAATCTAACGATGATTGAAAAGACAGTTTCTCTCATTAGTCAATCTACTGGAAAGAAAATAAATATTGATGAGTTACCTCAAAATGATGATAAAACCTTTGAGCTTATTGGGAGAGGAGATCTTGAGGGCATTTTTCAACTTGAATCTTCCGGTATGAAACAGGTTGTTAAGGATTTCAAACCTAACTCTCTAGAGGATATTTCATCCATACTGGCTCTTTATAGACCTGGACCTCTTGATGCAGGCCTTATACCTAAATTCATAAATCGAAAAAATGGGAGCGAAAAGGTTGATTTCCCTCATCCTTTTATTGAGTCAATTCTTACTGAAACCTATGGAATTATGGTTTATCAAGAACAAATTATGAAAATTGCTCAAGACCTAGCAGGTTATTCTTTAGGGGATGCTGATTTACTTAGAAGAGCAATGGGGAAAAAGAAAGTATCTGAGATGGTAAAGCATAGGAATATTTTTGTAGACGGTTCTATGAAGAAAGGTGTAAATGAAAAATTAGCAAATGATCTTTTTGATCAAATGGTTTTATTCGCAGAATATTGTTTTAACAAAAGTCACTCTACTGCTTATGGTGCTGTAACTTATCAAACTGCATTTTTAAAAGCCCATTTTCCTGTTGCATATATGGCAGCCCTCTTAACAGTAAATTCTGGTTCTAGCGATAAGATGCAAAGATATATTTCTAATTGTTATTCCATGGGAATAGAAGTTATTTCACCAAGCATTAATTTTTCTGGAGTTGATTTCACTATTAAGAATAATCAGATTTTATTCGGGCTATCTGCAATTAAGAATTTAGGAGATTCTGCAATAAGAAATATAATTGAAAACCGAAATAGTTTCGGAATCTTTAAGTCATTATCCGATTTGTGCAACCGTTTACCTTCTAATGTTCTTAACAAAAGAAGTCTCGAATCTCTAATTCATTGTGGAGCACTTGATGAGTTTTCAAAGGATAATAATAGAGCTCAGTTATTGTCAGATCTCGAACATGTTATTGAGTGGGCTTCTTCAAGAAATCGTGATAGATTATCAGGTCAAGGAAATCTATTTGACTCTAAAGAAGAATTTTCTAATGTTGCTTTTTCAGATTCACAATTAGCTAAGGTTGATGACTATTCACTTATTGAGAAGTTAAAGTTAGAAAAGCAGCTATTAGGCTTTTATTTATCTGATCATCCTCTAAAGCATTTAACTAAACCAGCAAAACTTATATCACCTATTAGCATTTCGCAGTTAGAAGAAACAAAAGATAGAACCAAAGTCTCTTTAGTTGGAATGATCCCTGATTTGAAGCAAATCACAACGAGAAAAGGAGATAGGATGGCAATAGTTCAGCTAGAAGATCTTTCTGGAAGTTGCGAAGCAATAGTTTTTCCAAAAACCTATGTCAGATTATCTGAATTTCTTTTGACTGATACTAGATTATTAGTGTGGGGAACAATTGATAAAAAAAGCGATAAGACTCAATTAATAATTGATGATTGTAGAGAAATAGATAACCTTAAATTGCTTATTATTAATCTTGAAAGTTCTCAAGCTTCAGATGTAAGAGTGCAAAATACTTTGAGAGACTGTTTAATTAAATTTAAACCAGATAAAAATAGATGTGGAATCAAGATCCCAGTTTTAGCTGCAGTAAGAAATAAAAAAAGCGTTACCTACGTTAAATTTGGTGAACAATTCTGTATTGGAGATATTCAAGGCGCATGCAAATTATTAGAAGATAAATCATTCCAAGTTAATTTGAAATCTTTAGTTTCGTAGATTAAGTTTTGTCCTCAAAATTTTGAGTTGCTGGTTTAAAGGCTGCTTTTGCACGTTGTATGTTCATTGGAATGTTTTCAATTCCAAAAAAAGATCCAGGCTCTTTATCCCAACTAGCTGATAATATCCCAAAACTCAATCCTGCAAGACCTAACAAAAAGAACAAAGCTGAAATTGCAATTGTTGAGGAGGGAGGTATTTCAGCAATATTTCTTGTAACAATAATGTAGCTAACAACAAACACAGACATTCCTAATATTGTCGGTATTCCTGCTGTAAAAAATATTCTTCTTGCCATTCTATCTGCAACATATTTAGGGATCCCACTTGATGATTGCTTTGAGGTAGCCAAAGTATTGGATGTTTTTTCTAGATTAGCAAAGGCAGTTTTTTCCAAATAATTATTTTTCTTTTTATTTTGTTTCCTTTTTTTAGATTGTTTTTTTTTCATTAATTGAAATCATCCTCTGATTCCAATTTTCTTAATTAGTTCTTGATATTTCTGAACGTTGTTGTCTTTTATGTAAGATAGTAATCTTTTCCTTTTGCCAATCATTTTTAATAACCCTTGCCTTGAAGCGAAATCATGAATGTTTCCTTGTAGGTGGTCACTTAATTTCGATATTCTTTTAGAAAGCATTGCTACCTGAACTTCTACTGAACCTGTATCAGTTTGATGAACTTGATAAGTTTCAATCAGCTTCTGTTTTTCAGCTGTATCTAATGTCATAAAATTTATTTTCTATAATTCTATGATACTACGTCATCTAGCTAAATTACTACTATCCTGATCTAGATGATTCATTGCTAATATCAATAAATTTTCAAATGATAAATTGTTTTCTTTTTTAGCAAGGAGATCTACTTCCTTAATAAGAATTGGCAAAATTGTATTTATTTCTTTAGTTTTGTAATTTAATGATTGAAGGGTTAACTGCAGGTCATCGATCATTTTATTGATTTCAAGATTCTTAATCTTAAATTCATCTTGGCGTTTTTCTTCTTCAACTTGTATTTCAACTTTAAATTTAGTTTTTAATTCTAAAATTAATCTATCGCTCATTTTTATTCCTATACCAGGTACGGAACAAATTAATTTTTTGTTTTGTGTTTTTATTGCATTGAGAACTTCACTAATAGAAAATTTATTTAATATCCCCATACCAATTTGAGATCCAACACCTCGAATACTTAAAATTTCAATAAAGAAGTTCTTTTGATCCTTTGATGTAAACCCAAATAATAAATCTGAATCTTCTTTCTTAATGTGTTTTATCCAAAGAGTGATGTTTTTATTAGATATATGATTTGTTTTTAATTTGAGAAAAAAGGATTCTAGTATTTGTATTTCATATCCTAATCCCTGACAATTTATTAAAACAAAAAATTTTTGATTAGTTTGCCATGATTCAACCAACTCTCCATTTATCCAACTAATCAATTAACCACCATCCAATTGACATCCAATTAGTGCTCCTGCAGTACCACCAGCTGGTACGGCCCAAAATCTGTCTTTCCCTCTAGAAGAGGATAGTGCTATTCCGGCACCAAGAATACCTCCAATAAAAGAGCCCTCACTAAAATCATTATCATCTATCCTTTCAGCTTTACTTTGGCCTACACAAGGTATTACAACTTCAACTTCATAACTATTTACGTAGCCTGGGTTTGATTTCGATCCAGGAATATACTCTTCTCTATATTCAGTTCTTGTACAAGTTACTGACTTTGGGGTTGTTGCTTTAACTTGAACAATAGGAGATAAACAAAATAATAAAGCTAAATAATAAAATTTCAACTTTTTTTTTACTCTTCTAATATTCTATGTCCTTTTGATTATTTTGGTAGTAGATATAATAGTTCCTAATAAAACGAGTGTTGCACCTAATAAAAAATTTATGTTTATTATTTCACTAAAAAACAAAATCCCCCAAATTGAACCGAATAAAACTTGTAAATAGTTTATTGTTGAAGCTTCAGAAGCAGGTAAATTTTTTAATCCTATAGTTAAGAAAGTCTGTCCTAATTGAGTGAACAAGCCAATCCCAATTATCCAAACTAATTCATTCCAATTTGGGGTAACCCAGTTGATTAAAACAATTGGTAATAAAGCTATAAAAGAAACAAGTGGAAAATATTCAATAATTACATAAACATCTTCAGTAAATGAAAGTTTCTTAACTGTAACGTAAGCCAATGCGGTGAAGATTGCCCCAAGAAATGCTACAGAAATAGAAATATTTTCAATTTCAACGTTTATATTTGATAACTGATTAGGATTTAATATTACTAATATTCCAATCCAGCCAATAATTAAAGCAAAAATTATATTCCGAGTTATTTTTTCGTTTATAAATATGCAAGCAAATATAGATATAAAAATAGGATATGTGTACTGAATGACAGTAGATATACTAAGAGGCATATTTCTTATCGCATAAAAAATACAAATTAAAGCTAAAGTTCCTAAAACTCCTCTCAAGATAAGTAATTTTTTATTTTTGCCCCAAGGGTTTATATTTTTTAGTTTGATTATGAATAATGTAATCATCAAACTTAATAATGATCTGAATAAAACTAATTCATAAATAGGTATTCTTTTATCAATATTTTTTACGCATAAAGTCATCAAACTAAAGAAGAATGAGGCAATTACCAAATTAAACTTATTAAATGAATTAAATTTCTTTTCTAATTCTGTGATATTTATCATTTAAAAAATAGTTTTATTGTGAAATTAAGTAGATTCTTATTTGATTTTGACCTATAACAAATAAATCTTTACTTATTTTTTGGTAAAAATCTCAATGGTTCATTCTATACACCCAAGAACTATTCAAGAGGTTAAAGAAAAGGCAGATATTGTTGACGTTATATCGGAACATATTGTTCTTAAGAAAAAAGGCAAAGAATTTGTTGGAATTTGTCCTTTTCATGATGATACTAAGCCATCTATGACAGTATCACCAACTAAACAATTCTATTATTGTTTTTCCTGTGGTGCTGGCGGTAACTCTATTAAATTTTTAATGGAATTTTCTCGTGCAAATTTTTCTGATGTTGTGCTTTCTCTTGCTAAAAAAAATAATATTAATGTTGAAAATCTAGAAGGCCCTCAAGTAGAAGCTTACAAAAAACAATTATCTAGAAAGGAGGAGCTTTATAAAATATTAAGAGTAACTAAAAATTGGTTTAAGTCTCAATTAAATAATTCTCTAGGTGTTGAAGCTATGAGATATTTAACATCGCAAAGAAGCTTGAGTAATAAAATTATTGATGACTTTGAATTAGGTTTTGCTCCAAATTCCTGGAATGATTTATTTAATTATCTATCCAAGGTAGAAAAATTTCCTATTAATCAAATATTGGCTTCAGGCCTTGCAATTTCTAAAGATAACTCTGATAAGATATATGACCGTTTTAGAAATAGATTAATCGTTCCAATACATGATATGCAGGGAAGAGTAGTTGCATTTGGTGGAAGATCTCTTGATGGACAGGAACCCAAATATCTTAATTCCCCTGAATCAGAGATATTTGAAAAAGGCAAAATGTTATTTGCATTTGAAAAAGCATCAAGCAACATAAGAAAAAGAGATAAAGCTATTATTGTTGAAGGATACTTTGATGTAATTTCTCTTCATTCAAAAGGTATTGCTAATTCCGTAGCTTCCCTAGGTACCGCATTAAATAAGTATCAAATCTCCCAACTATGTAGATGTACAGATAATAAAAATATAATATTAAATTTTGATTCTGATAATGCGGGAATATTAGCTACAAAAAGAGTAATAAAAGAAGTCGAAAGCTTATCTCTCCACGATCAAATTAATCTTAAGATACTTCAACTTAATGATTCTAAAGATCCTGACGAATTTTTGAATAGTCATACTAAAGAAGATTATTTTAACTTAATTGATAATTCATCCTTTTGGATTGATTGGGAGATTGATCAGATTTTTAAAGATAAAGATTTAACTAAGTCTGAAAATTTCCAGAGTGTTATTTCTTTACTCGTAAAATTATTGAGTAAATTATCTCAATCAACAACCAGAACACATTACTTACAAAAAGTTTCCGAACGATTGAGTAAGGGACAAGCAAGATTAGCGATACAGTTTGAACAAGATTTAAGAAATCAAGTTAAGGGATTTCGTTGGCATGGTAGATCAAAAAAATTTGAACAACCAAATGAAATTTCTCGTCGTGAAAAAAATGAATCTGAAATAATTTTTTATTATATGCATTGTCCGGATCTTCGGCTTTTTATTCGCGATGAATTTCTCAGAAGAGAAATTAATGGTTTTAATACAAAATTTATTCAAAATTTATGGGAAACTATCTCAAAAATTGAACAAAATAATTTGGGTTTAAATTATTTAAATGAATTAAAAAAATCAAATAGTCAAATTCTTCTAAAAGAGTTTTCTGCCCTTAACTTAATTTCACTTCTACCTGACTATTTGGCTCTTGATAATCCTGATTTATCAAACAAAATTAATAATTTTGTTAACCCAAATGAATTGTTTTTAACATTGCTTAGTAATCCTAAAGATAATTTGCTTGGAACTTTATCACTTCTTGAGAAATATAATTCTTTAAAAAGATGTAGACATTTGATCGAATCTTGGGGATCTCAAAGATTAAAAACTTTAGAAAATTGTATATCTATCTTGATTGATAATCCCTCTTCAGGTTCATCAGACAATAACAAAGAGATAGATGATCTTTTTAAGGATTTAAACTCAGATGCTATTAAATTTCAGGAATTATATTACTTAGAAAGACAGCATATAAATTTTTTAGACAAACAACGCTGTGGAAATTTTATTTCTGGTTAACATGCTTTATTTAACTTTATAGGCAGTATTTTTTAATCATATTTTTTACCTTTTTAGGCTTGTCTTCAAGAATATATGCTTCTACTTCTTTTGCATAAGTTCCAGAAAAATTGGAAGTAGAGAACTCTAATGATTTCCTCTTACTTTGATGTAATTTACTTTCTAAATTTTTTATATCACCTACGGTCTTATTGTTGTTACATTTTTGGATAGCATGAGTAGCTTCATGTCTTAATGCTTTTCTTATTGCCAATTCTGTTTTGAAGTTATCTTTGTTTGGTCGTTTCTTTTCATTTATATAATTTGTTTTCCTTTTTGCATTTTCAGTACATATTATTATTTTATTTTCTACAAAATTATGTAGTCCTTTTATTTCTTTATTTAAGAGACATTCAACTTTATTTTCTTCAACTATGTAGTTTGCTTTTATTAATAAGTCAAGAATCTCTCTATCTAATTTGCTTAAAAATATAATAAATTCCATTGTTTTTTATTTTACTATAGTTGGGATCTGGTCTATATCAGTTGTAGATGAGCGACTTAAGAAATTCTTATTCATCGTCCAACTTTTTGGTTTTTTTGTAATAGCCCATGTGATTGCATTGTTATTAAATCTTTTATTTAATAGATCAATAGTTCTCATTAGATTTACTGATTTTTTGAGGTCTTTCTGAGATTTGTAATTGATAACTGATTGCTGTAAATATTTGCTATTAGTTAAATCCTGCATTAAAACACCAGCTTTTGAAAATTTATATTCGGGATTATAAATTTCCTTAGATAATTCAACTACTATTTTTAAAATTCTGTTTGTGTCGTCTGTTGCATTTATAAGTTTTCTATGAACGCTCCTTTGATAATTTTGACTTGAATATTTACTGGTTCTGGCAAATACTCTAATATCAGATGACTGCAAATTTTGACTTCTCATTTTTTCAGATGCTTTTATTGCGTGAGTCGCCAGTGCTTGAGTTAAGTCTTCTAATTTTGTGATAGGAGTACCGAAACTCCTGCTTACCTGGATTTCTTTTTTTGATTGCTTGTTTTTTTCTATAGGCAGACATTTGTAACCTTTCAGTTCTAATTGCAATCTTTTTCCTATTATTCCTAGTTTCTTAATGATTTCATTTTCTTCCATATCTCTTAATTCCTTCGCATTTTTGATACCTTTACTTTGCAACCAATTAGAGGTTTGTCTTCCCACTCCCCATATCTTATCTACACTAATTCTTTTTAAATAATTATTCTCATTTCTGGTTCTAGCTAAATCAAATATTCCAGCTGAATAATCAATATTTTTAGCTAATTTATTAGCAATTTTTGCTCTTACTTTATTTTCTCCTATTCCTACTGTTATGGTAATCCCCAGATTCTGATATATTAATGATCTTATGTTTCTTGCCCAAGGATATAGATTTTTATCATTAGGTCTAGAAATTGAGATAAATGCTTCGTCAATAGAATAAATTTCTATTTCTTCACAGTAGTTTTTTAGCAAATTCATTAGTCTTCTGCTCATATCGCCGTAAAGCGAGTAGTTTGAGCTTAAGACTGTTACATCTAATTTATTTAATTTTTCTTTGACCTTAAAATAAGGAGTTCCCATTCTAATTTTTAAAGCTCGCGCTTCAGGACTTCTCGCAATGATACATCCGTCATTATTAGATAAAATTACTACTGGTTTATTTCTCAAACGAGGATTAATATTTTGTTCACATGACGCGTAAAAATTATTGGCATCTATAAGAGCCATAGCATCAATACTTGAAATTTTCATAAATGGCTATGTATTGAATAAATAACAACTCCCCATATCTGTACATCAATATGGTTTTTAAATCTAAAATCAGGATAATTATGATTTTCTGCTTTTAAATATAATTCATTATTTTTCATAGATAATCTTTTTATTGTAAATTCCCCGTCTATCATTGCAATGATAATATTTCCAGGCCTAGCTGTTAAACTCTTGTCTACTATTATTAAATCTTTATCTTTAATTCCTGCATTTATCATTGAGTCGCCTTTAACTCTAAGAAAAAAAGTGCTAAATGGATTAGATATTAAATGTTCATTTAAATCAATATTTTCTTCTGTATAGTCATCTGCAGGGGATGGAAATCCTGCTGATACCGAATCAGTTAATAAGGGGATCTTAAACTTTTTAGTAGTTGAATCAAAGGAATCCAAGACTTAAATTAATAGTATATATGTACTATATAACGAAAATTCAAAAAATAGTTAGTTATTAAAGTTTTATAGATTAATTTTAGATTAAATTTAATCTTTTTAAGAACGATGGTAAGGGGAGTTGTTGGCTATAGAAATAGCTCTATAGATTTGCTCGATTAGGAATAATCTAGCTAATTCATGAGGAAAAGTTAAAGGAGAAAGACTTAATATAAGATCGGATTTTTCTTTTATATCTGAACTAATTCCATCGGTATCGCCGATTAAAAAATCAATTTTTTTATTTTTAAAATTCAAGAGTAAAGAACATAGTTCAACTGAATTAAACAGCTTACCTTCTTCACTTAGACAGATAATAATATTTTTATTGGATCTAAGATTATTTATATTGAAAGTCTTTAACTCATTAATGATAAGTTCAGGCATTCTTTTTTTGTATTGATTAATTCCATCTCTAATCCAAAGTTTCTTTACCTTGCCGATAGCATAAATTGTAAATCTACTACTTTGAAGCATAAGAAAATATTAAAACTAATTATTCATCAAGAAGATAATTAAATTCATCATATAGTTCCTCTTCGGTTGTTAATTTCATAGAAAAATTAGCTTTTCTAGAATTCATATTAATTTGATTAAGCTCACTTTTTCTTAGTGAATTATTAACGTTAGAAGTATCTTCTAAACATTCTGAATTATCAATTAACGAATAAAAAATTTTATTGGGATCTTCTGAATTAAGTGGATTAGAAATTAAATTATCATTGTTAGATATATTGGTGTAATTAGTTAAATTTTCACTTGCGTTATTTAAATTTTTATTTTTTTTAAATTTATTGAGTTTATCTAAATTTTTTTTTGATAAGCTCATGATATAAAGTATTAAATAAATGCATATTTAATTTAAACATATTATTTATCTTTTAGATGAATTCTAAAAACTATCATCAAAAAAAAAGATTTGGACAACACTGGTTGGTAAATAAAAAAATATTGGAAAAAATTAAAGAAATTTCTGTTCTTAATGAAAATGACTTTATTTTAGAAATTGGTCCAGGTAAAGGTGCTTTAACATCTAAGTTATTAGATTCAGAAATTAAGAAATTACATGCTATTGAATTAGATAAAGATTTAATAAATTTATTAAATGACAAATTTATTAATAATGATAAATTTTCAATTCAGCAGGGAGATATTCTTAATGTAAATTTAGATTCGATTAATAAGAAGATTACAAAAGTGATTGCAAATATTCCTTACAATATAACTGGTCCAATATTGGATATTTTCATAGGACGATTGGGTATTATAAGAAACTATAATTACGAAAAAATAATTTTTTTAATGCAGAAAGATGTAGTAGATAGGATTTTATCAAAAGAGGGAAGTCCGAATGCTGGTGCACTAAGTGTAAGAATGCAACTCTTATCAAAAATAAAAAAAATTTGCGATGTACCTCCTTCATCATTTAGTCCGCCTCCAAAAGTTTTTTCTTCTTTAGTAGTTTTCGAACCACTTGAAAATGATTTAAGATTAGATATTAATCTAGAAAGATATATAGATAAACTTTTGAGAATTTCATTTAATTCTAGAAGAAAAATGATTAGAAATACTCTTAATTCAATACTTTCAAATGAAGAGATAAATGAATTATCTGAATATTCAAATGTTTGTTTTAATTTAAGACCACAAGATATTTCAATTGATCAATGGATTAAGCTTGCAGAAAATTGTATTAAAATCAAAAAATAAAAATTTAAGTATATGCAAGATTTATCTAAAACGAAAATTATAATAAAATCCCCTGCCAAAATAAATTTAC
The DNA here is from genome assembly GCA_902612005.1 of uncultured Prochlorococcus sp. Taxonomy (GTDB): domain Bacteria; phylum Cyanobacteriota; class Cyanobacteriia; order PCC-6307; family Cyanobiaceae; genus Prochlorococcus_A. Next base: position 4,714 of record CACMCA010000008.1, on the reverse strand, counting down.
ACCTTGAAGTTATTGGTAAAAGAGAGGATGGATTCCATGAGTTAGCAATGATTATGCAAAATATTGATCTTTTTGATTATTTAGAATTTCAAATTAACAATGAAGGTTTAGTTAAACTTGATTCTGACTGTAATGATTTAAGCTTATCTAGTGATAACTTAATTGTTAAATCTGCAAATCTTTTGAGGAAAAATTCAAAAATAGAATTAGGAGCGAATATATTTTTAAGAAAAAATATTCCAATCGGTGCAGGACTAGCTGGTGGATCCAGTAATGCAGCAGCAACATTAATTGGTCTTAATAAATTATGGGATTTGAACTTAGATCAAGAAACATTACGTTCATTAGCATCAACTTTAGGATCTGATATTCCCTTTTTTATAGATGGTGGTATCCAATTATGTTTTGGAAGAGGCGAAATCCTTGAGAAATTAGATTCATCCTTTGAATATGGAGTAATTCTTTTAAAAAATCCAAATGTATCAGTATCTACTGCTGAAACTTATAAAAAATATAGTAATAGATTTTGTGATCAATATCTCACAAATAGAGAAATGATTGAGAACATAAGAAAAAATTTAAGAGATAATGGTTTAAAAAACTTAAATTTTGATAATCAAAATTTAACTATAAAAAATGATTTGCAGTTAGTTGTTGAAAATGACAATGAGTCTGTAAAGGAGGCATTATATTTACTTTCTAAGTTAGAAAATAGTCTGTCATTTTCAATGAGTGGATCAGGACCCACATGCTTTGCACTTTTTAAAGATGTAGAGACAGCTAAGAAAGAATTAACTGCAAATTATAATTTATTTAAAGATAATGGTTACGATTCATGGGTTTGCACTTTCCTTGAAAAGGGAATAACATTCATTTAAATTTTTTTTTACACAAAATTTTATTGTGGCTAATAATAGTAATGAGAATATTGAAAAAAATATTCCCGAAAAAGGACCATTAAATTTTATTGTAGGATCGTTAACCAGTTTTTTGTTATTTATTTTTTCTTATTTTTTAAGTAATAAAATTGCAATATATTTTTCAATACATAAACCATCTAATTCTTCTGAAATTGTCCAAAATATTTCTTCTAGTATTAATACCTTAATAATTGGATTATCTTTTTTGCTAACTTTTTCTTTTGCTTTTATAGGTATAGGTCTTTTTATTGTATTTATTCGAAGTTTTTTTCTGAAGAAAAGTTGAATTGGGCATATCATTAAGAAAACACTTTTTTGAATGTCTTTACATGACTTAGGGCTTTTGATACTTTTGCTTTCACCAGGGATGATTTTGTCAATATTACTACTTATAACATTTGCTGAAGGAGGTTAAATTAATCAAAGTGGTAGGATTATATATGTGATTAATTAGGTAATTAATTGTGGCTGGAACATTATTATTTAATGCTTTGAAAGAGGCAATTGATGAAGAAATGGCAAATGATGTAAATGTTTGCGTTATGGGGGAAGATGTTGGTCAATATGGAGGTTCTTACAAGGTTACTAAGGATTTATATGAGAAATATGGAGAGTTAAGAGTATTAGATACTCCAATTGCGGAGAATAGTTTTACGGGAATGGCTGTAGGTGCAGCAATGACTGGGTTAAGACCAATAGTAGAAGGAATGAATATGGGTTTTTTGCTTTTGGCTTTTAATCAGATATCAAATAACATGGGGATGCTTAGATATACAAGCGGAGGAAATTATAAAATACCAGCAGTAGTTCGAGGGCCTGGAGGAGTTGGTCGTCAACTTGGTGCTGAACACAGTCAAAGACTTGAAGCATATTTTCATGCAGTTCCTGGTATAAAGATTGTTGCATGCAGTACACCTACAAATGCTAAAGGCTTAATGAAAGCAGCTATAAGAGATGATAATCCGGTTCTATTTTTCGAACATGTTCTTCTATACAACTTGTCCGAAGAATTACCTGATGGGGATTATACTTGCGCTTTAGATCAGGCTGATATTGTAAAAGAAGGTAATGATATTACTTTATTGACTTATTCAAGAATGAGACATCACTGTCTTAAAGCTGTTGAAGAATTAGAAAAAAAAGGAATAGATGTTGAGTTAATAGATTTAATAAGTTTAAAACCATTTGATATGGAAACCATCTCAAAATCAATAAGAAAAACAAATAAAGTAATTATTGTTGAAGAATGTATGAAGACTGGAGGTATTGGTGCAGAATTAATTGCCTTGATAACAGAAGAGTGTTTCGATGATCTTGATTCCCGACCAATTAGATTATCTAGCCAGGATATTCCAACTCCGTATAATGGTAATCTTGAGAATTTGACAATAATTCAACCACATCAAATAATTGAAAAAGTTGAAGATTTAATTAGTGGGAGCATATAGGGAATGAAAAGAAGGCAAGGTTGGCTTTTTTTTATTATATTTCTACTTACATTATCTGTTTATCTATTAATAAATTATCCCTTACAGTTGGGATTAGATTTACAAGGGGGCTCTCAACTTACACTACAAATAATTAAAGAGGAAGGGAAGGTAACAAAGGATGAACTTGAAGCAGTTAATTCGGTTATAGATAGACGCGTTAACAACTTAGGGGTTTCAGAATCAAACTTGCAAACCCTAGGTGGCGATCAATTAATTTTAGAATTACCTGGAGAACAAAATCCATTAGTTGCTTCAAGAGTTTTAGGTAAGACTGCTTTATTAGAATTTAGGACCCAAAAAGAAGGAACCTCTTCAGATTTAAAAACCTTGCAAATTCAGAGATTGAATATTAAAGAATTAATTGAAAAATATTCCTCTTCAGAAAAAAGTCAATATGATGATAATTTCTTAAAAATAATTCAAGATGATCTTAATGAGATAGAGCAAGAATTAAATTACTCATCTAGTAGTAGTGATTTATATGGGAAGTTAATTGAAATTAAAAAGTATGTTAATAAAGAAATTACAAATTTATTTATTAAAACAGATTTATCTGGTAAGGATCTTATTAACGCAGGAAGGAGACAAGAGCAAACAAATAGTAATTGGGAAGTTTTATTAACTTTTAGTAATTTAGGAGGAGAAAAGTTTGCAGAAATTACAAAGTCAATTGCAGGAACTAATCAACTATTGGCTATTATTCTTGATGGCGAATCAATAAGTGAAGCAAGTGTTGGGAGTCAGTTTACTAGTACTGGGATTACAGGTGGATCAGCAACAATAAGCGGAAATTTTAGTGCTGAAAATGCTAGAGAATTAGAAGTTCAACTTAAAGGAGGATCATTGCCATTGCCAATTGAAATAGTAGAAACTAACACCATAGGGGCTCTGTTGGGATCCAAAAATATTTTAAATAGTCTTTATGCAGCTATTAGTGGATTAATTTTTGTTGGTATTTTTATGATTTTTAATTATAGAATTCTAGGTTTTGTTTCAGTTCTTTCTCTAGTACTTTATGGTTTATTTAACTTAGCCATATATTCTCTAATTCCTGTGACTTTGACTTTACCTGGAATATCTGGGCTTATACTTAGCATTGGTATGGCTGTAGATGCAAATATTCTAATTTTTGAGAGAATTAGAGAAGAATTACATGATGGTAATACTCTTACAAGATCTATTGATAGTGGTTTTCAAAGAGCTAATTCATCCATAGTTGATGGCCACATTACCACTCTTCTAAGTTGTTTTGTATTGTTTTTATTGGGAACAAATTTTGTTAAGGGTTTTGCGGCAACATTAGGTATTGGAGTCTTAATAAGCTTGTTTACCTCATTAAATTGTTCTAAAACTATTTTGCGATTTTTTACAACATATCAATCTTTGAGACAGAAAAATCTCTATCTGCCACGGAATAATTTTTCTAATTAAATTTTTTATTTCTAATTTCCCATGAAATACAATCTTGAACTAATAAAAAATAAAAAAAAGATAATTGGTTTTTCAACTGTTCTTATTTTGTTTAGTGTTCTAGGAATTTTATATTCTACTTTTAATACAACTTATAAGAAACCCATAAATTTAGGGATGGATTTTGTTGGGGGAAATGAGCTAAGAATAGAAAGAGTTTGTGAAGCTGACTGTTCTATTTTTTCCCCAGATTCAGTTTTGGATAATTTAAGAGAGATCTCTAAAAATAAAAAAGTCTTAAATAATATCAAATTACAATTCCAAAATAATAATAATTTAATTTCAATAAGAACACCTTATTTAAGTATCGAAGAATCAAATAATCTTATTTCTAATCTTGATAAGATTGTTGGACCTCTGAATTATGAGAGTAAGGATTCAAGATTAATAGGTCCAAAGCTTGGGAAAAGATTACTTACTAATTGTGTTACCTCATTGTTGGTTTCATTATTTGCAATATCTTTATATATAACCATTAGATTTGATAAAAAATATGCATTATTTGCATTGTTAGCTTTATTCCATGATTTATTAATTGTTTTTGGTATATTCTCTTGGTTGGGAATTATATTGTCTGTCGAGGTAAATAGTTTATTTGCTGTGTCCTTGCTAACTATTGCTGGTTATTCTGTAAATGATACTGTTGTTATTTTTGATAGAATTCGAGAGAATTTAAAATCAAAGAAAGAAGGCTATAACGAAACTATCCAATTATCAGTAAACGAATCATTTAGGAGAACAACTTTTACCAGTATTACAACTCTTATCCCTTTATTAAGCATAATTTTGTTTGGATCTTACTCGCTATTTTGGTTTTCCTTGGCCTTATCATTA
>CACMCA010000007.1 GCA_902612005.1 uncultured Prochlorococcus sp. | reverse complement strand
TACTAAAGACTCTTTTAAAGCACTTATTTTGGGTCTTCCTCCCAGATTATTGCCAGATAATTTTCTGCGTAATATTTGTTCTTTTTTTCTTTCACCTAAACTTTTGTCTTCTAAATTATCTAATTCATATAAAATTTTAAAAATTGAAGAATTTGCTTTAGAGGATTCATTATCAGCAAAAAAACCAGTCAAAGTTCGTAATTTAATATCTTTATTAATAAGTTTATTTATAGTCCGCAAACATTCTTTTTTATTTTTGAATGCTCTATCAAGCTGAGTTATTACTAATTGATCGCCTTCAGATAAGCAACTTAAAGCTTGATTGAGTTGGGGTTTGATTTCTTCATCTAAACTTATAAATTCGGAGAAAACTAAACTGCAACCCTCTCCCTTTAAAATTTTTATTTGCTCTTCTAAATATTCATATTCATCATTAATAGCTCTAGCATAACCTATTGCTTTAGAGTTTTTATATTTTTCAGATACTAAAAGACGTTTTCTTTTGAATTTAAAAGTCAATGTTTTATTAGATATATTTTTAACTGTATCAATAAATAAATAAAAAAACACTTATTAGTACAAAAACTCCAATAAAGTCAAAACATAATTACTTTAGTCTGTAATTAAAATGTTCTGGTATCTATAGTAAAAATAACGTTCTATATTCTGTTCTAGTTTCAGTTGATGAAACAAAAAATATGGTTTAATTATTAATTTGAATAAGGATCTTTCAAATTGTCGACTGATTCATTAAATTCATTAATTTTTTGACTTATAATGAGTAGTCTTCATTTTTGAAATTATTAATAGTTAATTCAAAATGTTTTTAGTAAAATAGATAGTACAGGCTAGAAAAAATTAATTTGACTAATAATTCCAATAGTTTAATTTCAAAACCTGATTGGTTAAGAGTAAAAGCTCCGCAAGTTGAGAGAATTGGGAATACTGCAAATTTGTTAAGTGATTTAAATCTTAATACTGTATGTCAAGAGGCAAGTTGTCCAAATATTGGTGAATGTTTTGCAAGTGGAACTGCCACTTTTCTTATAATGGGTCCTGGCTGTACTAGGGCATGTCCATATTGCGATATTGATTTTGATAGATCTAAAAGAGAATTAGATCCAACAGAACCATATCGTTTGGCCGAAGCCGTTTATAGAATGCAACTTAAACATGTTGTAATCACATCAGTTAATAGAGACGATCTTGAGGATGGTGGCGCATCTCAATTTTTTGAATGTGTTTATCAAGTAAGAAAAAAATCTCCTGAAACTACTATTGAGCTTTTAATACCTGATCTTTGTGGCAACTGGAAAGCGCTTGAAAAAGTTCTTGATTCAAATCCAAACGTTTTAAACCATAATATTGAGACTGTGTCTTCTCTATATAAAAAAGTAAGACCTCAGGGTAAATATGAGAGAACTCTTGAGTTGCTTAAAAGGACCAGAGAATATTCTCCCAAAGTGTATACAAAATCAGGTTTTATGCTTGGTTTAGGAGAAAAAGAAGAGGAGGTCTTAAGTCTTCTTAAGGATTTAAAAAGTAATTTCGTTGATATTGTTACTATTGGCCAATATTTATCTCCTGGCCCTAATCATTTACCTGTTCAAAGCTTTGTGAGTCCCTCAAAATTTAATTATTACAAAGTTTTTGGTGAAAAAGATTTGGACTTCATGCAAGTAGTAAGTTCTCCTTTAACTCGTAGCAGTTACCATGCTGAAGAAATTCAAAAACTTATGAAAAAGTATCCAAGATAGTCATTTTATTTATTTGAATCTATCCACTCATTTAATTTCCATTCAACTAGATCATTTTTAATCATTGGATCATTCTTAATAATTTTTAGTGCATTTTTATAATTATTCATCTCAAGAATAAGTAATCCGCCGTCACCTGGCCTCCTTAACTCATCAACTAAAAAACCGCTTTTAATATTAATTCCCTCTTTTTTTAATTTTTTTATCCAATCAATATGTTCTTTAATTATTTTTTGTTTTAAATCATGATTAATTAAGTATTCTTTTTTTATGATTTCAGTTTTTATAAAGAAAGGCATTTACATTTTCTAAATGCCAAGCATTTCTTCTTCGCTTGGGGGAACTATTAATTTGAAAGTACTCTTGTAATAAGACCAATTTTCAATTATTTTGGTAGCCTTTAGGCTATTTGTTTTTGCTCTATATTCTCTAATAATTTCCAATAAGATGTCTTCCTGCTTGGATGAAGTTATTTTATGAATGCTAACTATTTCCTTGTTAACTTTATTACTTAGATCGTTCTTCTCATCGATTATAAAAATTATTCCACCAGTCATGCCCGCACCAATATTCCTTCCTGTGGACCCTAGAATAACTACTTTTCCACCAGTCATGTATTCACAACAATGATCACCTGCTCCTTCTGTTACCGCTGTAGCACCACTATTTCTTACTGCAAATCTTTCGCCCGATTTTCCTAATGCAAATAATTTCCCACCTGTTGCTCCATAAAGACAGGTGTTTCCTAAAATGACTTGTTCGGAGGAAGTATTATCTATTTTTTGAGGAATGATTGTGAGTATTCCTCCATTCATTCCTTTACAAACATAATCATTAGCTTCTCCGATTAATTGAACATTCATTCCCTTCAATAAAAAGGCACCAAAGCTTTGTCCTGCATATCCTTTGAAATTCAAGTTGAGTTCCCCATTGAATCCAGTATTGCCATGAAGTTCAGCGATTTCGCCTGATATTTTCGCACAAACACTTCTATCTGTATTTTTTATCTCAATTTCTTTGGTTAATATTTCGTGATTTTTAATTGAATCTATAAATTCACTATCAGACAAAAACTCGTCTTCTAATACATAACCATTACTATGGGCAGTTTTTGAATGTTTTAACCATGATCTATCAGTGGTTGAGTTTTTATTTACTAAAGATGAAAGATCAATATTAGAAGTTTTTGGAAGATCGATATTTCTTGCAGAAAGAAATTCTTGATTGCCAATCAGTTCTTCCATATTAGAAACACCTATACTACTCATTATCTGTCTTACTTCTTCAGCAATATACAAGAAAAAATTGACAACATTTTCTGGAATACCTTTAAATCTTTTTCTTAATTCTTCTTTTTGAGTGGCAACTCCAACAGGACACTTGTTTGTATGACAAACCCGAGCCATTATGCATCCTTCAGCAATCATCGCTACAGAACCAAAACCGTATTCTTCAGCACCTAGTAAAGCTGCAATAACTACGTCCCAACCTGTTTTAAGACCTCCATCAGTTCTCAAAATTACTCTTTCTCGTAAGTTATTCTCTAAGAGAGATTTATGAACCTCAGTAACACCTAGCTCCCATGGTAAACCTGCATGTTTAATAGAACTTAGGGGTGAAGCACCCGTACCTCCGTCATGGCCTGATATTTGAATTACATCTGCATTAGCTTTGCTCACACCAGCAGCAATAGTACCTATACCAATTTCAGAGACAAGTTTAACGCTTACTTTCGCTTTTGGATGAACTTGGTGTAAGTCGTGGATAAGTTGAGCTAAATCTTCAATTGAATAAATATCATGATGCGGGGGAGGAGATATTAACGCTACTCCAGGTTTACTATTTCTTAGTTTTGCGATGTACGAATCAACTTTTGGACCAGGCAACTGCCCCCCTTCTCCGGGTTTTGCACCTTGAGCCATTTTAATTTCGAGTTGTTTACCACTTCTCAGATATTCAGGAGTAACTCCAAATCTTCCTGATGCTATTTGTTTAATAGCTGAGCATGCGGTGTCTCCATTCTCTAAACCTTTAATAAATGGCAACGTTGCTGATTGAGTATTTTCATCGATATCATTTAAAACATTAAAACGAGCTGGATCTTCTCCTCCTTCTCCACTATTACTTTTTCCACCAATTCTATTCATTGCAACTGCTAAAACTTCATGCGCTTCTCTTGATAAAGCACCTAAACTCATTCCTCCAGTACAGAACCTTTTGCAAATTGATTCAACACTTTCAACTTCTTCTAATGGAATACTTTTTCTTTTTGAGTTAATTGTTAGTAAATCTCTTAGAGATGTTGTCGGTCTATTACTAATAAGTTTTTTGTAAGTTTCAAAATGATCGTATCCTGGCCCTTGTTTTACCGCTGAATGTAAGACTTTGGACATCTCTGGATTATTGGAATGATATTCTCCATTATTTCTAAATTGTACAAATCCTAAAAATTCTAATTTCTTTAAATTGATCTCTGGATAGGCTTTCGTATGTATTGAAAGTGTTTCATTAGTTAATTCTTTTAATGTTATGCCAGCAATACGACTTGTTGTACCATCAAAAGCAATTTTTATTAAGTCAGATCCAAGGCCTACAGCTTCAAAAATTTGTGCACCATGGTAACTAGATAAAAGTGAGATGCCTATTTTTGAGAGAATTTTTCTTAGACCGTCTTCTAGAGCTTTTTTAATATTTTCTTGAACATCAATTATTGATAATGGATTTATTTTTTTGCTATCAATGAGTTTTTGTGTTTTTGGATGTTTTAACCAGTGTCTACCTGCTTCGAAGGTCAACCAAGGGCAAACTGCACTTGCACCATATCCAATTAAACAAGCTAAGTGATGTGTACTCCAACATTGACCGGTCTCAATTATTAGAGATGCTTTTAGTCTGATTTCTTTTTTAAGAAGATAATGATGAATTGCCCCAATAGCAAGTAAAGGAGGTATAAAAGTCTTTTTAGGATTAATTCCCTTGTCAGAAATGATAATTAAAGAGCAACCTTCTTTTATAGAAAGCTCACTCTGTTTACAAATTGCTTTTAATTGGTTTTCTAAGCCTTGAATACCTTCCTCTATATCAAACAAACTTGAGATTGTCTGAGATTTTATTTTTGATTTTTTGATGGAAATGAGTTCTTCCTCATTGAGAATAGGACTTTGTAAATGAATAAAAGGTTTAGGATCGTTAATTTTAAATGGCGTACATCTTTCTCCTAGATGCATTTCTAAACTCATTACAAGTTTTTCTCTCAAAGGGTCAATAGGCGGATTAGTAACTTGCGCAAATCTTTGCTTAAAATAGTCGTATAAAATGTGTGGCTTAGATGAAAGAACTGCTAACGGGATGTCGTCGCCCATGCAATAAGTAGGCTCTTTAGCTAAAGAAGCCATTGAATCTAAGATAATGTCATTATCTTCAGCTGAAAACCCGTATGCAGTTTGTTGTTGCAACAACTCGAGGTCTTTTAGTTTGCAGTCTTTAAACCATTCATTATTTTCAATTTTTATAGTTCTATCACCTAGCAGATTTTTATAATCATGCCTTTTAGCTGCTTCAGATTTTACTTCCCAATTTCTTAGGATTTTATTCTGATTAAAATCAACTGCCAACATTTGTCCCGGTCCTAATCGACCTTTTTCTATTACTCTCTCCTCTTCAAGATCTACTACTCCTGTTTCGGAACCCATTATTACGAAACCATCATTTGTGATTGAATATCTTGCTGGTCTTAGACCATTTCTATCAAGAGTTGCTCCCACAAAATTTCCATCTGCAAATACAAGAAGAGCAGGTCCATCCCAAGCTTCTTGTAGGCTTGCAGAATATTCATAAAAAGATTTAATCTCTTCTCTTTCTTCAAGTTCTGGTTGATCTCTAAATGCTTCTGGAACAAGTTTTAATAATGAATCAGTTATTGGTTGGCCTGAGCGAATATTAATTTCAAGGGTTGCATCAAGATTTGATGAATCACTTTTGTTTACATCTACAATAGGCTTGATTTCATTAGATAAGTCTCCCCAAAAATCATCTATATGTGTTTCTGAAGCTTTAGCCCAATTGATATTGCCTAAAAGAGTATTTATTTCGCCATTATGACCTAAAAATCTCATGGGCTGAGCTAATGGCCATTTTGGGAGTGTATTGGTGCTAAATCTACGATGATAAACAGAAAATGAGACTTTAAAACTCTCTTTTTTTAGATCTTGATAAAATTCAGATAATATTTCAGAACGTACCATGCCTTTATAAACAACTGTTTGCGAACTTAGTGAGGCAAAATAAAATTCACAATCTCCAACATCGTTTTTAAAAGTTTCTCTTATTTTTTTTTCAATTCTTTTTCTTAATTGAAATAAAAGCCTCTCAATATCCTGATAATCTTTTTTATTTATATATAAAAACCACTGACAGATGAATGGAGCATTTGCTTTGGCTAAAGGACCTAATATTTCATTATTAACAGGTACTGTTCTCCAAGATGTTTTTTTAATTTTTAATTTTTCTGCTTCCTGATCGCATATTGATTTACATTTTTCAATTTTCTCTTTTTTATTAGGCATAAAAACCATGCCTAAACCTCTATGCATTTCTTGTGTATTTTTTAGATCCATTTCCTCTTCTAAATATTCCCATGGAATCGAACATAAAATCCCTGCTCCATCTCCTGAGTCACTATCTCCGCCACAACCTCCTCTATGCTCCATGCAGTTAAGGCCCTTTAGTGATTGTTTAAGTATCCAGTTGCTTTCTATACCATTGACATGTGCTACGAAACCAACTCCACACGCATCTTTCTCCCCAATTATTCCATTTGGGGAATAACTATCTTTATATGGCCCAACGATTCTTTTGATACTCTCTCCCATAGATTATTTAATTCTATTTGGTAATTAATGTATTTCTATTATAAAAATAAATATGAAAATAAATCTAAAGATAATGAATATTTACCAAAGTATTTTAATTTGACAAATTTTTAAAAAAAATATAATTAAAAACTTTTAGTTGGTGCTCTTAAAAGGTTATGATAGTTAAATGTTTATTTTTATTTAAGTTTAATAGATGCCCACCATCTCACAATTAGTAGGTTCAGAAAGAAAACGTCTGACAAAGAAAACAAAATCTCCTGCATTAAAAGCTTGCCCTGAGAGAAGAGGGGTTTGTACAAGAGTCTATACATCAACACCAAAGAAGCCTAATTCAGCTTTGAGAAAAGTTGCTAGGGTTAGATTAACTTCCGGTTTTGAAGTGACGGCTTATATTCCTGGGATTGGACATAATTTGCAAGAACATTCTGTAGTATTACTAAGGGGTGGAAGAGTCAAGGATTTGCCAGGAGTTAGATATCATATAATAAGAGGAACTTTAGATACGGCTGGAGTCAAAGACAGACGTCAATCCAGGTCAAAGTATGGAGCAAAAGCTCCAAAAGATTAATTTGTAAACATTACTTTTTAAAAACATGTCACGTCGTAATGCAGCAGTAAAAAGGCCAGTTCTTCCTGATCCTCAATTTAATAGTCGTCTTGCCTCAATGATGATTTCTCGATTGATGAAACATGGTAAAAAATCTACAGCACAAAGGATTTTGTCCGATGCTTTTTCTTTAATAAGTGAGAGAACAGGTGGGAATGCAGTAGAATTATTTGAAACAGCTGTAAAGAATGCTACTCCTCTTGTTGAGGTAAGAGCTAGAAGAGTTGGTGGTGCAACATATCAAGTACCTATGGAAGTTCGCCAAGAGAGGGGTACCGCTATGGCATTAAGATGGCTTGTTACATTCTCACGAGCAAGAAATGGCAAAAGCATGTCCCAAAAACTTGCTGGCGAGTTGATGGATGCAGCTAATGAAACTGGCAGCGCCGTTAAAAAAAGAGAAGATACTCATAAAATGGCAGAGGCTAATAAAGCTTTTGCACATTATAGATATTAATTTCATCAAAAGGTGCTTAAGTAGTTTATTATTATTAAAGTTTACTTTTAGTGTGAACTACATTTATCAAAAATTATTTTATTTGGAGCTTTAAAATTGGCACGCGACTTTCCCCTGGAACGAGTAAGGAACATTGGTATAGCCGCTCATATTGATGCAGGTAAGACAACAACAACTGAAAGAATTTTGTTTTATTCAGGTGTAGTTCATAAGATAGGAGAAGTTCATGATGGTGCTGCTGTAACAGATTGGATGGCTCAAGAAAGAGAAAGAGGAATAACTATTACTGCTGCTGCAATATCTACTAGTTGGCAAGATCATAGGATTAATATTATTGATACTCCTGGACACGTTGATTTTACTATTGAAGTTGAAAGGTCAATGCGTGTTTTGGATGGAGTCATAGCTGTATTTTGCGCAGTTGGTGGAGTTCAGCCTCAATCCGAAACGGTTTGGCGTCAAGCAGATAGATACTCTGTTCCAAGAATGGTTTTTGTTAATAAAATGGACAGAACTGGTGCGGATTTTTTAAAGGTTAATAAGCAAATTAAAGATCGACTAAAGGCAAATGCACTTCCGATCCAGTTACCTATTGGTGCTGAAGGTGATCTCACAGGCATTATTGATTTAGTAGCCAACAAAGCATATCTTTACAAAAATGATTTAGGTACTGATATAGAAGAAGCACAGATACCATCTGACATGGAGGAGGAAGCTGCTGAGTGGAGAGTTAAGTTAATGGAAAGTGTTGCAGAAAATGATGAAGAGTTAATAGAAATATTTCTCGAAACAGGAGAATTATCAGAAGAACAACTTAAAAAAGGTATTAGGGAAGGGGTTTTAAAACATGGATTGGTCCCAGTACTATGCGGTTCAGCTTTTAAGAATAAAGGTGTCCAACTTGTATTAGACGCTGTAGTTGATTACTTGCCAGCTCCAGTTGATGTGAAACCAATACAAGGTGTTTTACCAAGTGGTAAAGAAGATGTTAGACCTTCAGATGATAATGCTCCTTTCAGTGCATTAGCATTCAAAGTGATGTCAGATCCTTATGGGAAATTAACTTTTGTAAGAATGTATTCAGGTGTTCTTTCAAAGGGAAGTTATGTAATGAATTCTACTAAGGATGCTAAAGAGAGAATCTCTAGATTAGTGATTCTTAAGGCTGACGAAAGAGAGGAGGTTGATGAATTGAGGGCTGGGGATTTAGGAGCTGTGTTAGGTCTTAAGAACACAACAACTGGTGACACTTTGTGTAATACAGAAGATCCAATAGTTTTGGAGACTTTATTTATCCCTGAACCAGTTATATCAGTAGCTGTTGAGCCAAAAACTAAAGGCGATATGGAAAAATTATCAAAAGCTTTAACTGCTTTGTCTGAAGAAGATCCAACCTTTAGGGTAAGTACAGATCCTGAGACAAATCAAACTGTTATTGCAGGTATGGGTGAGTTGCACTTAGAAATCCTTGTTGACAGAATGTTAAGGGAATTTAAAGTTGAAGCAAATATAGGAGCTCCACAAGTCTCATACAGAGAAACTATTAGGTCTAGTTCTAAAGGTGAAGGTAAATATGCAAGACAGACTGGAGGTAAAGGTCAGTATGGTCATGTAATTATTGAAATGGAACCAGCTGAAGTTGGTAAAGGTTTTGAATTCGTAAACAAAATTGTTGGTGGAGCCGTACCAAAAGAGTATATTGGTCCTGCATCTAATGGAATGAAAGAGACCTGTGAATCCGGTGTTCTTGCAGGTTATCCACTCATTGATGTAAAAGTAACACTAGTCGATGGTTCATTCCACGATGTAGACTCATCTGAAATGGCCTTCAAAATTGCAGGTTCCATGGCTTTTAAAGACGGGGTTAAAAAATGCAATCCTGTCCTTTTAGAGCCTATGATGAAAGTTGAGGTCGAAAGTCCTGACGACTTTCTTGGATCTGTAATTGGTGATCTCTCTTCCAGAAGAGGTCAAGTAGAAGGACAATCTGTTGATGATGGATTGTCTAAGGTACAGGCCAAAGTGCCCTTAGCCGAAATGTTCGGTTATGCCACTCAACTCCGATCAATGACTCAAGGTCGGGGTATATTTTCAATGGAGTTCGCAAATTATGAGGAAGTTCCTCGTAATGTTGCTGAAGCTATCATTTCCAAGAATCAGGGCAACTCCTGATCTCTAAACTAAAACACTCTTAAACCCTCGATTCTTTAATTCAAAATGGCTCGCGAGAAGTTCGAAAGAAACAAACCACATGTCAACATAGGTACTATTGGCCATGTTGACCATGGAAAAACAACACTAACAGCTGCTATTACAAATGTATTAGCTAAAAAAGGTCAAGCTCAAGCTCAAGACTATGGAGACATTGATGGTGCTCCTGAAGAAAGAGAGCGTGGCATTACTATTAATACAGCTCATGTCGAGTATGAAACTGAAGGCAGACATTATGCTCATGTCGATTGCCCAGGACATGCTGATTATGTCAAAAACATGATCACAGGGGCCGCCCAAATGGACGGAGCTATTCTAGTTTGCGCAGCGACAGATGGTCCTATGGCTCAAACAAAAGAGCATATTCTATTAGCTAAACAGGTTGGAGTTCCTGCTCTTGTAGTTGCTCTCAATAAGTGCGATATGGTCGATGACGAAGAAATTATTGAACTTGTCGAAATGGAAATTAGGGAACTTTTAGATAGTTATGACTTCCCTGGAGATGACATTCCTATAGTTCAAGTTTCAGGTTTAAAAGCTCTTGAAGGAGATTCTACTTGGGAATCAAAGATTGAAGAGTTAATGAAAGCAGTTGATGCTAGCATTCCTGAACCAGAAAGAGAAGTTGATAAACCATTCTTGATGGCAGTTGAAGATGTTTTCTCTATTACTGGTAGAGGAACTGTTGCTACTGGAAGAATTGAGAGAGGTAAAGTTAAGGTTGGAGAAGAAGTAGAAATAGTTGGAATAAGAGATACGAGAATAACAACTGTTACTGGAGTTGAAATGTTCCGAAAACTTCTAGATGAAGGTATGGCTGGCGATAATGTTGGTTTACTTTTAAGGGGTGTCCAGAAAGAAGATATTGAGAGAGGAATGGTTCTTGTGAAGAAAGGATCTATTACCCCTCATACTCAGTTTGAAGGAGAAGTTTATGTACTCAAAAAAGAAGAGGGCGGAAGACATACTCCTTTCTTTGCAGGATATAGACCTCAGTTCTATATCAGAACAACTGATGTTACAGGTCAAATAACCGCATTTACCTCAGATGATGGTTCTAATGTTGAAATGGTTATGCCCGGAGACAGAATTAAGATGACTGGAGAATTAATTTGTCCAGTAGCTATTGAACAAGGTATGCGATTCGCAATACGTGAAGGTGGACGCACTATCGGTGCTGGAGTTGTTTCTAAAATTCTCAAATAATAAATTTGAATTTTAAAAATTTAACCTCAATCATCTAATATAGGTTTATGGATAAGGGTCATTTTAATCAATGACCCCTTACTAGAAGTTATTTGAAATTATGACTGCATCTATTGCACAACAAAAAATAAGAATAAGGCTCAAAGCATTTGACAGAAGAATGCTTGATTTATCTTGTGACAAAATTATCCAAACTGCTGATACTACCTCTGCCTCAGCAATAGGTCCAATACCTTTACCTACAAAAAGGAAGATTTATTGTGTCCTAAGATCACCACATGTTGATAAAGATTCTAGAGAGCATTTTGAAACAAGAACACATAGAAGAATAATAGATATCTACAGTCCTACTGCAAAAACTATTGATGCTTTAATGAAACTAGATCTTCCGAGTGGTGTAGATATAGAAGTTAAACTTTAATAAATCCCGGAACCGCCCTAAATTGATTAGTATACAAACAGTGAAATGAGGTTTAAATGGGAGAACTCTCAGTAAGGGAATTACCTTTATTTCCTTTGCCAGAGGTAGTCCTTTTCCCTCAAGAAGTATTGCCTTTACATATTTTTGAATCGAGATATAGGATTATGCTTCAAACTGTTCTTGAGAGTGATTCGATGTTTGGAGTTATTAAGTTGGATCCAACTACCAAAAGTATGGCTAATGTTGGATGTTGCGCACAAATAATAAAACATCAAACTGCAGAGGATGGGAGAAGTAACATTATCACTCTTGGACAACAAAGATTTCAAGTCTTAGAAATTATGCGTTCCACACCTTTTTATTCCGCGATGGTTAGTTGGATTAGTGATGATAGTAGTGATGACTTTCAAAAATTAGATTCTTTAAAAAATTCAGTAAAAGAAGCACTTAGTGATGTTATTAATTTAACGAGTAAATTGACCAATACTAAGAAAAATCTACCTGATAAATTACCTGATAATCCAATTGACTTATCATTTTGGATAGGAGCTCACTTGGGCGGTCCTGTTGCTGAGGAACAGCAAAGACTTCTTGAGGAAAGAAATACTTTTACCCGTTTGCAAAGAGAATATGAAATGCTTGATCACACAAGAAAACAACTAGCAGCAAGAACAGCCTTGAAAGAAAGTTTTCCTGATATAAAAGAAAATTAAATGTTTGAATTATTATTCCCTTTTTTTTTACTAGCCTTATTCTTTATAGTTCTTTCTATAATCTGGAGAGTCAATGCGAGAAAATATATTTCCTCAGGCACAGTGGCTTCTGCATATGATGCTTGGACCCAAGATAAATTACTTGAGAGATTGTGGGGAGAACATATACATTTGGGTTTTTATCCCTTAGGGCAAAAAAATATTGATTTTAGAAAGGCTAAAGTTCATTTCGTTCATGAATTAGTCAAATGGAGTGGTTTAGATAAATTACCAAAGGGATCCAGAATCCTCGATGTAGGTTGTGGAATAGGGGGGAGTTCTAGGATTCTTGCAGAATATTATGGGTTTAATGTTACTGGTATTACAATTAGTCCTGCTCAAGTTAGAAGAGCAAGAGAACTTACTCCTCATGGACTAAATTGTCACTTCCAAGTTATGGATGCTTTGGATTTGAAATTTGAAGATGGATCTTTTGATGCCGTCTGGAGTGTTGAGGCTGGTGCACACATGAATGATAAAAATAGGTTTGCAGATGAAATGCTGAGAACTCTAAGACCTGGAGGGTATTTGGCATTAGCTGATTGGAACTCAAGAGATCTCAATTCATACCCTCCATCATTTTTAGAGAAGTTAGTTCTTGAACAATTACTTGAACAATGGGTACATCCTAATTTTATTAGCATCAACGAATTCGGTAACATTCTTAGAAATAACAAAAATAGTTCAGGAAGAGTTATTTCTGAAAATTGGAATTCCTATACAAATCCTTCATGGTACGAATCCATTGTTGAAGGCATTCGAAGGCCCTTAACAATTTTGTCACTTGGCCCATTTGGGATAGTGAAGTCGATCAGAGAAATACCAACAATCCTTCTAATGAATTGGGCATTCAGAAAAGGTTTAATGGAGTTTGGAGTTTATAAATGTAGAGGATAAATTAATCTAGTTCAACATTTTCAGAAAAATAATTTCCAAAATCTACAAAATTCTTGCAAAGTGGCATTAACCTATTTTTTAATTCAATAAAATTTTTAATGTTATATTGATTATCTATTTCTAAATCAATATAAATTATATATTCGCCTAATTCTCTTTTTGAAGGTCTAGATTCAATTTTACTCATATTAAACCCAAAATCCGCAATATATTTTATTGCTTTCAGCAACGCACCAGGTTTATTTGATATTAATGAAAAAGCAAAACTGGCAATATTAGCTAAACTTGAATTCGCTTCCTTACTCAATAAAACAAATCTAGTGCAATTACCCGGTACATCATTAATAGGAAAGGCTAATTCTTTAAGGCCTTCGATTTGAATTAATGATTTTGAACCTATTGCAGCTCTGAATTTACTTCCCTTAACCATATTGACAGCTTCTGATGTTGAATTTGTTTGTAGAGGAATTGCATTTGGAAGATTTTCAGATAACCATTCTGAACATTGAGCCAATGCTTGAGGATGAGATAATACTTCTGAAATATTTGAAAGTTCTCCATCACTAATTAATGCATGTTTTATAGGTAAAACAATTGCTTTATTTATAAAAATTTCAGGAAATTTCCAAAGGGCATCTAGAGTGGCCGTAACTCCACCTTCTACGGAATTTTCTATAGGGACTACAGCAGCATCACAATTGTTATACGCTATTGATTTAATGACCGAATGTAACCCATTACATGGTACAAATATAGGTGTCTGAAAATTAGCAAGCTTTGATAATATATTAGCTGCTTTTTCTGCGTATGTTCCTTTAGGACCTAAATATGCAACTTGTTTGCGCATGATTAATCGTAAAAAAAAAAGAGATCAAATAAGCATTGGAGGAATATAGAAAATGCTATTGTCTTTTGATGCTAAACAGAAACTAAAGCTTTCTGTAACACGTAATAAAGAATATCTTTCTAAATATCTTTTGGAAGAAGAAAGAGTTGTTGGAGCAATGCTTGACTCCAAAAAATTAGTACCAGAAGGAGCAGGTAGATATAAGTATACAGTAACAAGTTTTAAGGTTTTTCAATTAGATATTAACCCTGTTGTCTCAATTGCGGTAGAAAATAAAGATGGAATTCTAAAAATGAGTGCTCTTGAAAGTACATTGGATGGTTTGGGGATGATAAATGATTTTAATCTTATTTTGAAAGCAAATTTGGAAGCAACTGATATTGGATTAGAAGGTGAGGCGCTTCTTGGGGTATCTGTAAGCCAACCCCCTCTACTAAAGCTAGTGCCAAAGAAAATTTTGGAATCTACTGGTCATTCGGTATTAAATGGGATTCTATTAGGTATAAAGTCAAGGGTTCAACAGCAACTAGTAAAAGATTTTTTAGATTGGTGTGAATTAAATAAGGTTTGATTTTTTTAAAAAACTTTTCCTATGAAGTTTAGTTATTCCATTTTTTTTGATTGATGAAAGATGTTCTTTAGTACCATAACCTTTATTTTTAAAGATCAAGTATCCTGAGTATTTTTTTTCTAACCTCTCCATTAAATTGTCGCGGGAAACTTTGGCAACTATGCTTGCTGAAGCTATCGAGATAAACTTTGAGTCTCCAGATATTATGTTTTTCTGAATTCCGTTCCATGGCCTTAATAATAAGGGGCCATCAATTATTAATTCAGATGGCTCCTTTTTTAATTTTTTTAAAGCTCTTATCATTGAAAGTTCTGTTGCAACTCTTATACCTAACTTATCTATTTCTCTAACCGAAGATTGTCCAATTCCATAATCTGAAGAGAGCGATAAGATTTTTGGTAAAAGTAATTTTCTTTTTTTGGGAGTCAATTTTTTACTATCTGTTACTCCATATTTTTTTAAGATAAATTTATTTTTTTCAGTTAATACACAAACTGCTGAAAAAACTGGACCAAAAATTGCCCCCCTTCCAACTTCATCAATTCCAACTTCGGATACTTTATTCGATGCTTGCTGAAGATCTTCTTCTTTTTTTTCTTGCATTGTTTAGCTCGTCTGTAGGTTCAGTTTCATCCTTTTTATCTATAAATATACCTTCATTATTTTCATTAGTTTTATTAGTTGACTTAACTTTAGAGCTTGCATTCTCTTCAATTTTAATTTCAATCTTTTCTTCTTCCGATCTTGAGATTTTTTTAATTTGTTTTGCTTTTGTTTTTTTATTATTTAAGGGTTTTTCCTTTTCCTCATTACTGTCTTTTAAACGTACAAAATTATTGATGGTGAGATATTCTTTACCTAACTTTATAAGTGGATTAATACCTAATTGGCTGAAAACAATTTTTTCTTCATCAGTAAGATCAACTGTTATTATATTTTTTTCTTTTGAATTTGATTGGTTCAAATTATCATTATCATTTTCCTTTTTATTAGAAGAATTCTCTTTATTAAGGTCTTTGGAGTTGAGTAATTCCTTTTCAATTATTTTTTCCTGCTCATCAATTGATTGAGAATTATTTATATCTAACGATTTTAGATTGTTTGATTGATAAGATTTATTTTCAACATTTTTAATTTTTAAGTTAGAAATTTCGTGATTTAATATATTTTCTACATGTCCTGTACCATCGCATGTAGAACATTTTTTACCGAATAATTCATATATATTTTGACCTTGTCTTTTTCTAGTTAGCTCTACTAAGCCTAATTCAGTAAGCTGAGCTATTTGAGGCCTAGCAGAATCATCTTTTATTGCTGAGGTAAAATGCTCAAGTAACTGAAATTGATCTCTTCGAGATTCCATATCAATAAAATCTACTACAATAACTCCACCTATGTTTCTTAATTTCATTTGTCTTGAGATTTCAACTGCTGCTTCGCAGTTCGTCCACAAAACGGTTTGTCTTGAGTTGGCTGATCTTGTAAATGATCCAGAGTTTACATCTATTACTGTTAAAGCTTCAGTAGGTTCAATAATGATATAACCCCCCGAAGGAAGATCTACTCTTGGCTGGAGAGCTTTTTGTATTGTTTTCTTAATTTCGTATTTCTCGAAAATATGTTGGTTTAAACTGTTATCGTGAAATTCAATAGCTATATCAGATTCATAATTTATTAAAAATTCTTTTGCCCTTGCAACTGAAAATTTACTATCGATAATTATGTTTTTAGTTGATTCTTTTATATGATCTCTTAAGATTTTAAGAGAAAAATCATCATCTCTTTTTACTAAATTTGGCGGATTAGAAGTCTCAGAAACTTTTAGTACATTTTCCCATTGTTGGATTAAACTTTCTAAATCTTCAATTAGAAGTTCTTCTTTTATCTTTTCAGCCTCTGTTCTAAATAATAAGCCTGTACTAGATGGTTTAATTAAAACTCCAAGAGCTTTCAAACGGCTTCGTTCCGTTTCTGTATTTATTTTTCTTGAAATATTCACTCCTTGGCCATATGGCTGTAATATCAAATATTTTCCTGGGATTGAAATACTTCCGGTTAATCTAGGCCCTTTAGATCCTGTGGGTTCCTTTATTACCTGAACTAGAACTTTTTGTTTTGGTTCAAGTAATTCGGTTATTCCAAATGTCCCTTTTTTGAGTCTTAGTGGACCTAAATCTGAAACATGGATAAATCCATTTTTCTCACTTTCACCAATATTTATGAAAGCAGCATCAATTCCAGGGAGAACATTTTCAACTGTTCCTAAAAAAATATCGCCAATTTGATATTGACCTTGTGCGACGATTAATTCATCAACTCGATCATCTGTGAGTAGTGCTGCAATTCGAGCCTGCTCAGCGATGATAATTTGCTGAGACATATAATTGATTCTGAATGATTTGGATTTTGAAAATCATCTAAATTAAAGAATTAAATTTTATCTTTTAATAAAGCAATTTTTTATAGCTATTGTTATTTAGTTTTTAAAATTAATCAATTTAGTAGTGAGTGAATTCTGCTATTTATAGAGCTTTAAACGATTTCCAAACTAATTGAAAGTTAATTCATAGCCATGATTATCTCTTGTATTAATCATAACTAGAATAATATTAACATCTAATCAACACTAAAGCACGTTGATACATTATTCTAATATTGGTGAAATTTTTTATCTAAAGTGGTTCAAGTTAACGAAAATTATTTAAAACTCAAAGCAGGCTATTTATTCCCTGAAATTGCAAAAAGAGTAAAAAAATATTCTCAATCAAATAAGAGTGCAGAAATCATTAAGCTTGGCATTGGAGATGTTACAGAACCATTACCTAGAGCATGCATAGAGGCTATGGGTAAAGCTTTAAATGATATGGGAACAACAGATGGTTTTAGAGGTTATGGACCAGAACAAGGTTATTCTTGGCTCAGAGAAAAAATATCTGAAAATGATTTTATTTCGAGAGGCTGTCAAATTTCACCTGAAGAAATCTTTGTTTCAGATGGTTCTAAATGCGATAGTAGCAATATTTTAGATATTCTTGGCAAAGATAATTCAATTGCTGTAACTGATCCTGTTTATCCTGTTTATGTGGATAGTAACGTTATGACAGGCAGAACTGGCAATGTTCTTGAAAATGGTACTTATCAAGGATTAACATATCTTCCAATAAACGAGGGGAACAACTTTCTGCCAAAACTACCTGAAAAAAAAATTGATATTTTATATCTTTGTTTTCCTAATAATCCGACTGGAGCAACTATCACTAAAAAAGAATTGAAAAAGTGGGTTGACTATGCCATTCAAAATAATTCTCTAATACTTTTTGATGCAGCTTATGAAGCATTTATCCAAGATAATGATATTCCACATTCAATATATGAGATTGAGGGAGCAAAAGATTGTGCTATAGAATTTAGATCTTTTTCAAAGAATGCTGGATTTACTGGAGTTAGATGTGCTTTTACAGTAATACCTAAAAACCTCAAAGGTTTGAGCTCAACAAATGAGGAAATAGACTTATGGCCTCTTTGGAATAGGCGACAGTCTACGAAGTTCAATGGAGTAAGTTATGTTGTTCAGAGAGGAGCAGAGGCTGTTTATTCTTTTGAAGGGAAGAAACAGATTAGAGGTTTAATTGATTTTTATATGGAAAATGCAAAAATTATGAAAAATAAACTTCAGAATGCAGGATATAAAGTTTATGGTGGGGACAATGCTCCTTATATCTGGGTTAAAGTTCCTGATCAAATGACATCTTGGGACTTTTTTGATTTCCTTCTTCAAAAAGTTAGTGTAGTAGGAACACCTGGGAGCGGATTTGGATTGTCAGGAGAAGGTTATTTTCGTTTGTCAGCATTTAACTCTCGATCAAATGTAATTGATGCAATGGAAAGAATAATTAATATATAATTGTTAGTAATTTTAGACTCTCAAAAATTCTAATGCCATCTATAAAGTTAGAACAAAGTGTAAGTAACAATTCAGCAGTGATTGAAAAGAAACCTGCTGAGTTAAAAAATAAATCTCCAAAATATAAGGTTTTACTTCATAATGACCCAGTTAATTCTATGGAGTATGTAACAATTACCCTAAGAGAAGTTGTGCCTCAATTAAGCGAACAAGATGCTATATCCATAATGCTTGAGGCACACAATACGGGTGTAGGTTTGGTAATTGTTTGTGATTTAGAGCCAGCAGAATTCTACTCAGAATCATTAAAATCTAAAGGAATTTCTAGTTCAATTGAGAAAGAGGATTAATAACGATTGTATTTATTATTTAGAATGAGCTAATTTCCTTTCTGATAAGGGACGGACTTTTAAGGATTCTTTTAAGGAAGACTTCCCATATTCTCTCTCAAGAATGTCGATAACTGTTTTGCCAAATTCATCTTCTGGATTATCAAAAGCTTCTAAGCATACTTGACCAAGTTTTTTCCCTAATGAGCCTGGATTCCATAGAAGTTTTCTTGCTGTCCAGGGCATCATGCTCATTGGATTATAATTTGGCTTCAAAATTTTATGTTCCAAGGCGTATTTCTCAAGAAGAGTGTGAGGTTGCAAACCTATAAAGAATATAGCTGGATCGACTAACCCTTTACCAAAAATATTTTCTAATTCTCTATGGTAAGCAATTGTTTGTCTTATGGTGCTAGGCGTTTCATCAAAAACATTAAATGAATAATTAACTGAAACATGATTCTTGAAACCCGATTTTACTAGCATTCTGCAATTATTTAAAACAGTTTCAAGGTCATACGCTAATCTCATTTTTCTTACAAGTTCTTGAGATCCCGACGTTATACCTATTTCAAAATAGCTCATACCTGTATCAACCATAAGCTGAGCTAGCTCAGCATCAATATTATCTGCTCTAATGTAGGCAGCCCAATTAATATCGTCCCAGCCTTGATCTTTAATTGCTTGCAAAAGTGTTTTTGCATCTTCAATATGTTTTTTGGCTGGAATAAACTGTGCATCTGTGAACCAAAATCCCCTTACTCCAAGATCATATAATTGCTTCATTTCTTTGATTACTTCGTTAACAGGATTAACGCGAACTTGCTTACCCTCCACAACCGTATAAACACAGAAGCAGCAATTATGAGGACAACCTCTTTTCGTTTGAACTCCTACGTAGTAGTCTCCACCTTCTATATACCAATTGAATTCAGGCCATATTGATTTAATGTATTTATAGTTGCAGGCAGTTTTAATAGTGCCTGAAGGTTGTTCATGTATTAATTTATTCCGGGGTTTTTGTCCAGCAATATAACATCTTTCTTCCTTTATTGAATCTCCTCTAATGATTTTTTCTATTAGATTTTCTCCCTCTCCAACTGAAATAACAGTTCCTTTCGGGAGTAGATTCCCCAATTGTTCATAGAAGACACTAACAGCACCTCCTCCTAATATTACTTTTACATTTTTGTTGTATTTTTGTGATCTTTTTAGTCCCATCTTTACTAAAGAAGTATTTCTATATATTTCTCCATAATGAGATGCAATTAATTTTAATCCTCCCCAAGAACCTCTAATTTTTTTTAGGATGTTTTTTGAATAGAAAACTTCAAAAGAGTTTTGTAGGGGATTTCCACTTCTACCATCAACAGGTGCGTAAATTTGTATATCTCTCCATGAAAAAATGATTAGATGTGGTCTAAATTGATCAATTTTTCTAGATAAATATTTGGAGACTTTATTTGATGGAATTATTGCTAGATCAATGAATTGCTGTTCTACAGCTGGAAAACATTTATGAATATGGTCAGCCAAATAGATTGGTCCTATTGGAAATATTGGATTACATGGCAGCCTTACAGTGAGTATTTTCCCATAGTGCTTTCTTTGGTTATTTGTTTTATTTAATTTTTCGAACTTCAAATTAAAATTCATGTCATGAAATTTAATGAATTTATTTTCTTTAAGAATCTAACTACTTTATTACTAATTTGGAGAAATTAAAAATCCTAAGAAAATTCTCGCTAAAATTTTGTTTAATTTAGATTTCAGAACCCATATAAATCCAGCATTATTTGAGAAGTTTAACCCATCTACCTTTCTAGGTTGTAGCGCATAAAAACCTTCATCAAAAACAATATAAATTCTTATGCCAAAATAAAAAATGTGAGGGATAAAAACAAATGAATTAAAAAGTTATCTAAATTTTAAAATTCTATTAATAATATTATTTTTAATTTGTTTTTAAAGTGCCGATAATTGGAATTGAACCAATGGCCTACTGTTTACGAGACAGTTGCTCTACCGCTGAGCTATACCGGCAATATTAAATATTGAATTTTTCATATAGACTTAATTTTATAATTGAAAGAATTTATGTCAAAAATAGATCCTGAATTAAAAAAGAAATTATTAAAGGAATCCCAAGCTCCTTTCAAGGGATTGAGAAGAATATTGTGGATAGCTTTTAGCGGTTCTGCATTTTTGGGACTTCTAATAATGCTTTCCAGAATTGCAAGTGGAACAGAATTACAGCAAAATAATCTTCTCATACAATTGGGTGCTTGTATAATATTTCCTACTTTATTAATTCTCGACAAAAATAAAGATTAATAATCTAGGTGTTTAATTATTGTGATAACGTCCTCTTTTTAGTGACAAATTTGAATGCTTCAATTACATCTCCTTCAATCCATGAAGAGAATTTATCGCAACCAACTCCACATTCAAATCCTGTATTTACTTCTTTTACATCATCTTTAGCTCTTTTTAGAGAGTCTAAATTACCCTCAAATATTACTTTATCTGATCTGACAACTCTCAGTGAACAATTCCTTTGTAATTTCCCAGTTTGTATATAACAGCCTGCAATAGCTCCTTTACCGACTGCGAAAGTTGCTCTAACTTCAGCTTTTCCTAATGATTCTTCGACAAGATCGGGTTCAAGTAGACCTTCCATAGCCGACTGAATATCTTCTAAGAGTTTATAGATTACTTCATATTCTCTTATATCAACTTCATTAGCATCTGCTGCTCTCTTTGCACCAGAAGCCAACGAGGTATTAAATCCAATTATTACTGACCCAGATGCAGCAGCTAGATCTATATCTGTCTCAGTTATTTCTCCAGGAGCAGAAAGTAGAACTCTAACCTGAACTTCATTTTTTGGTAACTGTTCTAGTGATCCCAATATCGCTTCAACACTACCTTGAACATCTGCTTTGAGAATTAAGTTTAATTCCTTTAGTTCTCCATCATTTGCTTGAGTTGATAAAGATGATAAGCTGACTCTTCTAGAAGCCATTTGCTGAGCTAATTTTGTTGCTCTAGCATCTGTTGCCCTTTCTCCTACAATGGCTCGGGCAGTTTTCTCATCAGGATAGACTTCGAATTCATCTCCTGCAGTGGGAACTTCACTGAATCCTAGCGCTTCCACTGGGAATGATGGTCCTGCTTCTTTGATTCGGTTACCATGTTCATCAACCATTGCTCTAATTTTCCCAAGGACTGAACCAGCAGCTAAAACATCTCCAGATTTTAAGGTTCCATTTTGTACTAACAAAGTAGCCACAGGCCCTTTGGCTTTGTCTAGGTGGGCTTCAATAACAGTACCTTTTGCAAATCTATCAGGGTTAGCTTGTAGATCTTCTACTTCAGAAACTAATAGAATCATTTCGAGCAATTTATCAATATTTTGTTTTTTGATAGCACTTACTGGAACCATTACTGTATCTCCTCCCCAATCTTCAGCAATTAAATCTTTTTCTGAAAGTTCCTGCTTTACTCTGTCTGGAGATGCCCCTTCTTTGTCAATTTTATTTATTGCAACAACAATAGGTACTTTTGCCGCTCTTGCATGACTGATAGCCTCTAGTGTTTGAGGTCTACAACCATCATCTGCAGCAACTACAAGAACTGCTACATCAGTAACCTTTGTACCCCTTGCTCTCATTGCAGTAAAGGCTTCGTGACCAGGGGTATCAAGAAAAGTTAATTTTTTATTTTTTGATTCATGTTCAAATTCAACTTGATAAGCACCTATATGCTGAGTGATGCCCCCTGCTTCCCCCGAAGCTACTCTTGATTCTCTGATGGAATCTAAAAGACTTGTTTTTCCATGATCTACATGACCCATCACTGTAATAACAGGTGGTCTTCTTATGAGATTATCAATATCTTCAGATTCAATCATATCTACTGTTTTCTTGGCTGCTTCTTGGATATCATCTTGCAAAACAGGTACTCCAAATTCTTCTGCTACTGTTTCAATAGTTGCCAAGTCTAGTGATTGAGTAACAGTTGCAGTTATCCCTTTAAAAAAAAGAGATTTGATTATTTCAGAACTTTCAAGACTTAATTTATCAGCTAATTCTTGAACTGTTAAATTATCTTCGGGCACTATTATCATTTCAGGCCTTACTTGTTTGGCTTCTTTAGCAGCCTTTAACTCCATAGCTCTTCTTTTCTGTCTTTGCCTAGTAGTCTCTTTTTTCTTCTTTTTAAATTGTTTTATATTTTTCTGAGATTTGGACTCATCAGACTTTTCTTTCTTTGGACGCGCCAAACTAGCTGATAAGATTGAAATTTTTTCACCAGAATATCCACTAGTTTCAGATGTTAATGAATCATCATTCTCTCCGATAATATGAACCTTCTGTCTTTGTTTTTGGGGATTTTTGCTTCTTAATGCTTCAAGTTTTGCGCTATCATCCCAGTCTGTCTTTCCTGGTTTTTTAGAACTATTTGAAAATGCTCTATTGGGTGGTTTTTTTGAATTAGGGGGAGTATGTGGACGACTATTTGGAGCTTTCGCCTTTTGTTTAGCTGACTCAATATTTTGTTTTTCGTTATTCTTTAAAACTGGCTTCTCTTTATCAGATTTGTTGGTTTTTTGAAGTTGTAAGAGTTCATTAGGTGATACTGGCTTTCTAATTCCAGGTGATCTTTGACCAGTGAATTTAGTTCCAGGCCTATTGGGCATGCCAGGTCTGTTGGGAGCGCCAGGCTTATTTGTATTACCTTGTCTGTTGAAAGATCCAGGTCTGCCTTGATCTGATGGTTTGTTTCTAAATCCAGGCCTATTGGGCATGCCAGGTCTGTTGGGAGTGCCAGGCTTATTTGTATTACCTTGTCTGTTGAAAGATCCAAGTCTGCCTTGATCTGATGGTTTGTTTCTTAATTCAGGCCTATTGGGCATGCCAGGTCTGTTGGGAGTGCCAGGTCTGTTGGGCATGCCAGGTCTGTTGGGCGTTCCAGGTCTGTTGGGCGTTCCAGGTCTGTTGGGGAAAGTTTGTTTGAAAGAAATGTTTTGCTTATTATTTTGCTGATTGGGTCCGTCTCTTCTTATCGGAGCTCCTACGAGCTCAGGAGGGGACATTCTATTATTAAT
This sequence comes from uncultured Prochlorococcus sp., assembly GCA_902612005.1. Taxonomy (GTDB): domain Bacteria; phylum Cyanobacteriota; class Cyanobacteriia; order PCC-6307; family Cyanobiaceae; genus Prochlorococcus_A. The sequence goes on along the minus strand of CACMCA010000007.1, from coordinate 45,086 downwards.
ATTTTTTGTTTTAGATTTGTTGGCATTTTGGTCAGGTTTGTTTAATATTTGTCTTCTTTCTCCTGAACTAGATATGTTCTGGGAAGATTCATTAGATTTAGAATTATTACTAATATTTTTAGGCTTAGCAATTAGTTGAATAGGGGGTTTTGAAGGGCTTTTAACAGGTGGGGTTGTGTTATTTCGTAAAGTTGTTTTATTTTGGTTGAGATTTTGTGAAGTTTTACTATTTATATTTTGATTTCTCAGATTTTTAGGTTGATTTGAAATTATTTTTAGACTCTCAGGTTTGTTAAGAGGTTTTATTAACAATGGCTTTTTGTTTGAATTATCTTTAAGAGGCTTACCTTTCATAGAGGAGATAACAGAAGATTCATCTTCTTTGTTTTGTTTATAATTATCTTTTTTAATTGAAGGTTTCTTGATAGTAAGTATTTTTTTATCTGAATTTTTTTTATTAATAAGATTTTTTATTTTCTTTGCTTCCTCTGTACTAATTGAACTGCTATGACTTTTTACTGAAATTGATAATTGTTGAGCGGCATCCAATATATCTTTATTGTCCAGATTTAAGTCTCTGGAAAGTTCGTAAATTCTGATTTTATCGCTGATAGTCATTTAATCTGATTTGTACTCTTTTTGAAAATTAAAGAGGATTTAATTTAATTATATTCTCTTATTGGGATAGTCATTGCAGCTTGTAATTTCTTTTTGAAAAATATCAATAAATTCAGGTTCTAAAGATATTTTTAAAGCTTTTTGAAGCTTTTTTTTTATCTTTGAATCTGAGTAACATTTTTTTGAATTGCAAATGTAGGCTGATCGCCCCATCCCATTATGAAACATAATACCTCGCTTATGATCTTTAGTAATCTTTATAAGATGTTTCCTGTCATATGTTTTTCTGCATGAAATACATATACGCATAACAGGGTTTTGTCGTATCACCTTTTTCTCTCCTCTTTGGCGGAAATTTCACCATCTTGAACTGTCTCTAATTGATCACTATCTGAGAAGGTCTCTTCTTCATATGTTTCTTGTCCATATTCTTCAGCATCTTCAGGAAGGGGATAAAGCTCTCTTAATCTAGCATCTTCCGCAGCACGCTCAGCTTGTTCCGCTTCTAATCTAAGCTCAGCTTCTCGCTGGAGATTCTCTTCATTTTCTCTTTGAATGATTAATTCAGAGACTGCAGCATCTTCTGCTTCCTGATCGTATTCATGTGAGTTTTTAACATCAATCTTCCAACCAGTTAATCTTGCTGCAAGTCTTACATTTTGTCCTTCTCTACCAATTGCGAGACTCAATTGTTCAGGAGGTACTAGTACGTGTGCGTGTTGACCTTCTGGGTCAACAAGTCTCACGAGATCTACTTTCGCAGGACTTAAAGAGTTTAAAATATACTGTATTGGGTCAGATGACCATTTAATAACATCAATTTTTTCTCCTCTTAACTCATTCACTACTTGTTGGATTCTTGCTCCTCTCGCTCCAATACAGGCACCTACAGGGTCAACTTCTTGTTCGACGCTATCAACAGCTACTTTTGTTCTTGGTCCAACAGCTCTTGAAGGAGGATTCGCTTCTCTTGAAACAGCAACAATTTTTACTGTACCCTCTTGAATTTCCGGCACTTCATTTTCAAATAAATAAACAACTAAACCAGCATTAGCTCTACTTACAAAAAGTTGAGGCCCTTTTCTAGCTATTTCGCTAACTTCTTTCAAAAATACCTTGAAAGTTGCATTTGCTCTATAGTTGTCATTTGGTAATTGGTCTCTCTTGGGAAGTTCTGCTTCAACCTCAGGTCTGCCGATTCCGGAACTAACTCCCATAATTACCGATTGTCTTTCAAATCTGATAACCCTTGCAGTTAAAACAGGATCTTCCAAATCTGCAAATTCTTCTTGGATCATTTTTCTTTGTTGATCCCTTAATTTTTGCGCTAAAACTTGCTTTGTTGTTGAAGCAGCCATTCGCCCAAAATCCTCTTTTTCAGGAGTGACGTCTAATACAACTGTGTCACCTATTTGAGCATCATCAGCAACTTGTTTAACTTCTAATAAAGATATTTGATGATCTTCGCTTTCAACTTCTTCAACGATAATTTTACTAGATAATATCCTATAACCTTCTTCATCTAGATCTAGTCCAACATCAAAATTACTAAAGTATTCTTCGTCAAATGGATCTTCGTTAATTCCGATGTAAAAAGTTCTTCTATATTTTTCGTATCCCTTTAACAAAGCCTCGCGCAAGGCCGCTTCAACGATATTAGGAGGTAACTTTTTTTCCTCACTAATGTCTTCAATAAGATTGTTTAAACCTGGGAGAGTAACTAATGCCATCTATGATGGGAAAATTGAATAATGGTTGAAAAATAATTAATCTTTTAAGGTACAAAGACTAATTTTTAATACTTCATCGAAAGGGATTTTCTTTATCTTACCTTTAATGTTAATGGCTAAATAATCATTAGACTTTTCATAAAGTAAACCATTCAGGAATTTTATTTTTGAATTCTTTTGGTTTAACTCAACATTAACTGGAAAACCCTTAAAAGTTTTGAAGTCTCTTTCTGAGGTTAATTCATCACTGACCCCTTGACTACTAATTTCTAACACATATGAACAATTTAAAAGATTTGATTTTTCTATTTCGTTAGATGCTGGGGTATTAAATAGAGCACAATCATCTAAGGAAACGTCATCTCCATTAATTTTTTTTATTATTATTTCAATAACAATAGGTTTTAAATTAGTCTGTACAGTCAAACCACAGATTTCTAAATCCTGTTCATTAGCAACTTTTTCTAATAAATTTTCTAGTTTACTTTTTTTTTCTATATTCAAATTTTTATAAATTCATTTAAATTTATTTTCACACATAAATAAGATTTTTATATGGAAAAATTTAAAAATTTGTATTTTCTGGATGTAAACAAAAAAACAACAATAATATATTTCTTCAACTAGATTTACTAAATGAAGTCAAGAACTATTAGTTAAATGAAATTTCTCAAGATTAAATTTATTAATTTAATCCAATTATTCATTATTACTTGTTTTTGTTTAGTCAATTTCTCTCAAAACGCTGGAGTTCTAGCTTTAACTTCTCTTGAAAGTCATAATTTCGTATCATCCGCAGTGAAAAATGTTGGCCCAGCAGTTGTAAAAATTGATACTGAGCGATTGGTAGAAAGACAACAATTTGATCCTACTTTACTTGACCCTTTATTGAGGGATTTACTTGGTGAACAAGGAATTACTCCTGAAAGAGAGAGAGGACAAGGCTCCGGAGTGATCATTAATGAAAATGGTTTGGTTCTTACAAACGCTCATGTCGTAGAAAGAGTCGATGATGTTTCAGTTACTTTGGCAGATGGATCTATTTGTGATGGTCAAGTATTGGGGACAGATGTAGTAACTGATCTAGCTTTAGTAAAAATTGATGAAAATTCTTATTCTGGTTTTGCTCCACTTGGAAATTCTGAAGATCTTGAAGTTGGTGATTGGGCAATAGCTCTTGGTACTCCATATGGTCTTGAAAAAACAGTGACCTTGGGGATTGTTAGCAGCCTACATAGAGATATTAATAGTTTAGGATTTTCAGATAAAAGGCTGGATCTTATCCAGACTGATGCGGCGATAAATCCAGGAAATTCTGGCGGTCCACTTATAAATTCTAATGGTGAGGTTATAGGAATTAATACATTAGTAAGAAGCGGTCCTGGAGCTGGTTTAGGTTTTGCGATTCCTATCAATTTAGCTAAAAGTGTTTCAGATCAGCTTCTTAAAAATGGGGAAGTTATTCATCCATATTTAGGGGTACAATTAATTTCCTTAAATCCTAGAATTGCTAAAGAACATAATCGAGACCCAAATTCGTTAGTTCAATTACCTGAAAGAAATGGAGCTCTAATTCAATCAGTAATACCTAATAGCCCCGCTGAAAAAGCTGGTTTAAGAAGAGGCGATTTAGTAATAGCAGCCGAAAATATTTCTATAAAAGAACCTAAAGCCTTACTGGATGAAGTAGAAAAAGCTCAGATAGGAAAAGTATTCCTTCTAAATATTTTGAGAGATAATAAAGAGATACAAATAAATATCAAACCAGAACCTCTGCCAGGTTTGACATAAATCACCCATTGAAATTTAATAATCTATAACCATTAGAGAAAAAGATTTTGGATTCACAAACTCAAATGAAACAAGTAGTTGCTGATGCAGCAATAAGGGAAGTAAAGAATGACATGATTCTCGGATTAGGATCTGGATCTACAGCTGCGTTAATGATAAAAAGCCTTGCCGATGAAATTCGCCTTGGAAAACTTAAAAACATAAGAGGTGTTGCAACTTCTTTTCAATCAGAAGTTTTAGCTCTTGAACTGGATATCCCGCTAATCGATTTATCTTCTGTATCTCAAATTGATTTAGCTATTGATGGAGCAGATGAAGTTGACCCAGGATTTCAGTTAATTAAAGGAGGGGGAGCATGCCATGTTAGAGAAAAGTTAGTGGCATCTAAAGCTGATCAATTGTTGATTGTTGTTGATGAAACTAAACTTGTACAAAATCTAAATCAATCTTTTCCTTTACCTGTGGAAGTTCTTCCAAATGCTTGGAATCAAGTTCAGGATGTGATTTCTGAAATGAATGGCAATTCTTCTTTAAGAATGGCTACTAAAAAAGCTGGCCCAGTTGTTACTGACCAAGGAAACCTCATCCTAGATGTATTATTTAATAATGGTATTAAGAATCCAAAAGAAATTGAAATGAAGATTAATAATATTCCTGGAGTATTAGAAAATGGATTATTCGTTGATCTTACAGACAAAGTATTAGTTGGTAAAATTGAAAACAACACCCCAATGGTTAATTCACTCACTAGGTCAAGCTAATCTTCAAATCTTATTTGTACTGATTTAGCGTGGCTATGTAAGCCTTCACTTTTAGCAAGATTAATAATATCAAGGCTATTAATTTTTAAACTTTCTTTGTTAAATTCTATTATTGATGTATTTTTCATAAATGTTTCAACACCCAAAGAACCGCTAAATCTAGAATTTCCTGATGTGGGTAAAGTATGATTTGGTCCAGCAAGATAATCTCCAACAGCTTCTGGGGTCCATTTACCTAAAAATATAGCTCCTGCATTCTCTATACCTGCAAGAATTTTTTTTGAATCTATAGTAAGAATTTCTAGGTGTTCAGGGGCAAATTTATTGCTCAGTTCAATACATGATTCATAATTCTCGCAAATCACAATTAACCCCCAATTTTTTATTGATTGCATGCAAATTTCTTTTCTTGGATGATCATCTATTTTTTTAAAAAGTTCTTCTAAAACTTCTTCTGCCTGGTTCTTTGACGTAGTTAGAAGTATTGATGAGGCTAAGGGATCATGTTCTGCTTGAGCTAGTAGATCAGATACTATATGAGTGCTTTGAGCTGTTTCATCTGCAATGATTAATATTTCACTTGGACCAGCTAAAGAATCAATCCCAGTAGAGCCATAAATGAGCTTTTTCGCAGTTGTAACATAGATATTCCCTGGACCTGAAATAACATCAACTTTATTGATTTGATTTGTTCCAAATGCTAAAGCGCCAATTGCTTGAGCTCCTCCAATTCTAAATACTTTATTGATCCCTGATAAGTGAGCTGCAGCTAGAACAGTCTTGTTTATTTCCCCTTCTTTATTTCCAGGAGATACCATTATAATTTCTTCTACTCCTGCTACTTTCGCAGGTATTGCATTCATTAAAACAGTACTTGGATAAGCCGCTCTACCTCCAGGAATATAAATGCCTGCATTTTTAACTGGTCTCCATCTTCTTTGGACTATATCACCATATTCACCTTCTATGGAGAAAGATTGAGGAATTTCTTTTTCATGGAATTTTTGAATTCTTTTATGAGCAACTTCAAGTGAGCGCCTCAAATTGTTATCAATTTTATCCCATGCATTCTTTATTTGCTCTGCACTCACTTGCATAGGGTCAGGATAGAAACCATCAAATTTTTTTGTGTATTTTTCTACTGCTATATCTCCAGAAATTTTTACTTCTCGAAGAATTTCTTCAACAATCGTTCTTATCTTATAATTATTTTCTGAATTAGTTCGAGTAGAAATTCTTTCTAATTCATCAATAGCTTCTTTTTTATTATTTATGATCTTCATATGATTAATTTTTTCAAATTTAAAGGCTCAAAACCCAATTTAATAACTATCTAAATTATATATGATTGATTAGAAGTCGATTTATTTGTTATGATGATATTCTTCTATTTATGTACCCTCTGTGGCCAATAACAAATCAGCAAAAAAGAGAATACAAATTGCCGAAAGAAATCGTTTGATAAATAAGTCTTATAAATCTACTGTTAGGACTTTAACCAAAAAAACCTTAGAGAATTGTGAAAAATATAAAAAAAACCCTAACGAAGATAATAAAAATTTAGTAAAAACAAGTCTTAACAAAGCTTTTAGCTTAATTGATAGGGCAGTTAAAAAAAATGTTCTTCACAAGAATAACGGTGCTAATAAAAAATCAAAAATCAACAATTTTGTAAAAACCACGCTTACCAGCAAGTAAAAGGTAGATCAAAATTATGAGCGATATCGAACTCATAGACTCCCACTGTCATTTAATATTTGAAAATTTCGAAAAAGATCTTGAAGATGTTGTTCTAAGATCACGTGCTAAAGGTATAAAAAAATTAGTTCATGCTTGTTGTGAATTAACAGAAATCCCAAAGTTGAAAAAAATATCTCATTTATTTACTGAAATTTTCTATTCAGTTGGTTTGCATCCGCTAGAAGCAAATAAATGGGAAGAAAGCTCACAATCTCTTTTAAGAAAAGCAGCAAAAGAAGATAGAAGAGTCGTAGCCATTGGGGAATTAGGCTTGGATTTTTTTAAAAATGATAATAAAACTCAGCAAATTGAAGCGCTTATTCCGCAAATGGAATTAGCTTATGAACTTGAATTACCTGTAATTATCCATTGCAGGGATGCTGCAAATGAAATGATTGAGATATGTAGTGATCTCTCTAAAAAAGGAAAATGTCCTAATGGTGTACTGCATTGTTGGACAGGAACCCCAAAAGAAATGAAGCAATTCTTGGATCTTGGATTTTATATAAGTTTTAGTGGAATAGTAACTTTTCCCAAGGCATATGAAATTCATGAGTGTGCCAAAATAGTTCCAAATGATAAATACCTAATTGAAACTGACTCACCATTTTTAGCTCCTGTCCCTCACAGGGGTAAAAGAAATGAACCTGCATTTGTTGAAAATGTTGCCAATTTTATGGCAGATTTACGATCCACTGAATTAATTACAATTGCTAGAGAGTCATCTAAGAATGCTGAAGATTTGTTTAAATTTGACTTGTTAATTTGACATAGCAACTGTTAGTATTAGGAATTACTGGAAATTTTTCTTAATTTTTTAGCTTTAACTCCATATTTTAATGATTTATCAGCATTAGATAAAATTTAATTCTTCTTTGATTAAATTGATTTTTTGTTGAAATCGAGATTAAGTGGTTGATCTCATATTAAGTAAAAGGTTAAAGAACTAAATATTAATTAGATTAAAAGTAAATATTAAATCTCACAAAATCGCAGGTTTTCTTGGATGAGCAGTAGCGCTTTACAGGTAGCAAAAACAGCTACTTATCTACCAGATTTAGTTGAAGTACAAAGAGCAAGCTTTAAATGGTTTTTGGAAAAGGGTTTAATAGAAGAACTACAAAATTTTTCCCCTATTTCTGATTACACAGGTAAGTTAGAATTACATTTTATAGGTGAAGAGTACAGGTTAAAAAGACCTAGACATGATGTTGAGGAAGCCAAAAGAAGAGATGCTACATTTGCGTCCCAAATGTATGTAACTTGCAGGTTAATTAATAAAGAGACAGGCGAAATTAAAGAACAAGAAGTATTTATCGGCGAATTACCATTAATGACTGAGAGAGGAACCTTCATCATTAATGGTGCCGAAAGAGTTATTGTTAATCAAATTGTTAGAAGTCCAGGAGTATATTTCAAAGATGAACTGGATAAAAATGGTCGAAGGACTTACAATGCCAGCGTTATCCCTAATAGAGGGGCATGGTTAAAATTTGAGACTGACAAAAATAATTTACTTTATGTAAGAGTTGATAAAACTAGAAAAATTAATGCTCATGTTCTTATGAGAGCGATGGGTCTTTCAGACAATGACGTGGTAGATAAACTGAGGCACCCAGAGTTTTATCAAAGTTCAATTGAGTCAGCTAATGACGAGGGTATAAATTCAGAAGATCAGGCATTACTTGAGCTATATAAGAAGTTACGTCCTGGTGAGCCACCCTCCGTATCTGGCGGACAACAGCTATTGCATAGTAGATTTTTTGATCCTAAAAGATACGATTTAGGCAGAGTTGGTAGATATAAAATAAATAAAAAATTGAGACTTACAGTACCAGACGATGTGAGAACACTTACTCATGAAGATGTTCTCTCTACCATTGATTATTTAATAAACCTAGAATTAGATATTGGCGGAGCTAGTTTGGATGATATTGACCACCTTGGTAATAGAAGGGTTAGATCTGTAGGAGAACTTCTTCAAAATCAAGTCAGGGTTGGACTTAATCGTCTAGAGAGAATTATCAAAGAAAGGATGACTGTAGGAGAAACAGATTCTCTAACTCCAGCTCAACTAGTTAATCCCAAACCTTTAGTTGCTGCTATAAAGGAATTTTTTGGCTCCAGTCAACTAAGTCAATTCATGGATCAAACTAATCCTCTGGCTGAATTAACACACAAGAGAAGAATCTCAGCATTAGGTCCAGGAGGTTTAACTCGAGAAAGAGCAGGCTTTGCGGTAAGAGATATACACCCTTCACATTATGGAAGATTATGTCCTATTGAGACTCCTGAAGGTCCTAATGCAGGACTTATAAATTCTTTAGCTACCCATGCAAGAGTCAATGAGTATGGTTTCATTGAAACACCTTTTTGGGAAGTTAATAACGGTAAAGTTAATAAAGAAGGTAATCCTGTTTATCTTTCTGCTGATTTAGAAGATGAGTGTAGGGTGGCTCCCGGAGACGTTGCTACTGATAAGGATGGCAATATAATTGCAAAATTAATACCAGTAAGATACAGACAAGATTTTGAAAAAGTTCCCCCTCATCAAGTTGATTACGTCCAGCTTTCTCCTGTTCAGGTAATCTCAGTTGCTACTTCACTTATTCCTTTCTTGGAGCATGATGATGCTAACAGAGCACTCATGGGATCAAATATGCAACGCCAAGCCGTTCCATTGCTCAGGCCAGAGCGTCCTTTAGTTGGAACAGGTTTAGAATCGCAAGTTGCTAGAGATTCCGGGATGGTTCCCATAACAAAAGTTAATGGAACTGTTTCCTACGTAGACGCTAATGAGATTGTCGTTAAAGACGATGAGGGTAATGAACATTTTCATTATCTTCAGAAATATCAAAGATCAAATCAAGATACCTGTCTCAACCAGAGACCAATAGTGAAGATTGGTGATAAAGTTATATCTGGTCAAGTTTTAGCAGATGGCTCCGCATGTGAAGGAGGGGAAATAGCTCTTGGCCAAAACGTTTTAATTGCTTATATGCCATGGGAGGGATACAACTACGAAGATGCAATACTTGTAAGCGAAAGGATGGTAACAGATGATTTATATACTTCAGTACATATTGAAAAATATGAAATTGAAGCAAGACAGACGAAGCTAGGACCTGAAGAAATCACGAGAGAGATTCCCAATATCTCGGAAGAAAGTTTGAATAATCTTGATGAGATGGGAATTATTAGGATTGGTGCTTTTGTCGAGAGTGGAGATATTCTTGTAGGAAAAGTGACTCCTAAAGGTGAATCAGACCAACCACCTGAAGAAAAACTATTAAGAGCTATTTTCGGAGAAAAGGCTCGAGATGTGAGAGATAATTCCCTCAGGGTACCTAAAACTGAAAAGGGAAGGGTTTTGGATGTTCGTATTTATACTAGAGAACAAGGTGATGAACTACCTCCAGGAGCCAATATGGTTGTTAGAGTTTATGTCGCTCAAAGAAGGAAAATTCAAGTTGGTGATAAAATGGCTGGGAGGCATGGAAATAAAGGAATTATTAGCAGAATCTTACCAAGAGAAGATATGCCATATTTACCTGATGGAACACCTGTAGATATAGTTCTTAATCCTTTAGGTGTTCCAAGTAGGATGAATGTAGGTCAAGTTTTTGAATTGTTGATGGGCTGGGCAGCTTCCAACTTAAATTGCCGGGTTAAAGTTGTTCCATTTGATGAAATGTATGGTGCTGAAAAATCACATCAAACTGTTCAAGCATTTTTAGAGGAAGCTTCAAAACAGCCAGGTAAAGCATGGGTTTATAATCCTGAAGATCCTGGAAAGTTATTACTTAAAGATGGTAGAACAGGAGAACCTTTCGATCAGCCAGTTGCTGTCGGATACTCTCACTTCCTCAAATTAGTCCACTTGGTGGATGACAAAATTCATGCTAGATCTACTGGTCCTTACTCTTTAGTCACACAGCAACCATTGGGTGGTAAAGCTCAGCAAGGTGGACAAAGGCTTGGAGAAATGGAAGTATGGGCTCTTGAAGCTTATGGAGCCGCTTATACTCTTCAGGAATTGTTAACAGTTAAATCTGATGATATGCAAGGTAGAAATGAAGCTCTTAATGCGATCGTAAAAGGTAAACCGATCCCAAGGCCTGGTACTCCTGAGTCATTTAAAGTTCTTATGAGGGAATTACAATCTCTAGGCTTGGATATAGGGGTTTATACAGACGAAGGAAAAGAAGTAGATTTAATGCAAGATATCAATCCTAGAAGAAATACTCCATCAAGGCCTACTTATGAATCACTTGGAACCTCAGAATATGAGGAAGATTAAATACTCAACTTAAAACTTTTAATTTAAATTAGCCAAAAATGACAAACAGCAACTTAAGAACTGAAAATCACTTTGATTACGTCAAAATTTCAATAGCTTCTCCTCAAAGAATAATGGATTGGGGTCAGAGGACATTGCCTAATGGACAAGTAGTTGGTGAAGTTACGAAACCTGAAACTATCAATTACAGGACACTTAAACCAGAAATGGATGGATTGTTTTGTGAAAAGATTTTTGGGCCATCTAAAGATTGGGAATGCCATTGTGGAAAATATAAAAGAGTAAGACATCGTGGCATTGTTTGTGAGAGATGTGGAGTTGAAGTAACTGAAAGTAGAGTAAGAAGACATAGAATGGGCTATATAAAACTCGCTGCCCCAGTTTCCCATGTTTGGTATTTGAAAGGAATTCCTAGTTATGTTGCGATACTTTTGGATATTCCGCTTAGGGATGTAGAACAAATAGTTTATTTTAATTGTTATGTCGTTTTAGATCCAGGTGATCATAAAGATCTCAAATATAAGCAATTACTAACCGAGGATGAGTGGCTGGAAATTGAAGATGAAATTTATGCTGAAGATTCAACCATCGAAAATGAACCCTTTGTTGGAATTGGTGCTGAGGCACTGAAGCAATTACTTGAGGACCTTGATTTAAATCAGGTTGCTGAGGAGCTTAGAGAAGAAATTACTAATAGCAAAGGGCAAAAGAGGGCAAAACTAATAAAAAGGATTAGAGTTATTGATAATTTCATCGCAACCAATGCAAAACCAGAATGGATGGTTTTAGATGCAATCCCAGTTATACCTCCTGATCTTAGACCTATGGTTCAGCTTGATGGGGGAAGATTTGCAACTTCGGATTTAAATGACTTATATAGAAGAGTTATAAATAGAAATAATAGATTAGCTAGGCTTCAAGAAATTTTAGCTCCTGAAATTATCGTAAGAAATGAGAAAAGAATGCTTCAAGAGGCAGTTGATGCCCTTATAGATAATGGAAGGAGAGGAAGGACTGTCGTTGGAGCAAATAATAGAGCTCTTAAGTCCCTAAGTGACATAATTGAAGGAAAACAAGGAAGATTTAGACAGAATCTTCTTGGAAAGCGTGTTGACTATTCAGGAAGATCTGTAATAGTTGTGGGTCCGAAATTGAAAATGCATCAGTGTGGTCTCCCAAAAGAAATGGCGATAGAGCTTTTCCAACCTTTTGTAATTCATAGATTAATACGACAAAATATTGTGAATAATATTAAAGCTGCAAAAAAATTAATACAAAAAGCCGATGACGAAGTTATGCAGGTACTTCAAGAAGTTATTGAAGGCCATCCAATTCTCTTAAATAGAGCTCCTACACTGCATCGTTTAGGAATTCAAGCTTTTGAACCGAAATTAGTTGGAGGGAGAGCAATACAACTTCATCCTTTAGTTTGTCCTGCATTCAATGCTGACTTTGATGGAGATCAAATGGCAGTTCATGTTCCTTTAGCTTTAGAGGCACAAACAGAAGCACGCATGCTTATGTTAGCCAGTAATAATATTCTTTCTCCTGCTACTGGGGAACCAATTGTGACTCCATCACAAGATATGGTTTTGGGGTCTTATTATCTGACGGCTTTGCAACCAAATCATAAAAAACCAGAATTCGGATACAATAAATCTACTTTCGCTTCATTAGAAGATGTTATTTTTGCTTTTGAAGATAAAAGACTCAGCTTACATGAATGGGTTTGGGTTAGATTTAATGGAGATGTTGAAGATGAAGACGAAATGCTTAGCCCGCAAAAAACTCAAGAGCTAGAGGATGGCTCAAGATTAGAAATCTGGAATTTGAGAAGGGACAGATTTGACTCTGATAATAAATTAGTAACTAGATTTATTCTCACAACTGTTGGGAGAGTTGTAATGAACCATACCATCATAGATTCTGTATCTCAAACGTAATCTTCAAAAACTAATTTCATTTATTTAAAATCATGACTTCATCTAAATCTAAAAAAACATCCAGAGTACGTAAAACTACTAAAAACTCAAAAAAGAACAATGTAGTGCAAATGCCTCCTCTAGCCAAAACACCGCCATCATTTAAAAACAAGGTTGTTGATAAGAAAGCCTTAAAAAAATTAGTCTCATGGGCTTATAAAACTCATGGAACTGCCGTAACTGCTGCAATGGCAGACAATTTAAAGGATTTAGGATTTAAATATGCAACCCAAGCTGCTGTCTCTATCTCAGTAGATGACTTGAAAGTGCCTGAAGCTAAACAAGATTTGATAGGACAAGCTGAAGAGCAAATATCTGCTACAGAAGAATGCTATAGACTTGGAGAAATTACCGAAGTTGAAAGACATACAAAAGTTATAGATACTTGGACTGAAACTAATGAAAGATTGGTAGATGCTGTAAAGAATAATTTTAATCAAAATGATCCTTTGAATTCAGTTTGGATGATGGCAAATTCAGGAGCAAGGGGTAATATGTCACAGGTAAGACAACTTGTTGGTATGAGAGGATTGATGGCTAATCCTCAAGGAGAAATCATTGACCTGCCAATAAGAACCAATTTTAGAGAAGGACTTACTGTTACTGAATATGTGATTTCTTCTTATGGAGCAAGGAAAGGCTTGGTAGATACTGCCTTAAGGACGGCTGATTCTGGCTATTTAACTCGAAGATTGGTTGATGTCGCTCAAGATGTAATTGTTAGGGAAGAAGATTGTGGGACGGAACGATCAATAGTAGTTGAAGCTGAAGATGGTAAATTTGGAGCAAGGCTTCTTGGTAGGCTTACCGCTGAGGATGTTTTTGATGCTGAAGAAAACCTTGTTGTTCATCAAAACACTGCAATAGATCCTGTATTGTCTGAAGAAATTGAGAAAGCATCTATTAATAAAGTAAAAATAAGATCCCCATTAACATGTGAAGCTAATAGATCAGTTTGTAGGAGGTGCTACGGCTGGGCTTTGGCTCATAATCATTTGGTTGATTTAGGAGAGGCAGTTGGAATTATTGCTGCTCAATCTATTGGCGAGCCCGGAACTCAATTGACAATGAGAACTTTCCATACTGGAGGAGTATCAACTGCTGAAAGTGGAGTAGTTAGATCAAAAATTTCTGGTAAAGTTGAATTTAGTTCAAAAGCAAAGGTTAGAGGTTATAGAACCCCACATGGCGTAGAAGCTAAGCAAGCTGAAGTTGATTTCATACTAAAGATAGTTCCTCAAGGAAATAATTCTGGCAAAGCTCAAAAAATTGAAGTATCTAGCGGATCGCTTTTATTTGTAGATGACGGTGAAGAAATTAATTCTGATATAACTGTTGCTCAGATTATTGCTGGAGCAGTGAAAAAGAGTGTTGAAAAAGCAACAAAAGATGTTATCTGTGATTTAGCTGGTCAAGTTAGATACGACAAGGTTATTCAGCCAAAGGAGGTAACAGATAGACAGGGTAATATTACCTTAAAAGCTCAAAGATTAGGCAGATTGTGGGTTTTAGCAGGAGATGTTTATAACTTGCCACCTAACGCAAGACCGGTTATCTCATCTGGAAAATCTGTAGATGAATCAACTGTTTTGGCAGAAGCAAGTCAATCAAGTGAGTATGGTGGGCAAGTTCGATTAAGAGAATCAATTGGAGATTCAAGAGAAGTTCAGATTGTAACTACTTCAATGTCTCTAACTAATTTTAAATTAATTGAAGAATCATCTCATTCAGGTCAAATATATAATTTGGAATCTAGTGATGGAACATCTTATCGTTTAAATATATCCCCCGGAAGTAAAATTAGTAATGGTGAAGTAATTGCAGATTTGACGGATGAAAGGTTCCGTACAAAAACTGGTGGTCTAGTAAAATATGCACCTGGATTAAGTGTCAAAAAAGCAAGATCATCTAAAAATGGTTTTGAAGTAAGTCAAGGAGGGACTTTGCTTTGGATTCCTCAAGAGACTCATGAAATCAATAAGGACATCTCTCTTCTAATGATAGAAGATATGAAATGGATTGAAGCTGGTACAGAAGTTGTAAAAGATATTTTTAGTCAAACATCAGGAATTGTTACTGTTACGCAAAAAAATGATATCCTTCGTGAAATAACTGTTAGAAATGGAACTTTTCATGAGTGTGATGATGAAGAAGTTTTAAATAGATTTACAGAAGAGGGAATTCTTGTAAATCCAGGTGAAAAGATTTTAGATGGTGTTGATAATACAGAAATTCTATTTGTTCAAAAATTAGAAACACCTAAATGTAAAGGTTTGTTATTAAGAACTGTTGAAGAATTTACTATTCCTGATCAAGCGGAATTACCCAAACTTTCACATGTTAAGCAGGAAAAAGGTCCACATTTAGGTTTAAAAGCTATCCAAAGACTAACCTATAAAGACGGTGAATTGATAAAATCAGTTGAAGGTGTTGAATTACTTAGAACACATTTAAGCATTGAAAGCTTTGATGCTACACCTCAAATGACTATTGACGTTGAGTCGATTGAAGATGAAAATGATGCGTCTATTAAGAGATTAAATTTGGTAATATTGGAGTCTATTCTTGTAAGAAGAGATACCATATCTGACTCCAGTCATGGCTCAACACATACAGAATTACAAGTCAATAATAACCAATTAGTAAAAGCAGGAGATGTAATAGCTACTACTCAAATTCTATGTAAAGAGAAGGGATTGGTTCAATTGCCAAATGTAGTTGACGATGAGCCCGTAAGGAGGTTAATTGTTGAAAGAGAAGAAGATAAAATTAAAATTAATATTAGTGATAAAGCAGTAGTTAAAGTTGGTGATCGTGTAGTTGATGGTGATCCTATAAGTAAGTCTGTAAAATCAACTTCTTGTGGAGAAATAGAAGAAGTTTCTAATAGTTCAGTTACCTTAAGACTTGGAAGGCCTTATATGGTTTCTCCTGATTCAGTTTTACATGTTAACGACGGAGATTTAGTTCTTAGGGGAGATGGTTTAGCTTTACTTGTTTTTGAGAGGCAGAAAACTGGAGATATCGTACAAGGATTGCCTCGTATTGAAGAGTTATTAGAAGCAAGGAGACCAAGAGATTCTGCAATTCTATGTAAAAAAACTGGAATTGTTCAAATTAAAAAAGGTAATGATGAAGAATCAGTTTCTTTATCAGTTATCGAAAAAGATGATTTAGTTAATGAATATCAACTATCAATTGGAAAAAATATAATGGTTAGTGATGGACAACAAGTCACAGGTGGAGAATCTTTAACTGATGGTCCAATTAATCCGCATGAACTACTAGATTGCTTTTTCAATGATTTAAAAGATCAAAAACCTCTTATAGATGCAGCTCGAGAATCTATATCCAAGCTACAAAGAAGTATGGTAAGTGAGGTGCAAAATGTTTATAAGTCTCAAGGTGTAGCAATCGATGATAAGCATATTGAAGTTATTGTTAGACAGATGACAAGTAAAGTCCGTATAGAAGATGCTGGGGATACTACTCTTTTACCAGGTGAGCTCATAGAGTTGAGACAAGTGGAGGATACAAACCAAGCAATGGCAATTACAGGAGGAGCTCCAGCAGAATTTACCCCTGTTTTATTAGGTATTACTAAAGCCTCTCTAAACACAGATAGCTTTATTTCAGCTGCATCTTTCCAAGAAACAACAAGGGTTCTTACTGAAGCTGCAATTGAAGGTAAATCTGATTGGTTAAGAGGTTTAAAAGAAAATGTGATCATAGGTAGATTGATACCTGCAGGTACTGGTTTTAGCGGTTTCGTCGAGGAATTATCCTCGGAGGCTGGTCCTCATCCAGATATCCTTGCAGAAGAATCTGGTGGCTACAGAAGAGCACAGAACTTAAGGCCAGATTATACGGTTGATATGCCCCAATCTCCTGCCGTAAGCTCTACTGCAATACTTGATGATCCTAGTGATGAAGATTTGGAGACAACGAGAAACCGACATGGAATCGATCCTTCTTCGAGTAATTTTGCGGCCTTTGCAAGGCCTAATGCTGAAAATCAATTTTCTGAAGATCAATTACCAGATCCTGCCGCATTGGAGGGACTGCAGGAGGAGGGCCTTCTGTCTGATGAATAAATATTATCTATTATTATTTTTAGCGACTAGAATGAATTTTTAAATTTGCAAGTGATGATTAAGCCAGAGATTGTCCCCAAAAGAAAATTACCTCGATATGGATTTCATCTTTATAATGAAAGACTAAATGGAAGAATGGCAATGATTGGTTTTATTGCGCTTATTCTTACAGAATTCTTCTTAAAACATGGTTTGCTGTTATGGTGAAAATAGTTTTGAAATAAAGACTTCTTAATTTGAAAAATCTTCTTGGGAGTAGTGTTAAAGATTTAGAAAATGTGGCATTAGATTATGGTCAGGCTTCTTTTAGGGGTCGCCAAATCTATAAATGGATTTATAACTATAGAAATAAGAAGAAAAATATTGATCAAATAGAAGTCTTACCTTTAGATTTTAGAAAGAAGTTAAAGGAGGATGGTTTTAAAGTAAGTCCGCTAAGTGTTCAAGAAAGAAACTTAGCTAACGATGGTACTTTAAAATTGTTACTTTCTACAGAAGATAATGAAAGTATTGAGTGCGTTGGTATACCAACTGAAAAAAGATTAACTGCTTGTCTCTCTAGTCAAGTTGGTTGTCCAATGGACTGCAAATTCTGCGCAACTGGCAAAGAAGGTTTGAAGAGATCTTTAAAAGCAAGTGAAATTTTAGATCAAATATTATTTATTGAAAACGAAATGAGTAGAAAAGTTACTAATATTGTTTTCATGGGTATGGGCGAGCCCTTGTTGAATATTGATGACTTACTTTTGTCAATTAGATCTATAAATGAGGATTTTCAGATTAGTCAGAGAAAGATAACTGTAAGTACAGTGGCTGTTCCAAATATGATAGGTAAATTATCAGCAAAGTCTTTTCAGATTTTAGGTAATTGTCAATTTACATTAGCAATTAGCTTACATGCTTCAAACCAAAAAACAAGAGAAACAATAATACCTAGCGCAAAAAACTATGAGATCAAAAATATTATCGAAGACTCTAAGAAATTCGTTAGAGATACTGGTAGGAGGGTAAGTTTTGAATATCTAATGTTAAGTGGGGTGAATGACAAATTAGAACATGCTTATGAATTGAGTAATTTGCTAAAAGGGTTTCAATGTCACGTAAATTTAATTCAGTACAACCAAATTGATGAGGTTGAATTTAAACGAACCTCTTTAAAAAATCTCCAATTATTTCAATCTAAACTTATAAAAAATGGTATAGCTGTTAGCTTGCGAAAAAGCAGAGGTCTAGACAAAAATGCGGCATGTGGGCAGTTAAGACAAAATGCAAAAATTAAATAATATTATCCATTAAAAATTTTTTAAAAGCTTCTTAAACAGGTTATTATTGTGATAATTAATCTTAAATCTTTGGGTTTTATTAAGACAAAAATTTTACCTTTCGCTATTGTCTCACTTTTTGGGATTGCCTTTTTTGCAGTTAGTGCAAGAATTTGGTTGCCAGGAGATATGATGTCTCCTGCTCCCATAAATTAATATTTTTAGTTTTTAAAATGACAAAAAATAAGGATCCTAATAAAGAAAGCTTAGTCGATATCGCTGTTGATCCAGAAGTTTTAGCGAGGGAATTAGCCTTAGAAATTGAAGTAGATCCTTTAGAGCAAATTGATGAAGATTCTTTCCCAAAAGGTTTAAACATAACTCAAGAGTGCAATGAAGCATTAAAAATGCTCAAAGGTAATAGAGAAGAAAGAATACAGGGGTTAAGAATATTTTGTGAATATAGAGATTCAAGATCTTTTCCTCTTTTGTTACCATTACTTGATCAACCTTGTCCTGTTGAAAGAATGAGTGTGGTATATGCTTTAGGTCGTAACCCATGTCCTAGCGCAGTCGAGAAACTTGTCAGTCTTTTGGAGACTGACGATAATGCTTATGTCAGAAGAGCAACTGCATGGAGCTTGGCTAATTATGATAATCAAATTGTTTTGAAGCCATTAATAAATGCTTTGAAGAACGATGTAGCTGCAGTAAGGTTATGGTCATCTAGTTCTCTAGCTGAAATCGGTAATGTTTCTTTGGAAAATGCTCAATTAGCAGCAGAACAACTTTTAATAAGTTTAAAAATAGATAATGAACCGGGTGTAAGAAGTAATTGCATCTGGTCATTGTGTAGATTGTACGAAAAATTAAACGATACATTTCAAGAAAGTTTCGTTGATGAATGTACTAAGATAGCTCTTTTCGATAAAGAACCTTCTGTTATGGAAGAAGCAAAAACTGCCTTGGATTCAATGGGGATGCAAGGTTTTTATAACTAAATTTCTTAATTTTTTTGATAAGCACACGACTGAAAGAGTTTATTTATTAGATATTCAATATAAAAATTAAAATTAATTAACTTGTACCAACTGAAACAAAAAAATTTCGTTATTCTATATAAAGTAAAAGTACTCAGTACTTGAATTTAATGCCTCAAAAAACATTGAGATTCAAAATTCATCAAGACGGAAGAGTTGAAGAGGTTGTTGAGGGATTTATTGGTCATTCATGCAATGAAGCTACAAAAAATCTTGAAGACGCTCTCGGTAAAGTAACAGTCAAGAATGAAACTTCTGATGCTTTCATCTCTAATCAAAGTGAAAACTTAACACAATTAAATAACGAATCTAATGTCACATTTTAGTACAATTAAAACTCAGCTCAAAGAAGTAGAGCCATTAATTAAGGCTTTAAATCATTTCGGTTATAGTATTAATCAAGAAGAAAAGTTTGTAAAAGGATATAGAGGTCAATTCACAGCCGTTGATATAAGTATGAATTTACCTGGTGATACCCAAGTTGGATTTAAATGGGATAACAATGCTAATGCATATGAATTAGTTACTGACCTTGATCTATGGAAATTTGAGATTCCAGTAGAAAGATTTATCTCTAAAGTTACACAAATGTATGCTTACCAAACAATCATTACTAAAACTCAAGAAGATGGATATCAAATCGTAGAGGAAAAAAACAAAAATGATGGTTCTATTGAATTGGTCTTAACCAAGTGGGAAAACTAATGTCAAAATATGGATTTTACGGATCCATTTCATAATACTGAAGAAAATATTGAGATTACTGGCTATGAGCCCGTTTTAGGTGGTCAGTTAGCCGAAAAAGCTGTATGGGTTGATGAAGCAAAGTGTATTGGTTGTCAGTACTGTGTTCACGTCGCTTCGAATACTTTCACTGTTGATGAATTTCATGGTAGAAGTAAAGCTATTAGGCAAGATGGAGATAGTTTTGATGTCATACAAGAAGCAATAGATACATGCCCTGTTGATTGTATTCATTGGGTCAAATTTGAAGAATTAGATGATTTAGAGAATAGTCTAGATAGGGATATGTTTCAAACATTTGGAAAGCCACCGAGAATGAATAAGCACTAATATCAAAAAGATGCAATATCGTAGATTTGGTAGAACCAATCTGAAGATTCCTGTTTTATCTTTAGGTGGTATGAGATTTCAAAAAAGTTGGGATCAATTAGATTTTTCTAAGGTTTCATTCGAAGAACAAAATAAAGTAGAAAATATATTAGATCTTGCAACACAATATGGCTTAAGTCATGTAGAAACCGCAAAGTATTATGGAACTTCTGAGGTGCAATTAGGGATGTGTTTTAAGAATACTAAGAAAATCCCAAATATAATCCAAACAAAGATTCCACCAAATAGTGATCCGGAAATTTTTGAGCGAGATGTATTATCTAGTATTGAAAAATTGAAAGTTAAAAAAATTGATTTGTTAGCAATACATGGTATCAATACTGCTGAACATTTACATCAGGCTATTCGAGATGGAGGTTGCATTGATATTCTGAGAAATTTTCAAAAAGAAAATTTAATTGGATCTATTGGATTTTCAACCCATGGAAAATCTTCACTTATTGAAAAGGCCATATCAACAAACTTATTTGATTATGTAAATTTGCACTGGTATTTCATTAATCAGGAAAATACAAAGGTTATTAATTTAGCCAATAAGCATGATCTTGGGGTTTTCATAATAAGTCCCACTGATAAAGGGGGACATCTTCATACTCCCTCAAGAAAAATGTTGGAATTTTGTAAACCACTCCATCCCATAGTATTTAATGATCTTTTTTGCTTAAGAAATCAAAATGTCCATACTTTGAGTGTCGGTATTGCAAAAGAGACAGATTTTGCTCTGCATTTAGAAGCTGTCTCGTTGTTATCAGAATCCGAGAAGTATGTGCCTAAGATAATTAACAAATTAAGGCAGGAATCAATTAATTCCTTAGGTTTAGAGTGGCATAAAAATTGGAATAGAAATTTACCAAGTTGGGAATATACTCCGGGAAATATTAATATTCCTGTTCTGCTTTGGCTTTCAAATTTAATTGATTGGTTGGGTATGGAAGGATATGCAAGAGCTAGATATCAATTGCTTGGTAATGGAAGCCACTGGTTCCCAGGATTCAACGCGAATTTACTAGATGTAGATGTTTCTGAAGGGCAGTTATTGCAAGTATTAGAAGGTCATATAAATCCAAAAAAAGTTATAAAAAAATTGAGAAATTTAAAAGAAAAGTTTGGAGATAAGAATGCTAAAAGATTATCAAGAAAATAATTTCATAATGGATTTTTTTCAGGTTTGCCAACTTTTCTTGGGTAAATTTCACGACAAAAATTCTTTGGTTGAATAAGAATAATATTTCGGGTGCCTTTATTTCTTGGTAATAGTATCTCTTTTTTATCTTTAACTTTCCCTTCTAATATTTCTAAAGTTTTATCTAAATTTTTGCTTTCTTTATTCGACCATTTGCCACAATATAAAACTCCAAATCCTTCTTTTTTTAACATTGGTAGTATATATTCTGAAACTGTTGATGGATTACTAACCGCTCTAGTTGTTGCAATATTAAAATTATTTCTCATTGACGATTGGTGGGCTAAATTCTCAACACGATCGTTGATTACATGAATATTGTTTTTGAAATTGATCTGCTCAACTAAAAATTTTATTGCATCTGTTTTCTTTTTTAAAGAATCAATTAGGTATATCTCAGAATTAGGATGAGTTATTGCATAAGCTAAACCTGGGAAGCCACAGCCTGATCCAATATCTAAAAATTTTTTATTATCAAAATTAATATTCGTGAAAGCTTTGAATGGCCAAATGCTGTCAAAAACTTGAGACACCCAATAATCATCACCATCAGTTAATCTTGTGAGATTGGTCTTATTATTTAATTCTTTAATTTTAATTTGTAACTCTTGAAATAAATTAATTTCTTCTTCAGTTATTAAGGAACGAATTTCTTCTGGAATGTTTTGTTTTTTCATTTCGTTATAAATATGAATTTTAACCATCCATTAAATACATTCTATTTCGTAAAAATTTATTAGAATTACAATATTAATAAAAGATTATTTTGAAAGGGGAAACTTCCTATTACAAAATTTTAGGTGTAAGTGAAAATGCATCCAATCATGAATTAAGAAAGGCATTTTGTAAACTTTCTATTGAGTTGCATCCCGATACAACTTCATTAGAAATAGACGTTGCTAAAAGTAAATTTCAAGAAGTTCTTGAAGCTTATGAACATTTAAATAATAGTAATTTAAGGAAAATATATGATGACAAACTAAAAGAAAACTCTAGGATTACAAATAATACTAACGTTTTAAATAATTTAGTAATCGATTCTAATAATCAAAAATTAATAGGAAATAGAAGACCTTTTTCGAATGGAGAATTGTTTTCGTTGTTTCTTTTAATTATCATCATTTCTATAAGTTTAATTGGTTCAATTTTTTTTGCTTCTTTTACTGGAAAAGAATTAGAGACAATGCCGCTTTGGCTAATTAAATAATTTTTTAAAAAAGTCTGTGAATCCCTCTAAAAAACCTATCAATCAAAATTCACTGCAATCATTGGAATTGTGGCTAACTGGTTTAGGAGCTGTGAAGGATATTAATAATCCATCTAAATGGTATCTGTTACTTTCAAATTGGAATGCAACTATTATTTTTGAACAAGAAGATTTAAGTGTTATATGGGAAAGTGAAGGTCAAGAAACTAAAAGACTATTTTCCTACTGCATTAATAGAGAAGATGTGGAAAATGCCATACTGCAGGGACCTTAAACTTCTATCTAAAGATTGTCTAAGATTTGCCTTATTATCCAGTAACTTTTCCCCAATTGATCATCTGTTATACAGAGAGGTGGCAAGAGGTAAATAACATTCCCGAGGGGTCTAATGAATAAACCTTGCTCCATTGCAAGGCTCTTTATTTCTTTCCCAATATTATTGAAATAACCTTTTTTGTTCCCAATATCTAAATCGAAGGCAGCAATTGTGCCGGATACCCTTAACTTCTTTATATAGGGTAAGTTTTTAAATTTAATTAGATGAGATAAATGTTTTTCTTCAAATGAAAGGTATTTTTGTGGTTCTTTTTCTAATAAATCAAGGCTAGCGTTTGCTGCAGCACAACCTAAAGGATTAGCAGTAAAACTATGTCCATGCCAAAAAGTTTTTCTTGGGGAATCATCAATAAAGGATTGGAAAATTTTTTCTTTACATAAAGTTATTCCCATCGGTAAAAATCCACCAGTTAAACCTTTTGAAATACTTATTAAATCAGGAATGATTTCTGCCTTTTGAAAAGCAAAAAGGGTTCCACATCTTCCAAAACCAGTCAATACTTCATCGGCAATTAACAAAGAATTATTATTTTTTATAATTTCTGAAACTTTTTTTATAAACTGAGGCCTAACCATATTCATCCCTCCTGCTCCTTGAACAAGTGGCTCAAGGATTACTGCAACTGTGGGAGTTTTAAGTAGAGTTTCTAATTTTTGGATCGCCTTATTTTCTTTGTTTTCTACTTCTTCATCGTTCATCCAAGTTGAAGGCCATGGGACTCTTCTAACTGGGAACATAAGATTATCGAAATTCTCATTAAAAATATTTCTTTCACCTAAAGCCATTGCGCCAAATGTATCACCATGATAGGCGCCATCAAAAGCTACTATTTGAGTTCTTGTCTCTCCTCTATTTTGCCATGATTGGAAGGCAATTTTTAAAGCGACTTCCACTGCAGTAGAACCGTTATCAGAAAAGAATAATCTTTCTAGTTTTGTTAATTCACTAAGTCTTTCCGCTAATTTTTTTGCCTGTGGATGTAAGAAATCAGCAAATATAACTTGCTCAAGTTTTTTTGATTGATCAAAAATGGCATCCGCAATATATTCGTTACTATGACCATGAAGAGTTACCCACCAACTACTAATTGCATCTATTAGTTCTTTTTTAGGATCTTTAGTAAATAGGAGGGCATCTTTACCATGAGTTACTTCTATCTGCGGTTTGCTGTTATTGATTTGCGTAAAAGGTGGCCAAATATTTGGGTGCCAATCTTGATTTGGAGTTTTTGAATCCAAAGATTTCATTTAACTTATTTTTGAGTTTAATAGTGAGATCAACTTATTCTTGATGTCTAGTTCTTTCCATAGTATATCTAAATTATTTGAGTCCATTTTTTTGATGTAAGGAAATTCAGCAATTAAAGGAATACCACTAAAATCAACTAGAGTTTTTGGATTATCTAGGTGTTTTTCGCCATTGACTACTAAACCTAAAATCTCAATATTTCTTCGTTTTAAGGCCTCAATACTAAGCAGGGTATGGTTAAGAGTGCCAAGTGAGCTCTTACATACAAGTATTACCGGAAGATTCCATTCTTTTATTTGATCTATTTGCAAGAAATTGCGTGTTATTGGAACCATTAATCCACCTGCAGTTTCTATAATTAGTGAGCCTTGCACTTTTGGCAATCTCAACTTGTCAAAGTTAATAGCTTTTTGATCTATTTCAGCAGCCCAATGCGGAGATAGAGGTTTTGTAAAGACATAAGCTTCTTTGATTATTTTCTCTTTACTTACTTGTGCAAGTTTTTCAACAGTTTGACTATCAGTTTGCGATTCAATCCCACTTTGAATAGGTTTCCAATAAAAGGAATTTAATCCTTTAACGAAAAAAGAGCTTATTAAAGTTTTCCCAATATCAGTATCTGTTCCACAAATTATAAATTTGAAAATATTTATGTGACTACTCATAATTTCTTTATGATTTGAATCTCAATTTGCCATGAAAGGTTCACTGTATTATTGTAATTCTTTGGCCAAAACTTTTGAATTTTCTTTAACTCTTTCACTGTTTTGCGTTTACAGTTTGTTGATTGTGCTCCTACATTTTTAATGCTTCTAAAAAGTTTATATACATCTTCAAAATTTTCAAGATAATTAAACTCTTTTGAATAATGTATTTCAGTTGATTTGAAATCTTTTAATAATTCCTTAGAGCAAAGGAAATTAAGACCACTATATTCAATATCAATTTTTTTACAAGTATCTTTCCATTCAGGAAAACAACCTTTTGTTGGATATGAAATGATTAAAAAACCTCCTGGTGTTAATTTGCTAAACCAATTTTTTATTATCTTTTCTGGGTTATTTAACCAATGTATGCAAAAGTTAGATGTTAATAAAGAACAGTTATTTATTTCAGAAGGTAAATCATTATTCAAATCCCATAAAATTTTTTTTCTAGATAATTTATTCTCAAGAAGCATTTTCTTGCTGAAATCAATTCTGGATACTTTTTGGGCAGAAATTTTTTCTATTTCATCTGCTAATAGTCCGGGTCCTGATCCTAGATCTATCCATTCACCTTTTTTTGGGGGATTTAATTCTTTGATAAGATGAACAATCTTTTGTGCAAAAAATTTCTGAATATTTGAATGATCTAAATACCGATATGCAGCATCATTGAAATTATTTTGTATTTTCTCATTCCACTTTTTGCTATCCATTTCAATCGTTAAGTGTATTACGTAAGATCTCGTATAAATTTAAATTATTTAAGCAATGACCTTGTTGAGCTAATTTAATTAAAATTGGCTTCCTTTCAAGTGTTTTATTTAAGGTATCTAAAAAGTTATTATTTGACTCGTTGTCAAGAATCAAATCATTTTCTGATTTTATAAAAATAATTTTGCAATCTTTTCTTAAAAATACTGGAACATCTCTATTGATGTAAAGTTCTTTTAAATCACTTAAAAGAAGAGTTTTATTTAAACTCTCTAGACTTTTATAAAAGATATTTTTAAAACTATTATTCATATGATTTGGAATAAATGATCTATATATAAATTCTTTCAACATATCCTTCGGTTCATCTTTTATGATTTTTTTTTCCATTCTTTTTAGAGACCTTAAAATAACGTTTCTCTTATTACTTAAAGGAAGAAAATTATTAAAAGAATTTATAAGAACAATATGAGTTGCTTCTTTTAAAATTTTTTTTGGCATTAAATGAAAACCAAATGAATGGCATAAAGTCATTCTGATTTCTTTTTTTGATTCACTTTTAATCCATTTTGCTTGATAATTATTTGTCGAAAAATAGCCCCTTTCATTATCTTGCCAATGCCAATTATTATTTAAAAAATCAACTTTATAATCATCCCAGAAATATTTATTTAGTCCCCACCCATGTTGAGTAATAATTTGTTTCATTTAAACTCTTTTAATACTGTAATGAAATTATTTAGCAGATTAAAATCTAAGTTTCTTCGTATTGTTATTCTGATTCTTGATTGCCCTACTGGAACAGTTGGAGGTCTTATCGCAATTGCTAAAAATCCATTTTCTTCGAGATATTTTTGCAGATAAATTGCTTTCTCTTCTTGGCCAACAATAATTGATAAAATGTGAGAATCTCCCTGAACTGGAAAACTAAAATTTTTAATAATTTCATCTTTCCATACATTCGCAGAAGATATCAAATCTTTACCCCATTCTTTATTTTCTAAAATTTTTTTTAAACCTTCTAGTGCCCCAGCAGCCAAAGATGGCGCAAGTGCGGTTGTATACCTAAAAGCACCACTTGTTTGGATAAGATATTCTCCAATTTCTGAATTGGAAGCTATGAAAGCTCCACCGCTTCCAAATGCTTTTCCAAAAGTTCCAGTAATCATTGTTATATCTGAACGACAATTAAAACTTAAACCCCTGCCTTCAGGTCCCAAGATCCCAATTGCATGAGCTTCGTCAACTAATAATTGAACACTATTTTTTTTGCAAATTTCCGTTATTTCTCTGAGAGGAGCAATTGATCCTTCCATACTATAAAGAGATTCAACAACAACTAAAATGGAATTTTTTGTGGGGTAGGATTTAATAATTTTATCTTCTAAATCTTTTAAATTATTGTGTGAGAATCGAACTAGTTTTGCTTGAGCAGCTTTGACTCCAACCAATAAAGAGTTATGGATCAATTTATCTGCTATTACGATACTATTTCTGTTTGCTAAAGCCTGGATAGCGGCTATATTTGCTTGAAATCCGCTTGGGAAAAGTAATACTTTCTCTTGATCAAGCCACTTGGCAAGTTCTGTTTCTAATAATTTATGTATTGGTCTTGAACCTGTAATAAACCTAGAGCTTCCAGAACCAATGCCTTCTAACAAGCTTATTTCGTAAGCAGCTTTTATTAAATCCTTGTCCCTGCTTAATCCAAAATAATCATTACTGCATAAGTCTATAAGTTTTTTATTTTGGGAATTTAAACTTAGAAGTTCGAAGGATTTTTTACCTAAAGAAAATGTTTTTAATTTACGGAGTCTATTTTTTGGAATTTTTACTTTTTTCATTTTGGCAAAATAAAAAATATTGGATTTAATTAAAAAGATTTAGATTTACTATTAAAGTTTGCAAGGTATTTTTTGTTTATTAATATCTATATAGATCATATATTAAGAAGTTAACTCATCCTCTCTTCAATCACAATTATTGCTTAATTTAGAGGAATATTTCCCCTTTCCGCTAGATGATTTCCAATTGGAAGCAATACGAGCTATTAATAGCGGAAATTCTGTTGTTTTAACAGCACCAACAGGTTCGGGTAAAACATTGATAGGTGAATTTGCTATATATAGAGGGTTATCTCATGACAGCAGAGTTTTTTATACAACACCTTTAAAGGCCCTATCAAACCAAAAGTTTAGAGATTTTGCTAATCAATATGGTGAGAATAAAGTTGGTCTTTTAACTGGAGATATAAGCATAAATAGAGAAGCACCAATCTTAGTAATGACGACTGAGATTTTTAGGAACATGCTTTATGGCGAATTTGATGAATTTGATGATCCTTTAGAAAATTTAGAATCTGTAATTCTTGATGAATGTCATTATATGAATGACCCCCAAAGAGGAACAGTTTGGGAAGAAACTATAATCCATTGCCCTACTATAACTCAAATAATAGCTTTATCAGCAACAATAGCCAATGCAGATCAATTGCAAAATTGGATAGAAAAAGTTCATGGGCCTACAGTACTAATTAATAGTGATAAGAGACCAGTCCCACTTGATTTTATTTTTTGTAGTGTTAAAGGCCTCCATCCACTTTTAAATAATAAGGGTAATGGAATTCATCCAAACTGTAAGATTTGGAGAGCTCCTAAAGGGCAGAAAATAAGAGGAAAAGTGGGAAGGATAATGCAACCAAAGTCTCCCTCAATTGGCTTTGTGATCTCAAAACTAGCTGAACGAAATATGTTGCCAGCTATTTATTTTATTTTTAGTAGAAGAGGATGTGACAAGGCTATTGAGAATATAAAAGATTTAACTTTAGTAAGTTATTCAGAAGCAAGTATGATATCCCAAAAATTAGATGTTTATCTTAAAAATAATCATGAAGCAATCAAAGATAAATCTCAATGCGAGGCATTAAAACGCGGTATTGCATCTCATCATGCTGGATTATTGCCTGCATGGAAAGAATTGGTTGAGGAATTATTTCAGCAAGGTTTAATAAAAGTTGTTTTTGCAACTGAAACTCTTGCTGCAGGAATAAATATGCCAGCAAGAACAACTGTTATTTCTTCTTTATCAAAAAGGACAGAAGATGGTCATAGATTATTATTTAGCAGTGAATTTTTGCAAATGTCAGGAAGAGCTGGAAGAAGAGGAAAAGATACCCAGGGATATGTTGTTACATTACAAACAAGATTCGAAGGTGCCAAAGAAGCAAGTGCACTGGCTATAAGCAAACCAAATGCTTTAGAAAGTCAATTCACTCCAAGCTATGGAATGGTACTTAATCTTTTACAAAGTTATACTTTAGAGAAGTCTAAAGAATTAATTAAAAGAAGTTTTGGTAGTTTTTTATATTTAGGTGAATCATCAGGTGAGAATATAATTCTTGAAAATTTAGATAAGGATTTAATTGAGTTAAAAAAAATTACTTCTAACGTTTCATGGAAAGATTTTGATGCATATGAAAAGTTAAAAAATCGTCTTAAAGAAGAGAGAAGACTCTTGAAAATTTTAGAAAAACAATCAGCAGAAAAATTATCAGAAGAGATAACCAATGCACTTCCATATATTAAAGATGGAAGCTTAATTTCAATGAAAGCTCCCCAAATTAAAAGAAAAATTGTTCCGGGATTAATTTGTAAGAAAATATATGAATCCCAAAAAATTAAGAGTTTATTGTGTTTGACAATTGATAATTTATTTATTCTTATAAAACCCTCATACATAGTAAGTATTTTTAATGATTTGGATGTAATTGATGTCTTAGGACTTGAAATGCCAAAGATGTATTTTTCTGGAGAGGTATTTAGGGGAGATGATATGTCGCAGTGTTATGCGGATCGAATTTTAGAAGTTTCTAAAAAAAATGATTTACAAACTCCACAATATGATTTGACAACGGAAGTTTTGGCACAAAAGCAACAAATTAATAATTTAGAAGAAACAGTTACTGATCATCCTGCACACAGATTTGGAGACTCCAAGAAATTAAAGAAATATAGAAAAAGAATTATTGATGTTGAACAAGAAATTAATATTAGAAGAAAACTTCTTGAGGATAAAGAAAATCATAACTGGAGAACCTTTACTGATTTGATTAAAGTTTTAAATCATTTTGGTTGTTTAAATGATTTGGAATTGACAGAAGTTGGGCAAACAGTTGGTGCAATAAGAAGTGAAAATGAATTATGGATTGGTCTTGTTTTAGTTAGTGGTTATTTAGACGATTTAGATCCTCCTGAGTTAGCTGCAATTATTCAAGCTATATGTGTTGATGTAAGGAGGCCTAATCTTTGGTGTAATTTCAAGCCTTCTTTAAAGGTAATAGATGTTTTTAATGAATTAGATGGTTTAAGAAAATTAGTCTCTTTTCAACAAAATAAGTTTCATATTGAAATTCCTATCTATTTAGAAAAAGAGTTGACTGGAATTATTTCTGAATGGGCAAGAGGAAAAAAATGGAAAGATTTGGTTTTTAATACTTCATTAGATGAAGGTGATGTAGTGAGGATTATTAGAAGAACAATTGATGTCCTTTCCCAAGTGCAATACTGTAATGGTGTTAGTAATAAATTAAAAAGCAAAGCTAAGTTAGCATTAAAAGCTATTAATCGTTTTCCTGTTTCTGAATCTAATGATCTTATAAAAGTCTCTGAAGATATTAATCCTGCAACAAAAAGAATAGACAATAATTTTTAAATTTTTTTTATTAAATCATTGAATTGATATTCATTGCTTCATCAAATTCATCTTCGTTTAAATAACCTAATTTAATTGTTGCCTCCTTTAAATTTAATGATTCTTTGAAGGCAAGGTTTGCAATTTCAGCTGCTTTTTCATAACCAACTTTTGGCACTATGGCTGTAACCAACATTAGTGAATTTTCTAAATTTAACTTCATTCTCTTTTGATTAGGCTCCATCCCATCAACTAATTTTATTCTGAAGATTTCTATTACATTTTTAAGTAATTTTAAACTTGTGAGAATATTAAATCCAATAAGAGGCTTATATTCATTCATCTGTAAAGTGCCGCTAGAGTTTGCCATTGAGACTGCATATTCAAGACCCATTATTTGAGTACAAACCATTGATAAGGCTTCGCATTGAGTTGGATTCACTTTACCCGGCATAATAGAACTTCCAGGTTCATTTTGAGGAATAATTAGTTCATATATTCCTGATCTTGGACCAGAAGATAGAATTTTTATATCATTTGAAATTTTAAATAATGCACCTGCTAATATTTTTATCTGACTCATTACTTGAGCAAGACGATCATGCGAGGCCATGATAGAAAAATTATTTTTTGATTTATAGAACATTAGATTAGTATCATCGGAAATTGATTTTATAGACTCTTCATAAAAGCCTTTTGGACAATTAATCCCTGTACCAACCGCAGTTCCTCCCAGAGGTAAAAAATACAATTCATTTAGACTTATAATAATTGCATTTTCAGCATCTTTAAGTTGCTCTGACCATCCTGATATTTCTTGCCCAAAAGTAAGGGGAACTGCATCTTGAAAATGGGTTCTTCCTATCTTTATAAGGTCTTTCCATTCTTCACTTTTTTTATCAAGGACCTTAGTAAGTTCTCTGATCGTTGGGACTAAATTTTTGATTATTTCATTAACAACAGATATTTGAATAGCAGCAGGAAAAGTGTCATTAGTTGACTGAGATTTATTTACATCATCGTTCGGATGAATTGGTTGATGACTACCAAGCTCTGAATTAGTTTTTAAAGCTGCAATATTTGAAATTACCTCATTAACATTCATATTTGTTTGCGTACCACTTCCTGTTTGCCAAACCTTTAAAGGAAACTGTGAATCGTGAAGCCCATCAAGTATTTCCGTACATGCCTCTATAATCAAATCTTTTTTCCTTTTATCTATTAAACCTAAATTGAAATTCGCAATTGAAGCAGCTTTTTTTATGAGGGTCAGTGAATAAATTAACTCAATTGGAATTAATTCTTCTCCAATAGGAAAATTTATTATCGATCTTTGTGTTTGAGCACCCCACAAAGCTTCCATGGGAACCTCTATTGTCCCCATACTATCTTTTTCAATCCTAAAGTTTTTGGTCATTATTCCTCTGAAAACACTGGTTTAACTTAGATAAGGTTTTCAGTAATCCTAGATACCTAACTTCTCCCATATTACACTTAAATTATTAAGATGAATTGAAGGATTAAAACATTCTTCTAAGTCACTTTGATCAATAAAATCCATAATTTCATTATCTCTCTCTATATTTTGTTTGAAATTCCCATTTTGAGTATTCCAGGCCTGATGCGCATTTTTTTGTACTAAGCTATAAGCTTTTTCTCTAGACAAGCCCTTCTCTACAAGCAAAAGTAAAACTTTCTGACTAAAGATTACACCACCATATATATTTAAATTTTTGAGCATATTTTTTGGATAAACTTCTAAATTGCTTACTATATCTTGCATTTCCCTGAGCATAAAATGCAAGCAGATTGATACGTCAGGTAGCATGATACGTTCATTTGAACTATGGCTTATATCTCTTTCGTGCCAAAGTGGAACATTTTCAAGTGCTGTTAAGACGTAACTCCTCAAAATTCTTGCTAAACCACTTACTCTTTCACTTCGAATAGGATTTCTTTTATGAGGCATGGCAGAACTTCCTTTTTGCCCTTTTGTAAAGCCCTCCTCAACTTCTAAAACATCAGTTCTTTGTAAATTTCTTATTTCAGTTGCGAATCTATCTAAAGAAGCTCCAACTAGTGCAATTGTTTGCACATATTCTGCATGTCTGTCTCTAGATATAACCTGCGTACTTGCTGTATCAGGTTTTAAGCCGAGTAAATCACAAGTTAATTGTTCTACTTTAGGATTCGTATTAGCGTAAGTTCCCATTGCACCACTTATTTGTCCAATTGCTACAGAATCTTTCAGAGTTAACAGTCTTTTTTTGTTCCTTATTATTTCTGCTAACCATCCAGCAAGTTTAAAACCGAAGGAAATTGGCTCCCCATGAATCGCATGAGATCTGCCAATCATTAAAGTATTTTTATGCTTCCTTGCTAATAATTTGACCTCATTTTCTAGGTTCTTAATTTCTTCTAATAACAATTCGCAAGAATCTTTTAACTGTAGAGATAAACCAGTATCAAGTACATCACTACTGGTCATACCAACATGTATGTATCTTCCAGAATCTCCAACAAATTCATTAACGCTTGTAAGGAATGCTATGACATCATGTTTAACTTCTTTCTCAATTTCTGCAATTCTAGATTCATCAAACTTTGCATTTGAACGTATCTCTTTCATGGCATTCTCAGGAATTTTCCCAAGTGAAAAATTTGCTTCACATGCAGCTATTTCAACCTTAAGCCAACTCTGGAATTTTGCGCTTTCAGTCCAGATTTTCCCCATTTCGGGTAATGTGTAACGCTCGATCACAATTTTTATTAATTATCAATTTAAACTCTATAACCAAAATCGAATTATTGCCCTATACCTTAAAGATGTACTTGCCATTGAACATATTTGCCTGATTATTATTTTCTTATGTAACATTTTTCTAGCTATTAAAGAAAGCTTAAATATAAAAATGTCTGCATTTATTCGTTTCGTTAATAATGGGTAATTTTTTAGTTCTAATTTAAAATTGGAAGGTATTTAAGAATTTGGATCTTAATCTTGTAGAGGTTTATTATTCAATCTTTTTTATTGATTAATAGATGATTAAAAAAAGTAGGTTAGACCTTTATCTTCTAAATAAAGGTTTATGTGAAACTCGTCAAAAAGCCCAAGCTTTAATTCTTGCAGGCAAGGTTAGAGATATCAATGGAAAAGTATTTGATAAACCTGGACAACAAGTATTAATTGGATCTGAATTTTTTATTGATTCCGAACCTATGTTTGTATCAAGGGGCGGCGAAAAATTATTAGAGGCATTTAAAAAACTTGAAATTAAAGTAAAAGATAAAATATGTATTGACGCAGGAATCTCTACTGGGGGATTTACTGATTGCTTATTGCAACAAGGGGCAAAGTTAGTTTATGGGATAGATGTTGGTTATGGACAGACTGCATGGAAGATTAGAAATGACCCCAAAGTCATACTTTTTGAAAGAACTAATATTCGAAATTTAAAACCTAATGATCTTTTATCTAGAAGTAATGAATTACCAAATTTTGTGGTTGCTGATTTGTCTTTTATTTCATTAAAGTTAGTTTTTAAATCTATTGGTAATTTATTAGAAGGTGATTGTATTGAGGGTATATTTTTAATTAAACCCCAATTTGAGGTGGGTAAAGATAAAGTCAGCAAAGGTGGTGTTGTTCGTAATCCTAAATTCCATACTGAGGCTATAGAGTCTGTTATCTATGCTGCTAAGGATTTCCAATGGAATATAAAAAATTTGATAGCTTCTCCACTAGTAGGTCCTGCTGGAAATCATGAATATCTAGCTTGGATGACCTTAGGCAGTCAATCAAATAAAATGATTAATAGTGAATATATACAAAATTTAGTAAAAGAAACTCTTTGAATTAAAGAGCTTCTTCATCTTTGTCGCCAGTTCTAATTCTCACAACAGAATCAATTGATGTGATGAATATTTTCCCGTCACCTATCTCTCCAGTTTTTGCTGCTTCAGCAATCGCATCTATTACTGAATTAACCTTTTCATCTTCTACGACAACTTCTACTTTGAGTTTTTGAAGGAATTCAACAGTAAATTCGGAACCTCTATATCTTTCAACTTGTCCCTTTTGCCTTCCAAAACCTCTGACTTCACTAACTGTCATCCCGACAATACCAGAGTTTACTAATGCAATTTTTACATCCTCCAGCTTAAATGGACGTATGATTGCTTCAATTTTCTTCATGATTAAAGATTGAATATTATTATTTTAATTGTTTTTAGGGAAAACATCCAACATTGAAATATCAGAAAAACATTTAATATTAAGGCCTGCATTAGTGGCGTCTTCAATTAATAATTTGGAATTTTCTTCAGAAATTATTACTGTACTATTTGACAACGCTTCCCACTGATCATTCTCAAAGTGTGTTTGAAGCCATAACATTCCTATTGCGCTTTTTGGTTGAAGGGATTTATTTAAGTTGTTATCGATAGTTATTAGACAAATGTCCATTAATTTTTCATTGAACTAAACACATATAACCCTTTTGACAGACATTATGAATGTTACTATCGATACAAAAATAAGATTTAACAGCTTTTGACTTAGTCAATTGTAATACTTAGGATTGTTGATACTTTTGCGAATTTTTATCTTTATATATATTTTTTATATAGGTTTAGTAAAAAAGTTCTACTAAAAATGAGTACAGCTAAATTAGAAGATTCGACTCAAAGACCGCTATATGGTGAAAGAATTATTGATGAATCAAAAATAATTTGTTTCGATAATCCAAATAAGAAAAGAATTTATGAAATTTCTATTCAGTTACCAGAATTTACATGTAAGTGCCCCTTTTCTGGTTATCCAGATTTTGCAAAGCTAAATATTATTTATCAACCTAATTTGAGAGTCTATGAGTTGAAGTCTTTAAAGCTTTATATTAATAGTTTTAGAGATATAAAAATATCACATGAGGAAGTTGTGAATAGAATTATGGATGATTTGGTGAATGAAGGCTCACCTCACTGGATACACTTAAATGCTGCATTTAACCCTAGAGGGAATGTTTCTATGCAGTTAGATATTTTTAGTGGACAGAAAAGAAATTAAAATTTTTTTATTTCTTCTGATAATTTAAAAAATTCTTTTTTAAAACCGACTAGGTTTTTATTGCTAAGGCCTCCAATAAATAACTTTTGTGATTCTTTATTTGCAAGAATCCATAATTGGTTAGTTGGTATAAGACTAATTATTGTTCCAAAAATTATTAAAATAAAAGAAAAATAAATAAATGGTATTGACGGATCATTTTTAATTATTAATCCACTGCTGGGGATTATTTTTTTCAGAGATACTTTGGAAGAATTAACTTCTAAAGGATTGTCATTGATATAGAGATTATTCCCAGAAAAATTTTCTATATTTGAAATTTTAAGTGGACCATTTTCATTATCTATTGTTAAAAGGAAATTTTTTTTAGTCTCCGATCCTAATTCAACTAAAACTCCCCAAACTTGATTACCGATTTCCGGAATCTCCTTTAATTGTAATTGATAAAGGATATTATCTATTTCTAAAACAACATTTGATATTGCCCAATCAGCTTGATAAATAGTTAATCCTTTAAACCTTATTGGGTGATTAACTTTGGCGATTTTTATTTCATTTAAATTTTGATCTTCAGAAGAAAAATTTAATTTTGAAATAAACTGTTTGGGTACACCATCGCTTTCTCGTTCTATAGAAAAATCGACTAATTTCACATTGGCTTTTGAGTTTTTGCTCTCATTAATAAGATCTAAACCTTCTCCTGGCAGTAAATATTGTTCTTTTGATTGACTTGTAAAACTTCCATATGCTGAACCTATAAGTAAGATTATTAATCCGATATGTACAACTAAAGGACCTGTTTTTCCAATTAAACCCCTTCTTGCAGAAATATGACTTTTCAATTTCAATGTTTTCCATCCTCTTTTTTTAAGTAATAAATCTACTTTTGATATATGGTCCCCATCTTGATTGATTGGGTGACTGATAGTTAATTGCAGTTTGCTAAATTTTTTTTCGCTCTTGTATTCAATCCATTTTAATGAAGCTTTTAATGAAGGGATTTGCCTCCTGAAACTACATGCTGCTAGCGAAATGCAAAGAAGAATTAATGTAAATAAAAACCAAAAGCTTGTATATATGTGATCCAATTGAAGTTTTAAGACTTTTTCTCCATCTAAAAATCCAAAAATAGGAGCACTATCGAAATTATCGCTATAGAATTCTCTACTACTACCTTGAGGTATAAAAGTACCTATGCCACTTGTAATAGCTATGAAGATTATCAGTGATATGGCGAATCTTAAACTTGATATTTTTAAAATTAGATCCTTAAAAATATTCATTTAAAACCAATTTGAAAATAAATTTAATAACCCTAGGGAAACTAAAAAAATTCCACTTAAAGTCGGAATTATTTGACTAAATTTTCTAAGCGCTAAAAATTGTTTTAAGTTTTCTGTAGTAGCTCCTGCAACTATTAATGGGGTTACTTGGCCTATACCAAAGAAAAATAAAAAAATAATAGATATTGTAGGGTTTTTAGCTTGCGATACCCAAGCCAAAAGAGTTGCTAAAACTGGAGTAATGCAAGGTGAAGAAGCTAGTCCAAAAGTTGTACCTATGGCAAAAGGTGCTATAAATGTTGGTATTTTATCTTCAAATATTTTTATATCTGGTCCATTCGGGAACTGAAACTTTAGGATACCTAGTAAATTTAAACCCATTATTATTGCTATCAAGGCAACGACCGAAGTGTAATAAGATGGGATTTGCCCATATATTCTTCCTAAGAATCCACTAGCAGCACCAAGCGCAACTAGTGAAAAAACGACTCCTCCTGAAAAACTAATAAGTTTAAATTTATTTTTTTCTGTTCCTCCTATATAAGCAATAGTGATTGGTAACAATGATAACGAGCATGGGCCAAGACTCGTTAACAGTCCTGCGCTGAAAACTAAAAAAACAGTAAATGGGCCAGGGTTATTAAGACCATTCTGCATAAGTAGATTACCCTTTTGAGATAATTCTGAAATAACTAAATTAAATGATTCGATAGCTTGTATTAAATCCTTTAAATTCTAACTAATTAAGAGTCTTTCGTGTACTAATCATACCAATGAATCCTGTTGACTCTAATGAACATCTCACTAACATCCCTGCAATAAAAAAAGACGCTATTAATGAATTACCACCATAACTAATGAAAGGTAGTGGTAAGCCTGTAGTAGGCATTGAACCTGTTGCTACAGCAATATGCATTATTGATTGGCCTGTCAACAATACACCACATCCGATAGCAACTAATTTTGTATAGTTGTTCCTGCACTTAAGACTAATTCTCAGGCTCATATAAGATAATACTGCTAGAAAGCCTAAGAATAAAGTACACCCCAATAAGCCAAATTCTTCCGCAAAAATGGCAAAAATAAAATCTGTATACATGAACGGTAGATACTGTAATTTTTGTGTAGACAGCCCAAAACCTTGGCCAAATAGTCCACCTGAACCTATAGCTAATAAACTCTGAACTAATTGGAATCCATTTTCTTGTTGATCTTTCCAAGGATTTATAAATGAAGTAACTCTAAGTTTTTGATATTCGTTACTAATGATGCTAATACATCCAGTAATGAATCCTATTGAAGCAAATGAGCAAAGAGAGCTAAGTTTTACTCCTCCACATAAGCCCACTACCCAAAGAAGAAGTCCAGTTAATGATGCAGTACTTAAATTAGGCTGTTTTAGTATTAATAAAATTAATAAACCAAAGGATATTATTGAAATTAATTTTTTATCATTCTTTACTAGATCCCAATGTGCGAAAAGATTAGAAGCTTCTAAAATTAGAAAAGGTTTAATTAATTCAGATGGCTGCAGACGTAAATTGCCAAGCACTAGCCATCTTGAAGATCCATTAACTGTAATTCCAGTAAAATTGGTAAGTAAAATCAAAAAGAATAAAATATAAAAAATAATTCTTGAAAACTTTAAAAGATTTCTAATGTTTGTATTAATAACGAAATAAAATAGACCAATTCCTGGAATTGTCCAAATGATTTGTTTTTGTAAGAAGTAAGCCCAATTTCCCATTTCCCTACTAGCTACCCACCAACTAGATGATCCTAGTATGCATATTCCTAATATTGACCAAATTCCAATTAGGACAATGAGGATTTTTGCCTCATAAGGCCATATAGGCCAAGGTAAGGGAAAAATGAATTCTGTTAAATTGCTTAAATTTTTTTTGTAATTAGAACTAAAGGGTTTTTTTCTTCTAGAAATTCTTTTATATTTAATTTTTTCTTGGCTAATCTCCAATTTTTTAGATGTATATGTACTATTGAGACGTTTAATTGAGATTTTGCCAAGTCTTTTATTAACGTTTTAAAGTGTTAAAGCAACTAAAAAGATGACTTTTCATAAATTTAATTCTTTAAAAATAAAGTAAAAAATGGTCCACAGATTTATCATAAATCTTAAGAATTAATTTTTTATAAAAAAAAACTAGCTAAAGGGCACCTCTCCGTGATAGATTCCGTGAGTTTATATACTTACTTCAAACCATTTAGAGAGGGTTTCTAAACTATGTTCACATCAGTGGACTCAAATAGAAAAAAACTTGAGCATCCTTCTAATGAGAATGTTCAATCTCCTCAATCCCTAAATAATTCGATCATCAAGGAAAGTAAATCTGGCATTGCCAATCAAATTGATAATTTGCTTTCTCAAAATGATGAATACACAAAATTGCAATTAACAATTTTTGGAATTACCTTTATTGTTTCTATTTTATTAGCATCAATAACTGGAATTTTTCTAGGCTTTACTTTTGGTTTTAGTATTTTTATAGGTGCAATTGCAGGCATTTTTTACTTACGTTTGCTTGCCAAGAGTATAGGGAAACTTGGTAAAGGATCATCAGGTGTATCAAAATTGCAACTATTAGTTCCAGTTTGCCTCTTTATTTTTGCGAGCAAGCTAGGATCTTTGGATATTTTTCCTGCAATGATAGGTTTTTTCATTTACAAGCCTTCACTCATTCTTTATTTTTCACGTTACTAAGTAAATTTTTATTCAAAACAAATGTTTTTTAATTCCTTGTTAACAAATTTTGCAGCATTAGAAGTTGGTCAACATCTTTATTGGCAAATTGGAAATATCAGACTTCATGGGCAGGTATTTTTAACATCTTGGATTCTATTAGGAGCGTTATTAGTTTTTATTTCTTTAGGTACTAAAAAAATGGAAAATGATCCTAAAGGCCTTCAAAACTTGCTTGAGTTCCTCTGGGATTACATAAGAGATCTTGCGAGGACACAAATAGGTGAAAAAGTATATAGAGATTGGATGCCATTTATAGGTACTTTATTTTTATTCGTCTTTGTTAGTAATTGGGGAGGAGCTTTAATTCCTTGGAGATTGATTAAGTTACCAAGCGGAGAATTAGGCGCACCTACTGCAGATATTAATACAACTATAGCCTTGGCTTTATTAGTTTCACTTTCTTATTTCTATGCAGGTTTAAGCAATAAGGGTTGGAGATACTTCGAATATTATGTTCACCCAACTCCTATTATGCTTCCTTTCAAAATTCTAGAGGACTTTACGAAACCTTTATCACTCTCTTTCAGGCTATTTGGAAATATTTTGGCTGATGAACTTGTTGTTGGTGTTCTAGTCTTCTTAGTTCCGCTAATTCTCCCAATACCTGTTATGTTCCTAGGATTATTTACTAGTGCAATTCAGGCATTGATTTTTGCAACTTTAGCGGCCTACTACATTGGAGAAGCTGTTGAAGAACATCATTAGCTTTCTTCTAATACATTCAGACGCTTTTACAAAGGGTCTGTAATCTGGCAAAATATCTAATCGCGTAGGTCTGAAAATATCAGACCCATTCTTAAAAGAAAGGATGTCCAAGCGTGTATGACAACAAAGATTATCACAAGTATTAAGCTCTTTATTTCAAAATTATGGATTCGATTACTTCCGCTGCATCAGTTGTAGCTGCTGGTTTAGCAGTTGGTCTAGGTGCTATTGGCCCAGGTCTTGGACAAGGTAACGCAGCTCAAGGTGCTGTTGAGGGTATTGCCCGTCAACCAGAAGCTGAAGGTAAAATCAGAGGAACTCTTCTTTTATCTTTCGCTTTTATGGAGTCATTAACAATTTACGGATTAGTTGTGGCTTTGGTACTACTTTTTGCGAATCCTTTTTCCTAAAAGTTAATATTGCTTCTAATTCTTATTAGCAATATTTAAATTTAATTTTTTAACTTCAACTGAATCATATGTTGGCCTTTAATTTTTTTGGTGCTACAGAAGGTGGATTATTTGATATAAATGCCACTTTGCCACTAATGGCGATACAAGTAGTTGCACTTACTTACATATTAAATTCTCTCTTTTTTAAGCCTGTTGGCAATGTTGTAGAAAAAAGAGAAAAGTTTGTAAGTAATAATATTATTGAGGCCAAAAATAAACTTTCTGAGGTTAAAAAATTAGAAGCTGATTTATTAACTCAGCTTCAAAGTGCTCGTACAGAAGCCCAAAGAATTGTAAGCGAGGCTGAAGATGAGTCTGACAAGCTTTATAAAGAAGCACTAGAACTTGCGAACAATGAAGCAAATGCTTCAAAAGAAAAAACAAGACTAGAAATTGAAAGTCAGACATCTGCTGCTCGTGATCAACTTTCTAAACAGGCTGATGATCTAAGCGAACTTATTGTTAATAGATTGATTTTAGAAAAATGAATTTAACTCTTTTAGCTACAGAAGGTTTTGGTTTGAATTTCAATTTATTCGAAACTAATATCCTTAATTGGGCTGTTGTAGTTTTCGGTCTTTATAAATTTTTGCCTAGTTTCTTAGGTAAAATGCTTCAAAAAAGGAGAGAAGGAATCCTTCTTGAATTGAAAGATGCTGAAAATCGACTCCTAAATGCAACTCAAGCTTTAGAAAAAGCGAAGAAAGATTTATCTTCAGCAGAAGAAAAAGCTTCTCAAATAAAAGCAGATTCCCTTAAAAGATCTGAATCAATCAGAATGGAAAGTGAGAAAAAAGCGATAGAGGAGATGGCACGAATTAAACAAAGTGCAATCTCTGATGAAAGCTCTGAAGCATCCAGAGCAATTTCTCAACTTCGAAAAGAAGCTGTTGAACTGGCAATTAAGAAAGCTTTAGATTCTCTCCCAAATCGACTTGATAAAACAATACAAGAAAATTTGGTAACTCAATCAATTAATAATATTGAGGTGAACTAATGCCACTTTTAAATTCAGTTACTACACCATACGCAGAGGCATTACTTCAAGTTGTGAATGAAAATTCGCAAACTGAAGAGATTGTTTCTGAGGTTAAACAACTCTTGGAATTAATAAATGATTCCCCTGAGTTGGATAAGGCACTATCCTCTCCCATTTTAGAGACAGATGCTAAGAAGAAAATCATTATTGAAATTTTTTCAAATAAGGTTAATTCTTCATTACTGAATTTCTTAAAATTATTGGCCGATAGGCAAAGAATTGGAATCCTTAATTCAATTCTTGATAGGTTTTTAGAGATTTACCGAGAAAATAGTAATATTGCTTTGGCAACTGTTACTTCTGCAGTCGAGCTTACTGATGAACAGAAAGGTTTAATTACCAAAAAGATCATCAATATTGCTGGAACAGAAAAATTAGAACTTGTAACTAAAATCGACCCATCTCTTATTGGTGGTTTCGTCGCCAGTGTAGGATCAAAAGTAATTGATGCTTCCCTTGCTTCACAAATTAGAAAACTTGGCTTAACTCTTTCCAAGTAACTTTTAAATTAACCTTAATTTCTTAAATCCATGGTATCTATACGCCCTGATGAAATCAGTTCAATCTTAAAACAACAAATAACTGATTATGACCAATCTGTAAGTGTTAGCAATGTAGGAACTGTTCTGCAAATCGGTGATGGCATTGCAAGAATATATGGCTTAGATCAGGTCATGGCAGGCGAGTTGTTGGAATTTGAGGATGGTACCGAAGGTATAGCTTTAAATCTTGAAGATGATAATGTTGGAGCCGTTTTAATGGGAGAGGCACTTGGTGTCCAAGAGGGGAGTAATGTTAAGTCCACTGGTAAAATCGCATCTGTTCCAGTTGGTGAAGCAATGAAGGGGAGAGTTGTTAATCCTCTCGGACAACCAATAGATGGGAAAGGGGAAATTCCAACAAGTGATACTAGGTTGATTGAAGAAATGGCTCCTGGAATAATTAAGAGAAGATCAGTTCATGAGCCAATGCAAACAGGTATCACATCAATTGATGCAATGATTCCGGTTGGAAGAGGTCAAAGAGAATTAATTATTGGTGATAGACAAACTGGAAAATCTGCGATTGCTATTGACACAATAATCAACCAAAAAGGTCAAGACGTAGTTTGTGTTTACGTAGCTATTGGTCAGAAGTCAGCATCAGTAGCAAATATCGTAGAGGTCTTAAGAGAGAGAGGAGCCCTAGATTATACAGTCGTAGTTAGTGCAGGAGCTTCAGAACCCGCTGCTTTACAGTACTTAGCACCTTATACCGGTGCAGCAATTGCTGAACATTTTATGTATCAGGGTAAAGCAACACTTGTTATTTATGATGATCTAACAAAACAAGCTCAGGCTTATAGACAAATGTCTCTTCTTTTAAAAAGACCACCAGGAAGAGAGGCTTACCCCGGAGACGTGTTCTACTTACACAGTAGATTACTGGAAAGAGCAGCAAAACTTTCTGATGCAATGGGAGGTGGTTCTATGACAGCTCTTCCAATTATTGAAACTCAGGCAGGGGACGTTTCGGCTTACATTCCGACTAATGTTATTTCAATCACAGATGGACAAATATTCTTGAGTGCAGATTTATTTAACTCAGGATTAAGACCAGCTATTAATGTTGGTATTTCTGTTAGCCGTGTTGGAGGAGCCGCTCAGACAAAAGCAATTAAAAAAATTGCCGGAACTTTAAAATTAGAACTCGCACAGTTTGATGAACTAGCTGCATTTTCTCAATTTGCATCTGATCTTGATGAAGCAACTCAGCAACAACTTGAAAGAGGTAAAAGACTAAGAGAGTTATTAAAACAACCTCAATTCTCTCCGCTGAACCTTGCAGAACAAGTTGCAGTTGTTTATGCAGGAGTTAAAGGTCTTATAGATGAGGTACCTGTTGAAGATGTTACTAAATTTGCAACTGAACTTAGGGAATACCTTAAGTTAAATAAAGCAGAATTTATAGAAGAGATTCTTAAAGAAAAGAAATTAAATGATGGATTAGAAGCAACATTAAAAGAGGTGATAAACGAAGTTAAATCATCAATGCTTGCCACAGTTTAAATTTATTTAAGGAGATACCATGGCAAATCTTAAAGAGATAAGAGATCGAATCGTTTCCGTTAAAAATACAAGAAAAATAACGGAGGCTATGAGACTTGTTGCAGCTGCAAAAGTAAGAAGAGCTCAAGATCAAGTTCTTAAAAGTAGACCTTTTGCAGATAAACTTGCTCGGGTCTTAGAAAATATTCAATCCAGAGTAAAATTTGAGGCTGTAGACTCTCCTCTATTATCCAAGAGAGAAGTAAAGAGTATTACCTTGGTTTGCATAACAGCAGATAGAGGTTTATGCGGTGGTTACAACACAAATATAATAAAAAAGGTAGAAATAAGATATGCAGAATTAGTCAAACAAGGGTATCAGCCAAATTTGATTTTGGTAGGAAAGAAAGCTATTGGATATTTTCAAAATAGAAAGGATAGATATGTAATTAAAAGTACTTTCAAAGAACTAGAACAGGTACCTACAGTTAAGGACTCTGAGGGAGTTACAAATGAGATTTTAGCTGAATTTCTCTCCGAAAATTCTGATAGGGTAGAAATTATTTACACGAAATTCATCACTCTAGTTAGCTGCGCCCCCGTCGTTCAAACACTGCTACCACTTGATCCTCAAGGTATTGCTGAGGAAAATGATGAAATTTTTAGGCTGACTACAAAAGATAGTAAGTTACTGGTTGAAAAATCAAATATTGAAAAAAGTGATTCAGAGAAATTACCCTCAGACATTGTTTTTGAACAAAGCCCTGATCAACTATTAGATTCATTATTACCATTGTATTTACAGAATCAGGTATTAAGAGCTCTTCAAGAGTCTGCAGCTTCAGAACTCGCTTGCAGGATGACTGCAATGAATAATGCGAGTGATAATGCTAAAGAATTAGCTAGTACTTTGAATCTGACCTATAACAAAGCCAGACAAGCAGCTATTACTCAAGAAATATTAGAAGTTGTTGGAGGTTCAGCAGTTTAGCAATAAGATTTAGGATATGCCTGAATACAATATAAAAGTTCAATTTGAGGAAAAAACTTTAAGTTTTTCATGTTCTGAAG
The DNA here is from genome assembly GCA_902612005.1 of uncultured Prochlorococcus sp. Classification (GTDB taxonomy): domain Bacteria; phylum Cyanobacteriota; class Cyanobacteriia; order PCC-6307; family Cyanobiaceae; genus Prochlorococcus_A. The sequence goes on along the minus strand of CACMCA010000007.1, from coordinate 149 downwards.
ATCAAGATATTATTTCAGCGGCAAGAATGAATGGAATAGACTTACCAAGTAGTTGTTGTTCAGGAGTGTGTACAGATTGTGCATCCATGATATTGGAAGGATCTGTAGATCAAGAAGATGCTATGGGATTAAATGATGATTTGAGGGAC
>CACMCA010000006.1 GCA_902612005.1 uncultured Prochlorococcus sp. | reverse complement strand
CATTACCTATTCTAAATTTCATGAATTGATTATATTCTTTTATTATTCTCTTACTTTGTGGGGATTTTTTGTAGTTTTCATTTGAAATTAAGTCACTTCTTCTCTCCAATGTTCTTTCAATACTTTTTCTTCTTCTCCACGATTTAATCTCTTCATGATTACCGCTCACAAGAATATCTGGTACCTTCATATCTTTAAAAGTTAACGGCCTCGTGTATTGAGGATATTCTAATAAAGAAGAATTATGACTCTCATCGACTAAGGAGTCTGGATCACCAAGAGTTCCTGGTATTAATCTAGTCAAACCGTTAATTATTGATATAGCGGGTATTTCACCTCCAGAAAGTACATAATCGCCTATCGATATCTCTTCATCAGCTAAACATCTAATCCTTTCATCAAAACCTTCATATTGACCACAAATAATTATTATTTGATCCAAAGTGGACCATCTCGTAAGATCCTTTTGCTTTAAGACTTTACCCTGTGGGGTCATCAGCAAAGTTTTACTTTTAGGTAATTTTCTGATTGATTCATATGCCTTATAAATAGGTTCAGGTTTTAATACCATACCTGCTCCTCCTCCATAAGGCTTATCGTCTACTTGTCTGTAAGAACCTTCTCCATATTCTCTTAAATCATGTAAATTTACATCGATCAAATTCTTATCTAGAGCTCTTGTTATGACCCCTAAATTATTTATTAATTCAAACGCTTTGGGGAACAATGTAATTACATCAAAATTAAAACCACTCATCTAGAAATCTTCCTCATAACCAAACTCAATTAACCTTGATTCTTTTTTTCTCCAATTTGGAACAACTTTCACAAACAACTCTAGGTGAACTGGACCATCAATTAATTTTGACATATTTGATCTTGCTGACTGACCAATCATTTTTAACATTGAGCCATTCTTTCCAATAAGAATGCCTTTTTGAGTTGATCTTTCAACAATAATGGTAGCCAAAATAGCTGTAAAAACTTTGCCATTTTTTCTTTTCATTTCCTCTCTCTTTTCTATCTTTACTGCAACACTATGAGGTACCTCTTCTCTTGTATTTTTTAATACCTGTTCTCTTACTAAATCGGATAATAAGTTATCTAATGGTTGGTCGCAAATCGTATCTTCGTCATAAAGTTTTGGTCCCTCCGGAAGAAAGTTAAGTGCCATATCGACTAGTTCAGAACATCCTTCTCCCTGAGAAGCACTTACAATTTGAAAGTTTCTATTAATTCCAAAAAATCTTCTATATTGATCTAATCGTAAATTCCTAAATTCTTTATTAACCAAATCCCACTTATTTAATGCCACAATAAACTCAGTTTTATTTGCGATTAGAAAGTTCAAAATATATTCATCACCTCTACCAGGTTCTTCACTTGAATCAATTACAAAAATTACCATATCAACTCCATTAATTGCAGATTTTGCGTTTTTTACTAATATCTCTCCAAGTCGATGATGAGGTTTATGAACACCTGGCGTATCAACAAAAATTATTTGCCCATTTTTTTTAGTAAGTATTCCCTTTAATTTATTTCTAGTAGTTTGCGCTATTGGAGAAGTAATTGTTATTTTTTCTCCAATCAATTTATTTATTAAGGTAGACTTACCTACATTTGGCCTTCCTAGTAAAGTTACAAACCCAGATCTATAATTGGCCAAAGACTTTAATGCATCAATAATAAAATTCTGATCAAAAATGGAAAAAAAAACCATAATTTTAAAAGAAGCTTCTTTTACTCAAGCAATAAACATATCCGCAAAATGGTGCAAAGAGTGGAGTGAAGATTTACTCAGCGAAGAGGTTTTGGCAGATAGAATCGCAGAGCTAACTAAAACAAGAAATGGACTCAGAGGATTTTTTGCATACGCTTTATCAGATAAAGATTGTTTTTTGTTAGATGAACTTCCTTTTTCAATAATTTATAAACTAAACGAAGGTGGTGATGCAGTGACAGAAATAGTAGTAAAAAATTTAATAATGAGTTCAGCTCAAATTGTTATTCATCGAAGAGATAATAATCATGAATATGAGATAACATCAGAAACTATTTCAGATAGATGTAAAGCTATTTTAAGACTGCTAGAAACTAAATCAGTTACAAAGTCTGTCAATCAAGTCCTTAGAAACTTAGATTATATGAGCAATAGTTTTGATAATTCAGTAAAATATGACTCAGAGCAAAAGGAATTTATAAAAAAACAAATTCTTGATATCGCCCAATAAAAAAGCGCAGAAATGAATCTACGCTTTGGGATAGTTATTTACTTAATATGTTTAGTCTCTTCTTCCACCGCCTTGGAGTGCAATCATTAATCGCAATATAAAAACAAAAAGATTTATATAAGTTAGATACATACCTAAAGCACCAGCAAGGTATTGATCATCATTATATCTTCTTGGCATTGTATAGAAATCCACGAAAGACATCGCAACAAATAAGACAGTTCCAAATCCTGCAATTATCAATTCGAGTCCTGAACCTCCAAAAACTCCTGGAGCAAAGAATCCTCCAATTAATTGCACAAACATTGCTATAAGAAGTCCTATCAAACCAAGTCCAACTACACCACTAAGTGCTTGACCCACGCTGTCACTCATTCTTTGACCAGTGTAAGAGGCAATAACAAAAGTTATACCTGTAGCTAAGGCCGCTGTTCCAACCGAACCAATTCCAATTGTTCCAATTGCTAAAGCAACTATTCCACTTAAGGTGAATCCAGTCAACAAGCTAAAGCCTGTTAATAAAGGCAAAGCCTTCGCATTATTTGCATTATTTGCAGCGCTTGTGGCTATAAAAAACAAAATCAATTCTGCAATTAAAGCAACTATTGATAGAGGCTGGAAAAGCCCAGGATTTGTAGCTATGAGTGAGATCCCTGCTAAAACACCTAAAGAAGTTAGTACCATACCTCCACCAACATAGGGCAGAGCTTTTTGAACTACATTAGGTCCAACTATTGAACTAGTTTGTGCTTCACGAATAGCTTGATTGAAATTACTACTTGCTGGCATTTTTTTTTTATTAACTATGGACTTATTCTACTTGATTTTTAAAATATCAGGGTACGGATCTCCAGAGTTATAAAGTCATTGATAAGCCTCAATAATTTTCTGAACTAAGGGATGACGAACTACATCTTCAATATTTAAATAACAAAATTTTATACCTTCAGTTTCAGAAAAGATTCTTGATGCTTCAATAAGGCCACTTTCCTGATCTTTTCCTAAATCAATTTGTGTTATGTCGCCGTTTACAACCATTTTAGATCTTTCACCCAATCTGGTTAAAAACATTCTCATTTGAGAGCAAGTTGTGTTTTGTGCCTCATCCAAGATAATCAAAGAATTATCTAAGGTTCTTCCTCTCATAAATGCCAAAGGTGCAACTTCAATAATTCCTTTATCTATTAACGAATTCGTTCTATCAAAACCGAAAATGCTATTTAAAGAATCAAATAGGGGTCTTAAATATGGATCTACTTTTTGTTGCAAATCACCTGGCAGAAATCCTAAACTTTCACCAGCTTCTACAGCTGGTCTTGTTAAAACAATTTTTTCAATTTTTTTCTCGTTTAATAGTCTTGCTGCGCAAACAGTTGCTAAAAATGTCTTGCCAGTTCCAGCAGGACCAATTGCGAACGTGAGATCGAAGTTTTCAATTGATTCAACATATTCTTTTTGCCTAATAGTTCTTGGTCTTAAATATCTTCCTTCTTTGGAACGCGCAAGAACTTTTTTCCCAAGTTCGGCATGTGAAGACGACTCTCCCATATTTAGAGAACTTAAAGCTGCTTTAAGATCCACCTCTGGGACTTCTAACCCTTGTTCCCAAATTGGTCTTGTCAGCTCTACTAATGCTGACGCTCTCTCAATTTTAGATATGACACCGTTCATCTCAAGTTGTAAACCTCTTATAGTTAAAGAAACTCCTGTAAGAGACTCAAATTTTCTTAAAAAAGAATTACCAGGTCCAGATAAAGCTGTAGCAGCATCAGAGCTTGGCAAATCTATTGTGAAGTGACCAGTTTTGGAAACTTCCTTCATCTAGTTATTGTATAAGATTTAAAATTGATCAAACCACTAGCTTTCAGCTTCATTACTATCTTTTGCAGCTTTACTAATATCATTTTCTTCGTCTTTAGTTTTGGCTTTAGCTACTTTTTCCTTCTCAATCTTAGCTTTACCAATAGCGATTGAAGGTCTTTCTTTTTTTTCTAGTAAGCCTCCTTTTTCTAATAAAGTTCTTACAACATCAGTGGGCTGAGCACCCTGAGTAAGTCTTGTTCTTAAAGCTTCTGTGTCAAGCCTAGTTTCTTTAGTTCTTGGGTTATAAAAACCTAGTTCTTGAAGAGGTCTCCCATCTCTTCTGGAAGTACTATTGCATGCAACAATTCTGAAACTTGCCTCTTTTTTCTTTCCAAAGCGCTTAAGGCGCAGTTTAATCATCTTAAATTAATTCATTTTTAATAATAATATCACTCAAAGGGAAAAATTTAGAAACTATAAATCAGCAAACCCTTTTTTCTTCTTATTATTTTTTTGCTTTTTCATCGTTTTATTACCACCCATTCCCGGCATTCCACCCATTCCCGGCATTCCACCCATTCCCGGCATTCCGCCGTTAGACATTTGTTTCATAAAGCCTCTCATCCTTTGAAAATCAGCTAATACTTTATCTACATCTTTCGCTTCATAACCACTACCCTGAGCAATCCTTTGTCTTCTTGAGGGCTGAGCGGCAAGAACCTCAGGTTTTTGTTTCTCTTCGAGAGTCATTGAAGAGATCATCGATTCAATTTTCTTAAGTTGATCTTCTCCATCTTTTATCATCCCATCATCGATTTTATTCATACCAGGAATCAATTTAATCAATCCACCAAGTGATCCCATCCTTTTAATTAATCTCATTTGCTTTACAAAATCATTAAAATCAAAAGTCGCCTCTTGAAGTTTCTTTTGCATCGCTTCTGCATCAGCAAGTTCAACTTCTTTTTGAGCTTTTTCAACAAGTGTCAATACATCACCCATTCCCAGAATTCTGCTTGCCATTCTTTCTGGATGAAATGGTTGCAATGCCTCTATTTTTTCACCTACACCGATAAATTTGATTGGTTTACCACTTATTTTTTTTATTGATAAAGCAGCCCCTCCTCTTGAGTCTCCATCCAACTTAGTTAATATCGCTCCTGAAATTCCTACTTTTTCATGAAATGACTTTGTCAAGTCAGCAGCTTCTTGCCCAATCATAGAATCAACAACAAGCAAAACCTCATCGGGATTAGAAACTTCTTTTATTCGAACCATTTCACTCATCATAGAGTCATCAATTTGCAATCTTCCTGCAGTGTCAATAATTATTGAATTAAAATCATTTTCACTAGCAAAACTCAATGCATCCTTAGCTATCTCTTCTGGTTTACTATTTTTTTTACCTGAAAAAACTTCCAAATCATATTGACTTCCCAATGTTTTAAGCTGCTCTACGGCTGCTGGGCGATAAATATCTGCAGCAACCAAAAGAACTTTTTTATCTTTTTCCTTCAAATAAAGTCCTAATTTTCCTGTTGCAGTTGTTTTACCCGCTCCCTGAAGTCCTGCCATTAAAATAACTGTAGGACTACTTTCATTTTCGTTTAATGGAGAATTTTCATTCCCCATGATGTTAATCAATTCTTTATTTACAACTTCTATAAATTTTTGACCTGGATTTACCCCCCTAACTACTTCTTCTCCGATAGCTTTATCTTTGACATCTGATATAAACTCTTTGACTACAGACAAACTAACATCTGCATCAAGAAGTGCTCTTTTTACCTCCTTCAAAGCATCGTTAATATTATTTTCACTTATTTTTGCTTCGCCTCTTAAACCCTTTACTGCGTCTTCAAAGCGTGACGAGAGTTCATCAAACATTATCAAAAAGTAATTTTAATTATTATTGATAATTATTATAGATGATCTTGAGGTTTGTAATTACAAGCCACTCACGAAATCAATCAATTTCCATGATTTATTTGAAAAGCCCAAAATATACTTTACTTTCAGGGGATTCAGTGATGTCTCATTAACAAGTTCTCCAGAATTCTTTAATATTCTCTCAAGATAATTTAATTCAACTAAAACAACTATCCGAGATGAATTTTGCGATTCCAAATCAATCTTACGTATTTGGGAATTAATTTCTTTATAAATTCCCTTTTTGATATCGTTCTGCCTTTCTTCGATTGTTCGATCAATCAGAGATTTACTAACAATCTTAGAAAGATTAATTTCAGTCTTTCCCTCTAAGAAATTACTTTTACTTAGAAGCCATCCATTAATTAAATTTTTTATATCTTCTAAAGAAGGTGAAGGTGTATTAAGTTCTTTAAAATCATATGAAATAATTGAAGTAGATTTCTCAGGAATAGTATTCAATTTACTTGAAGGATTTTTTTTGATTCCTTGAATAATATCTTTCTCATTAAGCTTTTGATTTTTATCTAGGGAAATTAAAGGTTTTTCAGGAATAGATTCGTCCTGAACTGATTTTTTAAAATTATTTCTTAAAAATCCAATACCAATACCAAATGCAAATAAGATCAAAAACGCATAAATATAAATTAAATAAGGTGACCGATTAATAATTTCTTTATCCTTCAAGAATTCCCCAAAACTAAACTTTAATTCGGCAATTCTTTCAATTAAAAAATTATAAAACTCTATTGGTTTATTCTTAAAGTATTCCTCATTTAATTGATTTTCTTTGATCTCAACCTTTTCATAATTTTGTTTTATACCACCAGGCCAAGGTAATCTTTTGTCATCAATATTTTCTGATAGATTATCAAAATCTTCAGTCCTTTGTGTGAAAGATTCCTTCTGAATTTGTTGGTTTTGAAGATTTGATCTAATTGACTTTTTATTTGATTTCTTTTCTAATTGTTCAATAAATTCTTGAATTTCCCTATCTTCAAACCAAGAATCTAAATCCACCTCTTTTGAGTCAATATCTCTATACCCAACTAAAACATCATTCTCTAACCAATTTTTACAAAAAATACATATTGCTTCTAACTTGTTCCCGGGATAATTATTAAGCCAATCTCGTAAGTTTTCATCAGAACTACTTGAAAACCTTGCAGAGGCCTCATTAATATCAGCTAAGAGTAAGTCTAAACAACCTATTAGAGGCATTGAATCAAGACCAGACAAATTTAGTTTCTTTAAAATTTTCCTCGCTTCAAATAATTTTTCCGGCTTTCTTCTAGAGAAACCAATTGCTGTCAAGGACAGAAAAGCTAAAAATCCTGCTTCTAATGATCCTCTTTTTTGTAATTCAAGAAACAAATCAATCTGTTCTTGCACGGTCAAAAATGGTTTAATTTGTTGAAAAAAAGCTTCAAACTCTTGCTGATTTAAAAAATTTGTATATTCAGATTTATTATTACCTTCCAAACCACCTCTTTTGATTATTAAATTTTCCAGCATATTTAAGCCTTTTTTATGAGACTCTTGATCATTTAGATCCCTACTAAGTAGATCAAGGATTCTGTAAGGAAGCAGAGCAACCAAATCCTCCTCAAGTTCTTTTCTGATGTCTCCAAGCTTTCCCATTCTTTGTAGAAGTTGTATACCTTCATGTAAAAATTCTGCCGCGTTCGAATATGATCTAAGCTGTTGCTCTTGAATTGCAGAATCTCTAGCTGTTAAAGCAGCTAATAATGTTAAATCAGCTTCTCTACTACTTCCTAAAGCTGGAGTTTTTGGCGGCTGCAATGCTTTTCTAGTGATTTTAAAAGCTTCTTTTGGTAAACCTGATTCCCAAAGAAGTATTAAGCCTGCAACTTCTCTATTTGATGAAAACTCCAATCCAGATTTCCCATTCAATAACAAATTTTCGTACTCTCTTTTGCTTTCTGGATCTGTAAGTAGATCGGCAGTGAGCCGAAGCAACTCAGATCTTTGGGTTAAAACTTCATAAGTGAAACCTTCATTAGGTGTTTTATCTAAACGCAACTGAAACGCCCTTAATATTTCCTCAGAAGTTGCAGAGGGGCTTACGCCAATTAAACGAAAATGATCTAAAGGAAGTTCCAAACAAATATCCTATTAAAAATCCTTAGACAAATTTTATCAAGTTAATTTTTTTTTTCACAAGGTCTTACAGAGTTATTAAAAAAAATCATGAAAATTGCACTTCACAGCTTAGAATGTTAACAAATCAAAACTTCGTTAAGGTATTTTTCTTGGAAACACATGTAGAGAGAATCTCAAATCTTCAAGACATAAAAAAAGCCGAATTAGATCGAGAAACAGGATTATTTCTTTATGAAGATATGATGCTTGGTCGTAGGTTCGAAGACAAGTGTGCAGAAATGTATTACAGGGGGAAAATGTTTGGCTTTGTTCATTTATATAACGGTCAAGAGGCTATAAGCACAGGAGTCATTGGCGCTATGAAAAAGAAACATGATTGGTTTTGTAGTACATATCGCGATCATGTTCATGCACTTAGTGCTGGTGTTCCCTCATTTGAAGTAATGAGTGAACTTTTTGGTAAAGCTACAGGTTGTAGCAAAGGCCGAGGTGGTTCAATGCACTTATTTTCAAGAGAGCATCATTTACTTGGGGGATATGCATTTATTGGAGAGGGAATTCCAGTTGCTTTGGGGGCAGCCTTTTCAAGCAAATACAAAAGGGAAGTTTCTGGAGATAATAGTAGTGATTCTGTCACTGCAGCATTTTTTGGGGATGGGACTTGCAATAATGGGCAGTTTTTTGAATGTTTAAACATGGCTCAATTATGGAAATTACCCATAATTTTTGTTGTTGAAAATAATAAATGGGCTATAGGCATGGCTCACGATAGAGCTACTAGCAATCCTGAAATTTGGAGAAAAGCATCTGCTTTTGGGATGCATGGCGAGGAAGTTGATGGAATGGATGTATTAGCAGTGAGAGGAGCAGCACAAAGAGCTATTGAGCGCGCTAGATCAGGGGAAGGTCCTACACTTTTAGAATGTTTAACTTATAGGTTCAGAGGACATTCTCTTGCGGATCCGGATGAATTAAGGTCTGAAAAAGAGAAGGAATTTTGGGGAAAAAGAGATCCTATTAAGAAATTAGCCCAAGAAATAGTTGATGGTAAATTTGCAACGGAAGAAGAATTAAAAATTATTGAAAAGAAAATTGACGCAGAGATATCCGAATCAGTAAAAAATGCGATTGAAGCTCCTGAACCTCCTTTAAAAGAATTAACTAAATATATATGGGCAGAAGATTAGATTAAATACCGCTAGGTAATTTTCTAGTTAAATTTCTTAATTTTCTTAGTGCCTTAAGTTCAACTTGTCTCACTCTTTCTCTAGAAACTTCTAATAATCTTCCAATTTCAGCAAGGGTATGTCTCTCATTTGCATCAAGTCCAAACCTTAATTTGAGTACATGTTGCTCTTGCTCGCTTAAATGACTTAACCACTTTCCAAGTTGCTCTTGATGCATTTTCTGTTCAACTTGATCTAAGGGCTCTTCATTATTGCTATCTGCAATTAAATCACCTAAAAAGCTCCTACCATCATCACCATTTACTGGAGCATCTAAACTACTTGTCGATAAGGCTTGTCTCAAAACAGAATCCAACTCTTCTACATCAATTTCCATCGCCTCTGCAATTTCAATTCTGCTTGGCATAGCACCAAGTTTATGAGCCAAATCTCTACTAACTTTTCTAATAGAAGCTAACCTTTCACTTAAATGAACAGGTAAACGGATAGTTCTTGATTGACAAGCAATTGCTCTAGTCATACTTTGTCTAATCCACCAAAAAGCATAAGTAGAAAACTTATATCCTCTAGTCGGATCAAATTTTTCAACAGCTCTCTCCAAACCTAGAGAACCTTCTTGAACTAGATCAAGAAGTTCTAATCCTTTACCTTGATATTTTTTTGCCACACTGACAACTAATCTTAAGTTAGCCTTCATCATTCTATCTTTAGCTCTTCGACCAATTTTTATTGTTCTTTTTTGCTGAGTTGTAAATTCTTTAGTCTTTTCATTTAATTGACCATCTTCTGTAAGAATCATCATTTTCTGAACTTGATTACCCAATTCAATCTCTTCGGCAGGTGTCAACAAAGGGACTCTGCCGATGTTCTGCAAATACCAACTTATTGGATCATTACCCCTCCTTTTTGGTTGTTCTGATTGAGTTGGTAACGATGAAACCATTTTATGGCCTGATTAAGGTATTAAAACTCTCCTACATTTTTTTAAAAATGGCGCAATATTTAATGCGCGCTTCAGATTTCAAGTAATATTTGTACACTTATGTGTTTAAAACTATAAATAACTCTCTTAAATTGTTTCTTTCAAGATATTTGTCTCGTTTTTAAATTTCTCATTAACTTTGTCAGTTCATAACCAATAGCAGAAGCATTTGACCCACTTTTGCACTTTGATGCAGCAAATGAATGCAAAAGTACATATTTAGCAAAAAAATCTGTTGATATATTTCTACACAAGGTTAAATCAATCGCAGAACTACCTGCTATAAAACCAGATAAAAGATCACCCAAACCAGCTCGAGCTGTCTGAGAATCGGTTCCAAAAAGTTGCCATACTTTTTTATTATCAGCAATAACACTGTTAGCTCCTTTTAACAAAATACTGATATTGAATTCTTTTGCCGCATCACGAGCAAGCCCAACATTGGTCTTAGATTTGATATTAGGAAATAATCTTCCAAATTCTTTGCTATGTGGTGTAATCCATGTCTTAAAATTTCTCTCTAAAAAGAAATTTGACCCCAACTTAGATTCCGAAATTCTATTAAGTGCATCTGCATCCAAGATCAATAATCCACCAAAAGCCATAAGATAGTCTTTTGATTTTTGCCAATCATCATTATCAATTCCTATTCCTGGACCGACAGCTATTGAATCAAACGCACTTAAATCAATATTTTTTAATGCACTAAATAAAGAAGCACTTCCATTTTGGTTAGATTGCATAGTTTCTTTTAAAACTATTTCAGGGGCAACTTGCCAAATAGATTCAGCAACTATCCCAGGAAGGGCCGCTGAGATAAAGCCTGCTCCACTTGATATGGCCCCTTTTAATGCCAAGTATGCAGCACCAGGATATTTTTCACTTCCGGCTATTAGTAATGTTCTACCTCTTTGATATTTGTTGGAATTTTTTGGTAAAGAAGGTAAATTAATATTTTTTATATCTCTGTAAGTAACCTTAAAAATCTTTTTATCAATTTTGGACAGCTTACTAGTAGGCATACCAACATCTATATGGTGCAATTTTCCAATAAAAGGTAAAGCAGAATCTTGGGTCAACCCAATCTTATAAAGACCAATGGCCAAGGTATAGTCTGCCTTTACTGCGTCATCTAAAAAAGGCTCTCCTTTATCAGGACATAATCCTGTTGGTATATCAATACTTATTACCTTTCCAGATTTTTTATGAAATTTTTGATTAAACAGTTTAATTAATTTATCATCAACTTTTCTTGTTTGATTATTACCAAAAACTGCATCAATCCAAAGCTCTTTACCATTTGCATCGGGTGGCTCTGCTAATTTTGTGACACCAATAGATGTAAGATAATTAAGATGGTTATTTGTTAATGTTTTTTTTATCGGGAATGGACACCATACCTGAACATAAAAACCTTTCAAAAAAAGCTCTCTAGCTATTACCACACCATCCCCGCCATTATGCCCAGGACCTATAAAAACAGTTATTCCATTCTTGAGAAGAGGTTTCTTTTTTAAGAGCCATCTACTAATTTGAATACCAGCTTTTTCCATCAATGCTTCTTGTGGCATTCCATCAGAAAACATTTCTTTCTCTAATATCAACATTTGCTTTGAATCAACAATTAAATGTTCAGAGTCAATTGTTGGCCATACAATTTCGTTCATAATGAGTACAAAGCAATTGAAGAACTGTTCAAAAATTTAAACTTCCATGTTAAAGACACAAAAGGATAAAAAATTAGAGAACTTTTTTTCTTCTAATGATAAAACTAAAAAGAAGAAAAATATTATTGTAGGTCTTTCTGGTGGTGTGGATAGTTCCCTTTCAGCTGCTCTTCTTGTAGAAAGAGGCTGGAATGTTGAGGGACTAACTCTTTGGCTAATGAAAGGACAAGGCTCCTGTTGTTCTGAAGGATTAGTAGATGCTGCTGCCCTTTGTGAAGATTTGGGAATTAATCATAAAATAATAGACTCAAGAGAAATTTTCGAAAGAGAGGTAATTAAAAAAACTACTGAAAGCTATGAGAAAGGATTCACTCCACTACCATGTTCGATGTGCAACAAGAATGTGAAGTTTGAAGAGATGCTTAATTACGCAATAAACAAAAAAGACTTTACTCATATTGCGACCGGACATTACGCAAGGGTAAAAAAATCATCTTTTGCTGAAACACTAGATTGCAAGAGCGTTGTATTTAAGGAATTCCTTCTTCTCAGAGGTGCTGACGAAAACAAAGACCAAAGTTATTTTCTTTACTCTCTTTCACAAGAAGTACTAAGCAGATTAGAATTTCCTCTTGGTGAAATGAAAAAAGAAGAAACAAGAAAGGAAGCCTTGAGATTAGGACTTAGAACTGCTCAAAAACCAGAAAGTCAAGATTTATGTTTAGTTGAGCATTATGGATCAATGCAGAGATTTATCGACAAACACATTGAACCTAAAGAAGGAGAAATTGTGCATTTAAATGGGAAAGTACTAGGAACACACAATGGTATTCAGCACTTTACAGTAGGTCAAAGAAAAGGTTTGGGCATCGCTTGGCCGGAACCTTTATATGTAAAAAGTTTAGACAGGGTAAAAAACATAGTTTATGTAGCAGATAAAAGTGATCTTTTTAATAAAGAAGCAATAATTAGTAAGGTTAATTGGGTTTCAATCGAAGAGCCTAAACAAGAGATAGAAGTAGAAGCACAAATCAGATATAGAAGTCATCCAGTAAAAGGAACTTTAATTCCTTTGAAAAATTTAGATAATCCAACTACAACATTTAAATTAATTTTTGAAGAAAGTCAAAGTTCGGTAACACCTGGACAAGCTGCAGTTTTTTATAAAGGAGAAATTTTATTAGGTGGTGGATTAATTAATTAATTTTCCAAAACAAATTTAATCCCATAAAAAATATAAACAATAACAAAATAGGTTTATCTCCAAATTTTGTATAGAAAGTCTTGTCGGATGAAAAATTAGGGAAAACTATTTTATTTTGTTCCACATTTAAATCTAGAAGTTGAATTATTTTCCCATCATCTTTAACTAGACCCGAAGGACCAGTGTTTGATACAAGTAGATTATCTTTTTTATTTTCAATACTTCTCAATCTTGCCAAAGACAAAAATTGATTATAAAGCTTAATTGGATAGGGATCTAAATTTGCTGCACTTATTATTAGTTGTGCACCGCTATTAATAGCCTTTCTTATTTTCAATCCGTCACTAATTTCATAACAAATAGCCACTGCTAGAGGTTGTGTAAATTTAGGATCAAAAAATCTTGAATCAGAGCCTGGTTGAATTCCTCCTACTGCAGATAATCCTCTTGAAAAACTATCTAGAAATCTAGGTATTTTTTCACCCAATGGAACAAGTCTATTTTTATCTATAAATGAGGTAAAAGATTTATCTCCAATTTGAAATCCGAGTAAAGAACTTCTTAACCCATTATTAGAATTTCTGAAACCTCCTGCCAAGGTATTAACCTTAAAGCCTTTAGATAAATAAAAATTATTATTTAGAGTCCCTTCAGGAGCAACGAGAAGTTTTACTTGATTGGCTAAAGCATACTGTTGAGCGATAGATTGTTTTTCTTTAATAAATTCATCATCAATTTTTAATTTTTCTCTTGTTGGGAAGTTGGTTTGCCAAATAGCCACAGGATATTCATAATTTCTTTTAATTGGCGTTGTTAAACCCCCGAATAGATGTAAGAAAAAAATAATAAAAAGTCCGAAAAAAAATATTTTTTTAAAATGAAGTTTTCTTCTCCATCTACCGTGACTAAAAAATATCCAAAATCCAATCAATATTTGTAATACGCATAAACCACTTGCGCCAATCCATCTTGCCAAACCAGCAAGATAAATATCACTTGGAACAAGACTCTCGCCTAAACCTATCCAAAAAAAAGGTGTTTGAGAAAGTATCAATTCACCAATCCCCCAAGTCAAAGACAAAAAAAATACTTTTACGGTTAAAGGTAATATTTTCATTTTAAAAACATCCTCTTTCCACAGAATAATTTCAACTAACAAACCCCATAAATAAACTAATAACCCACCAAGAAAAGCACAAAATAATAATATTGAAATGGTGATTATTAAACTTGTAATCCATGAAAAACCTAGCCATGTTAATGGGTGAAGATCATAAAGCCAAGAATGACTTATCAAGATAAAGAAAAAACCCCAACAAAAATTTGCTGTCCTTCTTTCACTTCCCTTCCATAAAATAAATAATGATATCGGCATAAAAATCAGCCAAAAATGGGTTGCAACAGAAATTCCTCCTAAGACGCCACCTAAACATGGGTAAAAATATTGTTTTAAACTTTTAACTTGAGTTGGGATTAACAATCTAAAATTTCAAAATAATTTTAAAATCACCCATATATTGTACCTTTATTCTGTAGTATTAGATTTAGTAACTTCCAAAATCTAGGTGAAAGAAGTCTTTATCAGTTTTGCAGTTTTTGTTTTTTGTGTTTCATTAACTATTTTCAGTCAATTTAATTCACCTCAAGTTGTTAATGCCGCTGAATCAGAAAATCAATTAATTCAACAACAGCCTATTGCAAAATCATCAAATATTTCAAATAATAATTTATTTGAACTAGACCCATCAGATCCAAATCCTATACTTTTCGCTATGGCAGAAGAAACACCATCAGACAGCAATTCAAGGACTACAGAAAGTGGTCTAATTATTGCAGATATTATAAATGGGGAAGGAGATGAAGCTAGTGCTGGGCAAACAGTTACTGTAAATTACACAGGAACTTTAGAAGACGGGACACAATTTGATACCAGTATAGGAAGAGCTCCATTCAGCTTTCCCTTGGGTGCTGGACGAGTAATAAAAGGTTGGGATGAAGGCGTAGCAGGCATGAAGGTTGGAGGTAAAAGAAAATTGACAATACCTCCGGAACTTGGATACGGATCGAGAGGAGCAGGAAATGTAATACCTGCTAATGCAACTTTAATATTTGAAGTTGAATTATTAAAAGTCAATTAAATTAAGTAAGAAAAATATCTAAAACTTTTCAATTTAGTTAATCTCCAAGTAATATATATACAACACAAAATATTTGAAATGCTAAGTAAATTCATCAATTCTTTTCTAAATAAAAAATCCCCAATGACTGTCGATGCTCACTGTGACGGTCCTTGTGGTGTTTACGACCCAGCATCTACGAGAGTTGCCGCTGAAGCAGTTTTATCAATGACAAAAAAACTTATTGCATTAGAAGCTCCTTCTAGCACTGATTCAGCAGAGTGGGCTGCATACAGTAATACATTTTCTAGATATGTTGCCGTTAAAGAAGAGCAAGCAAAAGAAACAAAGAAAGAAATTCTAATTTTATGGACAGATTACTTTAAACCAGTTCATTTAGAAACTTATCCAGACTTACATGAAACCATCTGGAAGGCGGCTAAATTATGCAGTGCATGCAAAGTTAATGTTGATTTAGCTCAAGCTGAAGAACTCATGAGTTATGTAGAAAAGATTCATAGTATTTTCTGGGCTTCAAAAGGAAGATCAGACGCTTTTGTAAAAGCTAGTTAACCAGAATTATTTTCAAAAGCTTTTTTGATTTTATTTTATTTTTTTTAGGTTTAAGAAAAACTGCCATTATTAATGGTGAATCGATGTTACCTTACCTAAAGGAAGGAGATATTGTATTTTTTAAAAAATATAAAAAGAATAAATCCATACTTAAAAAGCAACAAATAGTTATTTTTAATCATCCACTTAAAAATAAAAACCTAATAAAAAGGATAAATTCAGTAAATCAAAATAATATTGAGGTTATTGGTGACAATATTGAATTTAGCGAAGATAGTAATAAATTTGGATTAATCAATAACGAAAAAATAATTGGAATTGTCACTTCTAAATTAATTATTCCTCAATTAAAAAATTTTTTAATTCAAAAAAACAGAAGCACTTCTTTGAATCCAAAATAATCCCAAAGAAAAGGAAAGCCCTCCTGCTACAGCTATTAATCTTTTAATAAATTTTTGACTTGCTTTAAAGGTGGTAAAAGATATTAAACAAGTAAAAAGATTCATACTTATTAGTGAACCAATTAAATATGAAATCAAATATAAGCAAGCGCTTGTTAAAGGTAGTGCTAAAGCAGGAAGAACTGCAAGAAAATGAGAACCTCCAGCTATACCGTGTAGCAAGCCTAAACCTGTCAAAGCATGTGAATGCTTATTATTATTTTTTTGTTCCTTAACATGAAAATGAAAGTGACGATGGGCAATTCCATTCTCATGCTTATGGGAATGCGAGTGGATACTTAATTGAAAAGAATTTTTTATAGCAAATACTCCAACAATTAGAAGAGAAATTCCAACTAGGAATTCGGCAATGTTAGAAAATTTGTTTAATGGCGTAATATCCTTAATAAAAATTGCTATAAAAGCTAACAAGAGAACACCCGAAGAGTGTCCTAAGCCCCATGAAAAACTATTTTTAAGAGCTTTTTGGGGATTATTAATCGCTGCAGGTACCATTGCAATGAGATGATCAGCGCCACTAACTACATGCACAAATCCTGCAACTATACCTGTTAAAATTACAGTCTGCATATATATTCGGTACAACTCTTTTTATTCAATTTTATAGCACGATTTGAAGTCAAGATTAAATTGAGTTAAATAATTTGTTGAACGATTGTTCAATATTAGTTTCTCTCATAAAAGTTTCACCAATTAATACTCCCTTGATTCCAATAGATCTAAGCGATTCTAAATCTTCGGCAGAATTAATTCCAGATTCACTTATGGGAATAATATTTTGTTTTAAAAATATATCTGCATATGTATGCATCAATTCTATTGATGTTTTTAAATCCGTTTTAAAAGTCTTTAAGTCCCTATTATTTATTCCAATCAAATTAAAAGATTTTAACTTTAGAATCCTCTCTAATTCATTAGAGTTATGGACTTCAACAAGAACACTCATTTTTAAATTATCAGCTATTTTCTTTAAATAAATTAAATCGTCATCACTTAAAATCGCAGCAATTAATAATATCGCATCAGCACCAGATACCCTTGCTTTATAAATCTGATAAGCAGAAATAATAAAATCTTTGCAGAGTAGAGGGAGATTAGTTGATCTCCTTACAGTTTCGAGTATTTCATAACTACCTTGAAAAAACCTTTTATCGGTAAGTACTGAGATACATGATGCACCTAATCCTTCATAACAAATTGCTATGTTTTCAGGGTTAAAATCTTTTCTAATAACTCCTTTACTCGGACTAGCTTTTTTTATTTCAGCAATAAGTCCTGGTTTTATTTTTGACTCCAAAATATTTTTATAAAAATCTTTGGGAGTATGAAGTTTTTCAATCTTTTTGATGAGATCTTCTAAAGAGACTATTTTTTTAAAATTCTTAATTTCAATATCCTTGTGCCATACAATTTCTTCCAGAATATTTTTTGCTTGTGCTTCTCTATGAGGTACAGCATATTCTAAATTTTCTACCCTTACTGTTGGATTTGGTGGCCTGCGTCTTATCTCCATTAATTTTAGATCTTATTTATTTGAGAGGCCGCTTGTTTATAAGCGACCTCAACTACTTCACTAAGAGTAGGATGAGTATGAACTTCTTTAGATAATTCAATTACATCTTGGTTTCTTGAAATAGCGTTCGAAATTTCTTGAATTAAATCAGCTGCATGCAAACCAAAAATATGAGCACCTAATACTTTCCCATTATCTTTATTGAAAATCAACTTTAGCAATCCATCACTCTCCAATTCAGCCAATGCTTTTGAATTAGCCTTAAAGAAACTTTTGACAACTCCCAAATTAAAATTTTCTTTTGCAGATATCTCTTTAGCTTCAACTTCAGAGAGACCAACTGAACTTATCTCTGGGTGAGTAAAGGTTGCTGCGGGGATACTTTTGTAGTTAATTTCGACATTACCACCGCAAATATTATCAACAGCAATAGTACCCTGGGCTGCAGCTGTATGGGCAAGCATTAATTTGCCCGTCACATCTCCAACAGCCCAAATGTTAGGTATTATTTCATCACCATTCTTAACTCTCATTTGATCATCTACAGGAATGAAACCTTTTACTGTTTCGATACCAACCGACTCAAGATTTAAGTTATGACTATTAGGACTTCTGCCAGTTGCAACTAGTACAGCGTCAACTTCTAATGTTTCTACAACTTCCTTAGATGTTGCATCTGTCAGTTCTATTTTTACAGGGCATCCGGGTATTATTTTTGTCGCAAAGACATTTGATTTTGTGTCTATATCTCTTGCTTGAATAAGGTTCTTCTTAGCAATTTTAGTGATATCTGGATCAAATGTTGGCATAATATTCTCCAAAGCCTCGATCATAGTAACTTCACAACCAAGTGCGGTATAAACATCAGCAAATTCTAGTCCTATATATCCGCTTCCAATAATTGCTATCCATCTTGGAAGCCACTCAAGTTTAACCGCATCATCACTAGTAAATACGGTCTTATTGTCCAAAGTTATTCCACGGGGCACAAAAGGAGAAGAGCCTGTTGCGATAACAATATTCTTACAAGTGAAAATTTTATCAATTCCGTTTTTATCTCTTACACCAACTTTTTGATTTCCTTCAATTCTTCCAATACCCAAAATAATTTCAACTCCACTCCTTTTAAGAGTTTTTGTTAAATTTTCTCTAACATTTAAAACTAAATTATTTGCATGATCTGCAATTTTTGATCTCTCGAACCTTACTGGTGAAGCATGTATACCAAATTTAGCTAAATGTTCATAATCAGCTATTTCTCTAACTTTTCCACTTGCAGCCAAAAGAGCTTTAGATGGAACACAACCCTTGTTAACACAAGTGCCTCCCATATCAGAAGATTCTACTATTGCGACTTTCAGTCCCTTACCAGCAGCATGTTTAGCGGCATCAAAACCTCCATATCCTGCTCCTATTACGATTAAATCAAAATCAAAACTTGAATCAGTCACTTTTTATTTATTTATTTAGAGGTGTATGCGACTCTTTTTCGTTCTAGTAATAACGGAACTGCAACACAAGCCACATTCAATGATTCTACAAGCTCACTATGCGGAATTGTAATTGTTTCATTAAAAGCTTCTTGAATTTTTTTATGAATACCTTGACCTTCATTACCCAAAATTAATGCGGTACGTCTAGACCAATCAACTTCCCAGTAAGGTTTTGAAGGTTTTTTTGAACTTTCATTATGGCTACTAGTAGAGAAAATCTTAAATCCTACATTTGATAATTCAGACAAAGACTTAAGTAAAGAATTTAATATTTCTTCTTCAATTCCATCAAATCTTAAAAATGGCAGATGAAAAACTGCACCTGAGGATGCTCTTAATACCTTTTGACCTAATGGGTGCGCACCTCCAGCTAAAAAAATTGCATCAACACCCGCAGCTAAAGCAGTTCTAAATAGATTACCCATATTCCCAGGATCTTGAATCCTGTCGAGAACAAGAACAAAATCATCTTTTATATTAAATTGATAATTAGGTATCGCTGAAATCTCTACTAAAGCTGCTATCCCATCTGGATTAATTGTTGAAATTGCAGATGCCAAGACTTCCTCTGAGACAATATTTATTAATGACTGATGAAATTTTTTGGTTAGATTTTGATTTTTTCTTAGCCATTTTTCTGTAACTAAAATTTTAGATGGATTTTTTCCAGACTTCAGCAATTCTTCAATGAGATGCGTACCCTCTATGCAAAAAAAATCTTGATCTTTTGGAGATGATCCTCTTTTAAATGATCTAAATCTTTTAACTAGATTATTGTTTTTACTAGTTATTTTTAAAAAAGTATTTTCTATGAGTAGTTTGAAAAATTTGTTATCAATTATATTTTAATTACATAAATATTTTGATCAATTATTTATTAAATTTTTATTCCCCAAGAAATTAAAAAAATATATTTTCACTTTTAATTAATATTCATGACGTTACATAGGGTGGACTTAATATTATTAGTTTGTCATGATGAACCTAATAAACTGAGTCTTAATGATTTGCGGAAGCAAAACGAAGTCATATCTTAAATCGCAAAATTTAAAGATTCTTGGCCAAGGCAAGTTAAATGGAAATGTTGAAATAAGTGGTGCGAAGAATTCCGCATTAGTTTTATTAGCCTCATCATTGCTAACTAATGAAAAAATAATTCTTGAAAATGTACCTTTTCTTACTGATATTGAAAAGATGGGGAATATCCTAAAGAATTTAGGAGTGAATTTAGTTCGTGAAAACAACCAACTAGAAATTGATCCAACAACTATTTCGATTAAAGAACTTCCATATGAACTTGTTAAAGGATTAAGAGCCAGTTTCTTTTGTATAGGTGCGCTATTAACTAGATTTGGAGAAGCTCAAGTACCGTTACCCGGTGGATGCAATATTGGTTCAAGGCCAATAGACGAGCACATTAATGGACTAATCGCATTAGGAGCAGACATTATTATTAAAGAGGGAATTGTCAAGGCAAAAACAAAGGGAAACAAAAATAGACTTCATGGCACTCATATTAAATTAAATTGTCCAAGTGTAGGTGCGACTGAAACTTTAATAATGGCAGCATCTTTAGCCAAAGGAAGAACTACTATTGAAAATGCTGCTAGAGAGCCTGAAGTTCAAGATTTATGCCAAATGCTTAATAAAATGGGGGCAAAAATTTATGACTCTGGTAAAGAAACAATTATTATTGATGGTGTTAATAAGCTTAGCGGATGTACACATAAAGTAATTCCAGACCGAATAGAAGCTGGAACTTTTCTAATAGCTGCAGCTGCAACTTCCTCTTCAATAACAATTTCTCCAGTAATCCCTCATCATCTTGAAGCTGTTACTAATAAGCTTCAAGAGAGTGGGAGTAAAATTACGATTAAAGGTAATTCGATTTCTATCAAGAGTAAAGAGATTAAAGGAGTAGACATAGAAACAGCTCCTTTCCCAGGCTTTCCTACTGATTTGCAGGCACCATTTACAACTCTTATGACAATCGCAAATGGTGAATCAAAGATAACTGAAACAATTTTCGAAAACAGAATGAATCATATTTATTTACTTAATGAAATGGGCGCCCGTATAAAACTGAACAAAAACGTAGCTCACATCAAAGGTGTTGAAACAATTAATGGGATGAATCTAGTTGGCTCAGATTTAAGATCATCAGCTGCATTAATAATTGCAGGAATCATCGCAAAAGGTAGTAGTAAGGTCTATGGATTAGAACATTTAGATAGAGGTTATGAAAATTTTGAATTAAAACTAAAAAATTTAGGTGTAAAAATAATTAGAGAGATCAGTAAAACTACTCTTAAGGAGCATGAATATAAAATTGAAACTAAATCTGAAAATCTTTCAAAACTCGAAGCAGCTTAGTCTTTTCAAAAAATACTATTGAAATAAGAAGGTTGATTCAAACGTAAGCAATATTGATTAGTGAAATACAACCCAAAAACAATATCAACAATACAAGAAATCTATTAGACCAAATTTTATTTAAACCATTAAATTTGAATTCATTCATGCCCAAGTTCCGCTATTAGATCCAAATGTTGTCAATATAGTGACTGCAATAAAAAAATAAGGAACTAATTTAAAGGATAATTTTTTAGCTTGTGTTTTAGACATTTGTTTTTTTTCTAAATATAACACAATATTACTAATCATGAAGCTATCCTCCACATAAAAAGACTTTTACTCGTATTCAATCACAAAAATGTGCCATAAATGTCAAGATGTTCTTTTTTTTTTCTTATTTATTGTCAGCAAATGCGATAAAAATAATTCTATGTTTTTATCGGAAATACTAACTATTAACAAACGTTATCTTGATCACTGTTCCTTGACCAAAACAATAGTCAATAAGTTGATTTTTGTTATAATAAAAAAGTTCATTTTTTCAAAAGCCTTGGGAGCGTGGTGGAATTGGTAGACGCACCGCACTCAAAATGCGGCACCTTCGGGTATGTCGGTTCAAGTCCGACCGCTCCCACTTTGATGAGAACCTATAGTCGATTCGATATATCTTTCAAAAAAGGAAAAGGTTGTTGGCTATGGGATAAAACAGGTAAAAAGTATCTTGATGCAGTAGCTGGCATAGCAACTTGCAGTCTTGGACATAGCGATAGAGTTTTAAGAAGAAGGTTATCAAGTCAACTAAAAAAGATTCAGCACATCTCCAATCTTTACAACATTGAAGAACAAGAACAATTAAGCAGAACTTTAACAAATATGAGTTGTGCCGAAAGCGTCTTCTTCTGCAACAGTGGCGCGGAAGCAAATGAATCAGCAATTAAATTAATTAAAAAATATGGTAATACAGCAAATAAAGGTAAAGAATCAATTATTCTCGCAGCAGAGTCTAGCTTTCATGGAAGGACGCTCGCAGCATTGAGTGCTACTGGACAGCCCAAATATCAAAAAGGTTTCGAACCAATGATTCAAGGGTTCAAATTTTTTAAATTTAACAATTTTGATTCGGTAAAAAAATTATTTGAGGAGTGCGAAAATAATGATCAAAAAATTTCCGGCGTTTTAGTTGAACCAATACAAGGAGAAGGTGGCGTAATTCCTGGAAGTAAAATATTTTTTAAAAGCCTCAGAGATATATGTGATAAATATAATTCTCTTCTCATTTTAGATGAGGTCCAAAGTGGAGTAGGTCGAACTGGGAAAATGTGGGGTTATGAGAACTTGGGAATTGAACCTGATGGATTCACCCTTGCTAAAGGATTAGGAGGAGGCCACGCAATTGGAGCATTATTAGTAAAAGAAAAAGCCAACATTTTTTCTCCAGGAGATCATGCAAGCACTTTTGGGGGGAACCCTTTCGCCTGTAAAGCTGCCCTAACTGTATTAGAAGAAATCAATAGAAGAAATCTTATCAATAATGTTTTTCAAAGAGGGGAACAATTAAGTGCTGGATTTGAAGAATTGTCAAAAAAATTTCCAAATATTATTACCGGGAAAAGAGGTTTGGGTTTAATACAAGGTCTTGTTATCAATGATGATTATGCTGATGCAAAAAATATTACATTAAAAGCTTTTGATAAAGGTTTACTAGTAGTTCCTGCAGGAGGAAACGTAGTAAGGATTGTCCCACCATTAGTTATATCTCGAAGAGAAATTAATATTCTTTTGGATAAGTTAAATTCAATTTTTGAAGAGTCATAGCAATTTAAATTTTGAAAAATGCAAATTTAAAAATATTTGAATTATTATCACCTAAATATGAAAGGGATAATATCAAGTTAGGTTTATCAAGAATAAAAAAAGCACTTCAAGAACTTGGAAATCCTTGCGAGAATATCCCCGCGATACAAATTATTGGAACCAATGGGAAAGGATCAATCGCGGCTTTTTTAGAAAGTATACTTTTTGAAGCTAAAAGGAATTTTGGTGTTACGACATCTCCCCATCTTTTAGACGTATGCGAGAGGATTAGAGTTAATAAAACAAATATTAACAAAACTGATTTTGAAAGAATCTATAGATTAATAGAAAAAAATTTTTCAACTTTTGAATTAACTCCTTTTGAAAAAATCATTTGCAGCGCACTAAATTTTTTTGACAATAAAAAAGTTGAATTGCTCATTCTTGAAGCTGGCTTAGGAGGACGATTAGATGCGACAACAGCCCATAAATCTAGGCCAATAATTGCTATTGGGAATATTGGCTTAGACCATAAAGAATTTCTTGGAGATACTATTGAAAAAATTGCCAAAGAAAAAATAGCAGTTATTGAAAAAAACTCAATTGTCATTTCATGCAATCAAAATATTCAAGTTGAAAATTTAATAACTAAAAAAGTTAAAGAGGTTGGAGCAGAAATTATTTGGAAAGATTCAAGTTCAAACAGCTATGAGCTTGGATTAAAAGGGATTTTCCAAAAGCAAAATGCTTCAGTAGCTGTTGGAGCAATTGAAGCGTTGAATAATTTGGGATTTAATATTAAAGAAAAACACATATCTGAAGGTCTTAGAAAGACCGCTTGGAACGGAAGGCTAGAAATAATGAATTATTTGAATAAAGAAATTCTTGTAGATTGTGCGCATAATTATCCTGCTGCAAAAGCACTCTCTCATGAGCGAAGCAATTGGGAGAATGAAGATAAAGGAATTTATTGGATTTTAGGTGTCCAAAGACAAAAAGATATTTACGCAATATTAAAAACAATTCTTAAGAAAAATGATCACTTATTACTTGTGCCAGTTCCAAACCAACCTAGTTGGAAATTAAACGATCTCTTACAGATTGAAGAAATTGACTTTCAAAAAGCAATTGAATTTAAAAAATTTGAACTTGCCATTGAGTATTTATTTTCCCTAGAAAAATGGCCACCTAATCATCCTGTTCTAACAGGTTCTATTTTTTTAGTTGCTGAATTTATTAAATTTACAAATAATCAGAAATATTAAATATTAAATTGTTCCTTTACTTCCCAACCTTCCAATTTTCCTGGATTTAAAAGCCCTTTAGGATCAAATTTTAATTTCGCTTTTACTTGATCTGCGTCAACCACTCCCAGCCCTCCTCCCTCGACAGTTAAAACATGGGGATTAAAAATAAACGCCCCAAGTTTCTTACAATCTTCCATTATTTCATTTAATTCATCTATCCCATTCCATTTTAATAAAGGCAAAGCCGCTAACCTCGGTGAACCTTGTTGAGAAACTGCCTCTAAATGCCAAAGAACTTTTCTACCCCATTTTTTTCTCAAAAAATTAATCAATCCTAG
Source organism: uncultured Prochlorococcus sp. (assembly GCA_902612005.1). Lineage (GTDB taxonomy): Bacteria > Cyanobacteriota > Cyanobacteriia > PCC-6307 > Cyanobiaceae > Prochlorococcus_A. Next base: position 44,411 of record CACMCA010000006.1, on the reverse strand, counting down.
CTCATTATTAAGTGGCAAAAGCATCTGCAAATAAGTCCAATTTTTATCCCTAGACCTCATATGAAGAGTAGTATGATTCCATACGACTTCAGAAATTCCATTAACGAGTTTTTCTTCTTCCCCAAGGAGGGTGAATTCAACTTTGAATTTTTTACAAATCAATTCGATCGTTTTTGTTCCTCCAAGAGTAGATTGAATTAATATCTTGTGACTTCTAGAATTACTTTTAAACCATTTTGGCATTTGATCTACAATTTCATCTTCAAGAATTGATCCTAGTTTCAGATCAATTGCTGCGCTTGTAAGAGTTTTTAATATTTCTATTGTTTTTTCAAATTCAACACAGTCGATAACTATTGAATACCACTTACGTTTGATATCAGTTGCAAGTAATAAAGAAGTAATTATTCCATTAGTCCCATAAGCATGATTAAGCGGTTCGGATTCTTCAGCATCAAATTTTAATAAATCAGATTTTTCATTCATGGTCACTGCCTCTAAGCCAATAAGATTTCCTGGATCTCTTAAAAATCCCCACCTAATGGACCCAATACCGCCTGAACCGCCAGCAATAAAGCCTCCAATTGTAGCTGTTTTCCAAGTACTAGGAAGCAACCTTAATTCCCTCCCATATTTCTCTAATTGTTTATTCAAATCTCCCATGAGACATCCAGACTGTGCTTTCACAAAACCTGTATCTAGATCAAATTCTTCTAACTTATTAAAGTGACTCATCTGCATTACAACCCCTTTAAACAAGGGAACAGCTTGTCCATAATTACCTGTACCTGAACCCCTTAAAGTAATTGGGATAGAAAATTTCCAACAAATTTCTGCTACTTCCTTTATTGCATTGTGATCAATAGGTCTTACCACCAAATCAGCAATACATTCATCTAATTTTTCAGTAAGGATTGGAGAGTAGTTATAAAAATCTTTTGAAAGTCTTTTTATGTCAGATTGGCTTTCAATAATCTCTAAGTTGTTAACTTCCCTAAATTTGTCTATCAATTTGAGACTATTTGATGTCATTAATAAAATTTTTATTGATTTGTATATAAATTAGCCGATTAGCGATATAAATCGCCTTTTATAAAAACTTTTCTCTTTAAGGTACTCGAAAAAACATCTGCCCATCTTTGTGCATCTAAAATAACAAAGTCAGCAGGGCAACCCTTTTTAATTAAACCATCCCATTTTAAGTTTAATAATCTGCTTGGAGCTAAAAAAATAGAAGATAGAGTCATTCTCTCCCAAGGATTTAGTTGAAGCATAGGTATGGAGCAAGACAACATATAAAAGGGATCAAAATTACCAAATGGGTACCAAGGATCTTGTACGTTATCACTACCTATAGATACATCAACATATGATTTTTGTAATTGCTTTATTGGCGCAACTGGCCTTTTTAATGAGGTCATTTTATTACTTCGATTCAGCAGCCAAAAATTTGTTAGAGGTAAAGCGATAACTTTAATATTTTTCTCAGCCATTTTTTCTCCTAAATTTAAAATCTCTTTTTGACTTAGAAAAATAAGGCTACTTAAATGACTACAAGTGATCGGAATACTATTAATTTTTAAATTTTCGATTGTCTCTAATAAAACTTTTACTCCTACGCCAGGCTCAAAAGTTGATTCATCTATATGCAAATCAATTTCTAATTTATATTTACTCGCTAGAAGAAGCATCTTTGCTAGAAATTTGCTTGTATTGTTTTTATTAAAAGGGGGGACAATAACACCCCCTAAAATTCCTCCATGTAAGGAAAATGTTTTTGCTAATTCTTCTCCATTTGGGGTATCCCAGAATTCCAATGGAGCCAGGGCAACGAATTGTAATGTCAAGTCAGATGAAAATTTTTTTTGTAACTTAAAAAGTTCATCCCAAATATCAAACGATTGACTTTTATATGTATCAATATGACTTCTAATAGCTCGGTATCCGTTTTGAATAGCAAGTTTTAATGATTTTTCAACTCTCTCAAGAACCTTATCTGTAGTTCTAGTATTATGTTCTTTGAGATTTACCGATAATGCTCCTTCATAGTTTGATTCCAGATTAGGAAAATCTGCCCATGTAAAAGATTTATCGAAATGCGAATGAGTTTCAACAAATCTTGGAAATAAAATTTTTTTTGGCTTTGAAACCTTATTTTTTAAAGGCTTTAACTCAGTTACAAATCCATCCTCCCAACTTATGGAAACTGAGCATAAATCCTCTACATCAATAATGAGGTTATCAAAATCTTCTATTAAACAAAGGCTTCTGGGAATAAGAACCTCAGCTGTGCCAGAATTACTCAAATTTTTAAATTTTCTTTTATTTTAAATCATCAGAAAACCTTAATGAATTAGAAAATAATTCAAATTTCGCCAAAAGATAAAAATAACTATGAAAAATTACCCTTGAGTTGTTAAATTTATAAATGTGAGGCGGGCGTCGCCAAGTGGTTAAGGCAGCGGCTTGTGGCGCCGCTATTCGGGGGTTCGAATCCCCTCGCTCGCCCTCAAAAAATTGCGTCAAAATTGCCAAACCTGTAATTTTGAATTAAAGAATCATAAAAAATTCCTAGCAAAGTGCTAACAAAAACCAAACAAGAAGAAAAAGAAATCCATAAGGATTCAACTACCCGGAGCTATTGGATTACCACATTTGGATGCCAAATGAATAAAGCTGATTCTGAGAGAATGGCTGGAACTTTAGAGAAAATGGGATACATCAGAGCAGATGATGAATTAAATGCCGATTTGGTCTTATACAATACATGTACCATTAGGGATAATGCTGAACAAAAAGTTTATAGCTTTTTAGGAAGACAAGCAAAAAGAAAGCACAAAACACCTAAATTAAAACTTGTTGTTGCAGGTTGCCTTGCTCAGCAAGAAGGAGAGTCCTTACTCAGGAGAGTACCGGAACTTGATCTAGTAATGGGGCCTCAACACGTAAATAACCTTGAGAACTTACTTGGTAAAGTTGATTTAGGTAACCAAGTTGCTGCAACTGAGGAAACCTTCATTTCTGAAGACATAACAAGTGCGAGAAGAGAAAGTTCAATTTGTGGTTGGGTAAATATCATATATGGATGTAATGAAAGATGTTCATATTGTGTAGTCCCCTCTGTCAGAGGTAAAGAGCAATCAAGATATCCCATTGCGATTAAAAGTGAGATACAAAAATTAGCGAATGATGATTTTAAAGAAATTACCCTATTGGGGCAAAATATTGATGCTTATGGTAGAGATCTCCCAGGTACAACAAAAGAGGGGAGGAAAGAAAATACTCTAACTGATCTTTTGTACTACATTCATGATGTTGAAGGGATTCGCAGAATAAGATTTGCTACCAGTCATCCTAGATATTTTTCAAAAAGATTAATTCAAGCTTGTTTTGAACTTAATAAAGTCTGTGAACATTTCCACATCCCTTTCCAAAGTGGAAATGATGAGATCTTAAAGCATATGTCCAGAGGTTACACTATCAAAAAGTACAGAAATATTATCGAGAATATAAGATCATTAATGCCTAATGCATCAATCACAGCTGACGCAATAGTTGCTTTCCCTGGAGAAACCGAACAACAATATCAAGATACATTAAAGCTAATATCAGATATTGGCTTTGATCAAGTGAATACAGCAGCATACTCTCCAAGACCAAATACGCCTGCAGCAGTCTGGTCGAATCAGCTTTCGGAAGAGGTAAAAAAAGCTAGATTACGAGAAATTAATGATTTGGTTGAGAAAACTGCTAGGAGCAGAAATCAAAGATATATCAACAATATCGAAAGCGTTTTAATTGAGGGTTTAAATCCAAAAAATTCTTCGCAAATTATGGGTAGAACTAGAACAAATAGATTAACATTCATAGAGATCCCCAAAAATATTAACTTTAATTTTTCATTGGGAGATGAGGTAGATGTCAGAATAAATGAAGCAAGACCTTTTTCTTTAACAGGCGAACTTAATTTATGATTTTTTTCTAAATGATCGGGGGTAAGAAAAAATGTATTGGGTTAATATTTGGCGGTAATTCCAATGAACATGAAGTATCTATATCCTCTGCGAAAACAGTTTATCAAGCATTTAACTCAGAAAGAAACAAAGAACTCTTTACAGTTAAATGCTTTTACATAAACAAATATGGAGATTGGCTTGATAGTGATTGTTCAGAAAAAATCCTAATTGGTGAAATTGAAAACAATCAAACAAAAAAGCAAGGAATTTTTAATCAAGAAAAAATTAACTTCCTTGAAGGAATTGAATTTCAAAATGTTGATGTTTGGTTCCCTCTTTTACATGGATTTAATGGTGAAGACGGATCAATTCATGGCTTACTTAAATTTACAAATAAACCTTTAGTCGGATGTGGAATAATTGGTTCTGCACTTGGAATGGATAAAATATTAATGAAAACAATTTTCTCAAATCTTAAACTTCCACAAGTTAATTATCTAGTTTTTCAAAATGAAGATCTCAACGATAGGGAAGTAAAAAATAAAATAATTAATGAAATTTTAAAAAAATTAGATTTTCCTGTTTTTGTTAAACCATCGAACTCTGGATCATCTCTTGGCATATCAAAAGTCATAAATGAATCAGAAATTTTACAAGCATTAGAAAAGGCTCGGGAAATAGATCCAAGAATATTAATAGAAGAAGGTTTAGAGGTAAGGGAGATTGAATGCGGAATAATTGGGAATTCAAAACTCTTAACTTCTGAGATAGGCGAGGTAAATTACGAAAGTGATTGGTATGATTACGATTCAAAATATCACTCAAATAATAAAATAATTATCCCAGCAGAAATAGATCCTAAAATCACAAAAGAAATTAAAGAAATTGCTATTAACAGTTGTAGAGCACTAAACATTTTCGGTTTTGCAAGAGTAGATTTCTTTTTAGAAAAATCTTCAAATAAAATTTTGCTAAATGAAATAAATACAATTCCTGGTTTTACAAAAAACAGTATGTTCCCAATGCTTTGGGAAGCTTCAGGTTTAAAAATTGAACAACTTGTGGCTAAACTGGTAAATATATCCTTAGATTTGTAATTTAAATCAAATGTTGCATGGACTACTTTGGTTACCATTACTTTTAATCTTCATTTTATTAACTGCACTTGGATGGTTAGAGAGAAGAAGGCAAAATCTTTTTAGAAGTTGGGCGAGTGATTCTGAACTATGCAAGTTAGATAGTTCAGGTGCAGCGTACTTAAAAGATGGTGAGTTAAAGTGGAGCGCATTTGAAGCTGGTAAATTTGAAGAAAAAGATTGTTTTACAATCAAGAAACTAGAATTAGTTGAATTAATGGCACTAACTTCAGGAGAAGCTCCTCTAACAAGTGAATCTCAAGGTAAGTGCAGGTTAAGATTAGTAGGGGATGGGAAAGAGATGGATGTACCATTTTCAGATGCAGAGCAAGCGAGAGCATGGATGGACCAACTGATGGAAAAAGCTCGATGTGATTTGTGAAAAACCAAAAAATAATCAAAAATAGGAACTTTTTTTTTCTAATTTCATTTTTATTTTTAACAAGCTTATTAAGCATAAAAACTCTCGAAAAAGTAAATAATCAGGACATTAGGATTTTTGGTAGTAAATTATTTTCTCAGAATGATGTGGTAAAAAATTCATCTTTAAATTTACCTATCCGATTAATTTTTGTTGAAACCAATTTGTTAGAAAAAGAGTTAAAACAAAATTTATCCCTCAAGAATGTTTCGGTAAAAAGAGAATTATTCCCTTTTGGTTTGAAAGTTCATATTAATTCAAGAATTCCAATAGCTTACGGTGAGAAAATATTAAACGACGAAAAAATATTAGGCTTCATTGATAAAGATGGAATATTTATAAATAAACAAAATGTGGATGAAAAAAATTTGAATAAATTAGTTATACAAGTTTTTGGATGGAAAGAAAAATTTAAAAAAATATTATCTGAAATTTTTATCGCTATAGAGAATTATGAATTAGAGATAGTTAAAATATCTTTTTCATCCGATGGGTTTCTAACTGTTCAGGAAAAAGATTTAAAAACAATATTCTTAGGATTTAAGCCAAATTTAATCAACTATCAATTACAAGTAATACACAATCTTAAAAATGAATTTAAGAAAAATAACTTTTCAACAAAAATTGATAGTATTGATCTTACCAATCCGAATAAACCAAAAATAAAAGTGTTCAAACCCTAATATTTAAAAAAGGATTTTGAATAATTTTTTTTAATTATTGTAGTGTTGATATGGGTTTTGCATTTAAAACAAAATATTTAATAAATAAATATTTTTAGGATTTTCCTCAACAAATTCCTACAGATGAGCTCAGTAAGTTCATAATGCACCCAATACTAGTATTAGATTCCAATTAAGAGATGAGCTTCGGTAACAATCCAAACTTTGATCAATCGAGAGAAATCCTTCCAAGCCAAAATGCCAAAATAGAAGTTATTGGCGTAGGGGGTGGTGGTAGTAATGCTGTCAATAGAATGATAAATAGTGATTTGGACGGTGTATCATTTCGAGTACTCAATACCGACGCACAAGCCTTACTTCAATCTTCTGCTGAGCGTAGGGTTCAACTTGGTCAAAATCTTACTAGAGGTTTAGGTGCAGGTGGGAATCCAAGTATTGGGCAAAAAGCTGCTGAAGAATCTAAAGAAGAGCTTCAACAAGCTTTAGATGGTTCTGATCTAGTTTTTATAGCTGCAGGAATGGGTGGAGGAACTGGTACGGGAGCAGCTCCTGTAGTTGCAGAAGTAGCAAAACAAAGTGGTGCTTTAACAGTAGGTATAGTAACCAAACCATTTTCTTTTGAAGGCAAAAGAAGAATGCGTCAAGCAGAAGAGGGAATCGCAAGACTGGCTGAAAACGTTGATACCCTTATAGTTATTCCCAATGACAGATTAAAAGACGTTATAGCAGGAGCTCCCCTTCAAGAAGCATTTAGGAATGCTGATGATGTTTTAAGGATGGGTGTGAAAGGTATCAGTGACATAATTACTTGTCCAGGATTAGTTAATGTTGATTTCGCAGATGTAAGATCAGTTATGATGGAGGCAGGCACTGCTCTCCTCGGGATAGGTATCGGTTCAGGAAGATCGAGAGCTTTAGAGGCAGCACAGGCTGCAATGAATAGTCCTTTACTAGAAGCAGCTAGAATTGATGGAGCTAAAGGCTGCGTTATAAACATTACCGGTGGGAAGGACATGACTCTAGAAGATATGACTTCAGCATCTGAAATTATCTACGATGTTGTTGATCAAGAAGCAAATATTATTGTTGGAGCAGTGGTTGATGAAGCAATGGAAGGGGAGATACAAGTTACTGTAATTGCAACAGGATTTGAAACAAATCAACCATTAAACCAACAAAGAATAAAAAACAGATTATCAAATCAACCCTTATATAATTTTTCCGATAATAAAGAGTCAGGAGCTAGTATTCCTGAATTCTTGAGATTAAGGCAAAATAAAAAAGATATAGGTTAAAAGGTAAAATAGAGTGACTCGGTTATCTCGCCTGCCTCAAGCATCCCTTGTGGCTGCTACCTTCCGGTCCTGACCAGGTTTAGGCGTTAAAACCGCGAAAGGCCGAGTCAGAAACATATTAGCAATTCTTGATTCAAAAAGATACATAAATTTATTATGTTACCTTCAGACCTAGTTGATTATAAAAAAAAATCCCGAAAAATCATTGCACTTACTGCATGGGACTCCATATCAGGATCCATTGCAGAACAAGCCAATGTTGATCTCGTCCTCGTAGGAGATTCATTAGCAATGGTCTGCTTAGGACACAAATCTACATTGCCATTAACTTTAGAAAACATCATTTATCATACCAATGCTGTTTCAAGAGGATTTAAAAAGAAATTTAATGAACAACCTTTGGTCGTTTCAGATATGCCATTTCTGACTTACCAATGTGGAGAGGATAAAGCTGTTGAGTATGCAGGAAAAATTATTCAAAGCACTTATGCAAAAGCTGTAAAGGTAGAAGGAGCTGAACCAGAAATACAAAAAGTTATTTCTAGATTAATAAGAATGGGAATCCCTGTTATGGGTCATATAGGTCTTACACCACAAAGCTATCTAAATATTGGATTAAAGAAACAGGGAGAAAACTTAGAAAGCCAAGAAAAAATCAAAAAAGAGGCTTCAATACTTGAAAAATTAGGATGTTTTTCAATAGTTCTTGAACATATTCCTGATTTGCTTGCTAAAGAAATACAAAATTTTTTAACAATTCCCACAATAGGTATTGGTGCAGGTAATTATTGCGATGGGCAAGTAAGAGTAACTGCAGATTTGTTAGGACTTAATGATGATCAACCACCATTTTGTAAACCAATTATTGAAGGGAAGAAATTATTTAAAGATAAATTAAAAGAATGGGTAGACTCTGAAAGAATGAACTAACCAAATACATTTTGTCATAAATAGGATTGATAATATTTATTCAAAAAATATTTTAAAATTCTCCTATCTCATTATCAAGACATTGAAAAATTAAAAAAGCAAAACTAGATAACTTCTTTTATTGTTAGGTGGCATAAATTATTTTCAAGTTTTGCAGCTAGAAGATCATCGAAAGTTTCTGCTAGAAAATTTTTATTTTAATGACTTAAATAAATTTAATCTAGAAAAAATACAATTAAAAAAAACATCAAAATCAAATCAATATTTATATAAAAGCAAAGGGTTCAACATTTTAAGATGGCACTTTAAACCCGAAATAATTTTTTTGATAATTTATGGAGAAAAAGATATTTCTTTAGAAACTAATGAAAAGTTAATAAAAGGTCTAGGTTTGTTTTCAGATATCATTCAAATCGAAATCAACTTTATTATTCTTAAAAATCAAGAAAATTCATTTACAGCTCAAAGATCTATAACTTTAGGGTTTAAAAAAAAACCGAATTTCCTAAGATTTATACCTAATAAAATTCTTAAAAAATTGCTATCTCAAGCATTAGATCTTATTGCAAAAAGAGTTGACAAAAAACTTTTGTTGAAGCTATCAGCCTTAACAGAAAATTGAAACATTAGTCGGAGTAATTGCTATTAAATCAGCAATTCTTTAATTTGTTCTCTTAATAGTTGTTACGGATGCTTTCGAAATGCATATTCCAGTTTCACAAAATCGACTGAATAAAAGTGTGGCATTGGGAAATTTTTAATTACAAAAATGGTATATATTTTCTTAATTAATTTCATCCCACCATTTAAACAAAGATACAAGAACTTGATTGCTTAGTTCCATTCCCTTAGGCTCACTCAAAAAGAATCTATTCCCCTTTCTTACTAATAGACCACTTTCAAGAAATCTTTCCCATTCTTCAAGCAATTTAATAAAGTTGCTTTTAAATTTTTTGTTTTCCCAGTTTTGTTCTTGAAACACCTCTTTGATATCTACACCCTCTTTGAGTCTTAATCCCAACATTATTTTCTCATCAAGTTCTTTGTAAACAAAATCCTTATTAGTTAGGGATGAATCTAAATTAAGTTCATATTGTCTAAATACCCATTCTTTATAATCTTTACTAACTCTTGGTCTAGTTAACTTTTCCCCCCAAGGTGAACTAGTGGAACCTTGGCCAAAACTCCACCAGCCTAAACCACTCCAATAAACTCTATTATGTCTCGATTGATGTCGCGGGAGACAATAGTTTGATATTTCATATCTTGAATACCCTGAGTTTTTTAAAATTAAATGAGTTGATTCACTATTTCTAAAAGCTTCTTCATCGCTTGGAAGTTTTAATTTTCCTAAATTAATTAATTTCTTAAAAACAGTGCCATTTTCAATATTTAAATCGTAAATAGACAGATGCGGTGGTAAAAAAGTTATTGCTTTGTTTAAATCATCTTGCCATTCTTTAAATCCACTAAGTGGCAAGTTTTGAATTAAATCTAAGCTCCAGCTTTTTATTAATCCAGAATCATATTCTCTCTTCAACCATAAACAAGATTTTTCAGCATCTTCTCTCAAATGACGCCTTCCAGACTTTTGAAGTATCTGATTATTAAAACTTTGTACTCCGAGACTAAATCTATTTACACCAGCATTTATAAATCCATAAAGATCATCTTGAGTAAAACTAGCTGGATCAACCTCCATAGTGATTTCAGCACCATAGTCAATTCCATAATTTTCTTTAAAAAGATCAATTAATTCTTTGATTTGGGTAGGATCTAAAATTGATGGTGTACCACCTCCTACATAAATCGTTGATAGAGGTGATTTATGCTTAATTGACAATATTTCTTTATGTAAAAAGTGCAAATACTCTTGAACAGTTTTGCTTCCATAACCTTGTAAAGTTTCAACTTTGTTTCCTAATGGAATAACAGCAAAATCACAATAAAAGCACCTTCTATGGCAAAAAGGAATGTGCACATAAGCACTTCTTGGAAACTTATTCATAAACTAATTTCATTTTTAAGATCCAAAAAAAGTATTAAGGATCGAAAAAAATTAAATCCTTATTTACTCAATTAATAAATCCTAGTAGATTATAGATATGACAGATATCTTAGTATTATTTTTATTTGTGTTGTCTGGTGCTGCTTCAGGATGGCTTGGTGTTGATTTGTTGCCAGTAGACATACTTAAACAGGTATCTAATGTAGAGGGTTTTAGAATTGTTCTAGCAATAATCGGCTTTTTTGTTGGATTAGCAGCCGGTTTTGTATTCCTTCAACTTAGAAAGACGTTTCTTGATCAAATAAGAACAATGCCTACAGACTTACTAATAAGTAGGTCAGTTGGATTAATTTTAGGATTACTTGTTGCTAATCTCCTACTTGCTCCAATACTATTAATTCCCTTCCCTAGAGAGGTTTTTTTTGCGAAACCCTTAGCGGCAATATTAAGCAATATTTTCTTTGGTGTGCTTGGTTATAAGTTGGCAGATACGCATGGAAGGACATTATTGAGATTATTCAATCCTAATAATACTGATGCTTACCTAGTCAATGAAGGAATACTCCCTGCTGCAAGTCCTAAAATTCTAGATACCAGCGTAATTATTGATGGAAGAATCAATGGCCTATTAAGTTGCGGCTTATTGGAAGGGCAATTAATTATTGCTCAAAGTGTAATTGACGAATTACAAACTTTGGCTGATTCAAGCAGTAATGAAAAAAGGTCGAAAGGGAGAAGAGGTCTCAAGTTATTAAAAGAACTAAGAGATTTATATGGGAGAAGACTTGTAATAAACCCAACAAAATACGAAGGTAATGGAGCAGATGAAAAACTCTTGAAAATTACTGAGGATATGACAGGAACTTTAATTACGGCTGATTATAATCTTTCTCAGATTGCTGAAGTTAAAGAATTAAAAGTTATGAATTTGAGTGATTTAGTTATTGCTTTAAGGCCAGAAGTACAACCAGGAGAATCACTCAATATAAAAATCGTGAGAGAAGGCAAAGAAAAAATGCAAGGTATTGGATATTTAGATGACGGCACAATGGTGGTTATTGATGAGGCAAAGAATTTTGTTGGAAGCAGATTAGACATTGTCATCACAGGAGCATTACAAACTCCTACTGGAAGGATGGTCTTCGGAAAACTAATAAATGATCCTGAGTCAAACAAATCTTTTAAATCACCAGCGACACAGCGCTAAATCTAGCTAGAATCAGTTCAATCTTAATTTTGTGATACAAATGACTGTATCTGCTCCTTATTACGGGGAAAACACCGTTATGAGGACCCCTCCCCCTGATCTTCCCTCTCTTTTACTGAAAGAGCGAATTGTTTATCTTGGTTTACCATTATTCTCAGATGATGACGCGAAAAGACAACTAGGAATGGATGTTACTGAGCTAATTATTGCTCAACTTCTTTATCTAGAGTTTGAGGATCCAGAAAAACCGATTTATTTCTATATCAACTCAACAGGAACAAGTTGGTACACAGGTGACGCAGTTGGTTTTGAAACGGAAGCTTTCGCTATCTGCGACACAATAAGCTACATTAAGCCTCCAGTCCATACAATATGTATTGGACAAGCAATGGGGACAGCTGCAGTTATCCTTTCATCTGGCACGAAGGGCCATAGAGCCGCTCTTCCACATGCTTCTATTGTTTTACATCAACCTATCAGCGGAGCAAGAGGCCAAGCAACCGATATCCAAATAAGAGCTGAAGAAGTTTTGAAAAATAAAAAATCAATGCTGGAGATTCTATCTCGTAATACTGGAAAGACTATCGAAGAACTCTCAAAAGACTCCGACAGGATGAGTTATCTGAACCCCCAAGAAGCTCTAGATTATGGAGTTATCGATAGAATACTAACAAGTCAAAAAGATTTACCAAATAAAATTTAAACCTCACAAAACTATTTTAAAATCATGCCAATAGGAACTCCAAGCGTGCCTTACAGACTTCCCGGAAGTCAATACGAAAGATGGGTTGACATATACACAAGACTAGGTGTCGAAAGAATTCTTTTTCTTGGACAAGAAGTAAATGATGGTATTGCTAATAGCCTTGTTGCACAAATGCTTTATCTAGATTCTGATGACAATTCCAAACCTATCTACCTATATATAAATAGCCCAGGAGGATCAGTTACTGCTGGCTTAGCTATATATGACACTATCAAGTACGTAAAAAGTGATGTAGTAACTATATGTGTAGGTCTCGCAGCCTCAATGGGGGCATTCCTATTGGCTGCTGGCACAAAAGGTAAAAGAGTTGCTTTGCCTCATAGCAGAATAATGATTCATCAACCCCTAGGAGGGACATCTCAACGCCAAGCAAGTGATATTGAAATTGAAGCTAAGGAAATTTTAAGAATTAAGGATATGTTAAATATGTCAATGGCAGATATGACAGGTCAATCATTTGAGAAAATTGAGAAGGATACTGATAGAGATTATTTTCTAAGTGCGGAAGAAGCAAAAAACTATGGCCTAATTGATCGAGTAATCACTCATCCAAGCGAAGCCAATCAGTCTTAAATTTTCTAAATAAATGTTTTAATTTTAATTTTTAAATTAATAATTTTTTGGTTTATTTACACCTTTAATGTCTAAAATATTAATTATCAAATGCAAAGAAGCTACTACTAATGACCCAACTCTTTTACGACACAGATGCAGATCTAAGTCTCTTAAATAATAAAACAATAGCGATTATTGGATATGGTTCTCAAGGTCATGCGCATGCCCTAAACCTTAAAGATAGCGGTATTGATGTAATTGTCGGATTATATAAAGGAAGTAAGTCTGAAAGCAAAGCTATTAGCGATGGTCTACAAGTGTTTAGCGTTTCTGAAGCTTGCGAAAAAGCAGACTGGATTATGATTCTCCTCCCAGATGAGTTTCAGAAAGATGTTTACCTTAAAGAAATAGAACCAAACTTAAAAGAAGGAAAGATATTAAGTTTTGCTCATGGCTTTAATATAAGATTCGGACTTATCAAACCTCCTAGTTTTGTGGATGTTGTAATGATTGCCCCAAAAGGGCCCGGACATACTGTTCGTTGGGAATATCAGAATGGTCAAGGTGTTCCTGCATTATTCGCAGTTGAGCAGGATTATTCTGGAAGTGCTAGATCATTGGCGATGGCTTACGCTAAAGGGATTGGTGGAACGCGAGCTGGGATACTTGAAACAAATTTCAAAGAAGAAACAGAAACTGATTTATTTGGCGAACAAGCCGTTCTATGCGGGGGGTTATCAGAACTAGTCAAATCAGGTTTCGAAACTCTTGTTGAGGCAGGATATCAACCAGAACTTGCCTACTTTGAATGTTTACATGAAGTTAAACTTATTGTTGATTTAATGGTGAAGGGAGGCTTATCTCAAATGAGAGATTCTATCTCAAATACTGCAGAATATGGAGATTATGTAAGTGGTAAAAGACTTATCAATAGTGATACAAAGAAAGAAATGCAGAAAATCCTGAAAGATATTCAAAATGGTACTTTCGCTAATAATTTTGTAGAGGAATGCGAAAAAAATAAACCATTAATGACAAAATTAAGAGAAGAAAACTCCAAACATGAAATTGAGAAAGTGGGTAAAGGTCTGCGCTCGATGTTCAGTTGGCTGAAATAAATTTATTTTTAATATTTCTTGGATCGATTGGTTTTGATTTATTGATCGGCGATCCAAGATTCTTAATCCACCCTGTTCAAGTAATTGGATTTTATATAAAAAAAATATCTGATTATCTAATAAATAATTTTGGAGAAAATAAAAATATTTTGTTTTGGGGTGGTTTCTTCGCAGCTATATCCACTATTGGAATGAGTTTTAGTTTAGGAAAATTGATAGAACTAAGTTATGTGCAATCAAGAAATCATTTTTTTGTTGGATTGTTAATTTTTTTTGGACTTTCAAGTTGTATTGCGACTAAGGGACTTATTTCAAGTGTGAAAGAGATTGCAGAGCTAATAGAGCGCAAGGAAATTAATCACCAAAATAAGAAAATAATCAAAGAGAAGGTACAAAGAATAGTAAGTAGGGATGTAAGGTCATCTTCTATAAAACATCTATTGCGATCAAGTACCGAAAGCCTTACCGAAAATTCTGTTGATGGAATATTCGGCCCATTATTTTGGATTTTTATTGGAATTATTTTTATGAAGTTTTCAATCTTTCTACCAGGACCTTTGTCACTTGGTTTTTCTTATAAAGCCATAAGTACTTTAGATTCAATGATAGGTTACAAATATGATTATTTTAGATATTTGGGTTTTTTCAGTGCAAAAATCGAAGATATTTTTACGTTTGTCCCTTCAAGATTAGTTTTAATCACTTTACCTTTAGTTAGCTCCAAAGTTAATGAGTATGGATCAGTCATAAAAAAAAGTTATCTTGATGGTAAAAAATATGATTCGCCTAATGCTGGGATTTCAGAGGCTATATTTGCATATATTTCCAATATTAAATTGGGAGGTAAAAGTAAATATAAAAATGAAATTATTGAAAAACCAATAATTAATGAGACTGGAGATAATTGCACTGAAGAAAAAATCAAATTAATTTGTCAATTAATTACGAGATTACAATTTTTATGGATAATAATTTTTGTCTTAATTTTTTTTATAATATCGAGTTTAATTTAATAATAAATTAATTTAAAAATTATTAGAATAAAGTTAAAAATCAATGCAAGAAAACGGCTCTCCAATGGAAAATCAAAATGATGATATTACTAATACATCATCAAGTGATAATGAATACTCAAAATGGGTAGACAATCAGGGGGATGAAGTTAAGAATGTTTTTGGATTCAATAGCAGTGCTGAGCTTGTTAATGGTAGAGCAGCTATGATTGGATTCTTAATGCTCATATTAACCGAGTTGGTTTTTAGCGGCAGGCCTGTAACTTCTTCAATTTTTGGTATCAATTAAAAATGGAAGAAAAAAAATCTAATCCAATAAAAGCAATCCTATACATATCTGTATGGGTAATAATTTGGGGAACATTAGGCTCTTTTATTGATTATCCTCTTTATAAAAATAAAATTTACTTAGAAGGAAGCATATATCAGTATCTTACTTTTACAATTACAGCGATAATATCAATAATAAGTGCAAAGTTTTTTTATAAAAAATTTGAGTTATAAAAATTTGTATCTAAATTTCTTAATAATTTTAGCTGGTTCTTTTTTGTCATTTGACTCGTAAAGTATCCACTGATGTGTTTCAGTATCATGATCGCAACCAAAATTTCCAGATATGTTATCGTAACTTGAAAGATATGAATGACAATTTTGGTCTGCCTCAAAAGCAGAGTCATAGCCTGTTAGAAAATATATCAAAAACAGAAGTATTACTAACAAAAAAAATACTTGAAAAACCAAATTTACAACCTTCATAAGAATTCATAAAATTTAAATATATCATTTAAAAAATTTTTTCGATTTAAAAATATTTAACGACCAACATTAAAAAGAAATTCACGGAATTCTTGATTCTTTAAATAAAGGATAACTAGCAATATTAAAATCAAATTTAAGCTTAATACTATTGATCCAAAGATATTTATTTGTTTTTTACCTGGCAAAGTGTATGTAAATTTCTTGCCTTTAAGAAAAGCTGCTAAGCCTTTTTTTTCTTTTTTTGATTCTTTTATTACAGCATCATTTTTAACTTCATTATCAGAGAAACCTTTTACCATTAAAACTTAAAATCCAAATTAATAATATTCCAAAAAAATAAAATTTTTTAATTATTAACAATTTTTAATCACATATGGGACCGTAAAGGAAATTCTCTCATTTGAGAAATTTTTTAAAAAATAAGCTTCAATAATTGCGGACTGCATCCCCAATAAACTCGATTGACATTTGAATCTATTTTGGTCAAATACAAGTAATTGAAGTTTTTCTATTTCAGAAACTAACTCTTTACAAATTTGGGCTTGAGAATCTTTAATACAATAACTTGCTTCTTTTAAAATCTTAGATTTTGTTGGTATTGTTTCTGCTAAAACAAAATTAGATAACAACAAAAATTTCAGTAATAAAAAAGTTAAATATTTCATTACTTCTTAAGACTTCAAAGTTTGAGATACCTTTTTAATAGTTTTGGTCATTTAGCTATTTTCATTTTATTTAAATTAAAAAAAAGATGCTCTAAAAGAGCACCTTGGCATTAAAAGAAGAAATAGATTAAAAAGATTACCCTTGAACTCTATCCTTAAAAAGTTTACCTGCAGAAAATGTTGGAACTCTTTTAGCAGGTATTGCAATTTTTTCGCCTGTCTTAGGGTTTAATCCCTGTCTTGCAGAACGATCTCTTGGCTCGAAAGAACCAAATCCTAGTAAGGAGACTTTTTTGCCTTCCACTACTGAATCAACAATAGTTTCAATAGCTGCATCAACAACTAAAGAAACATCAGTTTTTGTGAGCTCTGTACGAGCAGCAACAAGGTTTACTAAATCAGCTTTGTTCATTGAATTGTTTATAAAGCAGAGATTAAAAGACAAGTGTTTTAAGCAAGCCTAAAAACCTCGAACTTGCATATCATATGGAGCAAATACAAATACGGCAACCGAAAATGCCGGCAGCGCAAAGCTTTATACAAATCTTAGGGACATTTTTAGCTCCATTATTTATTTTTATAGCCTCACTTTTTTCTTATATAAAATTAGACCCTCTAACCATAAAACAGCTAAAACCATTGGCAGCACTTGATTTATCCTTAAAAAATCCAACTTCATTTATCAGAAAAGAAATGTCAAAGATAAATAAAGTTAAGAATTTGAGCCATTTATTATGTTTTATTAATTTTCAGATATATTTCCTTCTCATCACATGAAAAAACATAATTTGTATTTTGAAATCAAGAAAAATCTAGTTTTCTCACAATTAAGCTTTCTCTATAAATCTTTTTATGCATTAATTAAGGTGGATAGGCAAATTGTAATTAATTTGGAAATTAATAATCTCAAAATCTTATAAAGTTGATTAGTGAAACCTTAAATTTTAGTTTTTTTCTTAATTTTGTATCTATTATTCTAATATCAGTAATTTGAATAAATTATCTCAATATTTAATTAATCAATGATAAAGAAAAAGTGACTCATATCAATAAAGGTAAACCATTTCCCTTAGGAAGTTCTCTAACTTCAAAAGGGGTTAATTTTTCCCTAGTAGCCACAAATGCAGAATATGTAGAAATCTTATTGTTTGAGAAAGAGGGCTCTATTTCCCCAAAAAGTATATTGAAACTAGATCAAAATCATAATACAGGTCCCTACTGGCATGCGGAGGTAAAAAATCTAAATGAAGGTTGTATTTATGCTTTTAGAGTAAAACAAAAAAATAATTCGATCAATAATAACTATGAAAAAAAAGTATTACTCGATCCATGTTCAAGGGGTATAACTGGGTGGGGAAGTTATAAAAGAGAAAATGCATTAAAAACGCAAGAAAATACTAATTCTTGTCTTAAAAGCGTTGTTTGCGATAGAAAATTATTTAATTTTAAAGACTATCCAAGACCGAAACATTCTTGGGAAGAAACAATTATTTATGAACTCCATATCAAATCCTTCACTGAATCAACTGATAAAACTGAAAGTTGTTTCAAGAAATTTTTAAAAAAAATTCCATATCTGAAAGAACTGGGAATTACCTCAATCGAATTACTTCCAATTTTTTGTTTTGATCCAACTGATGCACCAAATGGTTTAGAGAATTTTTGGGGATATAGTCCCATTAATTGGTTTACTCCCCATTTCGAATACCTTTCGAATGAATCAGCTGAAAAAAATAGAGAGGAATTTAGAAAATTAGTAGAGGAGTGTCATAAGGCAGACATTGAAGTTATTTTAGATGTCGTATACAATCACACTTCTGAAGGAGATTACAAAGGACCTGCGATTTGTTGGAAAGGTATAGATGAAAACCTTTATTACTTTATTGGTAAAGATAAAAATTATCAGGACGTATCTGGTTGTGGGAATACTATTGCAGCAAACCGAGGATTAGTTAGAAAACTAATAATTGAATCATTAAAGTGTTGGGCGAGTGAATTTGGAGTAGATGGTTTTAGATTTGATTTAGGTATTGCCTTATCAAGAGGAGAAAATCTCTCGCCACTCGATAATCCTCCAATTTTTGAAGATATAGAATGTGAACCAGAACTTGTTGATATAAAGTTTATAAGTGAGCCATGGGATTGTGGTGGTTTATATAAATTAGGAGACTTCCCATCTAAGAATACTTTCACTTGGAATGGTCATTTTAGAGATGATTTGCGACGATTTTGGAAAGGGGATAAAGATACATCTTGGAATATGAGTGATAAAATCAAAGGCTCTCCATCGATTTATAAAGAAGATACTATTTTCCCAAAATCAATAAACTTTATTACTTCCCATGATGGATTTACTCTAAAAGATTTAGTAACCTTCAATAGAAAACATAATTTTGCCAACAGAGAGCAAAACAGAGATGGTGATAACCATAACAATTCTTGGAATCATGGAATTGAGGGACCAACTTCAAACTTATTAACTAATGATTTAAGAAAAAGACAACAAAAAAATCTCATTCTTAGTTTACTTATCTCTAAAGGTGTTCCAATGATACTTATGGGTGATGAGATAGGAAGATCACAAGGCGGTAACAATAATTCTTGGTGCCAAAATAATTTATTAGGCTGGATGAATTGGGAACATGGTCAACAAGATTTGGAATTATTTGAATATTTTAAATACGTTATAAAAATCAGAAAAAAACTAATAAATATTTTTAATCCATCATTCTTCCCTAATAAAAAAACTAATGAAAATATTCCAACATATCATTGGCATGGAACAAAGCTAGATAATCCCGATTGGAGTAGTTGGTCTCACACAGTTGCTTTTAGCATTAACAAAGGTATTACAAGTCCTCTGGTTTGGATAGGTTTAAATGCATATTCAAAAAGTATCGATTTCCCTTTGCCGAAATGTAAATATAATTGGTTAAAAGTTATTGACACTAGCATGTCTGAGATTTTTGAACCCTTAACTGTCAATGAAAATTTTGTTTCAATAAAGAATAGAAGCTCTTTATTAATCATTTCAGAAGAATTATTTGGGGCAAAAAATAATTTATTCTAAAGCGGGCGGCGGGAATCGAACCCGCATCTTCAGCTTGGAAGGCTGAGGTTTTACCACTAAACCACGCCCGCATTAAGTAATAGAATTACAATTGCAATAATACATTATCAAACAATCAACAAAGCAAAAAGATTGGAAAATTCACACTCGAAAAAAAATATTACTAGATCAACAACAAGATTAATGTTCTCTTATGGGCTAGGAGATGCAGGCACAGGTTTAGTCGCGACGCAATTTGGTTTTTTTCTGTTCAAATTCTTTATTTCTGCTGGTTTACCAGTAATAATTGCAGGTTCATTATTAATGTTAATAAAGATATGGGATGCAGTAAATGATCCGTTAATTGGATGGTTAAGTGATCGTACGAAATCAAGATGGGGGCCTAGAATCCCTTGGATGGTAGTAGCATCCATTCCTCTTGGTTTCTCTTTAGCTGCGATATGGTGGACACCCACTGGCTCCGTGCTAACCAAGACTATTTACTATGCCATAATTTCTATAATCGTAATGACTGCTTATACAAGTATTAATCTTCCTTTTGCAGCTCTATCTACTGAAATTTCTGAAAAAACAGCAATAAGAACAAGACTAAACGCATCTAGATTTACTGGTTCAATAATTGCAGGACTAACTGGTTTAATAATTGCTGGAGTTGTATTGAGTTCTGAAGGATCAGCAAATAATGAATATTTTTTAATGGGTAAAATAAGCGGATGTATTGCGGTTGCTGCAACATTAATTTCTTGTTGGGGTTTAGCTCCATTCGCCAAAAAAGCAAGAAGGCCTTCAGGAAAAGTTGAAGCCATAACACTTCAATTCAAAAGGATCTTCAGAAACAAAAAATTTCTAAAAGTTATCACACTTTATATTCTTCTCTGGTGCGCCTTACAATTAATGCAAACAGTAGCGTTAATCTATGTAGAGGATGTACTGAACGTACCAACATATATCGCAAAGTGGATCCCGATTCCTTTCCAAATTAGCGCTTTAGTGGGTTTACAAATATGGACCAGAGTATCAAATAAATTAAACAGGATTTCAGCTTTAAACTATGGAGGGATTATGTGGATTCTTTCATGTACGGCAGCATTATTTTTACCTTCATTATCAAAAATTTCAGGAGTTGGAGATAGTTTATTCCTAAATGCAGGCAACATATTTATGTTCATTCTTTTAATTTTCATAATCTGTCTTATTGGCATTGGAACTTCAACCGCTTTTCTTATCCCTTGGTCACTACTTCCTGATGCAATAGACGAAGACCCAGAGAAACCAGCAGGACTATATACTGCTTGGATGGTACTTATTCAGAAGATTGGTATCGCTATTAGTGTTCAATTATTAGGATTTTTATTATATTTGTCAGGTTATCAATCATGCTTTGTTGATAAAGATGGTCTAAATATTATTGAACAATGCTACTCAGCACAATTAACTATTAGATTATGTATTGGTTTTATACCGTCAATATTGGTAATAATTGGTCTTTTAATCATGAGAAAATGGGATCGAAAATTAATTACAAACTAATATAAAGATATGTATTACCTTAATTTTTTCAAAAGACTTCTAAGCAGCTTAATCATCGGCGGGCAAGCAATTAATTTTATCTTTAAGGGTAAAATTTCCAAAAATGATCTCTTTGACCAACTTATGGAGTCAGGTCCTGGCAGTTTATTAATTGTATTAATTACAGGAATTGCCGCAGGAACAGTTTTTAATATTCAAGTTGCATCACAACTTACCAGTATGGGGGTTTCAAGTGAAATTGGAGGTTTATTAGCAGTAGGCATGGCAAGAGAAATGGCTCCTCTTCTAACTGCTACTTTAATGACTGGAAAGGTTGCCACTGCCTATGCTGCTCAGCTGGGCACTATGAAAGTCACAGAACAAATTGAGGCAATAACCATGTTGAGGACCGAACCAGTCCAATATTTGGTAGTCCCAAGGTTACTATCCATGGTAATAATGTCTCCAATACAGTGTCTTTTGTTTTTATCTGTAGCTTTATGGAGTGGACAAATTTGGAGCACAATTTTTTATAAAGTTCCTCCAATAGTCTTTTGGACATCTGTAAGATCAGGTAATGTGAGTTTAACCAGTACAGACTTAAGTTCAATGTTAATAAAATCTGTAGTGTTCGGATTACTTATTTCAATCATTGCTTGTGGATATGGACTCACAACTAAAGGAGGTCCAAAAGAAGTTGGAACAAGTACAACAGGTGCAGTTGTAATGACTCTCGTTACTGTATCTTTAATGGATGTATTACTAACGCAAATTTTATTTGGATGATACTATGTTTAATACCAAATCAAAAAAAGAGGAAACAGTAATAATATCTCCTTCATTTCAGCTGCCAATCATTCTAATAGTTTTGAGTTTTATGCTTTTGTTTTTGGATATTGGTTCTTGGCCAACAATAGTTTTTGCTTCTTTTAGCTTTTTTTTATTACTTCAGTCATTCACCTTAAGAATAAAAATAACAAATGATGATTTTATCGTTTTACAATTAGGGAAAGAGATTAGAACTTTTCCATTCAAGAACTGGATATCATGGAAATTCTTTTTCCCTGTAATCCCGGGAATTTTTTATTTTAGAGAAAAGTCCAGTCCTCATTTGTTACCAATTTTATTTAATCCAAAGCAATTAAAAGATGAGCTCTTAAAAAAAGTTGATTCCCTAGAAATTAAAAATTCTTAAAATTCAGACTTTGCCTAATCATCAAAATTTTTTAAATGACCAATACAGAAATTTCCGACAATAATCCTGAAAAGGAATTAAAACTAGATAAGTCAATTTCAAATGATAAAACCAAACAAATTAGTAAGAAGGATACAACGCAAACTAAAAAAATTACCCAAAAAAAAGATAAATCAACTAAATCTTTTGATGAAATTTCTAATGAAATTTTTAGAGATCTCGTTTCAAAAAAAGAATCTTTAGTTAAAGAAATAAAAGAGTTAGAAACAAAAAAAAATGAAATAGAAAAAGAAATTGAGTCAAATTTTAAAGGACAGTCAGATAATATTGCTAAAAGAGTTAAAGGCTTTCAAGAGTACTTAACTGGAGCTTTGCAAAATCTTTCACAAAACGTAGAGAAACTTGAATTAGTTTCTCAACCAATAATCGTAAAGCCTTCTCCCCTTGATGAAAAAAAGCAAAGCAATAGCACAAATAATGTAATTAATGTTCCTGCTCTTTCTGAAACATTTAAGCCAGATGAAGAAATTATAAAAAGTTGCTTTACAAGTTTCAAAGAACAACCTGACTTTTATGCAGAACCTTGGAAATTAAGACGGAGTCTTGATTCTTCAGATATTGAAAGTATGGATGATTGGTTCTTTAATATGGGTGGAAGAGGTTCTCTTGAAAGTAGAGGATCTAGACAAAAAAATGCCTTGTTATCAGCAGCTTTAATATCTATTCTTGGCGAATTATATGGAGATCAGTTTCAGACTCTTATTTTAGCTTCGCAGCCTGAACGATTAGGCGAGTGGAGAAGAATTCTTCAGGATTCACTTGGTCTCACAAGGGATGACTTTGGACCTAATAGTGGGATTGTTCTTTTTGAAAGGCCTGAAGGTGTCATCGAAAGAGCTGATAGATTAGAAGCCAATGAAGAATTGCCATTTATTATCATTGATGCAGCAGAAACCTCTGTTGAAATTCCAATACTTCAATTCCCATTATGGGTTGCATTTGCTGGTTCAGATGATGAAATTTACGATGATCTTGAACTAAACTAAGCTTTATGAATATCTTAATAATTTTTACAAGTTATCTTTTAGGGTCACTTCCAACAGGTTTTTTAATTGGGAAATATCTTAAAAATATTGATCTAAGAACTATAGGTTCTGGATCTACAGGAGCTACAAATGTCTTAAGAAATGTTGGGAAATGGCCAGCACTTTTTGTATTTTTCATTGACGCTGGGAAAGGCCTTATTGCAGTAAAAATTGCTCAAAATTATACTGATCAAGGATTAATAGAGGTAATAGCAGGGATATCCGCTATCTCAGGACATATTTGGCCAATATGGCTCAAAGGCAAAGGAGGAAAAGCTGTAGCGACTGGATTAGGTATGTTTTTAGCTCTTTCTTGGAAAGTTGGACTCGCATCTCTTGGCATTTTTTTAATAGTCCTAACAAAAACTAAATTTGTCTCTTTATCAAGTATTTCAGCTGCAATCTTACTTCCTATTTTTATGTTTTTTTACTTAGGTAAATT
The DNA here is from genome assembly GCA_902612005.1 of uncultured Prochlorococcus sp. Lineage (GTDB taxonomy): Bacteria > Cyanobacteriota > Cyanobacteriia > PCC-6307 > Cyanobiaceae > Prochlorococcus_A. The sequence continues at coordinate 20,598 of CACMCA010000006.1, read as the reverse complement.
TATGCACTCGTACTTTTTTATAAGTTTAATTGTGGCATTATTAGTAATCTGGAAACATAGAACAAACATAAAAAGATTACTTAAGGGAGAGGAATCCAAAATTAATCAGAATCAATAGATTTAAATATTTCTATTAGAGCTTTATTAGGATCTATGGCTTTTGATATTGATCTACCAATGACTAACTTTGAAGCGCCTTGATCTATTGCTTCATGAGGAGTCATAATTCTATTTTGATCATCTTTATTGTCAATATTTAATCTAATACCTGGTGTAATAAGTTCAAAATTATCATTATAAATAGATCTCAACATTTTTACCTCCCAAGGGGAACAAACACAACCATCTAATCCTGCATCAAAAGACAACCTAGCAAGTCTCAAAACATTTTCTTCAATTGAATTATTTCTATCAAGATCAGTTTGAAAATCTTTAAGAGAAAAGCTTGTTAAAACAGTTATTCCTACAACTAATGGAGGTTTTACACTGACTGAGGTAGCTCCTTCTAAAGATGCTTTTTTTGAATCCTTAAGAGCTTTTAGACCTGCTGAAGCATGAATAGAAATTATATCAACCCCTAATTTTGAAACTTGGCAACATGCTGCACGCATGGTATTGGGAATATCATGAAATTTTAAGTCTAAAAAAATTTTTTTATTTAAACCTTTTAATATTTCAATAACTCTTGGACCTTCCCTAACAAAAAGCTCTAACCCAACTTTCACCCACTTAATATTAGGACATTTTTCCAAAAGTAATTTTGCTTGACTTAGATCTAATCCATCCATTGCCAATATTATTTTATTTTCTGAATTAAATCTGTTATTCATCAATTTTCAGTTTTCAAACCTCTTAATTATTTTTTTTCCAATTTGCAAAATTTTTCCTTTCAAATCATTTTTTGAATTAAAAACTAAATCTGGATTTATTACTTTCTGACTATCAATTTTCACACCCCCACCTTTAATAGATCTTTTGGATTCGCTGCTGGATTTGAAAAGTTTTAGAGCACTTAATAAGTAAAAAAACTTTACTGGAAAAACTACATCTTTTAAAGAAATCTCTGGAATTTCTCCAACTTTATCTTTGTGTCCAAGGAATAATTTTTCGCAGTTTGATTGCGCCTTTAATGCTTCTTCAGCTCCATGAAATAAAGTAGTAACTTCTAAAGCCATTCTTCTCTGTAATTCACGAGGATTTGAGTTTTCAAGAAAACTTAAATCTAATTCAGTAAGTAATTCAAAATAAGCGGGTATGATATTATCTGGTACTTTTTCTAGTTTTGAATACATTGAAAGCGGATCTTCAGTCAAGCCGACGGTGTTAAATTCAGATTTACTCATCTTCTTAATTCCATCTAAACCTGTCAAAATTGGAAGTAGAACACCAAATTGAGGGTCTTGTTTAAAATACCTTTGAAGATCTCTTCCTATTGCAATATTAAATTTCTGATCTGTACCTCCAAGCTCAATATCTGATTGAACAATTACAGAATCGTAACCTTGTAATAGTGGATATAAGAATTCATGCAAAGCAATTGGAACTTGCGAAGTATACCTTTTATTAAATTCCTCCTTAGCTAGCATTTGACTAACTGTTGCACTACCCATTAATTCAATTATCGAATTAAGATTTAATCCTTTTAACCATTCACTGTTGTATCTAATTTCTATTCTATCTTTTGAATCAAAATCTAAAATAGATTCATTAGCTGGCTTTCCCATCCCTAGTTGGGTTAAGTATGTTTTTGCATTATCCTTAACTTGTTTTTCCGATAACTGAACTCTTGTTTTGTTTTTTCCGGTTGGGTCTCCAATTTGAGCAGTAAAATCTCCAATAATTAAAACTGCAATATGTCCATTATCTTGGAATGCCCTAAGTTTTTTAAACAATATGCTATGCCCAAGATGAATATCTGTTCCAGTTGGATCAATCCCGAGTTTAACCCTTAATTTTTTATTATTTTTTTTTTGCATGATCAATTATCTCCGAAAAGGTTTGATCTGTTCCCTTAATTGGAAAATATTCTTCTATTCCTCTTGACAGCCATGATGGCAATATTAAATTATCTGACATGAAGCTTTAACAATTTAAGAAGTTTTATCAAGTTCATCCTTCATTCTTATTAAGGTTTTATTCATTTGATCGAACATTTGATCAGGAGTGATCCCAAATTGACTTAACTGTGTCTTTAATTGTTCTACTGTCATTTTTGCTTGAAAATCTTCAGACAATTCAAATCTCTTCATAAAAACCTTATAACGATCCATAAGTGATTCCATTTTTTTTATAAACATTTTTTTCCCTTCTCTGTCAAATTTTCCATAATCAGAACCAAGTTTCATAAGTTCTTGGTAATCTGTAAAAAGCTTTTTAGCTTCTTCTTGAACGATGTCTGACTCAAAGAATCCCATTTCTATTTTTTTTCTTCGCAAGATTAAGGCTCATTTACAAGATAACAAGAATCTTTTCAATTGATTAGAACATTAATAAATTTTAGTTTATAAATAATTCTTTGATTTATATCTTTTCAGAATTAAATTTAATAGACATATTATATAAATATTGGAAAAATTTAACCTAAATAATATTTCAAATCAACATAGACAATTTGAATTATTCGGTTCAAATGTAAATACATCAATTAAGTTTCAAAATTCAAACAATCTAAAAATCAAAGGCAAAAACCTAACTGAATGGAGAAATAGAATATATAATCACCAATTCAAAATTTCAAAAGATACTCACAATAAAACTTTGAACCAAACAAGTCTTCCTATAAATATAATCTCCAATGAAAGAAAAATTGATCCTTTTTCCCTGCAGCCTTTATCATTGAACTTTTGGAGAACCAATCAATATGTACACACTGGGCCAGCAATGTATTTTGTAATTGACTCGATGGAGAGTTCGAAAATAATCCTATATATAGGAGAAACAAATTCAGCAAATAAGAGATGGAAGGGAGAACATGACTGTAAAAATTACCTCATGAACTATAAAGAAGCCCTTGCTCATAACAAACTCTCAAGTCACCAAGATATTCGTTTCTTCTTAGATGTACCGAAAGAAGTAAAATTAAGACGTAAATTAGAACAGCAACTGATATATTTATGGTTACCACCTTTTAATAAAGAAACTCGAGATAGGTGGGCAACTACTTTCACAAACAACTAAAAGTTAATTAAATCTATTTTACAAATGCAATTTTCCACATTCCAAAAAAATCTAGATAACTGGCAAGGTGCTTCATTAATTTTTGGAGTTTTAGAGGAAGAAATTGCAAGCCAATTTGAAAAAATAGAGTTTGTAGTTGACCCAAAATTATTACTAAAAAAAATTACTCAAAAAAAATTCAAAGGAGAAAAAGGAAAAACTTTAACATTTGAATTTTTAGATCAAAAATTAGAAACTTTAATCGTAGTTGGTCTTGGCAAATCAAAAGACCTAAATAAAAGTGATATAGAAAACTCTATAGGAAATTTAGTTAGGAAAACAGTTGATAAAAATGAAAAAATCAGCATCTTGCTACCCTGGGAATTAATCAATTCAGAACTAGAAATAAATCAATTAGCAGAGTCAGCAAGATTATCTGCCTACAAGGACAATCGATTCAATAAGAAAAAAGATGAAAAGAAAGTTCTTAAGGAAATAGAGTTTTTGAATTTAAAAAAATTTGAGAATATTAGCTTTGAAGAGACCGCACAAATATGTGAAGGTGTAGAACTAGCTAGAAGACTTGTAGCCGCCCCTCCAAATAGTCTTACACCTAAGGAAATGTCTGTACAAGCTTCTCAAATAGCTAAAGATCATGGTTTGGAAGTAAAAATTTTAGAGGCAAAAGATTGTGAAGATTTAGGAATGGGTGCATATTTAGCTGTAGCAAAAGGTTCTGATTTAGATCCTAAATTTATACATCTTACTTTAAAGTCAGAGGGGCCTATAAAAGAAAAGATTGCGCTTGTTGGGAAGGGTTTAACCTTTGACTCTGGAGGATACAACCTGAAAGTGGGAGCATCTCAGATTGAAATGATGAAATATGATATGGGCGGAAGCGCTGCTGTTTTAGGAGCAGCAAAAGCACTTGGAGCAATAAAACCAAAGGGATTAGAAATTCATTTTATTGTGGCATCTTGCGAAAACATGATAAATGGATCCGCAGTACATCCCGGAGATGTAGTTAAAGCATCTAATGGTAAGACAATTGAAATCAATAACACTGATGCAGAGGGTAGACTCACATTAGCTGATGCTTTAACTTACGCATCAAATTTAAAACCGGATTCAATAATAGATCTAGCAACTTTAACAGGAGCTATTGTTGTTGCATTAGGGAATGATGTAGCTGGATTCTGGAGCAATAATGATGATCTAGCAAATGATCTAAAAGCTGCATCAGCCCTTTCTGGAGAAGAATTATGGCAAATGCCTTTACAAAAATCTTATAAAGAAGGTTTAAAGTCTCATATAGCTGATATGAAAAATACAGGCCCTAGAGCAGGTGGGTCAATAACTGCTGCTTTGTTTTTAGAAGAATTCTTTGATAAAGAGATTAAATGGGCTCATATTGATATTGCTGGGACTTGTTGGACTGACAAGAATAAGGGAATTAACCCATCAGGCGCAACCGGTTTTGGAGTTAAAACTCTTGTTCAATGGATTAAAAATAAATAACTATATTTTAATCATTCATCCCAAAGATTTGTTGATCTAGCGTTATCGCCCCATAATTTATCCAACCTCTGATCTCTCCCACATGAGAATCTATAGAACTTATATTTTAATTCATTTCTCTCAGCGAAATCCTGATGATATTCTTCAGCCAACCAAAATTGACCTTTTGATTTTAGTTCTACCGATATTTTTTCTAATGGCACCCGCAATTCATTAGAGGCCGAAACAATTGCATTTTTTGCATCACTTTCCTCAGTTGCATCTTTGAAAAAAATGACTGGCCTATAAGAATCTCCACGATCACAAAATTGACCGTTGCCGTCCAGAGGATCAATATTTCTAAAATAGAGCCTAAGTATCTCGGGTAAAGTTACAAATTTGGAATTATAGTTAACCAAAACCACTTCTTGATGTCCTACATGATTTTCGTATGTAGGATTTTGTAAATCTCCACCTGAATAGCCACTTTGTACAAAATTTATCCCCTTTAATGACTCTAAATCATGTTCTAAACACCAAAAACAACCTCCTGCAAGAATTAATTCCTCTGCAAAAGCGTTTACAGGATTAATAAATATTGAAAGAGTAATTATTAGAGGTAAGAAATATTTCATTTATTTATTATAAAGTTCAAATAATAGAATTAATAATCTCTTTAGCAGCTCTCTGGACTACGCCCTCTTCTCCTAATTCTTTTTTTAAAAAAGCATAACCTTTCTTAATTTTTATTTGTTCTGACTTCCCTTCAAGAATCCTACAAGATTTATAAAAAATTTTCTTTTCATCAAACTCCTTTTGTACAAATTCAGGGATTATAAATTTATTAACTAACAAATTTACAGGGGAAATAAATTTTACTTTGAAATTGAGAATTTTTTTGGCAATAAAAGCAGTTACCCTACTTACTCTATAACCAACAATCTGTGGGATTCCATATAAAGCTAATTCCATATTAACTGTCCCAGATTTACAAAGAGCAATTTTAGTGAGTGAATAAATATAAGGCTTTAATTTTGCACTATCTTTTTGAGAAATCACAAGTCCTTTAACTTGATATTTTCTAAAGGCTTTTTTGAATATTTCATCAAAAACATTGCGACATGAGGGAATATAGACAACTAAACTTGGATATTTTTGTTGTAATTTTTTTAGCCGCTTTCATGAAAGTAGGTAATATATATCGCAATTCTTGAGGTCTTGATGCGGGCATTAAAAGTATGATGTTTTGATCTGGGCGAAGGTTTAAAATAGTTCTGGCATCTTTCTTTAGTGGAAGTTTTTTTTGTTAAATCAATCAATGGATGTCCAACCCAAAAAACATTCCCGCCCCTCTTTTTGTAGAATGCTGCTTCTTTCTTAAAAATCGCAAAAATCTTATCAGAAAACTTTATTAGATTTGTTGAATTATTATTGCCAACCCTATAAGCCCACTCTTGAGGAGCAATATAGTAAAAAATTGGAATATTAATCTTCGATCTTTTTAATTGGGTACCAATTTTTATATTGGGTCCCATATAGTCAATCAAAATTAAGCAATCGGGAGGATATTTTTTTAGAAATTTGTAAAACCTTTTTTGAATTCTTATTGTTGGAATAATTAGAGGTAAAGCCTCCCAAATTCCTATTGCACTAATTGAAGTAGTATCTTGAAGAACTTTTACACCTTCTTTCTTCATCCTTTCCCCACCTAATCCGCAAATTTCTAAATCTATAGATTTTTTTTTAGCTTCATCTAATAATGCTTTTGATAACAAACTTCCGTGCAAATCTCCAGAGACTTCTCCAGTACTTATAAATATCTTTTTGTTCATATATTCACTAAAGGCATTGGTCCTCGTCTTTCTTTAGATATTGACTCTTTTAAAAAACTACATAATCTTGAAGATGAAATATCTAATTCTCCTTTCATTACTTTTTCTAGTGAATTTGAAATTGCATCACTAGATTTAAATAGTAGATTCCAATTACTTTGAAGTAATTTTAAGTCAAAATCCTTATTTTCCATTAAACCACTTCTCTTAATTCCAATCCTATTTAAACCTCTCAATCTTCCTGGATGCCCTTCTGCCAAACAAAAAGGGGGGACATCTCTGTCTACTCTAGTCATCCCTCCAATCATTGCTAAATATCCAATATGTACAAATTGATGAATACCTAAACAACCGCCAATAATAGCTTTATCTTCGATCTTCACATGGCCCGCTACTTGAACACTATTTGATAAAACTATACTGTTTCCAAGTTCACAATTATGTCCGATGTGAGTATAAGCCATCAACAAATTATTATTGCCTATAATGGTTTTTTCACCTTCATCAGTTGCTTTATTAATAGTTACACATTCTCTGAAAGTATTATTATCTCCAATAATTACTTCAGTAGGGGCACCTTTATATTTAAGGTCTTGGGGATCAAGACCTATAAAAACATTTGGGAAAACTTTATTGTTTATACCAATGTTAGTTCTTCCTGAAATAACAGCATTCGGTCCTATTTTAGTTCCTTTTCCGATAGTCACATTAGGACCAACAATAGCTCCTTGAGAGATAATAACGCCATCATGTAATTCAGCACTTGGATCAACAAAAGCATTAGGGTGGACTTTCACACCACTAAAGCTTGAATTAAATTCTGTATTTTTATTATCCATATCCCTAATCAACTAATGAAAACATTAATTCTCCAACGCAAACCAACTTCCCATCAACATGAGCCTCGCCTTTAACCTTCCCAAATCTTTTTCTTTTAATAGACAATAACTCACAAGAAATTATCAATTGATCTCCAGGTACAACTGGTTTTCTGAATTTAACATTATTAATTCCAGCGAATACGAAAAGTCCTTTAGGAAGATCAGGCATTTGCGTTACAATTATTCCACCAACTTGAGCCATTGATTCAACAATAAGAACTCCAGGCATCAAGGGTCTCTCAGGAAAGTGTCCCTGAAATTGAGGCTCATTTATAGTTACGTTTTTTACTCCAACAGCTCTTTCTCCTGGAATATACTCTATGACTTTGTCTACAAGAGCAAAAGGATATCTATGAGGTAACAAACCTAGTATCTGTTCAGAGGAAAGTTGATTATTTTCACTGAATAATTTATTTTCCAAAACAATTAAAGATAAAGTTAAATTTTTAGCGATGAGGCCAATAAAGCATTTAAAGAATGTGATCCTTTATAAACTAAAATTTGAGCCTTAGGTAACCCTACCAAAGCCAAGTCCCCAATGAGGTCTAAAATTTTATGTCTTATTGGTTCATTATCAAATCTTAATGGTGGATTAACCCATTTATCACCATCACAAACAAGGGCATTCTCTAAACTTCCACCTTTTATTAATCCAAGTTCACTTAACTCTTGAAATTGATCTTTAAAACCAAATGTTCTAGCAGGAGCAATCATTTCAACAAAACTTTTTGGATTTAATTCAATCACAAAAGTTTGATTTCCAATTGCTTTATAGGCAAAACTTATAGTAGATATGATTGTAGTTTTTTCAGAAGGAGTTGCGGCTATAACAGATGCTTCTTTATTTATAATTATTGATTTATTTATCTCTCTAAAGAAATTATCTGGTCTAGGTACCCTTTTTATCCCAACTTCTTCAAAATCTCTAACCCACTGGATTGCTGATCCATCTAAAAGAGGAATCTCTTTCCCATCAACTTCAATATGTATATAACTCAAGCCACATCCTGCCATTGAAGACAGTAAGTGTTCGATGGTATACAAATTTCTCTCCCCTAATTTAACCGCTGTACAAAGCATCGTACTCCCAATCAAATCCTGAGTTAACTTAAAAATCTCGTTAGGTTTGTCCCTAAAAGAGACATAATATCCTTCTTTGTCATAGGGGGAAATTGTAACTCTTGTTTTTTCTCCACTGTGAAGACCTATACCCTCTCTGGAGATCACACCAGCCAAGGTATAGCAAGAATCATAATTAGCAGGCCATGAAAACACTTAAAACTTCCATCCAACTCCAAGTGTATATCTCCAATCTCCACTTAGATCCTTGCTAGCAACATCTAATCTCAATGGACCTATTGGTGTTTTAACCCCAAGTCCTCCTCCAAGGGAAAAACCAGAACCTGATTTCTTCAATAATTTTCCCGGTTTTCCAGGAACTTCCTTTTGAGAGCCAAGATCACTTCCTGCATCAACGAATAAAGCTCCTGATATCATTCTCCAAACAGGAAATCTATATTCTGCTGTGCCCTCAACAAAACTTCTACTTACAGCTAAATCACAAGATCTCCAACCTCTAACAGATGAGGTTCCTCCCAAACAAAATGCTTCGTAAGGAGGTAATTCTCCAAGAATAGTTCCTGTCTTAAATTGAAACCCAATAGCTTGAGGACAGTCTTTACTAGTGGCATCGCTAGACTTACATGCTTTAGTTAAATTTATTAATTTTGTTGGGATAAAAAATGAATATGAAGCTTTCATCCTATTAAAAGTAGGGGAGTTTGTCCCCATAGAAACAAATTGTTCGCTACCAAAGCTAAATTTATTTCCTGCAGTAGGGTTGATGGAATTGTTCAAATTATTTCTAGAAGTACTAGCAATAAAACTCACTAATAAATTTTCTGCAGGGCATGAACCATCATTTGGAGTGAATCCAATACAAATAATCTCGCTTATATTTTTGGGTGTAGTTGGCGTCATATCGCCAAAAGGTTTTTTGTTCCCATCACCATCAATCATCTTCACTTCCTTAAAATTCATCCCTGCAAGAACTCTCCATTTAGCGACCTTGAATGGATCTCCACCATTAAGAGGTCTTGAAAAAGAAAAGCCGCCTCCTGTTTTTTCTAAAACTATTGATGAAAAAGTATCTGAACTAGAAGGTATTTGATCATCAACTGCATAAAATCTCCCATTTTTTTCACTTTTAAATTCTTGTGGATAATCTCTGCTTAGAAAAACATTTGTTCTAAAAGATGTTTTATGTTTATCTCCTTTAATCCATGGATCATATAATGAAAAATTATAGGTAGTTGAATATTCCCCAAAATTAAGGTTTAAATTTGTAGACCATGCTCTACCTAATGTATTTGTTTCCTGCAAACCAATTGTTGCGAAGATACCTGAACTATTGCTATAACCAAGTCCACCTGTTAATGATCCTGTTCTTATCTCGCTGAAGTCTAAAAAAATTATGACTTGACCTGGATTTGAATTGTCAGGGCCAAGAGAAACCTTTATATCATCAAATAATGATGTGGCATATAGTCTACGGATATCAGCCTCTAAAATTTTTCTATTAAATATTGAGCCAGGTTGTGTTTTTAATTCTCTTTTTATGACCCAGTCTTTTGTTTTCCCTTTTCTAGGTTTCCCATCAATTACAGATTCACCATCAGAATCTAGGAATCTTATTTTTACGTCAGATATGATCCCCTCAGAAACTTTTAATGTTATTACTCCGTTCTCAGAGATTCTATCAGGGCCACTAATTCTAACTAGAGAATAACCCTCTTTTTCATAGCGTTTTTTTATTATTTCTATCTTATTTTGAAATTCATTTAAGTTAAGAGTTGTTCCATAATAATTATTAAAAATATCATCTACATATTCATTAGAAATTACAGAGTTTATTGGTTTAAGTTCAACTTTGGTCAAAATTGGATTAGGCACTACATTTACTATTAGCCTCACGCCTAGCGGCCCATCTTGAGACTTTATTTTTACTCCTGAAAACCAACCACTAGCATATATTGCATTGATGTCTTGATTTAAAATTCGATTATCAACAATACTTCCGGGCTTTATGCTCATAGAATCATATGCAGCCAATTCAAGTTTTCTACCTTCAGGATGATTTTCCCAACCTTCGATAATTATTTCTGAGATAAGAACACTTTTTTCATTAGTATCATTATTATTTTCTGCAAAAAGAAATTTCTCTCCTTTTTTGATATCAATCCTTTGAAATGAACCATTATTAATATTTGGCATTTCAAAGGTTCTTATTGATTGATCAACACTATTTGGCAAATACTCAGCGGCCAGTTCTGAATTATTTAATATCAAAATCAAAGGGGAGAAGGCAACATTTGTGAAACCCTTTCTAAATTTTAAAAAATGTTTTTGCATAGTACTTTAATTCAAGATAAGTAAATAATTATTTATTCAATTGAGTTGGAGAAAATCGCTTATTCTTCGATTAATTTCACTATAAGCTTCAATGAGACCACCTAAATCATTCCTAAATCTATCTTTGTCTAGACTTAATATTGTATCATTTTTTTGATTAAGATCCCATAATCTACAATTATCAGGACTTATTTCATCCCCAAGAAGAATATTATTTCTAAAATCATGACCAAATTCCAACTTGAAATCCACAAGTTTAAGTTGAATATTTTTAAAAAAACTTTTCAAGATTACATTAATTTTTAAAGTTAAATCTATTATTAATTCTAAATCATGAGAGCTTAATATATTCATTAATTCAATTCTATCTTTTGTAATAAGGGGATCATTAAGTTCATCATTTTTAAGATAAATATCAATTAATGGTTTTGATAGGGAAGTACCAGGTTTAATAGTCGTTTGTTTACACAAAGAACCATAAGCAGTATTTCTTAAAACAATTTCTAATGGGATTACTTTTATTTTTTTTGCAATCATTGTATTTTCATTTTCAAGTTCAATAAAATGAGTTGGAATATTCTTCTTAATTAGAATCTCAAAAATTCTTGCACTTATTAGGCAATTAAGTTTACCTTTACCTTCAAATTTTTCTTTTTTCAACGCATTAAAAGCAGTAGCATCATCTTTAAATTCAATTTTTACTTTATCTGCATCATCATGAGTAAATACTTTTTTTGCTTTGCCTTCATAAATCAACTCATATTTATTATTCATTAATCTAAAACCTCATTATTATTACTAAAATACTTTTTGTAATTATCATAATTATTAGAGACCATCTCCAAATGATTCTATTTTATTTTAACTGATTATTCATCGAAACCTATAACCTTAATAAAAAATATATGGTAAATCATTCACCAATTTCTAGTAGCTCTATTAGTTTAGAAAATATCCTTATAATTGGAAATGGCGGGAGAGAAAACTCTTTGGCTTGGGCTATTCAAAGAAATCAATTAGTTAAAAAAGTTTATTTAATACCTGGTAACGCTGGTTCAGAAAGAATAAATAAATGTGAAAGAATAAAAATTGACATAAATAATAAAAATAAACTAGTCGAAAAGCTTGATTTTTTTAAGATAGATTTAGTTATAGTCGGACCAGAAATTCCCCTGGCAAACGGGTTAGCTGATTTTCTTCGCAAAAAAAATTTTAAAGTATTTGGTCCTAATAAAGATGGAGCAAGATTAGAATTTAGTAAATCTTGGGCAAAGGAATTTATGCAAGACGCAAATATTCCAACTGCAAACTTTTGGAAAGTCAATTCTCTAGAAGAAGCAAAAAAAATTATCAATTCATCCTCAGTTCCACTGGTAGTAAAAGCTGATGGTCTAGCCTCAGGAAAAGGTGTTTTTATTCCTAATTCAAAAGATGAATGCCTTAAAGCGGCAGAGTCAATTTTTAATGGTAGATTTGGCAACGCTGGTGATGTCGTTGTTCTTGAAGAAAAAATTCAAGGGCCAGAAGTTTCGGTTTTTGCTTTATGCGATGGGAAAAAATATATATTACTTCCAACTGCCCAAGATCATAAACGACTTAATGAGAAAGATAAAGGCCCAAATACAGGCGGTATGGGGGCTTATTCTCCTGCCCCATTATTAACAGAAGATTCCCTTGATAGAATCAACAAAGAGATAATTAAACCTACAATTAATGAACTAAATAAAAGAAATATTGATTATAGAGGAGTAATCTATTTTGGGTTAATGATCACACAATCTGGGCCCAAAGTTATAGAATATAACTGTAGATTTGGTGATCCTGAATGTCAAACAATAATGCCTTTGATGGATAAAAATTTTGTATTTCTTTTAGAAAAATGTTCAATGGGAAATTTAACTGGTGGTGAAAAAATTGATACTTCCGATAGAGTTAGTGCTTGTATAGTGGCCACCTCTAAAGGTTATCCCTACGAATATAAGACTGGCTTTCATATAAAAATAGGTAATATAGACGCAAATGATTGTCAAATTTTCGACTCGGGTACTTCTTTTAGTGAAAATGGTCAATTATTAACTGATGGAGGAAGAGTCTTAAGTATTGTCTGTCAAGATAAGGACTTCGATATGGTTTTTGAAAAAGCATACAAAAATTTAAAAGAAATTCATTTTGAGGGTATTTATTTTAGAAATGACATAGGGCATCAAGTGAGGAAAAACTTTTCTAAGGAGAATTAAGCTTATGGTGGATACCAATAATCGAGAAAGTGGAAAATATAACATCACTGACAATGAAGATGTTAATAACTATTGGATTAATGGACTCCTCGCCTGGTGGAGTAGGTTCAGTTTAAGAACAAAGTTGTTAGCTATAGCAACTCTTGTCGTAAGCCTTCTAATGACAGGAATAACTTTTTTTGCATTAAATAGTATTCAAAGAGATGCAGGAATGAATGATACAAGATATGCTCGAGATCTTGGCTTATTGTTATCTGGAAATGTTACAGAATTAGTCGCTAATAACCAAAAAAAAGAAATTTCAAATGTAGCCGAAAAGTTTTGGAGATCAAGTCGTAACCTGCGATATATATTTTTTACTGATGCTGAAGATATTGTTCAACTTGGGATACCCATCAGTGCAACACCAGCAAGCTCAGACAGTCAGTTTCAGCTCACTAGAAGATTAAAACTACCCTCAGAATTAAAAAAGAGGCCACAATTCCCTTTAGTTAGGCAGCATGCGACACCTCAAGGTCAAGTAACAGATGTATTTGTTCCAATGTTGTGGAAAGGCAAATATCTAGGAACTTTAGCTTTGGGAGTCACCCCTAATAAAAAAGCACTAGCGAGTGCTGCTTTAACCAGAGAAGTAACCATTGCAGTGTTTATCTCTATTTGGGTTTTAGTAATACTTGGAGCTGTATTTAATGCACTTACAATTACAAGACCAGTCAGAGAGTTAGTAAGAGGTGTTAGAGAAATTTCAAAAGGAAATTTTAAATCTAGAATTTCTTTACCCATGACAGGTGATCTAGGAGAACTCTTAAATGGATTTAACCGAATGGCAACACAGTTAGAAAATTATGACGAAGCTAATATAGAAGAACTAAAAGCTGAACAAATTAAGCAGCAATCTTTGATAGCTACAATGGCTGATGGTGCCATATTATTGGACTCACAAGGGAAGATTGTACTTACTAATCCAACAGCAAAGAGATTATTTCGTTGGGAAGGAAGATTTTTAGAGGGTAAACATTTTTTAAATGAAATTCCCGAAATTTTATCTAATGACTTACATACAAATATAGAATCTATTCTAAATAGGGAAAAGGAGAAGGACGATTTAAGATTCAGCTTAGGAGAGCCAGCCAGAACCTTAAGAATTGTTTTGCAATCTGTTTTAGATACAAATAAAATTGAATTAAAAGGAATTGCTGTAACCATTCAAGATTTAACGAGAGAAGTTGAACTTAATGCAGCACAAAATAGATTTATTAGTAATGTTTCGCACGAATTAAGGACACCACTTTTTAATATCAAAAGTTATGTAGAGACCTTACATGATTTAAAAGATCAGCTTTCTGATGAAGAACAAATAGAATTTTTAGGAATTGCAAATTCAGAGACTGATAGGTTAACAAGACTTGTAAATGATGTTTTAGATTTATCTAGATTGGAATCAGGGAAAATTATTCAGCTAGAAAAAATGGATATAAAACCAGCAATAGAACAAACTCTTAGAAATTATAGACTTAATGCTACAGAAAAAAATGTTTCATTAGCTCACGATATAGAGGAAACTATTCCCCAAATTCTTGGAAATTTCGATTTAATTTTACAGGTTTTTGATAATTTACTTGGTAATGGGTTGAAATTTAGTCCAAAAAACAGTTCTCTAATAATTAGAGCTTATACTTGGCCAGATTCCTGTCCTGCTTTCCCTCCAAGTATTAAAAATGATGGAGCCCCTCAATGTGAATTAGTTTCACCACTTCCAAAAGTAAGAATTGAGATAGCTGATACCGGCTCAGGAATATCTCAAGCTGATCAAGAAAAGATATTTGATCGTTTTTATAGAGTAGAGAATTCTGTTCATACTGAGCAAGGGACAGGTTTAGGTTTATCAATAGTTCGAGGAATAGTTGAAAAACACGGTGGAGAAATTCGTATGGCTAGTGAATTAGGAGTAGGAACAACTTTTTGGTTTGATTTAGCCTTAGCACAATCAGATAAAGATGAATTATTGACAAAAGCTATTAATAATTCAGATTCTTTCTCAGGTGCTGAAATTTAATAAATTATCTAATTATTATCTAATTATTTTCTAATCCTTTAAAAACATTTTGAACATTTTGATCAGGTACAACTCTGTGAGGGGCACCACTAAATATTTGTTCAAAATTAGAAAAAGAATCTTTTATTTCCGGGCCACTATTTGTAATGATAAATTCTCTTATTCGTTTATCATGCCATGAACCCCGCATTTTAAAAACATTTAAAGCTCGTGCCATCTCACCTTTTATTTCTACATACTGAAGCAACAATATGGTATCTGTAATAGTTGATATATGAGAATCAGTTATAGAATGACTTCCCATAAATTCTTCTGCAGTATTAGTAAAAAAGCCTGCTATTTCCTCTTGTTTAGTATAACCGGTAACAGCAATTACAAACTGTCTAAAGGCATTCAAACTTACACCTCTGGCTAATGCAGAGAGAGAATCAATTGCCATTCTTTTAGGTTTGAATTGATTAATTTGCGTTTTTATAATTTGTAAGTGATCTTCTAAACCAGTTGATTCAGGGTATGCACAAATAATTTTTAATAACCCATCACTTTCCATTTTTTCAAAATCTATTCCCCAGCTAGTCGCGTTCCTAAGCAATTGAGCCCTGGATTCTTCATATGCAAAAAGTATTGCTCTTTCGTTATTGTTATAAGCATCTTCAACAAATTTTGATACAAGCATTGTTTTGCCTGTACCAGTAGCTCCAGTGGCAAGAATGATGGAATCTTGAAAATATCCACCACCACACATATCATCAAGATCTATAACTCCAGAGCTAATCCTAATATTAGAAGATCTCTGCGTTAATCTCATTGCTCCTAAGGCAAACACACTTATTCCATCCATGCCCATAGTGAATGGATATTCACCTTTCATATGTATAGTGCCTCTTAACTTCAAAACTTCTAGAGTTCTTCTTCTCTTCTCTGACTCAAGAACATTTCTCAATAAGACAACATTATCAGATACAAATTCTTCTACTCCATATCTGGCAATTGGTCCGTAATCATCAACTCTTTCTGTAGTCATAACTGTTGTCACACCTATTTCTTTCAGTCTTGCTATCAATCTAAATATTTCTCTTCTAACAACGTAAATAGCATCATACTGTTGAAAGACTGCAGTTATTGAATCTATTGCAACTCTTTTAGCTTTATATTTTCTAATTGCATAACTAATTCTCTCAATTAGACCTGACAAGTCAAAGTTGCCCGCAACATCCTGACCATCTGGGTCAGGAGAAGCATCCAAGATAAAAAGTTTATTTTGATCAATTAATTCTTGTAAATCCCAACCAAAACTTGAGGCATTTCTAATAATGTCTAAAGGTGATTCCTCAAATGTCACAAATATTCCAGGTTCATCAAAATTACAAATTCCATGGTGTAAATATTGCAGAGAAAAAACAGTTTTACCCGTTCCTGAGGTACCACTAACGAGTGTACTTCGAGACACAGGTAACCCACCCCTACAAACATCATCAAAGCCTTCTATTCCAGTTGGTAATTTTTGTACTTGCATTTTATTTGATTTACCAAATTTCTTATCATTCATAGTTTTGTGCTAGTTAACAAAAATAAAATAAATTTTGAATTTATTTTTAATTATAAAAGTTTTGTATATATTATTTATCTCCACTATATTCAGTTTCAGTTAATTCATCAAAAAGTAGATCCAAACCAATTAAAACTTTCTCTCTATCTGAGAGATCACCTATGATTTTTCTTACTGGTGGCGGTAAAATTTTAGCTAAAGTTGGGGTGGCTAAAATTTTATCTTCTTCTGCAAGTTGTGGTTGCTTAAGTACATCAATCACTTTCAGAGCATAAACTCCTTTGAATTCATTTTCTAAAATTTCTCTTAAAGTGTTTAAGGCTCTCATTGAATTAGGAGTATTTCCAGCAACATAGAGTTTTAAAATATATGTTTTTCTTGCTGCCATTGTTATGATTCTTGAATTGATATAAAAGATTTAAAACAACCCTTGACTTATTACACTACAAAATAAGAAAATAAACAAATTACTATGATTGCTTATTTGGCTAAATCAAATTATCAATTTGAGCCTAATAGCGTCTTTAAGATATGACAAATTTAAAAAACTCATCAAACAATTCTTTAAAAAGTAATGAATTGTACGCTATAGCTGAAACTTCGGGTCAACAATTTTGGTTCGAATTAAACAGATACTATGACATAGACAGGTTAAATGCAAAAGAGAAAGATAAGATAACACTAGAAAAAGTTTTACTTTTAAAAGACAAAGACTCTATCACTGTCGGGAAACCTTATGTTAAGGATGCAAAAATTGAATTAGAAGTAGTCTCCCATAAAAGAGACAAGAAAATTCTCGTATACAAAATGCGTCCAAAAAAAAAGACAAGAAGAAAAATGGGGCATAGACAAGAACTTACAAGAGTTATGGTAAAATCTATCTCAATAGGTAAAGGGACTCCTAAGTCTTCTTCAAAAAAAGAAACCTTAAAAAAGGAAACTAAACCAAAATCCGAAAAATCTACAAATTAAACATTTCTAATGGCACATAAAAAAGGAACAGGTTCTACAAGAAACGGTCGAGATTCAAATTCCAAAAGACTGGGGGTTAAAGCTTATGGTGGAGAAAAAGTAACTGCTGGATCAATTTTAATTCGCCAAAGAGGTACATCATTTTTGCCCGGAAAAAATGTTGGCAAAGGAAAAGATGACACGCTTTTTGCACTAAAAGAAGGCACCGTAAGTTTCGAAAGCATTAAAAGAAATTTAAGAAATAGAAAAAGAATTAATATAGTTATCTAATTTTCTTATAAGCTCTTGTAGTTATAAGAATAGGATGAAATACCTCTAAAAAATTTAATTGGAGAGTCTTAAAAAACTTTTCAACAACTTGACAATCATCAATATGAAAAGGATATTCATTTTTATCTCCTTTATAAAAATACCAATTGAATAAAGCAATAGAATTGCTATCCATGATCTCTCTGAAATTATTAATTTGAGAAGCCGGATCTGCAAGATGTTCCAAAACATCGAGACAAATTATCGTATCAAATTTGAATATTTGTGTATCTTGAATTGTCTTGCAAAAAGAAAGTTTTTTTTCGACTCCTAATTTCCTAGCCCTGTATTCAACAAAATTTCTATTTGTTTGATTAATATCTACAAAAAATACATGCTCAACTTTAGAAGACATAGCGTTTGCTAAGGCATGCGTGCCAATACCTCCTCCAAAATCTAAAACTAAATCTCTAGAAAATCTCTGCTGAAGTTTTAAAGTATCAGCGATATAGTCCCTACTTGTGATATGCCAAGCAGCTAAATCAGCTACATGCCTCTCTCCCACAATTTCAGTATAAAAATCTGAAACATCATTCAAAGCATCCCCAGGATGCGAATTTGCTAAATTCATCTTTGCATTTGCAAGGAAACCATCTAAATCACATTCTCTAATAGATAAGTATTCCATTAAATGTGATTTCAAATTAAAAGCATTGTCTAAAAACTCGTTTAATATAAGACTATTGTTTTTCAATTTCAGACTCTAAATTTCCAATACCAAAATCATAGAATGGTTATAAATCTTTCTCAAAGTATTCTTAATATTAAAAATGGAACCTAAAGATGGATTCTTAGTGATTAATAAAGATAAAGGCTGTACCTCCCATGATTGTGTTAGAAAAATTAGGAAGTTCCTAAACACAAAAAAGGTCGGGCACACAGGAACTCTTGACCCAGAAGTTATAGGAACATTACCAATCGCTATAGGCAGTGCAACAAGATTTATTCAATATCTTCCTCAGGGGAAAACTTACATAGGAAAAATTAAATTAGGGATAAGAACTAACACTGATGATATTCACGGAGAAATAATTAATCAAACAAGTTGGCCTGAAATCAGTGATCAAAAATTAGATGAATATTTAAATAGATTTAGAGGAATTATTAAACAAATTCCGCCGAAAGTATCTAGTGTTCATGTCAATGGTGAGAGAGCTTATAAAAAATCTTTTAGGAATGAAATTTTTGAATTAGCACCAAGAGAAGTAAAAATAGAAGAACTTATTTTAATAAAATGGGACCAGTTAAACGGAATCATAGAAATAAAAATCAAATGTTCATCTGGCACATATATAAGATCAATTGCAAGAGATATAGGAGAAATTCTTAATTCTGAAGGTTGCCTTCTAGAACTAAAAAGAACTTCAGCTTGTGGCTTTGATGAAAAAAACTCGATCAAAATATCTGATATCGAAAAAGAAAAAAGGGGGGTAAACTTGAAAAAGTTTATAATTCCAACAATTTCTGCTCTCAATCATATTTCAACATTTGTAATAAGTCATGAAGAACAAATCAATTTTTGGCAAACAGGAAGAGCAATTAAAGTTGATATTAATTACTTTCAAGAAAGCAAATCTTTTGACTATAAAAAACCCATAAAAGTAGTAGATAAAAACAAAACACTTCTTGGGATAGGATTCTTAAATAAAGATCAATATAATATAAAACCAAAATTAGTCCTTAATGCTAAATAACCTCTATAGATAATCTTTCTTAAAAGGTTTAATCTGTACACCCTTATAAAAATACATTAATATTCTTTCAGCTTTTTGGCCTCTAGAGGCGAGATATTTAGCACCCCATTGACTCATTCCTACTCCATGACCTGATCCCTGTCCAGAAACTATCAATCCCTTTTTTATAGGGAATTTATTGTTTAATTCTTCATCATACAATTTAAATCTCACAAAATTACTTTTGAGGCCTAGTCTTTTTCTTAAAACTACCCCTGAAATATTATCAAAGCCATAAGTTCCAGTGAGTTTTACATTTTTTACCCTCCCCGTGCTAGTAAGATCTTGAATCTCTATATCTCTTAAACCCCCAATCTTTGGGAATAAATTTCTTAATTCATTACTCGAAAAATTTTTTTGCCATCTAAATTTTGGATTATTTTTGTCAAAATCTTTCACACTTGATAAATATGGATATTTATTCTTCCATACATCTTGACTATTTTCTGTCATTCCACCTGAGCTGCTATGGAACAAAGCATTAATTAATTTATTTTTATACGTCAAAACCAAAGATCTTGTACTTTTAACGGCTCTGATAGTTTTATAAGTTCTAGATTCCAAGCCATTATAGACTTGATTTTCCTGGGTTGAATCTATGTCAAATAAATCATTTCCCTTTTGCTTTAAAGCATAAGTTCTAGAGGCAATTGCTTGTGCTTTTAATGCCTCAATAGGCCATTTTGTGGGCATCTCTGAACCCACGACACTACTTAGGTATTTTTCTATTCCTAAAACGTTCACTACCAATACTTCAGAATCAAGTACAAAGAGATTAAGTTTGCCAGAATACCTCTTCTGACCTACCCATATACCTCTTCCATCTGAAGATTTAACTTGAAATTGTTGATTATTTTTTAAAGTATATTTTTTTTGTTTATTTTTATCAAAATATAAAATTTTTCTATTTTTCTCATTTTTCAAAGTTAAACCTTTTATTTTTTTTCTTGAAAAAAATTTCCCCT